>NZ_JBHSDU010000015.1:2225323-2662803 GCF_042651805.1 Steroidobacter flavus | reverse complement strand
GGGGGCGGGTGGGCGGGCTCTTAGAAAACTTCGCCGCGAGCGATAGAACGAGCGAACTGAAGCAGCCCCTCGCCAATCTCACCGAACCTCTCATACCGCGAATCGCGCGTCTCCCCCCGCCTCCACCGAACATGCAACTGCTGAAAAATCACCGCAGTCCTCATCTGCGCAAGCACACGATGAAACCGAAACGTCGAAAGATCCCGCCCAAGCGCCAACGCATAACGTTCAGCAACCTGCTGTCGAGTAGGAAACCCGGGGCTAGCAGTCGGCATCTGCGCCATCTGATGCATCGCTGCCGGATCCCCCGACTCTGTCCAGTAACTCAACAGCACAGCGAGATCGAACAATCCGTCACCCCGCGTCCCTTGATCCCAATCGAGCACAGCAAGCGGCGCCAAGCTCACCGGATCGAGCAGCACGTTATCGAGCTTGAAGTCGTTATGGAGCAGCCCCTGGTTCGAGTCCGGAACGCAATGCTCACGCAACCAATGCGCAAGCTCGATGATCATTTGCAGCGTCGTCGGCGTACCCCAGCCGTCGACGGCGACGCTGGCCCGTTTGATCCAGCCTTCCGTCGCTCGTTGCAGAAAGCCGGAGGGCTTGCCCAATGTTTCCAGCCCGACGCTTGCTGGGTCCACACGATGCAGATCGATGAGGATATCCACGAGCGTATTCCCGAGCGTGGCGCCCACCGCGACATTTCCCGCGAGTGAGGTAGGCAGAGAGTCACGCAGAGAAATGCCAGTTCGATACTCGACAATCTGAAACGGCGCGCCAATGACACGAGCATCCTCACACAGATGCAAACCACGCGGTGCCAGCGGAAACTTCTGCCACAGCCGCGAGAGAATTTGAAACTCGCGCGCCATGTCGTACGCGCCCGCAGGAAGCGGGCCTTTCGGCGGCCGGCGTAGCACGGCCGGCTGGCCGTCGAGCTTGATCAGATAATTCAGATTCGCGAAGCCGCCAGCGAACTGTTGGGGTGGACTGTCGAGGTCCAGTTGCAGGCCGAGCCCCGCCAGATACTCGGCGAGCCGCGGCCAATACTGCGGCACAGTTTCGATTTCGGCTCGCATGGTGTCGGCTGCCGCGTTCAACATCGCATTACTCTCCACGAAACGCGGGCGGCCGCCGCGCGGCGAAGGCGCGGATGCCTTCTTGCAGATCTTGAGTTCGAGCGAGCAGGGATTGCGTGTCCGCCTCCCAGGCCAGCATCGTGTCCAATGACAAAGGAGCTCGCGACAGCACGGCTTTGGTCGTCGCGATCGCGCCGGGCGAGGCCGCGGCGAGTTCTTTCGCAAGCTGGAACGCCGCGTCGAGCGTTTCCCCCGGGCCCACGAGACGATCGATCAAACGCATCGACAGCGCTTCTTCGGCGCCGACCTGTCGACACAACATCATCAATTCTCGCGCCCGTCCGATGCCGACGCGCTGAGGCAGCGTCCACATCAGTCCGTAATCGGGCGTGAGGGCGACTTTGCCGAACGCCGCGCACAGCGTGGTCGACGGATCGCCGACGACGAAGTCACATGCCATCGCGAGCGAGAAGCCGGCGCCGAATGCGCTGCCAGCGACTGCGGCGACGGCGGGCAACCTTCCGCCGATCAGAGCGCGAACGGCTCGGTGGCCGACGTGCATCGCCGAGCGCATGGCGAGCGGTGCCGAGTCGAGGGATGAGATGTCGCCGCCCGAGCAGAAATGCTTGCCGCCATAGAGAACTAATGCGCGAACGGACGAGTCGTCTTGCAGAGACGTGAGCGTTTGCGAGAGCGCTTGATACAGCGCGACGCCAAGGGCGTTGCGCTTCTCCGGCATGTTCAACGTCACGATGGCGACATCGCCGCGATGCTCGACGAGTACCGGCTCACTCATGTCACAGTCCAGTTCAGAAGGTTGTCCGAGCCGCGGGTTGCTTGGCCCACGCGGCCGATGGGAATCGTTGGCGCAACACGGGCCATTAGTGCCGGCTTGCTCATGCCACAGTCCAATGGAGAAGGTTGTCCGGGCCGTGGGTGATCTGGCCCACGCGGCCGATGGGAGTCGTTGATCGGCTGGTCAGTGCTTGCAGCGATGCGCTGTCGGTGACCGGAACACGTGCCATCAGTCGACGCGAGAAAGGCTTGTCGCGGCCGTCGTTGTTTGCCGTGGCCCCGGCGATGCCCGGCTCGCCGTGCTTGACGGCGCGAGCGATGGTCGCGCCAAAGTCCTGCTCGCCGTTCTCAATAGGACGAGCGATGACCGTGCCAAATTCCGGCTCGCCGTCGCGACCGTACACGACGGTGAATGTTTCCACCGTCGCCGGTCCGCTGAAGTCATCGATCAGCTCCGGAATGGGCCGGCGTTGACGATCGGCGAGCGATTGAACGTCGCCGTCGCTGGCCGAGAGGTCATGTTCCGGCGGTGACGAGCCGAGCAGTAGCGCATGATGCTTCGTGACGAACTCGCCTTGTCCGTAGAGCAGGGCGAGACCATCGTGCTTGTTTCGGAGCCGACGCACGAGACCGGCCACGGCGTGCGTCATGTAGTTGTTGAGCGGCGCGCCGAAGAAACTCAGACCGCCGATCGCAGTCAGACGCGAGTTTTCCGGCAACGCGAGCACCCGCCGCGCCATCTTCGGCACGATGGGGAAGCAGCTGTACAATTCCACCGCATCGAACGGCGCCGACGGTAGGACGCTTGAGTCCATCGCATCGAATCGATCCAAGGGCGGTGCGGTCCCAAGAGTGCTGTTGGGAACGCCCCGCGCGAGCTCGGCGGCCGCGCGCATCGCTTCGAGCACCACTTCCTGCGCGTACGAACGCTGATACTGATCCCGCTGCAGATAATCTCTTGGCTCCGTCGCACGAGCCCCGGCGTGAATGTACACGCAGCGCTCCTCGGCAATGCCGAGCTCACGAGCCTTAGCGAGCGAAGTCAGAACGACAGCCGCACCTTGATTGACGAACGGATTCGCGATCATGTGCTTGGTGTAAGGCCAGACAATCGGGCGATTGTCTGCCGACGGTGTCGCGAGTTGATCCGCCGAGTAGGTCTGCTTGAGCCAGGCGCTCGGAGTCTCCGCGGCGACCCTGGAAAAGTCCGACCACAACGCCGCCGACTCGCGCATCGCTTCCGCCGGCGATTGTCCCCAAGCCGCCGTGACCGCGTTTTCGTAAAACGGATACACATGCACGGGCTGAGTCATGCCATGACGGATCGCGATCGGATGGCACAAGTCCTTCCCGCGTAGCAGACCGGCATTCGAGCCTCGCGGCGACCAGGGCAGCTGAATCGATTGTTTGCTGGCAGTAGCGACGGAGTGCTGTGCCTCGGCACCGACAATCGCAGCGACGACGCTCTCACCTGCAGCGATGCGTAACGCGGCTTCATGAATGAACCGCACCGGCGACTCACCGCCCGCGACCCCGTAAATACAACGTTTCGGTGTATGACCGAGGCGCGCTGCAAGCACTTCGCAGGGCTGGTCATAAGGCCAGGAGTGCTCGGCGACGATATCCAGCGAATCCAGCGCGGCGAGCAGCGACGCAGCCGAAGATCCCACCGCATCCTGAAGCGCGGCGAGCAACGCGTCGGCCATCAACGCCGCCGGCTCGCGAGCTCGAGCCAGGTCTGCTGGCCGGTCGATGACGTCGGCGACGCCGACGAGGACGGGGATTCGATGCGGTGAAACGATTGCCATGCTCGAGCCTTACTGTGGGGCTCATCGTGCCCGCGCAGCGACAGGCGAAAATCGTCAGAACCGACGAGGCGTGCTCCTCCCCCCGACCCCTAGCTTGGATTCATCGAATCACGAGACGAACCGGGGGATCCTCTGCGCACGCGCATCACCGACATGCTGGGAGTCACGTACCCCATCGTCCAGGGCGGAATGATGTGGGTCGGCACGGCTCAACTCGCCGCGGCGGTCTCCAACGGCGGCGGTTTCGGCATCATCACGGCGCTGACCCAGCCGACGCCGGAAGCGCTGTGGGAGGAAATCGGCAAGTGCCGAAGCCTCAGCGATCGGCCGTTCGGCGTGAATCTCACCATGCTGCCGTCGATCAACCCGCCGCCGTACGAGCGTTATCTCGACACGATCGTGCGCTCCAAAGTCGCGGCCATCGAAACGGCGGGCAGGGTGCCGCCGGAGTTCATGGCCATCGCGAAAGCGGCGGGCCTCAAGGTGATTCACAAGTGCGTGTCGTTGCGGCACGCGTTGTCGGCACAGAAACACGGCGCCGATGCGATTTCCATCGACGGCTTCGAATGCGCCGGTCATCCGGGCGACGACGATGTGGGTGGCATGGTGCTCATCCCGGCGGCTGCGCGTCGACTGTCAGTGCCAATCATCGCGTCGGGTGGAATTGGCGACGGACGCGGCATGGCCGCCGCACTCACGTTGGGCGCTGACGGCGTCAACATGGGGACGCGTTTCTGCGCCACGCGCGAAGCGCCGATCCACGACAACATCAAACAGGCACTCGTCGCAGCCAGTGAACGAGACACGCGCCTGATCTTTCGCACCATGCATAACACCGCTCGCGTGCTCAGGAACGCGATCTCGGAAGAAGTGGTCGCGGCCGAAGCGAAGGGCGCTCAGTTCGAAGACATCCGTCACCTCGTGGCGGGTCAGCGCGGGCGTGAAGCGCTCGCCGCCGGCGATCCCAATGGCGGCGTGATCGCAGCCGGCCAGGTCGTCGGCTTGATCGACGACGTGCCCACCTGCGCCGAGCTCATCGAGCGCATGGTGAGCGAATGCCGCGAGCGGCTGCGGCACGTCACAGCCAGTTTCAATTGATTGAGGAAGGGCGGATTCCAATGTTTCAGGGCGATTCGATTCGGGTCAGCGCGCTCGACGATGGCTTTGTCGAACTATGTTTCGATCGCAAGGACGATGCGATCAACAAGTTCGACAAGCGCACCGTCAGCGAGCTACAGCGGGCCATCACGTCGGCCAGCGCGCACGAAGGCTTGCGCGGTGTATTGATCACGAGCGCCAAGCAGTCGTTCATCGTCGGCGCGGACATCGGTGGCTTCGGTGCGCTATTCAGCAAGCCGCAGCAGGAAGTCATGTCGAGCAACATGGCCTCCAATCGCGTGTTTCATGCGTTGGAAGAGTTGCCGGTGCCGGTCGTGGTTGCGATCAACGGCTTCGCGCTGGGCGGCGGGCTCGAGGCGGCGTTGGCGGCGGACTATCGCGTGATGGCACAGGATGCTCAGGTGGGATTGCCGGAGGTGAAACTCGGCTTGTTCCCTGGTTTCGGCGGCACGGTTCGCTTGCCACGCGTTGCCGGCATCGAAGTGGCGCTTCGTTGGATTCTGGGCGGCGAACCGTCGAGAGCTCCGGCCGCGGAGAAGGCTCGAGTTGTCGATTTCATCGCATCGCCCGAGTCGCTGCGCGACACGTCACTCGATGTTCTCAGAAGCGCAGCTCGCGGCGAGCTCGGCTGGCGCGCTCGCCGATCGGCAAAGCTCGGTCCAGTGCAGATCGAGGGGGGCGACACAAATGCAGTATTTGAAGAAGCCAAGCGCACGCTCGTCGCGCGCATGCCGAAGCACCAGCCGGCCGCGATGTCGGCGTTGGAGTTGTTGCGGGAGGCGATGTCACTAGATCGAGATGGAGCGCTGGCGCTGGAAGCCGCCGCGTTCGCGAAGATCGCGAAGACTCAAGCGGCGGGCTCACTGGTGCAGATCTTCCTGAGCGAACAGCAGGTGAAGAAGACGGCGAAGCGTCATGCGAGCAGCGGCCGCAGAGTTCAGCGCGCTGCCGTCGTCGGTGCCGGGATCATGGGCGGCGGTATCGCTTTCACCAGTGCGAGCCGCGGCATTCCGGTGATGATGAAAGACATCGCGCAAGGTCAGCTCGATCTCGGCATCGGCGAAGCTCGTAAGCTGCTCGGCAAACAAGTGACGGCGGGACGGCTTGCGCAAGACAAGGCCGACGGCGTGCTCGCATCGATCGTGCCGCAGTTGAATTATCAGGAGTTCAACACTGCCGATGTGATCGTCGAAGCAGTCGTCGAGAATCTGCAAATCAAACACAAAGTGCTGCGGGAGTTGGAGGACGCGGGCCGGCCCGATGCCGTGATCGCTTCCAACACGTCCAGCCTGCGCATCGACGATCTCGCCGCGCCGCTCGCGCGTCCTGAGAATTTCGTCGGCATGCACTTCTTCAATCCGGTGCCGATGATGCCGCTCGTCGAAGTCATTCGTGGCGCCAAGACCAGCGATGCCGCGGTCGGCACCGTTGTGAGTTATGCGCTGTCGATGGGCAAGACGCCGATCGTCGTGCGTGACGGGCCGGGCTTTCTGGTGAATCGGATCCTGACGCCGTACATGCAGGCGTTCGGTCGGTTGCTCGCCGACGGCGCCGACTATCAGCAAGTCGACGCCGCCATGGAAGCGTTCGGCTGGCCCATGGGCCCGGCATATCTGAACGATGTCGTCGGCATGGACACCGGCGTGCACGTGGGCGAAATCATCAGCGCGGGTTTTCCGGAACGATTGCGCCGGACCTGGAAAGATCCCTTGCAGGTCATGGTCGCGCACGCCCGGTTGGGTCAGAAGAACGGCCTGGGGTTCTATCGCTATGAGATCAGCCCGACCGGCAAGCCGGTGAAGCATCCCGATCCGGTGGCGGTCGTCCTGTTGCAGGAAGTGCAAACCAATGGCCCGAGCACGTTTACCGATGTCGAAATCGTCGAGCGCATGATGTTGCCGCTGATCATCGAATCGGCGCTGTGCCTGGAGGAGGGCGTCGTTGCCAGCGCCGCCGAACTGGATATGGCGTTGTTGCTGGGCGTGGGTTTACCTTCCTATCTGGGGGGCGCGCTCAAGTATGCCGACTGGCTCGGGCTGGACCGGGTGATCGAGCTGTCGGAGCGCTACGCTGCCCTCGGGCCGCAATATCGAGCCACGCCGACGATGCGCTCCATGGCGCGTGAACGACGGAAGTATTACTGAGGCAATCATGCTCGCTCGTACCATCTTTACTGCCGATCACGATGAGTTTCGCAAGAACGTCCGGCGCTTCCTGGAAGAAGAATGCGTGCCGCACCACTCGCGCTGGGAGGAGCAGCAGCATGTCGACCGGGATATCTGGCGGCGTGCAGGCGAGCTTGGATTCCTGTGCCTCACCGTTCCCGAGGAATACGGCGGCATGGGTGGCGACCGCCTGTACAGCACGGTGCTGATGGAGGAGCAAAGCTATGCGGGCGTGACTGGCCCCGGCTTCTCCGTTCATTCGGACATCGTCGCCAACTACATCCTGAACTTTGGCACCGAAGAGCAGAAGCACGCGTGGTTGCCGAAGATGGCGAGCGGCGAAGCGATCGGCGCAATCGCCATGACCGAGCCGGGCACGGGCTCGGATTTGCAGGCGGTGAAAGCTCGAGCTGAACGCGACGGCGACGACTACTACATCATCAACGGCAACAAGATTTTCATCACCAACGGCTACCTCGCCGACATCGTCGTGGTGGTGGCGAAGACCGGTAACACCGGCTCGGGCTCCAAGGACATTTCGCTGATCCTGGTCGAGAACGGCCGGCCCGGTTTCACCAAGGCCTCGCCGCTGAAAAAGGTGGGCATGAAGGCGCAGGACACGTGTGAGCTGTTCTTCGAGAACGTGCGAGTGCCGCGCTCGAATCTGCTCGGCGGCGTGGAAGGCCAGGGTTTTCCTCAGCTCATGAAGGAGCTGGGCTGGGAACGACTGATCATTGCCATCCTGTCGATCTCTGCAGCGGAAGCCGCGCTCAAATGGACCGTCGACTACACCCGCTCGCGCAAAGTGTTCGGTAAGTCCGTCGCGGAGTATCAGAACACGCGCTTCAAGCTCGCCGACCTCAAGGCGAAGATCGGTGTGACTCAGGTGTTCGTCGATCGGTGTCTAGAGCTGGTGCTGAAGAATCAGCTGAGTCCCGAGGCGGCGGCAGCTGCCAAGCTCACGGCGTCCGAACTCGTGTGTCATGTTGTGGACGAGTGCGTGCAATTGCACGGCGGCTACGGCTACATGCTGGAATATCCGATCGCACGAGCCTTCATCGATAACCGCGCCAGCCGCATCTACGGCGGCACCAACGAGATCATGAAGGAACTGATCGCGAGGACGCTGTGATGCTCGAGCGTCTCGAGCACTGGGCCCGCACCGCGCCCGATCGCACGTATCTCACACAACCGCTGCCGAACGGCTCGGTCGTCGAATACAGCTGGGCTCGCGTTCGGGATGAATCCCGGCGCATGGCGGCGTATCTGCAGTCGCTGGAGTTGCCCGCCGGCAGCAGCATTGCGATCTACGGGAAGAACTGCGCGCACTGGATCATGGCGGACTTCGCGATCTGGCTCGCAGGTCACGTGAGTGTGCCGCTGTATCCGAGCGCGAGCTCATTGACGGCCGACTATGTGCTGCGTCATTGCGATGCGCGTTTGATATTCATCGGGCGCGTCGATGGCGTCACGGATAGTTGGAATGACGTCCAGCGCGTTCTGCCTGCGTGGCTGCCTCAGATTGGATTGCCGATGTCGCCGGCGAGTGTGAGCGTGCGATGGGATGATCTCGTCGCGGCACGCGAGCCTTTGTCTAAAGCCGTCGAGCGAGACGAGAATGCGCTCGCGACCATCATCTATACGTCTGGAACGACCGGTCAGCCGAAGGGCGTGATGCACAGCTTCCACTCGTTGACCGCGCCTTGCCTGACGACGGCCTCGTTGTGGGGCACGAGTCCTGACGATCGAATGCTGTCGTATCTGCCGCTCGCGCACATTGCCGAGCGGGTGGCATTGGAAGTGCCGTCGCTTACGTTCGGGTTCCAGGTGTTCTTCAATCTCAACCTGGAAACATTTGCGCAGGATCTCAAGCGGGCGCGGCCGACTCGCTTCTTCTCGGTGCCGCGCTTGTGGACGAAGTTCTATCAGGCCGTGAATCAACAGCTGCCGCCGGAGAAGCAGAAGGTTTTGTTTGCCGATCCGGTGCAAGGCCCGATTGCGAAGAAGAACATTCTGGCCGGCCTTGGGCTGGATGCCGCGAACCTCGGGTTCACGGGTGCCGCGCCGCTGCCGGCGCAGATTCTCTCGTGGTATCGCGAGCTGGGGCTCGATCTGATCGAGGTCTATGGCATGACCGAGAACGCGGCCACTTCTCATGCGAGCCCGCGTGATGATGTGCGCCCCGGTTATGTCGGTGTGCCGCTGCCGGGTGTCGAGTGTCGTCTCGGCGAAGATGGCGAGGTGCTGGTGAAGAGTCCGGGACAGATGCTCGGTTATTACCGGGCCGCGGAGGACTCACAGCAGTGCTTCACGCCTGATGGCTTCTTCCACACCGGCGACCGCGGCGAGTTGGACCAAGCGGGTCGGCTGCGTATCACCGGTCGCGTGAAGGAACTTTTCAAGACCAGCAAAGGCAAGTACGTCGCCCCGGTGCCGATTGAAAATCGACTCGGCGCGCACCCGTTCGTCGAGGCCATTTGCGTCACCGGTCATGGCGAGCCGCAGCCCTTCGCGTTGCTCATGCTGGCGGCGGATAAATATCGTCAGGCGCAGGCGGATGCGGCCGTCCACGCGCAGCTCGATCGAGAACTGTCCGGATTGTTGGAGCAGGTGAACGCTTCGTTGGAGGCTCATGAGCAGGTGGATTATCTGGTCGTGGCCAAGGAGCCGTGGACCATCGAGAGCGGCTTGCTCACACCGACGATGAAGATCCGTCGGAGTCAGATCGAAGGCCGCTATCTCGCACGAGCGGCGCAGTGGCGGGAGCTGGCGCAGCCGGTGATTTGGGAGTCCTGATTCAAGGTCGATTGTCCGGTCGCATGTCACATCCACTCGCTGCATTGTTTTCTCCGCGGTCCATCGCATTCGTGGGCGCGACTGAGCGCTCCGTCTGGACGCGCGCGGCCCTCGCGAATCTCCGCACGCTCGGGTACGACGGCAAGCTGTTTCTCGTCAATCGAAAGGGCGGGGAGGTGCTGGGGCATCCCGCCGTCAGCACGATTCGTGACATCGGCGAGCCGGTCGATGTCGCGCTCCTCATGGTGCCATCGGAAGCGTTGTTGGATACGTTGCCTGAGCTGAGTGCGGCAGGTATTCGTCACGCCATTATCTTGAGTGCGGGCTTCGCGGAGTCCGGCGCTGCCGGTCGGGAGCTGCAGGGGCGGCTGACGAGCCTGGCTCGTGATCACGGGGTTTCGTTGTTGGGGCCGAACTGTCTCGGGTTCGTGAACTACACGAGCAAGGCACCGGTGTGGACAGTGAGCTTGCGACCGCAACGTGCGCGCGATCCGAAGATCGCCATTGTTTCTCAAAGCGGGGCGTTGGCGGCGCAGATGTCGTACTTCGCGCAGTGGCAGGGCATCGGGCTGACGTACATGGTGTCCACCGGCAATGAGGCGGGCGTTGGTGTTGCGCAGGTCATCGATTATCTAGTGGATGATCCGTCGACGCGGTCGATTGCGCTGTTTCTCGAATCGGTGCGTGATGCGCCCGCGTTTGCCCGCGCCTGCTTGCGTGCGTCGCAGGCGGGGAAGCCTATCGTGGTGCTCAAGGTTGGCAGCAGCGAAGTTACGGTTCGATCGGCGCAGGCACACACCGGCTCGTTGGTCGGCGACGATCGTGTGTTCGATGCGGCTTGTCGTCGCTTCGGCCTCGTGCGCGTGACTTCACTCGAAGATTTGATCCTTACCGCTGAAGTGCTCGCTCGTTGGGGCAAGGTGCCTGACGGCGGCTTGGGCCTGATTTCCTTGTCCGGTGGGCTGTGCGAGATCGCTGCGGATCGCGCGGCCGATGCCGGCGTGAACCTGCCGTCATTGTCGCCGGCTACATCGGGTCGACTCGCGGCGGCGCTGCCTGATTTTGGAACGCCTCACAATCCTTTGGATGTCACGGGCGGGGCGTTGCTCGATCCATCGATGTTGGAGAAGTCGCTCGATGCCATGACGGCCGAGCCTGCGTTCGCTGCTGTTGTCGCTGTTCTGGATGTGGCAGCTAGCGCCGCCGACGACGGCAAACTTCTCCGCCAGCTCCTCGCCGGCGTCGCAGCCGCGCAGTCGCGCGCTGCGCGACCCACGCTGCTGATTAGTCACACGGTGCGGCCATTCAGCGAGCTAAGCGAAGAAATCATCGACGCCACCGGATGCAACTATCTTCCGTGCGGTGTCGAACACGGCATCCGAGCGGTCGCTCGCGCAGTTGAGTGGTCGAAGCTTGCGCGCGAGGTCCAACCATCTTCGAGCGTCAACGTTGCGCCTGTGCGTGGCGTACATTCGTCCACGAACGGTAGTGGGACGCTCGCGTACGTCGCCCCATCCGAGCGACAAGGCGAACGAAGGTCGCCGGGCGTTCTAATCGGAGTCGACGCGCGCCCGCAATCCGAACGTGATGTGCTCGAATATTTGCACGGCTGCGGCGTTCCGGTGGTGCCGGCGAAAGTGGTCAACAGCGCGCAGGACGCGGTCAGTCATGCCAACGCGTTGGGATCTGCGGTTGCGCTAAAGATCGTCTCTCCGGACATCCCTCACAAGACCGAAGTCGGCGGCGTGATGCTCAACATCACAGGCGCTGACGCCGTCGCCGTCGCATACGAAAAAATACTCGCGAGCGCGCGACGCGCGATGCCAGAGGCTCGCATCGAAGGCATCTCCGTCGGGCCGATGCGTGACGCCGGTGTCGAGCTGTTCGTCGGCACGATGCGCGACCCGCAATGGGGGCCGGTGATCACCGTGGGCCTGGGTGGCGTCTGGGTGGAAGCCTTGCGCGATACGAGTCTGCGCTTGTTGCCGATCTCGCAAGACGACGCGCTCGCCATGCTCGACGAGCTGCGAGGCAAAGCCCTATTGAATGGTTTTCGCGGCACACCCGCCGTCGATCGCAACAACCTCGCAAACGTCATCACAGCGATCGGCGATGCGGCCCTGGCGCTGGGGCCGCAGTTGCTGTCGCTGGAGATCAACCCGCTGCGCGCGAGTGGCGATAGAGTCGAAGCGTTGGATGGCTGGGCGGAATGGGAGGCGGCGTCAAACGACTGACGCCGCTCCAAAGCGAGCGGCTTAGAGCCGCTCGATGATGGTCACATTCGCCATGCCGCCGCCTTCGCACATGGTCTGCAACCCATAGCGCTTGCCGCGACGATGGAGAGCATGCACGAGCGTCGCCATGAGTTTTGCCCCCGAGCCGCCCAGCGGATGACCGAGCGCGATGGCGCCGCCATGCACGTTGAGACGGTCCGGATCCGCGCCGGTGACTTTCACAAAGGCCAGCGGCACCGGCGCAAACGCTTCGTTGACTTCGAACAGATCGATGTCGTTGACGCTCATGCCAGCCTTCCTCAGGGCGTTCTGAGTGGCGGGCAGCGGGGCTTCCAGCATGATGACCGGATCATGACCCATGACGCTCAGGTGATGGATGCGAGCCAGCGGGGTCGCGCCGAGTTTCTTCAAGCCGCGCTCGTTGACGATCATCACAGCGGCCGCGCCGTCGCACACCTGGCTGGCTGTCGCGGCGGTGACGCGGCCACCTTCGGCCAGCAGCTTCACGCCTCGAATGCCCTCGATGTTGGCGTCGAAGCGGATGCCTTCGTCCATCGTGTGCAGATCGTCCGTCGCAGCGGGCGTGACGATTTCACCGCTCGGCATCGTTACCGGGGCGCGGCGGATTTGCACGGGCACGATCTCGTTATCGAATGCCTTGGCCTGCGCGGCCGCGATGGCGAGCTGATGACTTTTCAGCGCGTACTCATCGAGCTGATCCTTCGACAGGTCATATTTACGCGCCATCATCTCGGCGCCGAGAAACTGGCTGAACTCCACATTGGGATAGCGCGCCTGCATGCCCGGGCTGACATAAAACCCGAACCCGTGCTTCTGGGGCAGCGACACCGACAGGCCCATCGGCACGCGCGTCATGCTTTCGACGCCGGCCGCGATCACCACGTCCATCGAGCCGGACTGCACGGCCTGGGCCGCGAAGTGAATCGCCTGTTGCGACGAGCCGCATTGGCGATCGACAGAGGTGCCCGGCACGCTTTCAGGCAGGCACGACGACAACACCGCATTACGCGCGACGTTGAAGCCTTGTTCGCCGACCTGGCTGACGCAGCCCATGATGACGTCGTCGACAGCATCGCTCGGCACTTTGGCTCGGGCCACGGTTGCGTCGATCACTTGCGCGGCGAGGTCGGCCGGATGCCAGCCGGACAGGCGTCCTCCTTTGCGCCCGCCTGCGGTGCGAACGGCGGCAACGATGTAAGCTTCTGGCATGATCGAATCCTCGGACAGGTACGTTGGAGGGAGCAATCGACGTATTCTAGGCAGCGGCCGGCGCAACACTTCGTCGGAACTGACGATTGCAGCCGCGTCCAAACCCGCTCAACTGGGCGGCGTCGGATTACGCAAAGTCGATATCAGATCGGGGGGTAGGTTGCCGGGCGGTGAGCCCGCGGCCGCGGGTCGATAGATGTACGTGGGATTGCCGAAAAATCGTTCTGACTTCGTCTCGGGCGTGCGCAATCATTTGCTGCTGGCGAAAACCACGCCGCCGACGTTGCCGGCTTCGCAAATTCTTCGCAAGGAATTGCAGGCGCGCGTGTGCTCCGGCGCCGGCCAGGCGGTGGTGCTGATTCAAGCGCCGGCCGGCTTCGGCAAGACCACGCTGATGTTGCAAGTCATGAATGGCCTGCGCGACCAAGGCATCGCCACGGCCTGGTTGACGGTGGATGCGGCCGATAACGATGTCGGGCGCTTTCTCGCCTTTCTCGACGCCGCGTTCGATAAGTTGCTCAGCGGCGTTGCCACGAGCAACGAGCCCGAGAACGATGTGGCCGCCGGTGTCATCGCGCTCGACTTGATGGAGCGCATTGCCTGCACGCCGGCCCCGTTCGTGCTGTTCGTCGATGACGCCGAGTTGTTACAGAACGCGGCGTCGCTGGCGGTGTTGCGACAGGTGATCGAAAACCTGCCCGAAGGGTGTCGCATCGTCATCGGCTCGCGAACCATGCTGGACATCGGCGCGCCACGATTGCTCGCACGCGGTCAGTTGCTGGTGGTCGATCCGATGCAGCTGCGATTCTCGGTGGCCGAGGCCAGCGATTATCTGCGCGACAAGCGCGGATTGAATATGCAGGGCGCCGACATCGCACGTTTGCAAGGTGCCACTGAAGGATGGCCGGTCGCACTGTGGCTGGCGTCGCTGGCGCTCGAGCGTAGCGATCGCTCCGTCGAGCTGGTCTCACACTTCTCTGGATCGAACGCTCTGGTCGCGGACTATCTGGCCGAGGAAGTGTTGGCTCAGCAACCGCAAGGCGTGCGTGAATTTCTGGTGCGCACCAGTGTGCTCCATCATTTCAATGCGCAACTCTGCGACGCGGTCCGCGGGCAACGGGACAGTCGCGATATTCTCGACTCCCTGCAACGCTCGAATCTCTTCGTCCAGCGTATCAGCGAAGATGGCGAGTGGTTCCGATATCACAGCTTGTTCGCGGGCTTCCTGCGCACTCAGCTGGAGCGACAGTATCCGCAGGACGTTCCCGATCTGCATCGGGCTGCTTCTCGTTGGTATGACTCGCAGAATCGCCCCGTGCCAGCGGTCGAGCACGCGCTTGCCTCGGCGGACTTCGATTATGCGCTACCCATGTTGGAACGCATCGCCGAGCAGTTGCTCGAAGGCGGACGCATCCGATTGTTGGCGCGATTGCTCGACTCGGTGCCGCCCCAGGAATTGGCGAGCTGGCCGCATCTGCGGTTGATGCATGCGTGGGCGCTGTCATTCACGAGAGGCGGGCAGGAATCCATGCAGATGCTCAAGCGCATCGAGGCGCAAGGGCCGCTGCCGCCGCACTTGGAAGTGCATGCGCTCGCCCTGCGGCCGATGTTGCTCACGATGCTCGATCGGTTCGATGAGGCGTACGAGGCGGGTCAGGCGGCGCTCGAGCAAGTGACGGCGGAGCAGGTGTTTCCTTTCAGCATCCTGCGCACCTCGCTTGCGAATCTGCACATGATCATGGGCAAGTACACGAGCGCTCGCGAGCTGCTGGATCGCAGTCGGGTGCAACAGGATGCGCCGGCCGGTCCGTTCATGACGATCTTCGCGCAATGTGTGGAAGGCGCTATTGACCTGTTGCATGGTCGACTCAGACAGGCGACCGCGCGCTTCAAACATTCCTCCGCCGTGGGCTCGCGAAAATTTCTCATCGACACCAACGGCAATGCCATGGCCGGCATCCTGCTCGCCGAAGTGCTGTACGAACAGGACGAGTTGGCGGAAGCGGAACGTTTGCTGAGCGTGTATGTGCCGCTGATGCAGGAACTCGGCATGACCGACCATCTCATCTGCGGTCATCGAAGTCTGGCGCGCATTGCTCATCATGCGGGCGATCATGATCGTGCGCTGCTGGCGGTCACTGAGATGGAATGCTTCGGTCACCGCATGAGTCTGCCGCGTCTGGTCGCGAACGCTCAGTTGGAGCGGGCTCGACTGGCGTTGTGGCGTAACGATGCCAAGAGTGCGCGTGAAGCGTTGCAGAGGGCGCGGGCCGCCGTCGATTGGACGCCGGTGATGTCCCGTGCGCTATTCGGCAACGACATGGATACGCTGCTGGAAGGCCAGCTGCGCTTGATGATTCATAGCGGCGGCGCCGACGAGGCGGTCAATCAACTCAAACAAGAGCTGGAGCGGGCTGAGAATGCCAAGCGTCATCGCCGCGCCTTGAAGCTCCGTATTCTGCTGGCGCTCGCGCTGGATAAGGCGGGCAACGCGAAGGCCTCGCTGCGCATGGCTCGCGACGCGCTCCGATTGGGTGCACGCGAACGCTTCGTGCGGATCTTCCTCGATGAGGGCGAGCCGATGCAGCGGTTGTTGCAACGACTGTCGCTGGCTCAACAGAATGAGCTGGATGAGACGGCGAACCTGGCGGAGTACCTGAAGCGTCTCGCCGGTCAGCGCACCGAAAAAGTCGAAGCGCCGGCCCCGGCGCCAGGCGCCACCGAGGCGCTGACCCGCAAGGAGCTGGAAATCCTGCGCCTGCTGGCCGAGGGGTTGTCGAACCTGGCCATTGCCGGGCGGTTGTTCGTGTCCGAGACCACGGTGCGCACCCATTTACGCAATATCAACGCCAAATTCGGCGTGCATAACCGTACCCAGGCCATCGCGGTAGCCAGGAAGCTGAACCTCATCACCTGACGCGAGATCGTCAGTTCCGACGAGTCGGACGAACCCGCCCCCGGTCCATGCTTCCGCCACAACGGGCCGCCGTATCTGGCGGCATCGGGGCTTATAGAAAGGGTCACGGGGGATAACGATGACTATCGAGTCGGGGTACAAGCGGATCGGCGGATCGCTGGCTGTCATGCTGGCCATGGCGGGCACCGCGGTTGCGCAGGAATCGAACGTCGCCAACACCAATCAGAGCGCCGGGGCGCATACCGAAGAGATCATCGTCACCGCTCAGCGCCGCGCGCAAAATCTGCAAGAAGTGCCGGTCGCCGTGACTGCCGTGACGGCGGAAGCGCTCGAAGCCGCACGCGTCGAGAACATCGCCGACGTGCAACAGATCTCGCCCAGCATTTCGTTCGATACCAGCAATAGCGCGGCGAACAGCGCGAACATTCGTATTCGAGGCATCGGCACCGTCGGTAACAGCCGGGCATTCGAAGGCGCGGTCGGCGTTTTCATCGATGGTGTGTATCGCACTCGTGCCGGCCAGGCGCTCCAGAACTGGCTCGACATCGACGGTCTGCAGGTCCTGCGCGGCCCGCAAGGCACGCTGTTCGGTAAGAACACTTCCGCCGGCGCGCTGCTGATCAACAGCACCAAGCCGACGCTGAGCAATTTCGACTCCAATTTCGAACTGACTTACGGCAACTACGACACGCTGCTCGCACGCGGCGTCGTGAATATTCCGTTCGGAGATCGGGCAGCAGCGCGCGTCGGGGTGCTGTGGTCCGATGCGGATGGCTTCATCGAGAACCCGAACACGGGCGACTCCTACAACGAGCGCAAGCCGCGTGCGGCCAAGGCGCAGTTGCTGGTCGAGCCCTCCGATTCGTTGACCTTACGATTGATCGCCGACTATTCCGAGGAAAAGAGCAACTGCTGTTACGGGCAGGTCGATGACGTCGATGGACCGCTGCAACCGTTCATCAACCTGCTGACTCAGGCCCGAGGACTGCGGCCACCGTCAGCGGACTTCGACGATTACGAGCAGGTGTTGAGCAACGACACGCAACAGGATCTGACGGACAAAGGCGTTGTGTTGCAGGCGGACCTGGAACTGGGCGGGGGCAATTCGCTGCACTCGGTCACTGCCTATCGCAGCTGGAAGATCCAGCAGGACGGCATGGACGCCGATTTCACCGGCGCCAATATTCTCACCATCAACGAAAGCTTCCGGACCGACTTCTTCTCGCAGGAGCTGACATACAACGGCAAGCTCGCTTCGGCGGACTATGTGGTCGGCGCGTACTTCGCCGATGAAGACATCGACGCTACTCACCAGCTGTTGTGGGGCAATCAGGCGCAGGCGTTTTTCGACGTGCTGTTCCAAGCGCAGGCGGGTCTGCCGCCGGGCACGTCCGCCGCACCGACCGGGTTGTGGAGCGACGCGATTCTGCCGGCGAGCAGCCGGTCGTACGCGGCCTTCACGCACTGGAGCATCGGGCTCAGCGATCCGTTGAAGTTGATCGTCGGTGCCCGCTACTCGCGTGAAGACAAGACTGGCGCGTTCAAGCGCTTCTACTTCACGCCGCTCCCGAACGCCGCGTTCCGCTTGTTGAATGTGCAGCCGGGCCCGGAGTACAGCGCCAAGCAAGAGAACGATGCGGTCACCGGCACGCTCGGTCTGCAATATCAATTCACACCGGATGTGATGGGCTATGTGAGTTACAGCCGCGGCTTCAAGGCCGGCGGCGTGAACATCGACAACACCGCCGCGGGCACGCGAGCAAACAATCCCGCCGAAGTGCCGGGCGCCCGTCCGCTCGATCCGCGCTACAAGCCTGAGTACGTCGATGGCTACGAGGTCGGCTTGAAGACCGAGTACGCCGACGGACGCGCTCGTAGCAACTTCGCGGCGTTCTACGATGAGATGAAGGACCTGCAAGTCGCGCAGTTCCTCGGTACGCAATTCACCATCGTGAATGCGCCGGAAGCCACGGTGTATGGCCTCGAAGTGGAAAACAGCTTCTCGCTGTCTGACGCGTTGACGCTTGGTGTCGATGCCACGTGGCTTGCGGAGGCGGAGTTCGGTGAGGCGGCGTCGATTCTGAATCTGTCCGGTCGCGACTTTGCGCAGGCGCCGGATCTGGCGGCGAATGTCTCGCTGAATCTCGATCAGCCGCTGAGCAACAGCCTGTCGCTGACCGGTCGGATCGCCGGGACCTATAGCGGCGATCAGTACACGAACACGTCCAACGATCTCCAGCGCGACGCACAGACCGAAGTGAATCTGAGCGTGGGCCTGAAGGCGTCGGACAACTCGTGGTCGGTGACGGCGTGGTGTCAGAACTGCAGCGATGAGCGCTATGTGACTCAGCATTTCAATTCGCCGCTACAAGGCACGGACTCGAACGGCTATGTGTCCGCGCCGCTCACGTACGGCATCACCTTGCGGATGTCGTTCTAGCTGGACGTGAACGGTCGAGAGCCGAATGCGAGTCGCCACCGCCGCTGTCGTCCGTCGCCCGGGTGCGTTCGAGATCGAACGAGTCGAGATCGACGCACCTCGGGAGCTCGAGGTGCTGGTGCGCGTGGTCGGCTGCGGCTTGTGTCACACCGATTTGAGTGCGAGAGACCAGAGTTTTCCATTCAAGCTACCTGCGATTCTGGGCCACGAAGGCTCGGGCATCGTCGAGCAAGTGGGCGCCGGCGTCACGCGCCTGCGCCCCGGCGATGCAGTCGTACTTTCCTATGCATATTGTGGCGATTGTGAGTTCTGCCAGGACGATCGCATGGCGTACTGCACACGGAACGCTCGCCTCAACTTCAGCGGCGTGCGCGCAGACGGTAGTCCGCTAGCGAAGGATCGGGAAGGTCAGCCGCTGTCGGCTCGTTTCATCGGGCAGAGCGCATTCAGCACGCATGCACTTGTGCTGGAGACGAATGCGATCCGCGTACCCACCGATGTACCGCTGGAATTGATGGGGCCGCTTGGATGCAGCATGCAGACGGGCGCCGGCGCGGTCATCAATGTGATCAAGCCGAGACGCGGTGAGAGCATCGCGATCTTCGGTGCGGGTAGCGTCGGCCTGTCCGCGATCATGGCGGCCCGAATTGCCGGCTGCGAGACCATCATCGCGATCGACAAAAACGCCGGCCGATTGGGAATCGCTGCAGAGTTGGGTGCGACTCACATGGTTAACGCACAGCTCGACGAAGCCGTTGCGGCGATTCGCACTCTCACCAAGGGTAGAGGCGTTCACTACACCGTTGAGTGCACTGGGGCGCCGACGGTGTTGAGGCAGGCGGTCGATAGCTTGCGAGCCTGCGGCGCGTGTGTGTCGCTGGGTGTGGCTGGCCATCAGGCCGAAGCGTCGCTGCTCATGAATGGATTCTTGCTCGGCAAGACGCTGCGTGGCGTGACCGAAGGCGACAGCGTCGCGTCCCGCTTTATTCCCCAACTGATCGATTGGTGGCGCGACGGCCAGTTTCCGTTCGATCGCCTGGTGTCCTATTTCAGTCTGGCGCAGCTCAACGAAGCGGCCGCGGCGTGTGCCAGCGGCCTGGCGATCAAGGCCATCGTGCAGCCGCCTCATACAGTCTAATCGGAGTCTCGAATGCAATTAGCGGGTCATGCGGCCATTGTTACGGGCGGCGCTTCCGGTCTCGGGGCCGCAACGGCAGCGGCCTTGTTGAAGTCGGGCGCGAAAGTCACATTGCTCGATTTGAACGAGACGACGCTGGCGGCGCAGGCCAAGGCGCTGGGCTGTCACGCCGAGGTTTGCAATGTGGCCGATGAGACGAGCACCGCGCGTGCTATCGAGTCCGCCGAGCAACGTAACGGTGTGGCGCGCGTCATCGTGAACTGCGCCGGCATCGGCCGGCCGGGAAAGGCGGTGGGGCGCGATGGTCCGCTGTCGCTCGCCGAGTTCTCACGCATCGTCAATGTGAATCTGGTCGGCACGTTCAACATCATTCGTCTCGCCGCTGCACGCTTGCAGAATGCCGAGCCGCTCGAGGGTGGCGAGCGCGGCGTGATCGTCAACACTGCATCCATTGCAGCGTTCGACGGGCAGATCGGGCAGCCGGCGTATTCGGCGTCGAAGGCTGGCGTCGTGGGCATGACGCTGCCGCTGGCTCGCGAGTTCGCCCGAGTCGGCATTCGGGTCGTGACGATCGCGCCGGGCGTGTTCGAAACGCCGATGCTGGGCGGTGAGCTCAACGAGCAAGTGCAGGCCGCGTTGACGGCTTCCATTCCGTTTCCCAACCGGCTGGGACGGCCGCCGGAGTTCGCGCAGCTGGTGATTTCGATTGCCGAGAATTCCTTCCTCAACGGCGAGACGATTCGCCTCGACGGCGCGCAGCGCATGCCGCCGAAGTGAGACAGCCATGTACGACTTCCGCAAGTTCTATATCGACGGCGCCTGGGTGTCGCCGGCAACGCATCGCGATCTCGAAGTCGTCAATCCGGCGACGGAGCGCTCGGTCGGTGTCATCAGCCTGGGATCGGCGGCGGACGTCGACAAGGCGGTGCGAGCGGCCCGAACGGCGTTCGAGTCGTTCTCACAAACGTCCCGCGAAGAGCGCATGGCTTTGCTCCAGCGCATCATCGAGACGATGCAGAAACATTTACCGCGCTTGGGCGAGGTAATCTCCGATGAAATGGGCGCGCCGCTGGGACTGGCGGTGCAGATTCAGGCCGGTGCTGGCATCGGACACTTCATGTCGGCGTTGACCGCGTTGCAGACCTTCGAGTTCGAAGAGCCGCTGGGCGCCACGTTGGTTCGTCGCGAGCCCATCGGCGTGTGTGGATTGATCACGCCTTGGAACTGGCCGATCAATCAGATCGCTTGCAAGGTGGCCCCGGCGCTTGCGACCGGCTGCACAGTGATCTTGAAGCCGAGCGAGGTGGCGCCGCTGTGTGCGCACGTATTTGCTGAAATCCTCGAGGAAGCGGGCGTGCCGAAGGGCGTGTTCAATCTCGTCGATGGCGATGGCCCAACGGTGGGTGAAGCGTTGGCGCGGCATCCGGACGTGGACATGATTTCCTTCACGGGCTCGACGCGTGCTGGCATTCAGGTCGCCAAGGTGGCTGCGGACACGGTGAAGCGCGTGTCGCAGGAACTCGGCGGAAAGTCCGCCAACATCATTCTGGATGACGCGGATCTGACTGCGGCGATTCGAAGCGGCGTGATGCCGATGCTCATCAATAGCGGCCAGTCGTGTAATGCGCCGTCTCGCATGCTCGTGCCGGCGCCGCTTTACGACGAGGCGGTGCGTATCGCGAAGAGCGTGGCTGAGCGCACTGTCGTCGGCGATCCGAAGGCGTCGGGCACGACCATGGGGCCGGTCGCGAGCAAGGTGCAGTTCGACAAGATTCAAGGGTTGATTCAACGAGGCATCGACGAGGGCGCGAGACTCGTGACTGGCGGGCCGGGTCGACCCGACGAGCTGACGCGTGGCTACTTTGTGCGGCCGACGATTTTCGCCGATGTGACGAACTCGATGACCATCGCGCGCGAAGAGATCTTCGGCCCGGTGCTCGTGCTCATTCCGTACCAGGATGAGCAGGAGGCGGTTCGCATCGCCAATGACACGGTCTATGGGCTCGCGGGCTACGTGCATTCGAGCGATCTCGAGCGTGCACGACGTGTCGCCAAGCAACTGCGTGCGGGCATGATTCATATCAACGGCGCGCAGATCGACATGAACGCGCCGTTCGGCGGTTATAAGCAGTCCGGCAACGGCCGCGAGTGGGGCCGCGAAGGCTTGAAGGAATTCCTCGAGACCAAGGCGGTGCTTGGGCACTTCGCGGAGCAGTGATGCAGACCTACAAGGCGCCGCTGCGTGACGTGCACTTCTGCGTGCACGAGCTGTTCGACTTTGTTTCTCACTATCGCTCGCTGCCTTCGGGCTCAGAGCTCGGGATGGAGGAAGTCGACGCGGTGGTGCAGGCCATCGCCACTTTCGCTGAAGATGTCCTCGCGCCCTTGAATCGCAGCGGCGATGAAGAGGGCGCGCACTTCGAGGCAGGGAAGGTGCGTTCACCGCAGGGATTTGCGGCCGCGTATCGCCAGTATGTCGAAGCGGGCTGGCCGCGACTCGGCAATCCCACGGAGTACGGCGGCGAGACTGCCCCCTATTCGCTCAAACTCTGTGTTTCGGAGTTCATGCAGGCGGCGAATCATTCGTGGTGCATGTATGCGCTGCTGAACGACGGCGCCATCAAGACGCTGCTTGGGTTTGCGGAGGAGGCGTTGCTCCAGCGTTTTGTTCCCAAGCTCGTGAGCGGTGAGTGGATGGGGACGATGTGCCTCACCGAGCCGCACTGTGGCTCGGATCTGAGTCAAGTTCGGACTCGCGCTGAGCCGCGTGGCGACGGCAGCTACTCTGTGACTGGCACGAAGATCTTCATCAGCTCGGGGGAGCAGGACTTCTCTGAGAACATTGTCCATCTGGTGCTGGCGCGATTGCCCGATGCGGCGCCCGGGACGCGAGGCATTTCTTTGTTCGCCGTGCAGAAGCGTGTGGCGGATACGGCGAACTCGGTGCGATGTTTGTCCATCGAGAGCAAGATGGGATTGAAGGCCAGTGCCACGTGCGTCATGGCGTTCGAAGGCGCGCAGGGATGGTTGGTGGGGCCGCCCGGCCGCGGGCTGAATGCGATGTTTGTCTTCATCAACAAATCGCGCCTGGGCACGGCACAGCAGGCGCAGGCCCATGCCGAAGGTGCGTTTCAAACATCGCTGGCGTATGCGCAGCAGCGCTTCGCGGGCCGCTCGCCGACTGCGACGGAGGATGCTGGGCCCGCGGCTCTGATTGTTCATCCTGACATTCGCCGGATGCTGCTGATTCAGAAGGCCATCGCTGAGGGCGGTCGTGCTTTCGTTCTCTATTGCGCGAAGTGGGTCGATCTCGCCGATAGTGCTGACACGCACGCGCGTGGTCGCGCGGAGCAGCGGCTTGCGCTGTTGACGCCGATTGCGAAGGGCGCTTTGTCTGAGTGGGCGACTGAGGCGACCGACCTTGGCATTCAAATTCTCGGCGGCCATGGCTACATGAAGGAGTGGGGGCTCGAGCAGCGGGTGCGCGACGTGCGCATCACACGCGTGTATGAGGGCACGACCGGGATTCAGGGCATGGACCTGCTCGGTCGGAAGTTGCTGGGGCCGTTGCGTGAGGAGTTTGTCGCGTTCACCGATGAGATTCTGGCGCTTGCTGTGCGAGTTGAGCGTCAGCGGTCGCTGGCGGGTTTGGCTGCGGGACTGGTGGGCGGCGTGAATTTGTGGCGAGAGATTACCGATGTCGTTGGTGAGCAGAGCCGCTTAGATGTGGCGAGTGTGGGGGCGGCGGCGGTCGACTATCTGATGCTCGCTGGATATGTGTGCGTTGGGTACGTGCTGGCGATGTCGGCGCTGGTCGCGCAAGAGCGGCTGGAGGCTGGCGATGCGGAGTCGGCGTTTTATCGAGCGAAGATTCAGACGGCACAGTTTTTCTTGGACAAGCTGCTGCCGAGAGTTCACGTGCACGGGCAGAGCATTCGGAATGGCAGTGGTTCGTTGATGGGTATGGATGAGGCGAGTTTCGGGCTCGGGGTTTGACTGGACCAGTACCATTAGATGATTTCCGTCACGGCATCCGATCCACCCGGCGTCATTAGATGATTGGTCGCGACATCCCATCCGGCCGGCGATTTCGGTTAGGGCATCCGATTCACCGGTACAATCGGCATCTGATTCAGTCAGCGCTGCTCAATGAACGACCATTAAGGACTCGCGCTTGTGGATGATCAAGGTCGTTCGTTAGGAATGTTGGACTTATCCGGCAAGGTGGCGCTCGTCACCGGCGCGTCGAGCGGCTTGGGTCGGCATTTCGCTCAGGTTCTGGCCCGCGCAGGTGCAAGTGTTGTCGTCGCGGCTCGGCGGGCTCCGTTACTTGAGGCGTTGGTGGCGACGATCTCCGGTACCGGCGGTCGAGCAGCGCCGTTGGTTCTCGATGTTTCCAGCACGGCGGAGGCTATTGAGAGCGGCGTGGCTCAGGCGGTGCAATGTTTCGGTCACCTGGACATTCTGATCAACAACTCAGGTGTCACAGTCAGTAAGCCTGTGCTCGATCAGACGTCGTTGGATTGGGACACGGTGATCAACACCAATCTACGTGGCGCATTCTTCATGAGCCAATCGGTTGCTCGTTACCTGCGTGCCGCGGGACGGGGCGGTTGCATCGTGAATGTGGCGTCGATTCTTGGGCTGCGACAGGCGGGGATGGTGGCTCCTTACGCGGCGTCGAAGGCCGCGCTGATTCAACTCACGAAGACGATGGCGTTGGAGCTGGCGCGCTACTCGATTCGAGTGAACGCGCTCGCACCTGGATACATTGCTAGCGACTTGAACTCAGCGTTCTTCGAGACGGACGCCGGACAGGCCCTGATCCGGCGCATTCCACAGCGCCATCTCGGCGAACCGAGCGATCTGGATGGCGCGTTGTTACTTCTATGCAGCGACGCCTCGCGCTACATGACAGGCAGCGTGATCACCGTGGACGGCGGGCACGTCGTCAGCACGTTGTGACTATTTCTTCCGGCTAGGAGGCGTTTCCGTCGTCCGGTCGAATGCGGAACACGTCTTTGGCTCAATCGGCCGGATCTCCAGACTCAACCCACACGCCAGACACGGATTCTGCGCGGCCAACGCCGCGGCCTCTTCCAGGCTATTCGCGATGAAATGCCAATAGCCGCCAATCACTTCCTTGGTTTCAGCGAACGGGCCATCGGTGATGCCGTGCTTGGAAACAACCATCTTTGCCGGCTGCAAACGCTGCCCGGAAATCATCTTGCCCTGGGCCACCAGCACGTCGTGCCATTTATAAAAAGCATCGATGGCCGCCTGAATCTGCTCAGGCGACTTGTCCTCATCCCAATATCCCTTGGAAATCACTAGAAATTCGGACGGACCTTCGGCGCTGCTCATCACTCGTCCCCTGATTGAGTTACTGTACGGATAGACAGAATAACAAACTGGCGCGCCGGATGGTGTAGGCGGGGCAGCAGGGAGCAACTAATGAGATACGTTGCTCCTTAATTGGCTTGTTCTCGTTAGGCGGCCGCCGTACAATTTCTCCGTGCACAAAAGCCGGCCCGGTGCACGCCCGCCTCGAAGAGGTCTGCCCCGGTGGCAGGTAAGCGGATCCGGACTGACGAAGCCCCGCCTCGAGCGGGGTTTCGCGTTTCTAGGGACTCCCCGAGTCCCAATTCACGCCCATCGATGGACTGCTCCATTAGTCGGTGATCGGTCACCTCCCTGCGGGACTGCTTACGTGTGCGCCCGCCGCTACGATGATGCATGGATGGAGCTGTCAAAAATTAGCGAATAACTATTTGTTTCAGGCGCTGCGTGCGGCTGCGGTCCGTGGAAAAACGTGCGGTGGTCGCCGCGGCATCCGTTCCGCGGCGACGTGCGCAGGGGCATGTACTACTGAGGAGGCAGCTCGAACTCTTCCGACACACCACACCGCTCCAAAAAGCTCCGATCGTGCGACACCACGATCAACGCGCCGCGGAATTCGCTGACCAGGGTTTCCAGGAACTCGATGTTTGCCAGGTCGAGATTGTTGGTCGGCTCGTCGAGCAAGAGGAGTTCGGGTTTGTGGATGGACAGCAGGCCGCGGGCGAGGGTGGCGCGGAGGCGTTCGCCGCCGCTGAGGGAGCTGGTTTTTTGGAAGACGGTGTCGCGGGTGAAAAGAAAGCGGGCGAGGTGAGTGCGGATTTCGCTTTCGCTGCCGGGGGCGACGGAGCGGACGTTGTCGAGGATGCTGAGGGAGTCGTCGAGGACGCTGCAGCGTTGGTCGATATAGAGCGTGACGAGCTGGCCGCGGTTCAACTCGCCGCGAGTGGTCAACGGTGCGCCTGTGAGCGCCTTGAGCAGGGTGGACTTCCCGGAACCGTTGGGTCCTTGTAAAGCAAGCCGAACATTGCCGCGCCAGCTGAAATCCAGATCCTTCGCATACAGCCAGTCCTGAAAGCGAATATTGAAGCCCTGAGCTTCGGCGACGAGTTTCTGTGCGTGCAGCGCCTGGCCCATCAGATCCGCGTACATGACCGGATCGACCTTCATATTCTCAAACGCTTCATGCGCCGATTTCACAGCAGCTTCGGCGCGCTCGACCTGAGCGACATCGCGCTTGCCAGTGGTGGTCTGAGCCGCACGCTTGAGGCCGCCTGCGATGATCCGTGGAATGCCACCGCGAGCCGCCGCCGCCTGGCCGCGACGATTGCGTTTTTCCTGTCGAGCCTGCTGCTCGAAGCGATGAGCGATGGCTGAGTCGCGCTCACGTTTCGCTTGATCGAGCGCAGCGCCGAGACGGGTACGCTCGCGATCCTTCTCGACAACATACTCCGACCACGAGCCGCCGAACTTCATCAGGCCGACGTTGGAGAGTTCCAGGATCTCATCGCACAGCTCGAGCGTCTCGCGATCGTGAGAGATCAGCAATACGCCGCCGGTATGCGCGAGGAGAAATTGAAACACGGCCTCGCGACCCTCGCGATCCAGATCGTTCGTGGGCTCGTCGAGAATCAGAAAGCCGTCGTCCAGTACGCGTGCCAGTCGCACACGCATCCACTGGCCGCCGCTGAGCGTCGTGCACAGTGCCTGCTGATCGATGTTCGCAAGCAGCCGATCTCTGGTCAGCGACCACTGTTCGACGGACGCAAGATAGTCCGCCACGGCGATCGGTTCGGGTGGCTGACGTTGAGCAAAGAGCGTGACAGGGCCGTGACGCTGGATAACTCCACGACTCGGCTCGAGCTCACCAGCAAGCAGTCGCGCGAGACAAGTTTTACCGACGCCATTCGGGCCCACTAAACCCGAGCGCAGGGCGCTCAGGGAAAAACTGAGATCCTTGAAAAGTTCGCGCCCATTGGAAAATTCGTACGCGACGTCGCGCGCCACGATAACTGGAGACATAACAACCTCCGCGCACAGGTGTGCGCGTCTGCAGGAGAAGCAAGTAGGAAATGCAGAGGTTGTTTATTGGCGCATAAGGCTCTGGATTTGCATCCAGAGGCGGCCAGTGTACGTGGAATTGCGGGAAATTGCAGCAGGCCTATGTCACAGGGGCGTCCGCAATCCGACAGCCAGTGTCGTCGCACTTCTCCATGGAAGCATCACCCGCGCCGACCGGCTGGAGAGCGACACTCGAAGGCTCGCGCATCAGCGCCATGATTTCCGCGCCGAGCTGCAAATCCGGAACGTGTCCGAAAGTCTGCCGCCGCAGCCGCCCCTCGCGATCGATAAGAAGCAGAGTCGGGGTGCCCTGCATCCCGTAGCGGCGCATGGTCGAGGGAATAGCGTCGCCATGATCGCTGGGACGATCGACGCCCACGGGGAACTGAACTTTGTATTCGTGCAGGAAAGCTTTGAGCTCTGCCGGGCCCATCGCCGCGTGATGTTCGAACACCGTGTGCAGCCCGATGATCGCGACTTCAGACGCTGGAAACAAAGCATGCGCCTGGCGTAACTGCGGAATCGTCTGCGCGACACAGCCCGGGCAGAGCATTTGAAACGCGCCGGCGACCACGACTCGACCTCGCAACGAGTGCAGATCGAGCGGCGTGTCTGAGTTGAGCCATTCAACGATGTCCCAGTCGGGAGCGAGTCTCAATTGTTTCATGGTGCCGATTATAACTATCGCGACGCAATCATTGCGCTGTGCTTAGTAGATATCCCATCGCCACTCCCGAGCGAAGTGCGAACTGGTACCAATGACGTGAACTTGCAGGTGCAAGAATTCGCCGCCTTGCAACCTGGACTTCGCACAAGCAGACGCCCATGGACTCGAGCTGTCACATCTGCCATTTCTCTCGCGCGCGTAGAGACGAGGGCATCGTCCGATGAGCGCGCGTCATTTGACGGTGACTTGTCTCGGCCTGTCTCTGCGCACGGAGTTGCGACTCAAGTCGATGCTCGAGGTGGTAAACGCCCGAACCACGGATCGGTGGTCGTTCACCGAGCGAGGCGATGCGCATGTCGCGATCTGCGATCCGGCATCGGCGCTGTCATCGGTGACGCAGAAACGTTCATCGAACGGCGCGACTCGATTCTTTTCGCTCGTCGAGGATGTGGCGCTTGCGGCCTCAGGAACCAGTGTCATTCGCGACCCGATCCGTGCATCCGATCTGATCGAGTTGCTCAATCTCGTCTCGTCGACGTTGAGTCTCGAGGTTCCGCCGCGGGAGTGGGCGGCGCTCGCGTCGACGGAAGATGCGGCGGTCGATGGGCGAAATGCCTTTCCCGTAGCGGTGGCGCTTCGTGGGCTGGCGCGCCGGGATGCACAACAGGTTTATGCGTTACAGGCGGCGTCGGTCGAGTTGAATGTCGTGCCGGAGACGCGCAGTGTGTTGCTGACGCGGCCGCTGGATGAGAGCGGTCTGGCGCGTCTGGCGGCGCCAGGGGTTCATATCAGCATTCGAGAGTGGCCCACATCGCATGCGCGCTTGCTCGCGGACACGGGTGCTCAGAGTTGCAAGCTCGACGCACTCTTGTGGCGTCTGGCGCTGCATGGATGCAAGAGCCGGCTGCTGCCAGAGTTGCCGCCGAGCGCTCACTTCAAATTACGACGCTGGCCAGATTTCGGTCGCATCGAGCACACGCCGGATCATTTGCGGCTCGCCGCGCGCCTGGTGCGGCAAAAGATGACCGTGCTCGAGCTGGCAATCGTCACACGGCTGCCGGTCAGCACGATCAACGCGTTCATCAATGCGTGCTGTTTGATCGAGTTGCTGGAAGTGCATTCGGATGGGCCCAAGCACTCGCCCGTCGATGCGCGGCCGTCGCGTTACGCGGGCATCTTCAATGCCATTCGCTCAGTTTTGCGCCTTGGAGCGTCATCGTGAACGCGCACGAATACAAACTGATATTCACTGGCACGATGGGCGCCGGCAAGACCACCGCAATCGCCGCCATCAGCGAGATCGCACCGGCGAGTACCGATGTGCAGCGATCGGAAGCGGGTGACGATGTGAAGACGACGACCACCGCCGCGCTCGACTATGGCGAGATCACGCTGCCACAAGGCGACGTGCTGCGCTTGTATGGAACGCCGGGACAGACGCGCTTCGATTTCATGTGGAAGATCCTCGGCCAGGGCGCGCTCGGTGTGGTGGTGCTGGTCGACAATCGCCGGCCCGATCCGTTGGCCGACCTTCGGGAATACCTGGGCGCGTTTCGTGACATTGTCGCTGGATCGCGCGGTGTGGTCGGAGTGGGGCGTCAGGAAACTCATCCTGTTCCTGACCTCGACGCGTACTACAACGTTGCGGCCGAGCTCGGTCTGAGCACGCCGATCGTCTCCGTCGATGTTCGACGTCGAGACGACGTGTTGCTGCTGCTGGACATCCTGTTCAATCAAATCGAAGCGGCGGAGGTCGCGTGAACGCGAAGATGCGTTGTCAGGCTCAACTGGACGCGCTCCGGCATGAGCATCACGGAGTCGCGGGAACGCTGCTCTCGACGATGGACGGCTTCGAGATTGCGACCAGTGTCAGCGAGAAAGTCTCACCTAGCAAGCTGGCGGCGATGGCCAGCTCACTACTCGCGCTGGCGGAAGCGGTGAGCCGCGAAGGGGCCGTCGGTCAGTGTCGCGATCTGATCATCGAATCGAGCGCGGGACTGGTGTTGCTGATGGATGTGCCGAGCGCCACTCACAAAGCCGTCCTCACCGTCTTATGCACAGAGGCCGCCGTGTTCGGTCGGATCCGCTGGGCCGCGCGTAACACGCGAGAGGCGATTGCACACGCGCTCGACGGCTCAGCGATGGCGTCGTAAGCGAAACAGGATTTCATCCGCTGTCTCGAAGGAATGCCGGCTGGCCGATCGGCTCGAGGACATCCTGATCACGCTCGGCAAGCAATATCACATCATCCGACCCATCGCTTCCAAGCCCGGCCTGTTCATCTACTTGGTGCTCGACAAGGTCAAGTCGAACCTGGCGCTGGCGCGTCGCTCCTGCCAGGAGCAGGAACAGACGTTGACGCTGTGATCGCACAGTCGTCCAAGACTCGTCACGCGGTGTCGGGCCATCATCGTCTGCAGCGTTTGCAGGAGAGCCCGATGACGCCCGAGACACCGCGTGATGAAGCCACGCCTGATAAACCCATCGAGCTGGCCCAAAAGCCCACCGAAGACAAAGACGACAGCTACGACCCGGTCGACGAGGCCGGCTGGGAGTCGTTCCCAGCCAGCGATCCGCCGGCCTGGTCGGAGGCGTCGAAGAAATAATCAGGCGGTGGGTACGGCGAGACTGGCGAGCTCGTCGAACGCCAGCACGTGATTCACGTCCAGCACGATGACGAACTTGCTGTGCACCTTACCCATGCCGAGGATGAAGTCGGTGCGGATGCCGGCGCCGAACGCCGGCGGCGGCTCGATGTCCGCGGCCGGGATGTCCAGCACTTCGTTGACCGCGTCGACGACGACGCCGATCACCTGGCGCTCCTCGCCCACCATGATCTCGATGATGACGATACAAGTGCGCTTGGTGACGGGCGCGGGCTCGCGGCTGAAACGAACCGACAGATCGATCACCGGTACGACCGCGCCACGGAGATTGATGACCCCGCGCACATAGGGCGGCATCATCGGCACATCGGTGAGGCTGGAATACTCGATGATCTCCTTGATCGAGAGGATGCCGATCGCGAACGTCTCGGTCCCCAGGACGAATGTGAGATATTGATGGAACTGCGGGTCCACGTCCGGCGGTGGCGGCACATTCGCCGCCACGCGCTGAGATGAGCTGGTCTGAGTCATTCGCGTCGCCCGCTTAGTTGAACTTCGCGAACTGCGATGCGTCCGGCTCGTGGCCCGACACCGCGTGAGTGCCGCTTACCGGCGCCGCCACTTTACGCGGCTGCTCTTTCACCGAGGTCGGCTTGCGGGCAGCGCTCGCGACATGGCTGTTTCTCGAGCCTGTCTTGAAGAACGACATGGTCTGTTGCAGCTGACCGGCCTGGCTGCTCATCTCTTCGGCCGTCGCGGCCAGCTCTTCGGACGATGCCGCGTTCTGCTGCGTCGTCTGGTTGAGCTGAGTGACCGCCGAGTTGATCTGGCCGACGCCGGAGGATTGTTCCTGCGACGCCGCCGAGATTTCCTGCACGAGGTCCGAGGTCTTCTTGATGCTCGGGACAATTTCGCTCAGCAACGCGCCGGCCTTTTCCGCCAGTTCCACGCTGCCCGTCGCGACGGTGCCGATTTCCTGCGCGGCGACCTGACTGCGCTCGGCGAGCTTACGCACTTCAGCGGCGACGACCGCAAAGCCCTTGCCGTGTTCGCCAGCACGCGCCGCTTCGATCGCGGCGTTGAGCGCGAGCAGATTCGTCTGATAGGCGATGTCGTCGATGATCGTGATCTTCTGTGCGATCTGTTTCATCGCGGTGACGGTGGCTTTCACCGACTCGCCGCCTTCGCTCGCTTCCGACGAGGCCTTCGAGGCCATGGTGTCGGTGACCTTCGCGTTCTCGGTGTTCTGAGCTATAGAGGCGGTCATCTGCTCGATGGCGGCGCTCGTCTGCTCGACGCCGGCGGCCTGTTCGGTGGCGGCCTGCGACAGCGACTGCGCGGTCGTGCTGACCTGCTCGGATGCGCTCAACAGGGAATCGGTCGCGCTGTTGACTTCGCTGATGATCATGCCCAGCTTCAGCACGGTGTTGTTGGCGTATTCCTTCATCTCGCCGTACGCGCCCTGATAGTCCTTGTCGATCGTCTTGGTGAGATCGCCTTCGGAAATCGCGCGCATCGTGCGCACTACGTCTTCGATGCTCGTGCCGGTGGTGGTGGCGAGCTGATTCAAGCCTTCGCCCATTTCCTTCTGGAAGCCGGTGAGGCCGTTGAGGTCCACGCGCTCCTTGAAGTCGCCGCGATTGGCGGCTTCGACCACGCGCTGCTGGCCGTTGATCACCTGCTTCAGGCGATCGATCATGTTACGCACGGCGAACAGCATGCTGCTGGTGTCGCCGTTCTTGGTGGTCACTTCGATATTCAGATTGCCGTTGGCCACCGAGGTCAGCAGCTGCGCGGCATACGAAGGCTCGCCACCGAGCTGTTTGAGAATGCTACGCGTGACCAGCAGAGCGGCCGCGACCGCGAGCAAGCCGGCGATGGCGCCGAGCGCAATCATCATGTTGCGAGCGGCTTCGTAAGTCTTCACCGCTTCCTTGGCCGCTTCGTCGTTGAGATCGCTCTCGAACTTGACGAGCTCCTCGGCGGCGTCGCGCACATGTGCGTTAGGCTTGGACACCTCGCTCATATAAACACTGATCGCTTCGGCGCTCTTGTTGGCCAGCGCCAGCTTTGCGACCTTCTCGATCAGCGCCGGCAAGGGCTGGCTGACCTCTTCCAGCTTCGCAAACAGTTCCTTTTCCCGCGCGGTCGTAGCCCCGATCGTGTCGAACATCTTGCCGAGCGCTTGACGTTCCACGCGCGCCTTTTCGAGAATAGCCTCGAGCTTGGCGTACTCCGCCTTCTTCTCTTCGGTATCCGTGAGGATGAACAGATTGCGGGTCGAGGAGCTCACTCCATACGACGCCGCGCGAATCTCCTGTGCATGGGTCATCTGGGCGACGTTTTCCTGCGTGATCGCGCGCAGGCTCTCGTTGATGTTGGCCATGCGGCTGACGCCGATCAGGACGACGCCCACCAGCAGTATCAGCACCACACCGAAGGCAATCGCCAGGCGAGTGCCCACCTTCATATCGTTAAACATCGACCTTCGACTCCAAGGAAATGAATTTCTCCTGAAGCCGTGTAGCGGACGGCAACTTGGGAACTGAAGCGCCGCTACGCTCAAGAATTTTTTATCTTGAATTCTCAGGGAATGCCGCATCCCTCATGCATACGAAATGCCGCGATCCACGCGGTAACTGCCTGAACGTAGGTGACTCTGCCCGGGCTCGTCTACGGCATCGCCTGAGGCGGACGACAGGCGCGTCATCCGCCGGATTCAATCCAGCCCGGCTGAAGTCGCTCAGCCAGGAATCGTCTTGGCCTTGGTCTTGTGGAGCGCCGTCAAGGTGGGCTTGTTGACCTGTTTGATGGCGTCGTCGACCGCCGCTTGATAGCAGGCCGCCGGACGGCGTTGCCGTGCCAGCTCCTTGTGCAGCCGGTCGTAGTCGCAGACGGACATGGCGGCGTTCTCAATTCGGGTATAGAGCTGTTCGAGGCCATGCGGGCTGGAGATATCCAGATCGTCGTAGTTGACGACGATCTTCGGCGTGCCTTTCAGCTGGCCGACGCGATCGGCATGTGCCACAGCAAAAGCTCCGACGAGCGACGCAGCCAGAGTCGCGGTCACGGCTGATTTTGTAAGCGCAGAATTCATTTCTTTCTCCCGGTTCGAGTGCCGCATGCGGATTCGGCACGTAGCGTGCGAGCCGGGCTCTGAATTGGCTTTGCAAAGACTCTGAAGCCTTGTGATTTCCCCGGGCGTGCGCCCGGGCCCGGCTCGGCGTTAGAATTTCGCCCGGGTACGGATGCCAGGCTTTGCGAGAGTTGCTGCAATATTCCGACATCCTGTCTCGCCATGGCGTCCGGTCGCTTTACCTACGAATTTGGGGAGTTTCGTCTCGACGCCGCGCGGCGATTGTTGCTGCTGAAGAATGGCGATCGGGCCCTGCCGTTGACCGCCAGAGCGTTCGATACGCTGCTGTATCTGGTGGAGCATCCCGGCAAGCTGTTGAGCAAGGCCGCGCTGATGAGCGCGATCTGGCCCAACGTGGTGGTCGAGGAAAACAGCCTGAATCAGAACATCTCGCTGTTGCGCCGGGTGCTCGGCGAACGCCCGGGCGAATATCGCTTCATCGTTACGGTGCCGGGGCGCGGCTATCGCTTTGTGGCCGAAGTGCGGACAGTCTCCGAGCCTGCGGATGAATCGCAGCGCGCGTCCGCGTCGAACGCGAGCGAGCTCGCGCATGCCAGAGCCGGACTGCATGCGCGAATTCCGCTCGCCATCCTACCGTTTGCGAATCTGAGCAGCGATCCCGCCACAGATTATTTCAGCGAAGGCATGGCGGAGGAATTGATCAACACGTTTGCGCGCGTGCGCTGGTTCGAGGTCGCCTCGCGCACGTCCACCTTCGCGTTCAAAGACCGGAACGTGGATGTGCGTAAGATCGCACGCGAGCTCGATGTGGAAGCGGTGTTGGAGGGCAGCGTCCGTCGTGTCGGGGAGCGCATCCGGGTCACTGCGCAACTGGTGGACGGTCGAACCGGTCATCACTTGTGGTCCGAGAGCTACGAGCGCGGTTGGGACGATCTCGCCCGGGTTCAGGACGAGCTGACGGTCGCGATTGTCGATTCAACGGCCAGTCATTTCGTGATCGGCTCGGCGAGGCGCAAGACCCCCACGCGGGATCTCGAGGCTTATCACCTGTACCTGCAGGCCATGGCGCTGCGCTCGCAGCCGTCCGAGGACAATCTCGAATCGGCGGTACAAATTCTCGGTCGTGCACTGGCGCGCGATCCGGATTTTGCTCGCGCCTGGTATGCGATTGCGGAGGCGCGGGCCTATCGAGCGGCGAATGACGGCTGCGCGCTGACTTTGCTGAATCATGCGGAGCGCGACGCCCGCCATGCACTTGCGTTGGATCCTTCGATCTCACGGGCGCATGGCGTGCTCGGTTTGATCAACGCCTGTTGCGGGCGCTGGATCGAGGCGGAGACCGAGCTGCGCAAAGCACTGTCGCTGGTGTCGAGAAATCCCGATGCTCTGCTGTTCCATGCGATTTATGTGGCGCGTCAGGCCGGTCATCATCGGAAGGCCCTCGCGGAAATCCAGCTCGCGTACGAGTTCACTCCCTCATCGCCGGCGCTTGCTCTGCACTTGGGCGCTCAGAAGTTACTCGACGGCGAGCGGGCGGAGGCTTGCAAGTGGATCGATCTGGCGATCGCGAATGGCTATCCACGCGACCTTGCCGAGGTTCGTGAGGCACGCGCGCAACTGGCGATGCTTGACGGGCGCTTCGAGGAGGCAGCGCAGGAGCTGACCGAAATCCTTTCACCGACGTCACGCGAAGCGGGTGGATTCGAAGCCATTCAATCTTTCTACCGGGCGCAATCCGACCCGAGCCGCGGTGACCGGGCTATCGCTGCACTACGTGCATGGGAAGCGAAATTATCTCCTGAGGATCTGGACCCCGGTGCGGCACACCGGTTGATCGTCTGGTACACCATGCTCCGCGCTATCGACGACGCGCACGATGTGGCACAGCGCCTGATCGATCGGCTGGCTTCCCAGGGAACGATCGGCAACGGCTGGGGCATCTTGTGGACTAAAGAGATGCATGCGTTTCGCGCGTCGCCGCGCTTTCAACCGTTGCTCTCGCGCCTCGGCTTGTTGGGTTACTGGCGTCAGTATGGGCCGCCGGATAACTACGTGCTTCGCGGCGAGCTGTTGCACAGCTCGTGAGTAGGGGCCGGCGCCCCTACTCACAGGTGGCTCAGGTGCAATCGGGCTTGGTGGGTGTCACGTTGAGCTTTTCGGTGAAATCTTTCGCGGCGAATTGAGCGAAGTCGGTGAGAGGAATCTCGCCGGCTCCAAGCACGGTGCCGTCGTCTTTCACGATTTGATAGACCAGTTGCAGCGTGGCGCGATACTGGAATTTATCCGAGCTGAACGTGCTCTTGACCACGCCACCGCTGGCGCCGAAGCTCGCGTTCGTCACATAGACAAAGGTTGCCTTGTCGAGGCCGTACGTTTCAGCGGCGAGCAGCAGGCTCTCCGCGTTGGGCGTCAGAGACGCGTCGTAGGCATCGAAGGCCTTGAGGAGAGTATCGAGAGCTGTGCTGACGCGAGTCAGCGCTTTCACTCGATTGGTCGCTCCATTGGCTTTCGCCTGCTCCAGTTCGGCAGTGACTGCCGCGAGCATGGTTCGCGCCCGATCGGCTGTCTGCGTGGCGGTGGCTCGCGCATCGGCGAACTTATTGGTTGCTTGAATGGACGCCAGTCCCGGAGTGATCACCTTGGAGGCTGACTTGGCGCAGTGCGCGATGCCGGCCGCAATGACATTCGCGTTGGATTGTACGGCGATCGCCGAAATGGTGGTCTCGCTCCGAAACAGCGACGCGATGCCCTTGGCGGCATCGATGGCCGGTGGGACCAGCGCGAGCAGCGCCGCGGCGGAGCGACCGCTCACCTGTTCGCCACCTTGTTCGGCCGCTTCGAAGTCCACACGCTGATTGTTTGCTGCGTTCATCGCACTGATGAGCGCCGTTTGCAGCCGCTTCAAGGTGTCGAGCGCAATTCGTAGCTTGGCTCTCGAGTCGGCCGGTGACTGATCGATGCTCAGCACCACGGTTGAGCCCGCCGGCACTGCCGCGTCATTGAGGCTCTTGCCGATCCGAGTGCCGGCTTTATAAGCCAGGCGTTGCGCCATCCATTGACCGACGTGCGCGGCATTGTCGGGATTGTTGATCGCGCCGCTCGAGCCTTGAATTTTGCCCAAGCCGCTCAGTGCCTGCGCGAGCTCTGCGTTTTTGGATTGATCGAGCTGAGTTTCAACGCTCCGCAGTTGCAGTTGGGCGCAGATTTCATTGATGCGGGTGAACGCATCCTTCACTTCTTTACTGGCGTCGGCCGGAATTTCAGGTGGCTTGGTGCAGTCCACCTGTGGGGCGCCCGATGTGGATGTCGAAGTCGCGGCCTCGGCAGCATTGCACGAGCCGCTACATAACAAGCTGAGTGACAGTGGGATCGAAGCCACCAATCCTTGAGATCTAGACACGTTTCCTCCTCAATGCACGCACTGTTGTGTCGCTGATTCACTGTGCGGCGTTTGTTGTTAGCTGTTTCTGCTGTTCTTGTCGGATCCATTGCTGGAATGTGGAGACGCGCGCGTAAACGCCGTAGCGCTTCGCCTTGCCGCAGCCCAGACCCCAGCTGATCAGTCCGGCGAGGCGGGGAGAGCCGTCCGCGCTCTTCACGACCGCCGCGCCCCCGCTGTCGCCCTTGCAGGCGTCCTTGCCGTTGGCTGATTTGCCCGCGCAGAACATGTCGGCGGAGATGCGCTCTTTATAAGTCTTCTTGCACTCATCCAGGGTGGGGAGCGCGAGCGAGATTTGTTTCAGCTGATTGGACTTGAGTCCCCATTCGTAGAGATAGCCCCAGCCCAGCGCTGTGATGTTGGGAGGATCCGGCGCCGTCAGCGTGTCCTCCGCGCTTGTCAGCATCGAGATGCGTGCGTGAGGACGCGCGGTCTTCAGTCGTAGCAGGGCAAGGTCCTGCCGGAAGTTCGTTGCGTCGTAGTCGTCGGGGATTGCGATATGATCTTCGACTTCCTCGCGAAGGCTGTCGCCCTGGAGGCGGTCCGTGCCCACTACGACGCGTAGCATCCCGCCGGTCATGCCAGCGTCGACACAATGCGCCGCCGTGACGACCCAGCCGTCGCCGATCAGCACGCCGCCACAAAAGTGACCGTAGAAGTTGTCGGGAATGTCGGCGCGCACGAGCGCCACTTGCCACGGAAAGTCGGCGTAGTGAGCATCGACTCCATTGAGGATTTTTGGCGGAAAGTTCTGTCTCTTTGAATAGATCTCGAGCGCCTTTTGATATGGCGCCGAGCCCGCGGACCGCGCTTCTGGCGTCGGCGCGGGTGTGTTCTGCGCACTCACGCAAGCGCTGAGCATGAAGAACAAAAGCGCACTGAGCCGCAGTGAGCGGAGCAGCTTTGCGTTGAATGGTTGCATTTCGCTCTCCCTCAATCGCGTGGACGAACCATCCATCGGCGTGCGGCGGCGGCATGCCGACTCTCGGGAAACTTCAGGAGGTGTTTGCGCATCGAGTCCATGGTGGGCTCCAATCTCAGCGCTTCCCAACTGGCTTCGATCTCGGCCGCGCGCGTGGGGCCATCGAGCAGCATGATGTGGATGTGACCATTCGGATCCGGGTATTGCAGGCGGTCCGGGTGATTGAGTTTCACCGCGTCGGCGGCGTTGGCCAGCTCGACGCCGATCAACGCTTCGGTCCGCCCCAGCTCCTCGTTCAGCGCTTCTGTGTAAACGCTTGGCTTGATCTCATCGGAATCGATTGTTTCCTGTGCCGCCGCGGTGTCGCCGGCCCAGGTTGCAAATCCAATGATCCGCTCCGGCGAATCCGGCACCGGCTCGTAGTAAGCACTGGCCGCCGTCATGTCGGAGGGAATGGGCTCATCCGCGAGCTGATCGGTCGGATCGCCAGCAAACGATGCCGGCTCGTCCGTCGACAGTTCGACCCGGCACGCATCGATGAGCAGAATCAAATAGGCCTCGCGGGCCAGTTTCTCTTCGATGAAGTTGCGATCGAGACTTTCTGGCTCCATGCCGCTACCGGCGGCGGTGTCCGCGTAGATGCCGGCGAGATAATCGGTGCCGTTCGCCCTGAAGCCGTGTCCCGAGAAATAAATGAGCACCACGGGACGCAGGTCCTGATTGCGCGCGAAACGAACTTCGCGCGTCCGCAAGGCTTCAATCGCAGCCTTGATCTGAGCGGCGCTTTTGTTCTGTTCGACGAAGACCTTGAATTGCAATCTCTCAAGCTTGTTCCGAATGAGCTCGGCGTCTTTCGCCGCTGAGCGCAGCGGACTGCTCGGGTACGTTTCGTTTGCAAACACCAGCGCGTAGCGGGGAACCGCGGCTTCGAACTGCAAGGTCGGGTCCTGCTCTCGAGGCAGCGCAGGTGTCGCGCCGAACGCGAGGGCCAGTGCGACGAAGATGCCCCACGCCTGAGTTCTCATGGCCTTCCTCAGCCAGGGTTCGCGATCAAGGGACTGGTGTGGGCGCAGGCGAGAAGATTTTGTCGAGCCGGTCGGTGGCGACAGGCAGCGGCCAGAATCTGCCTTCGACGCCGAGGGTTCCTGCGCTCGCCGGCATTGGCAGTACCGTTGAACTCTGCCCGGCGGTCCCATCACGGTTGGCTCCCCGACAGAACGGTGGCGCGGCTGGGCCTTCGGGGCCACCTCGACCGCCATTGCCGGGATTTCCTTTCGCACCGGGCGCCCCGCCCGCTCCACCCGCGATCAAAACAATCGCCTGCGCGGTGATGCTCTTGGGCTCCTCCGCGAGCACGATGACCGATCCGCCGTCGCCGCCAGCGCCGCCTTGACCACCGGGCCCGGCCTTTCCGCCGTTGCCACCATTGCCACCGGTACCGGGGCCTCTGCGACAATCAAACATCGATTGCGAAGCCGGACGGCCTCGCGCACCCGGGCCGCCATCGCCACCATCCTGTCCTTTTCCGCCCGGCCCGCCATTCTGCCCGCGCAAATCGACGAACAGTTGCCCGGGCCCCGTGAGCTTGCGTGTGACCAGAATCAACGAGGGCGCACTGGCGCCTCGATAGCCGGGCGTGCCCGCGTCGCCATCGCTTCCCGGCTCACCGTTCGCACCTTCTTCGCGACCCGGCGCACCGTTCGGCGCTTTGCCACGATCGGGCGGCGGCTGACGAATCGCATCCTCTCGCGCCCACGTGATCATCGCCGGGCCCTGCACGACAATCTCTTCCGCAACGATCATGTAATACGGCTCGCCCGCCGATCCGCCGGTGGGTAACAAGATGAGCTGCGAGTTCGGCGGCAGCACCAGCTTGCGCGCGGCGAGGTCCTTCGCCTTCAATATGTCGGCCTCACCGATCACCTGCTCTGCCGTCGCATTCTCGAATGCACGCTGTGCGCGCAGTAACTGATCTTCGGGCGGTGAGTTACGCAGATCCTCGGCCTTGACGACGGATTTCACATCGGCCGTCGGCACCGGCACTTTCAACGATTTGAATGAATCGAACAGATCCACTGCCGTCGCCTGCGCAGGCATGAGCATCACGCACCAAGCCACGAACAGCCAATGCAATGCTCTATCAAATCTTGGAGCTGCGAGCGCGCGTCGTTGCGCTGACTCTGGTCGAGAGGCCTCGATACGTGAGTCCATGGATCTTCCTTGCCCGGCGATGTTTTCTAATTCCGGGTCCTTTGTAAATTACGCTATCACGCGGTTCAGGTTGCAGCAATAGTTCCTACGAGATGTTTGTAAGTTCGGAAAGATTTCCGACGTTTCCGCGATTAGAAGGTAAGGTTGTATTAGCAAACAACGACAGGGTGGCGGTGGTTGTAATTTCAATTTGGTGACGAAGCGCTGACGTGTGCCCGTGCCCCTAATGGAAATTCCCTGGTCAACAGGGCGTCTCTTATGTCGTAACTCACAGTATCTCGCGCCGCACTCGCTCATACCGTTGCTGGTAACAACAAGGAAGGAGAGCGCGTGGATAAGCTGATTCGCGAAGTGCTGATCGCGGCGGTGTGTGTGATGTTTGGTGGGGTGGGTATTGCGGAGACATCTGAGGAGCGGAGGGAGATAAAAGGACAGGGTTTTATGGAGCGAGGAGGTTAGGTCGCGGCGGCCTCTGTCGAAGGTGCATGTCTGGACGGCGAAGAGGGGGTATCCGGAGCCGGTGAAGGAGAGGACGCGGGATACGTTGAGGGAGGAACCGGCCAAAGTGAGGGGGGCGGTGGGGCGTGGCCGGGGGCCAGGAAAATCAGGGCGCAAGATTTCGTGCCAAGCCCCGACAATGAGTCGCTGCTGGAGCGCCGGCAATTACTGCCTGCGCGCTGGCGATGGGTTCCGGCACTGGAGGAAGAGACACAATGAGGCTAGTCAAGCGCCAGTATCGCCAGAAAGAGCGCGAAACTGGGGGTGGCCCTCCGACCATTCTTGATCAACACTTCGGTGCATGGTCACCACACATCTAATTTCGGCTCATGTCTCTGCAGAAATGAAAGCCCGGTTCCGCAGTCTTGCCGAACAGCAGGAGATAACCGAAGCGGTGTTGTTGAAGCAGCTCGTTGATTCGGCTGTGGGTAGCGCGGGTGTTATAGACGCCGGCTGTTTGAAACCGTCAGAACGGCGGGGGAAGGGAACGCGCACGTATGCTTTGCTGCATCCGGACGACAAGCTGTTGCTCAAGGAGCGGGCGGCCTCTCGGCAGATGGGGGCGGCGACGTATATATCGGTTCTGATACGAGCTCATCTGCGCAATCTCTCTCCGCTGCCTGAGGCGGAATTGATGGCACTTAAGCTGTCGGTTGCCCAGCTTGGCGCGATCGGCCGAAATCTTAACCAAGTGATCCGACTGGCTGGTCGAGGGGTGGCAATGACGGGAATCAGTCGCGAGGATCTGCTCGCGATAGTCGAGGTCTGCGAGGCGATGCGCAATCACACCAAGGACTTGCTCAAGGTGAATGCGCTCTCATGGAGGAACGGGTATGAAACCGCTTCGCCTTAGGGGCAGGCCCCTATTTGACTTAGAAAGCCATGGTCGCGCAGGGCCGGCGGAACGACTGCATCTGACAGCAGCTCAGATTGATCAGATCGGCCGGACGGTCAGGCGGGTGCCAGAAGTGATGATCAAGGTGTCAAGCGGCAAAGGATCGAGCACGAGTCGCGGAGTGAATGCCCATTTCCATTACATCAGTAGAGCGGGCGAGCGAGAGATCGAGACAGACGATGGCGAACGGTTGCTCGGGCGGGAATCGGTTCAGAGACTAGTCGACGATTGGGATCTTGATCTGGACGAAGATCGACAGCGCCGCGGCTTGTTTGTTTTCTATCGGCGCAAGCCTCCCAAGCTCGTACGCAGGATCATCTTTTCCATGCCAGCCGGTACGCCGCCAGAAAAGTTACTCGCCGCCGTCCGGGATTTCGCTCGCGATAAGTTTTATCTCAAACATCGATACGCGATGGCCCTGCACACAGACAAGCCTCATCCGCATGTGCATGTAACATTAAAAGCGGTCAGTGAAAGTGGTTCGAGGATTGATATTCGCAGGGCGACTCTGCGTGATTGGCGTCAGGAGTTTGCTCGACACCTTCGTGCACACGGCGTCGAAGCCAATGCTACAGATCGAAGGATTCGTGGGCAGAGTCGAGCGCCGAAGTTGGATTCGATCTTCAGAGCAGCACGGAGAGGGGAGTCATCGCATGTGACCTCGAGGATAAGCGACATCGTGCACGATCTGAATGCAGGTTCCCTGGATGAGCCCAGGGCCGCGAGGCTACAGCGAACCAGAACGGAGGTGGTGCGGGGTTGGCAAGTGGTTCGGCATCTTTTGATCACCGAAGGAAGGCATCAGCTTGCTGGTCAGGTATCGAAGTTCGTGAGTCAAATGTCCCCGCCGCGGACGGATAAGCAGTGGTTGCTATCTGATGTACTGAACGCCAGTACTGAACCCATCTCGCGTACTACAGATCGCGATTCATCCGTGGAAAGGTCTCGATAGTCGCTCAGCGAAACAGTTAAATAACTGGGCGACATAGCCCCAAGCGCTGTCTCGATGACGATCGGGTGACCTGTGTCAATCGTCGCTTCAACGAGTGGAGTGAATGTCGTGCTCTCTAAGCCATGGACCTGGATCGATGAGCGGAGCCGTCGGGAGCATCAGTACCTGGCCGAGACCGATCGGTGCTTGTTTCGCGGCGAGTTCAGCGTCGGTGGAGGCGCGAGCGGATGTGCCACGAGGCAGCTACTCGCCAACTTCAAACGCAAGCCCACTGAAATCACGCGCGGCCCCAACGTGCTCCAATTGCAGGGCGACAAGGAAAGGGCGATCGCCGAGGTTGCCATCGCGCTCCGGGAGGCATTCGGTCCCATGCTCGTGAATCGACGATATACATTCGTGCCGATCCCTGGTTCGAAGTGCAGGGGCGATCCGGACTACTGTGATCGCTTGGAGCGTGCGCTCAAGCAGGCGTTCTCGGGATACGCGCACCCAGATGTGCGGCCGTTGTTGCAACAAACGGTGAGCACTGTCGCCGATCACGAGAGGGGCGCCGCGAGGGCGTCCATCGATGAGCTCATGGACATCACTCGGATAGATGTGGATCTGCTCGCGGTGCCGGCGCGCGAGACGTTGATCGTCTTCGATGACGTGCTGACGTTTGGCAAGCACTTCCGCGTGGCATCGGCCCGAATCCGGGAAGCATTGCCTCGTCAAGCCATCATCGGACTATTCATCGCGCGTGCCGTTTCATCACGGCACGCTGGTGCGATCGTCTTGTGACGATTCTCGGTCCGATCCTGACATGACGGTTCGCTGCACCCAGCCCATTCGGTCCCTCGATCGTTTCAATGCTCGGCGTGGATCCGCCATTGCTCCGGCTGCCTCAGCGTCGGATCGGGGTGATGCGATCGCACCACACCCGTCACCGGGGCCTCAATCCGTCGTCTTATGGGGCTCGTGTCGGGCATCTGTTGTGAGATGAGCCGACGGTGTTTTGGCGCTCAAGTCAGTCCGCGATGCTCGTTCGCCCGCTGGCGCGGCTGTCCCTCAATCTTCGGTGGCGTGTTTTTTCTGGGTGCTCGAGTTCTTCAGGGCGGAGCGGTGGGGCGCATACCTGGGGCCGTTCCACGTGCAGCGGAGCTGTGCGACGATCTGATCACTCTTGGTCTGTCAGGGGGATGCCAGCGCTTCAAAGAGGCGCGGCCTGTTCTAGGGGAACTGATTTCGGATCGGATTCAGCGGCCACCCATGCCGATGGGAGTCTTTGGGCACGCTCTGCGATACATCCAGCGGCCGTATCAATAGCCGCAGGATGTCGTGGTCGGGGTGACAGGATTTGAACCTGCGACCTATACGTCCCGAACGTAGCGCTCTACCAGGCTGAGCTACACCCCGAAGAAGGACTTCTCGAAAGCTGGCTGGATTCAGTAGGTGCGTTCGACCGCAAAGTCCGCCAGTTCGCGCAAGGCTTGCTTATACGCCGAGTCGGGCAATACGGCGATTGCGTCGATGGCGAGGGCGGCCTCCCGCCGCGCGAGCCGCGCAGTGTACGCAAGGCCTCCGGTAGATTCAATCGCTGCGGTGATGCGGCCTAGCTCCTCGATGCTGCCTTCTTCAATACTGCGCCGGATGAGCGTTCGCTGTTCCTCGGTGCCGGTGCGGAGGGCATATATAAGAGGAAGGGTGGGTTTGCCCTCGGCGAGGTCGTCGCCCAGGTTTTTGCCGAGTTCCTCGCTGTTTGACTGGTAATCCAGTACGTCGTCGACCAGCTGGAAGGCCGTTCCTAAATGCCTCCCATATGCCGCCATCGCGGCCTCAACCGAAGGCGAGGCGCCAGCCAATAAAGCGGCGATTTGCGCGCCGGCTTCGAAAAGCTTGGCGGTCTTCCGGTAAATGACCTCGAAGTACCGTTCCTCGGTGGTGTCCGGGTCGTTGGCGTTCAGGAGCTGCAGCACCTCGCCCTCGGCGATTTTGTTGGTGGCGCTGGCCATCACGGCCATGATCCGCATGCTTTCGAGCGAGACCATCATCTCGAACGAGCGCGAGTAGACGTAATCGCCCACCAGCACGCTGGCTTCGTTGCCCCAAACCTCGTTGGCGGTGTCGCGGCCGCGGCGGAGTTTGGAGCCGTCGACCACGTCGTCGTGGAGCAGGGTGGCCGTGTGAATGAACTCGATGATCGCGGCGGCCTCGGAGTGGCGCTCGCCCTGGTAGCCGCAGGCACGGGCCACGACCACGACCAGCAGGGGGCGCAGGCGTTTGCCGCCGCTGCCGACGATGTATTCGGCGATCTGGTTGACCAGGACGACATCGCTGGCGAGGCGGTTGCGGATGACCGCATCGACCTGTCGCAGGTCGCCATCGACCAGCGCTTTGACGGACTCGAAGCTCATGGATTCCAAAGGGAAATAACCGACGGCGAATGGTAGCCCATAAGGGCGGCAAGCTGTCGCATGTCGCAGACTTAGTTGTTTTCAGGGCCGTCAGCGGGCCCTGAAACGCGCGAAAATCCCTCCGAGGGGCACTTCGCCCCAGTTTTTGCCTTGGATGTGTCCCTAAGAGTTGCTTAGTACCCGTCCGCTCCGTACACTTCACGCCCTTTTCCGCCGGGGGCTCCCGGCCCCCGGAGCATTGGGTCAATCATGTACGCCGTCATTTCCACGGGTGGTAAGCAGTATCGCGTCAGCGAAGGCCAGGTCGTGCGCGTCGAGAAGCTCGATGCCGAGGCTGGTGCCAATGTCGAGTTCGACAAGGTGCTGCTGGTCGGTTCGGGCGATCAGGTCAAGATCGGCGCGCCGTTCCTGAGCGGCGGCAAGGTGACGGGCACCGTGCAGAGCCACGGTAAGGGCGATAAGAAAGTCATCGTCAAATTCCGTCGTCGTAAGCACTACCTGCGCCAGGGCACGCATCGTCAGCTCTTCACGGAAGTGAAGGTGACGGGCATCGTCGGCGGCTAATCTTTTATTGAATTTGGAGAGCACCAGCCATGGCACATAAAAAGGCAGGCGGCAGTACCAAGAACGGCCGCGACTCAGAGTCCAAACGACTCGGTATCAAGAAGTTTGGCGGCGAGCATGTGATCGCCGGCAACATTATCGTCCGTCAGCGCGGCACGGTGTATCGCGCCGGTGACGGCGTCGGCACCGGCACGGACTACACGCTGTTCGCGAAGACCGAAGGTCGCGTGCAGTTCCGCAAGCGCGGCGTCGAGCAGAAGACTTTCGTGAGCATCGTCGCCGAGTAATCGCGACCGCGCTTTCGCAGGATCGAAAGAGCCCCGGCCTCGCGCCGGGGCTCTTTTTTTAAGCCCTCCGCGGACCCAAACTAGCAACATGCGTTTCGTCGACGAAGCCACGATCAAGGTTCAAGCCGGCAACGGCGGGCGCGGCGCTGCGAGCTTCCGTCGCGAGAAGTTCATTCCGTTCGGCGGCCCCGACGGCGGCGACGGCGGCAAGGGGGCGGACATCTATCTCGTCGGTAGAGCGGGCATCAATACGCTCGCTGACTTCCGCTACAACCGGGCCTTCCGCGCGCCTCACGGCACGGCAGGAATGAGCAAAGACATGACCGGCGCCGGCGGCGAGGACCTCTTTGTCGAGGTGCCGATCGGTACGACCGTCGTCGATGTCGATACCGAGGAAGAGCTGGGCGACGTGACCGAGCCCGGTCAGCGCCTCCTGGTCGCCAAGGGTGGCAAGGGCGGTTGGGGCAACACTCGCTTCAAGACCAGCACCAATCGCACGCCGCGCAAGGCCATGCCGGGTCTGCCGGGTGAGAAGCGCGATCTGCGGCTCGAGCTCAAGGTCATGGCGGACATCGGGTTGCTGGGATTGCCGAACGCCGGCAAATCGACGCTCATTCGCGCGGTTTCGGCGGCAAAGCCGAAAGTTGCCGACTATCCGTTCACCACGCTGCACCCGAATCTCGGCGTCGTGCGCGTCGGTGTCCATCGCAGCTTCGTCATGGCGGACATTCCGGGGCTCATCGAGGGTGCGGCCGAAGGGGCGGGCCTCGGTATTCAGTTCCTGAAGCACCTTCAGCGCACGCGAGTGCTGCTCCATCTGATCGATGTGAGCCCGCCGGACCCGGAGGCCGATCCGGTCAAGGATGCTCGCGCAATCGTGGCGGAATTGAAGAAGTTCAGCGCGAACTTGGAGAAGAAGGAGCGCTGGCTGATCCTGAACAAGGTCGACTTGTTGCCCGCGGATCAGGCCGACAAGGTCTGTAAGGACATCGTGCGCCGGCTGCGCTGGAAGGGACCGGTCTATCGGATCTCGGGTCTCGCGCACCAGGGCACGGAGGCGCTATGCGAGGACATCATGAAGCGGCTGGAAGAGATCGACGCCCCGAGGGAAGCGGAAGTCGGCTGAGGCCGAGGGCGGGCACAAAGGTGCCACCCATAAAAAAACCGGGCATTGCCCGGTTTTTTTTTTTGCGCTCGGTTCTATCGAAGGGCTCAGCCCGCCGACAGTTCCTTCACGCGCGCATTCAGGGCGCTCTTATGACGAGCAGCCTTGTTGCGATGGATCAGGCCCTTGTTCACGGCCGAGTCGATGATCGGGCCGGCGGCCTTGAGCTTGGCGGTGGCGGTTTCTTTGTCGCCGGCTTCCACCGCGTTCACGACACCCTTGATGGCGGTGCGCAGCTTCGAGCGGCCAGCCACGTTACGGGCACGGCGCTTGACGGTCTGGCGGGCGCGCTTTTCGGCGGACTTGATATTGGCCACGGTCGTGAAGGCTCCAAAAACGAGGCCGCGAATTCTGCCGACCGATCGGCCGTAAGGCAAGGGCAAAGTGGTCGTCTGCCCGGAAAATAGCCGAATCGGTCCGCGGTCCGCCTGGGAATCGCCCGCCGCCGGCCATAATCCGGTGCGAAAAGAGGACAGATTTAATTTCTCGACAGGTCCTCATCTTCACTACCATTGCCGGCCCATGCGATCACCCGCCATTCCATTCGGGCCCGGCCGACCATGAGCCGCGGCTTCTTCCGTAGTACCGCCATCGTCGGAATCACCACGCTGCTGTCCCGGATCACCGGACTGGTGCGGGACGTGGTACAGGCCGTGATGATCCCGGCGGTCTATCTCGAGGTGTACGTCCTCGCGAACCAGATTCCCAACCTGTTGCGGCGATTGTTCGCCGAGGGCGCGTTCTCGCAGGCCTTCGTGCCGGTGGTCGCCGAGTACAAGGCGAATCGCTCCAAAGAAGACGTGCGCGAGCTGGTCGATTCCGTGTCCGGCACGCTGGGCTCATTCCTCGCGATCGTTTCCGTGATTGGCGTGATCGCCGCGCCGATCATCGTGGCCATCTGCGCGCCGGGCTTCACGACGAAAGAGGTGGGCCAGTACGGGCTTGCGGTGGACATGCTCCGCTGGACCTTTCCTTATCTTTTATTCGTCTCGCTGACCGCGCTCGCCGGCGGCGTGCTCAACAGCTATCAGCAATTCGCGCTGCCGGCGTTCACCTCGGTGGTGCTGAACGTCGTGCTGATCGTGTTCGCAGCCTATTTGTCGCCGTACTTCGAGCAGCCGGTGATGGCACTCGCCGTCGGCGTGTTCGTCGGCGGTGTAATCCAGCTGGTCATTCAGTTGCCGGCCTTGATCAAGCTCGGTGTGATTCGCCGCCCGCACTGGAATTGGGAGCACGAGGCGGTGAAGCGCATTGCCCGGCTGATGGGGCCGGCCATCGTCGGCTCGTCGATGGGGCAGCTCAGCGTGATGATCAGCTCGGGCATCGCTTCGTTGCTCGCGGATGGCAGCATGACCTGGCTGTACTACGCAGACCGGCTGGTCGAATTCCCGCTCGGCGTGTTCAGCATTGCCCTGGCGACCGTGATCCTGCCGAGCCTGTCCTCGCAGCACGCGAAGAAATCGCCGGACGAATTTTCGGCAACGCTGGCTTGGGCCGTGCGCCTGGTTTGTCTCATCGTCATTCCCGCGTCGGTGGCGTTGTTTGCGCTGGCCGGCCCGTTGACCGTCGCGCTGCTTCAGTACGGGCAGTTCAAGCCCAAGGACGCCGAGATGACGCGTCTGGCGCTGATGGCGTTCTCACTGGCGCTGCTGGGCTGGAGCATGATCAAAGTGCTCGCGACCGGTTATTACGCCCAACAAAACACCAAGGGCCCGGTGAAGGTCGCGATGCGTGCGCTCGGCGTGACGATGGTGCTGAACGTGCTCGTGGTCGCCGGCCTGTGGCTCACCGGCAATCTCAAGACTCCAGGGGCTCACACCCTGCTGGCCCTGAGCAACGGCATCGGCGCCATCATGAATGCCTTCCTGCTCTACACCGGCCTGCTCAAGAGCCAGGTGCTCCGGCGCGGTCAGGCCATGCGCGGGCTGCTGATCCGGATCGTCGTGGCGAGTGCGCTGATGGCGGCATTCCTGTGGTGGTTCGGCGGGGACGTGGCGACCTGGCTGGTCACCCCGAAAGTGCAGCGAATCGGCTGGCTGGCGGGGCTGGTGGCGGGCGGCGTCGGGGTCTATTTCGTGGCGTTGTGGGCGATGGGCGTACGCGCCGGCCAGTTCCGACTGCAGCCGCCCGCGACTTCCCTATAATGGCCCACTTCAAGTGACCTAATTTGGATTGGCGGAGCACGAGGGCCGCGGTGGAGCTCATTCGGGGCCTGTACAACCTGCGTGCCGGGCAGCGGGGCTGCGTGCTGACGATCGGGGCGTTCGACGGCATCCATCTCGGGCACCAGGAGATGATCCGTGTGCTGCGCGAGCGCGCGGCCGAGCACGGCTTGCCGGCGGCTTTGATGTCGTTCGAGCCGACGCCGCGCGAGTTTTTCGCCAAGGGCACGCCGCCGGCCCGGCTGACCCGCTTTCGCGAGAAGTTCGAAGCGTTGGAGCGCTACGGCGTCGACCGCTTCGTCTGCCTGCGGTTCGACGAGCGCATGCGCCGCCTCGGTCGCGAAGAGTTCGTGAATGAGGTACTGGTAAAAGCGCTGGGCGTCCGCCACATCGTGGTAGGGCACGATTTCCGCTTCGGGCGCGACAATCAGGGCGATATCGCCTGTTTGCGTGCGCTCGGGGCCGCGGCCGGGTTCGAGGTCACCGAAGTGCCGCCGTTCGAGATCGACGGCGAGCGCGTCAGCAGCTCCGGCATTCGTGAGGCGCTGGCGACCGGCGATATGGCCAAGGCGGCGAAGTTGCTCGGTCGTCCGTATCGGATGACAGGCAAGGTGATTCATGGCGAGAAGCTCGGCCGCAAGCTGGGCTTCCCGACCGCGAATCTGCGATTGCATCGTCGCGCCACACCGGTGGCGGGCATCTTCGCGATTCGAGTGACGGGTGGCGGACTGAACGACGCGCCGGGCGTGGCCAGTTTGGGCACGCGGCCCGCGGTGAACGGCAAGGAGCTGCTACTGGAAGCTCACGTGTTCGACTTCAACGGCGATTTGTATCGTCAGTCGCTGCACGTGGATTTCATCGCGTATCTGCGCGCCGAGCGCTGGTTCGCGGACATGGATACGTTGATCGAGCAGATGAATCGAGACGCCGCGCAGGCGCGGCAGATATTGGCTTCGTGAATCGAGTATGGACTATAAGCAAACCATCAACCTGCCCCAGACCGACTTCCCGATGAAGGCCGATTTGGCCCGTCGTGAGCCGGACATTCTCAAGCGTTGGGAAGACACCCAGACGTATCAGAAGCTGCGCGAGATTGCGAAGGGCCGGCCCACGTTCATTCTCCAGGACGGTCCGCCGTATGCGAACGGCGCGATTCATCTCGGTCACGCCATCAACAAGGTGTTGAAGGACATCGTCGTCAAGTCACGTACGATGGACGGCTTCGATGCGCCGTACGTTCCCGGCTGGGACTGTCACGGTCTGCCGATCGAACATCAGATCGAGAAGACGCGCGGCAAGGAAGTGAAGTCGCTCGATCCTCGGGCATTCCGTCAGGCGTGCCGCGAATTCGCGCAGTCGCAGATCAACGGTCAGCGCGAGGACTTCAAGCGCCTCGGTGTGATGGGCGATTGGGATGATCCGTACATCACGATGGCGCCGAAGTACGAAGCCGAACAGCTGCGTGCGTTCGCGGAGATTCTGCGCAACGGCCACGTCTACAAAGGCTTGAAGCCGGTGCATTGGTGCCTGGACTGCCGCTCGGCGCTGGCCGAAGCGGAAGTCGAGTACGAAGATAAAACATCGCCCGCGCTCGATGTGCGCTTCGGTGTGAAGGATCTCGCCGATCTGGCCAAGCGCTTCGGCGTGGCCGCGCTGAAGTCGCCGGCCAGCATCGTCATCTGGACAACCACGCCCTGGACGTTGCCCGCCAACCAGGCGGTCGCGCTCGGTCCCGAGTTTCGTTATTCGCTGGTCGACACCGGTTCGGAGCTGTTGATCCTGGCGAGTGCGCTGGTCGACGCGGTGACGAAGCGGGCGGGTGTCGAGAATGTCACGCGCATCGCTGAAGTCGATGGCGCGAAGCTCGAAGGTCTGCAGCTTCAGCACCCGTTCTATGAGCGCGTCGTGCCGGTCATCCTCGGTGACCACGTCACGATCGACGACGGTACGGGCGCTGTGCACACCGCCCCGGGCCACGGTGCGGAGGACTTCGAAGTCGGCTTGAAGTACAAGCTCGAGGTCTACAACCCCGTCGGCAGCGACGGCCGCTTCGTCACGGGCACGCCGATTTTCGAAGGCGAGCGGGTGTTCGACGCGAACAAACATGTGATCGAAGTGCTCAAGGAGCACGGCACGCTGCTGCACGAGGCGAAGCTCACTCACCGCTATGCGCACTGCTGGCGTCACAAGACGCCGGTGATCTATCGCGCGACCGCGCAGTGGTTCATCAGCATGGAACAGGCGAACCTGCGCAAAGGCGCGCTGCGTGAAATCGCGAAGGTGCAGTGGGTGCCGGGCTGGGGCCAGAACCGCATCAACGGCATGATCGCGGATCGTCCGGACTGGTGTATCTCGCGTCAACGCGTGTGGGGCGTGCCGCTGCCGTTGTTTACTCACAAGGCGACGGGTGAGCTTCATCCGCGCACCGTCGAGTTGATCGAGCCTGTCGCGAAGCTGGTCGAAGAGGGCGGCATCGATGCGTGGTTCGATCTCGATCCGGCCGCGCTGCTCGGCGGCGAGGCGGCGGACTACGAGAAGGTCAACGACATCATGGACGTGTGGTTCGACTCGGGCATCGCGCATCACTCCGTGCCCAAGCAGCACCCGAGTGTGAAGGCGCCCGCCGATTTGTATCTCGAAGGCTCGGATCAGCATCGCGGCTGGTTCCATAGCTCGCTGCTGACCTCGGTCGCTCAGCACGATCGCGCGCCCTACAAAGCGGTGCTGACGCACGGCTTCACGATCGACGAGAAGGGACGGAAGATGTCCAAGTCCTTAGGAAACGTCGTCGTGCCGCAGAAAGTCATCGGCACGCTCGGTGCCGACGTGTTGCGCTTGTGGATCGCGGCCACCGATTATGCGAATGAAATGGCGCTATCGGATGAAATCCTGAAGCGCGTCGCCGAGTCGTATCGGCGCATTCGTAACACCGCGCGTTTCCTGCTCGGCAATATGGATGGCTTCGATCCGGCGACGGACAAAGTGCCCGTGTCGGAGATGGTCGCGGTCGATCGCTGGGCGGTGTGGCGCACGCATCAGCTGCAGGAAGAAGTGATCGCGGCGTATCGCAGCTATCAGTTTCACCTGATCTATCAGAAGGTCCACAACTTCTGCAGCGTCGACCTGGGCGGTTTCTATCTGGATATCACCAAGGATCGCGTCTACACGACCGGCAAGAAGAGCCTGCCGCGCCGTTCGGCGCAGACGGCGATGTTTTATATCGCCGAGGCGTTGAGTCGCTGGCTTGCGCCGATCCTGTCGTTCACGGCCGAGGAAATCTGGCGTTATATGCCGGGCGCTCGCAGCGAGTCGGTGTTCTTCAATACCTTCTTCGAGTTCCCGAAGGAACTGACGCAGCCGCCGTCGATCGATTGGGAGGCGATTCTCAACGTCCGTAGCGCCATCGCGCGGGAGCTCGAGAAGCTGCGCAACGCCGGCTCGATCGGCGCGCCGCTCGATGCGGAAGTGGACGTGTACACGAAGGGGCCCTTGCTCGAAACGTTGCAGTCGTTCGGGGAGGAACTTCGGTTTGTGTTCATCACTTCAGAAGCGCGGGCGCATTCCGCTGACAGCCGGCCGGCTGATGCGGTCGCGGCAGCGGAAGGCGAGGGCAACACGACCTGGATCGCGGTAAAACCGACGTCTGCGGCGAAATGCGTGCGCTGTTGGCACAAGCGTCCGGATGTGGGGCAGCACCCGAATCATCCGGAACTTTGCGGCCGCTGCGTGAGCAACGTGGACGGGCCTGGCGAGCAGCGGCGCTTTACTTGAGGTTGATGCAATGACCAACCCGTTGGCGAAAGTCTGGTTCACGCCCACCCGCGGCGGCAGCAACTGGCTGTGGCTGTCTTTCTTCGTGGTGATCCTCGACCAGGCCACCAAAGCTCTGGTCATCAGCACCGTGAAGCTGGCGGACAGCATCTCGCTGCTGCCCATCCTCGATATCGTGTATCTGGAGAACACCGGCGCGGCGTTCAGCATCCTGGCGCAAGCGTCGGGATGGCAGCGCTGGTTCTTCATCACGCTCGCGGTGGTCGTGAGCTTGACGTTGATGATCTGGCTGCGGCGGATTCGCTCGGATCAGACCGTGCTCGCGATTGGATTGTCGCTGGTGCTCGGCGGCGCGCTTGGCAATGTGATCGACCGGGTCATGCACGGCTTCGTCGTCGACTTCATTTATTTCAACTGGCGCACGTGGGATTTCCCGGCGTTCAACATCGCTGATACTGCGATCTCCATCGGTGCCGCTTGTTTGTTGATCGATGCGTTCCTGGAGAGCGGGCACGACCGTCGCCCCGCGGATGGCACGCCCCAGGCGCCGAGTAAGTGACGATGCAGATTCTTCTCGCCAACCCTCGCGGATTTTGTGCCGGCGTCGATCGAGCCATCGACATCGTCGAGCGCGCGATCGAGCTGTTCGGCGCGCCGATCTATGTACGGCACGAGGTCGTTCACAACCGCTATGTGGTGGAACGGCTGCGCAGTATGGGAGCGGTGTTCGTCGAAGAGTTGGACGAAGTGCCGGACGATGCCACGGTGATCTTCAGCGCGCATGGCGTTGCCCGCGCGGTTCAAGATGAAGCGCGCCGTCGCGACCTGAAAGTGTTCGATGCGACCTGTCCGCTGGTGACCAAGGTTCACATGGAAGTCTCGCGCTACGCGCGCGAAGGTCGTGAAGTGATTCTGATCGGGCACGAAGGTCATCCCGAAGTCGAAGGCACGATGGGCCAGTTCGATACTCAGTACGGCGGCCGCATCGTGCTGGTGGAGACGCCTGAGGATGTGGATCGTCTCGATATCAAGGACGAGGCGCGTCTGGCGTTCGTGACGCAGACGACGTTGTCGGTCGACGACACGCAGAAGGTCGTCGACGCTCTGCGCCGTCGCTTCCCGACGCTCACGACCCCTCGCAAGGAAGACATTTGTTACGCGACCCAGAATCGGCAGGACGCGGTGAAGCGTCTGGTCGAACGTTGCGACATCATCCTGGTGGTCGGCTCACCGACCAGCTCCAACTCGAACCGTCTGCGCGAGATCGCCGAGAAGGCCGGCATCCCGGGTTATTTGATCGACGGTCCCGAGGACATGAAGCGCGAGTGGTTCGATGGCAAGCGCGTCGTCGGCGTGACGGCGGGCGCATCGGCGCCGGAAGTGCTGGTCGAGCGCGTGGTGGCTCAGCTGAAAGCGTGGGGTGGTCAGGCCCCGGAGCATCTTCAAGGGCAAGTTGAAAATGTGGTGTTCAGCCTGCCGCGAGAGCTTCGTGTGCCGCTCGCTCGCGTCGAGACGCGCGCCGCTCTTTCAGAAAAACCAAACTAACAGAATATTTTTCTCTTCCGGGAAGAACGGACGTGGCGTGGCCGTCGTCGCGTCGGGCGTAGCCCTACCTGACTTCCACTCGCGTCACATACGACGCCGCGCCTGTCCCCGGTGCCGACCAGCTGACCGCGACGACGTAGCTCGCCGGTGTCATCGACGTATCGCGTGAGATCGAGCCCAGGCCGCTGGGGAGTGCGTTCTCGACTTCGTCTTCCCAGCACGCGGCGATTTGCGCGGCCTTGTCTTGAGGTGACTTGGTTTTCGCTTTGTCGTTACAGATCACGCCGACCGTCGTGGCGAAGCCGTCGCGGCCTTCAGGCGTGGTGCGAATGAGGTCCGCCATCTGATCGGCCAGCTCCGCCGCGCGAATGGGTAGGCGCGCGTCGGCGGGAATGTGAGTCTGATCCGAGTAGAGCGCAGCGATGCCGACGATCGCCACAGCCATGACGAGCAAGGCAGCGAGAATCTCGACGATGTTGAATCCGCGCGTGTAACGAGCGCCGCGCAGGGGCGTGATTGGTCCTCCCATACGCGAGCATGATGGCTATCCGCTCGGACAGCGTAAAGGGCGATTGTTGGAGTCGCGCTTCGAGACGCGTGGACGGCCGGCGATGTTGATGATGATGGCCCGCGCATGCGCCGAGCCACGACGGTCGCAGAACACCACCGTGCCATTGACCACCGATCGCAGGTACGGCTTGAACGAGTAACCGCGACGGTTCGATGTGATCGTGCCGCCGGGCAAGGCTGCTTGAGTGACCAGGACGCGCTCGTTCCTGTCTCGCACGGGCGGCTCGTCCCGATCCTCGTTCACGAATACGATCCAGCCGAGTTGCCAGTTCGTCGTGTCGGGACTGCAGGTCTGGCCGTCGGCCGAGCGACAGATGCTCACGGTCCGGTGATAGGTGATCGCGGAGCTGCGGGCCAGAAAGATGCTGTGCATGGACCCGTTCACCGCCAATGCGCGCTGGGAGTCCAGCCACATGCCTCGAAAGGTGGGCGCGGTCAGTCCCAGCAGGACTCCCGCGACCGACAGGGTGACCATCAACTCCAGCAGAGTGAATCCCGGGGCGGCTCCGGGCGGGCAGGTTCGATGCATGGCGGCGCGATCCTTCGCTGATGACCGCGACCAACATAGTGGCCCCGCTCGGCCCCCAAATGTCGATATGGCGGCATTTTTACCTAGTTTCTCGCCTCCCGGCGCATGCCGAGGTATGCTCGGCCCTCAGTTGGTTGCCCTGGGTATTTGCCCGGATTTTTCAGTGGCGGGTTCTTAAGTGACTTCCGAGTACAGCCCCCAGCTCAGCTCTCCGTCCGCCGCGGCCGTTGCCGACGGCCCGACGCGCGATCGAATCATCGAGCAGCTGCACCTGCACGGCCTCAAACCCACGCATCAGCGCGTGCGGGTCGCCGAGATCCTCATGGCGGCGCCGACGCATATGACGGCGGAGCAGATCCTGGCGGAGATCCGCCGGGGCGGCGAGCGGGTCTCCAAGGCCACGGTCTATAACACCCTCAAAGTGCTGGCCCAGCGCGGCCTGGTGCGCCAGATCCACCTGGATCCAGAGCGCTCGGTGTACGACTCGACCATCGTGCCCCACCATCACTTCCACGACCTGGAAACCGGCGAGCTGCGGGACATCGATCCGGGCGACATCGCCTTCAGTCGTTTCCCGACATTGCCCGAGGGCATGGAAGCGGAGGCCATCGAGGTCGTGATCCGCCTGCGCAAGAAGCGCCCGGCCGAGGCCTGAAAGAGTAAGTTCGCTGCGGCGCCTGTTCGCTCGCAACTTCTTCCCCTATACTTCGCACCCCGCCGCACCGGGCTCCCCGGTGCCGCATCGGTTCTTCGGTGCCGTCTTAGCTCAGCTGGTAGAGCAACGCATTCGTAATGCGTGGGTCCGCGGTTCGATTCCGCGAGACGGCACCATTTCCCATCAAGAACTTACGCCGCAGGGAACATGACATCCCAAGCTTCTCGGCACTCGCGCTGGCGAACGGTGTCTCGGGTCATCGTGCTGGCTCTGGCCGCTTATGGCGCCTGGTATCTGGGCAAGGACACGGTGAGTCAGATCTCCGCCTTCGCCGCGCCTCGACCTATCGTCCCCCGTCACCAACTTCAGCCGGACGAGCAGGCCACGATCGGGCTGTTCGAGGCGGCCAAGGGCTCGGTGGTATTCATCTCGACGCAGGAGCGCGTGCTCGACTACTGGACCCGCAACGTCATGACCGTGCCTCGGGGCACCGGGTCGGGGTTCATTTGGGATGAGCAAGGCCATGTCGTTACGAACCTGCATGTCGTCCAGGGTGGCAGCAGTGCGGTCGTGAAGCTCTCCGACGGACGAGACTTCGAAGCGACCTTCGTCGGTGGCAGCGAGACGCATGACATCGCCGTGTTGAAGATCGTCGCGGCGAAAGACGCGCCGGCGCCGATTCCGGTCGGCACCAGCGGCGATGTGCAGGTCGGTCAGAAAGTGTTCGCGATCGGCAATCCTTTCGGTCTCGACTGGACCCTGACGACCGGCATCGTGTCCGCGCTGGATCGTTCGCTCAGCGAAGAGGACAACCGCGTCATTCAACATTTGATTCAGACCGACGCCGCCATCAATCCGGGCAACTCGGGCGGGCCGCTGCTCGACAGCGCCGGTCGCTTGATCGGCATGAATACGGCGATTTTCAGTCCCTCGGGGGCCAGTGCCGGCATCGGTTTCGCGGTGCCTGTGGATACGATCAATCGGGTCGTGCCGGAACTCATCGCCAACGGTCGTTATGCGCCGCCGAGTCTTGGGATCGAGACAGACGAAATGTTGAGCCGCGCGATCGCACGTCGATTCGGCGTTCAGGGCGCGGCGATTCTGAGAGTGCGACAAGGCAGCACCGGCGATCGAGCGGGCTTGCAAGGCGCACGCATCGAACGGCGCAATTCGATCGTTCCGGGCGACGTGATCGTCGCGGTCAATGGCAAGGAAGTGGACAGCGGCGCGCTGTTGTCCGCGCGGCTGGATGATTACAAGCCCGGCGACACCGTGCGGTTGAAGGTGTGGCGCGACGGTAAAGAAATCGAGCTGAGCGCCCAGCTGCAGCAGGGCGAGTAGCCGTTCGGTAAACTTGCCCAGATGTCAGAAGCAAGTGCGCCGCCGCCGCGGCCTCCGCGTACCAAATCTCAGCGCCAGCTCACCGCCGGGCGCATGTTCGTCTATCGGCTCGCCGCGTATCTCGGCGCATTCATTCTCGAAGTGCTGTGGCGGACCAGCCGGCTGAAAATCGTCCATCTGGATCGGCTGGAAACATTGCTGAAGGAGCAGGGCGCGGTCGTGCCGGTGTTCTGGCATCAGCATCTGCTGATGTGTGCACGCTTCATGGCGTCGAGCAAGATCAAAGGCATGAAGCCGGGCTTCATGATTTCTCCGTCGGTCGACGGCCAGGCGCCGACGCTGCTGGCGGAGATCTATGGGTGCCATGTGGTTCGCGGCTCGGGCTCATACACCGGCGTGCGAGCGGTGCGGGGCGTGTACAACGCCATCGTGAAGGAAGGTATCTCTCCCACCATCACGCCCGATGGTCCGCGCGGTCCTCGTTTCGTCATGAAACCCGGTGCAATCTTCACCGCGCAGATCAGCGGTAAGGCGGTCGTGCCGATTGCTTATGCGGCGAGCCCGGCGAAGCTGCTCAGGACCTGGGACAAGTTTGTCATCCCGTTTCCGTTCGCGCGCTTGCGAATCGCGATCGGTGAGCCGTATTTCCCGCCGAAGCGAATGACCGAAGAAGAAATGGAAGCCGCGCAGAAGGAACTAGAGCGCCGCTTGCACGAGACCTTCAAGATCGCCGAACGCGCTCTGCATGAGCGTTAGGCGCGAGCGACGCGGTCCTGTTTGATCGGCTCTTCCGCGCAGTCCTTGTCGATGCAGCCTTCCACTTCGATCTGAATGGTCGTGTGCGTGATGCCGAAGCGCTCGGCCAGCAGCGCCTTGGTGTCTTTCAACACCATCGCTTGATCCGCCGCGCCATTCACCAGCGCATGCATGGTGAGAAACGTGTCCTGCGGGCCGACCGACCAGGTGTGCACGTGATGCACATCGCGGATCGCCGGGATCTTTTGCTCGAGCGTACGACGCAGTTCGCCTTGATCCAGCCACTCCGGTGAACCTTCCATCAGAATGTGCGCCGAGCGGCGGACCAGCGAGATCGCGCTCTTGACGATCAGCGCGCTCACCAGCAATGACAGGATCGGATCGATGGGCATCCAGCCGGTCCACAGGATGACCAGTGCCGCGACGATGGCCGCCGCCGAGCCCAGCAGGTCGCCGAGCACGTGCAGAGTGGCGGCCGAAATATTCATGTCGTGCGAGTCGCCCCGACGCAGCATCGCGAACACGATCAGGTTGACGATCAGGCCGAGGGTGCCGATCCACAGGATGGCTTTCGCATTCACGGGCACGGGGTTCAGCAGGCGCTGGACCGCCTCGAATGCAATCCAGGCCACGATGAACAACAGAGCGCAGCCGTTGACGAACGTAGCAAGCACGCGCAGGCGTTGATAGCCGAACGAGCGCTTGGCGTCGGCCGGGCGGGTGGCGATGCGCACCGCCGCCCAGGCCAGGGCCAGCGCAGCCGCATCGGTCAGCATGTGGCCGGAGTCGGCGACCAGGGCGAGCGACTTCGCCAGCACGCCGCCAGCAAATTCGACCACCATGAACAGCGCGGTCAGCGTGAACGCGATGGCCAGAACGCGGCCGCTGGCGCCGGCGGTGTGGTCGTGATCATGGTCGTCGTGGTCGTGACCATGACCATGCCCTTGATCATGTCGATGCTCGGCGTGGCCATGATCGTGACTGTGGTCATGCTTATCGCCACGGTCGCGCTCGTGGCTGTGGCCATGCTTATCGCCACGGTCATGCTCGTGGCTGTGCTCATGGCCATGACCTTGATCGTGCTGGTGCTCGGCGCAGCCGTCGTGCCCGGCGCCATGGCCATGGTGCGGGTGCCGTGGGTCGTTCATGGCGTCAGAATAAGTCGATTGGTTTTGTCCGGCCAGACGTCCTACCTGCCTGGTCTATAATCCGCGCGCTCATGAAACTCTCCGTCGTCATTCCAGTCTGTAACGAGGCTGACAATGTCGGGCCGCTGGCCCGCGAAATCCAGGCCGCCCTGGTCCATCATCAGCCTTTCGAGATCATTTTCGTCGACGACGGCAGCACCGACGGTACGGTCGAGGCCATCCGGGCCGCGCATGCCAATGGCATCCCGGAGATCCGCCTGCTGGAGCACTCCCAGCGCTGCGGCCAGAGCCGGGCGGTCTGTACCGGCGTGGAAGCGTCCCAAGCTGAATGGGTCGCGACCCTGGACGGCGACGGCCAGAACGACCCCGCCGACATCCCCGAGCTGGTTAAAGCGGTCACCGCTGGCGACGACTCGCTGCGGCTCGTGATGGGCAATCGCACCACACGAAAAGACACCTGGCTGCGCCGATTTTCTTCGCGTGTGGCGAATCGTGTACGCGGCGGGCTGCTGCGTGATGGCACTCCGGACACGGGTTGCGGCATCAAGCTGATGCACCGGGCGACCTTCATGCGGTTACCCTGGTTCAACCACATGCATCGGTTCCTGCCGGCCCTGTATCAGCGAGCCGGCGCTCGCGTCGTTTCCGTTCCGGTGCGCCATCGTCCGCGCACTCGAGGGGTCTCCAAGTACGGGTTGAGCAATCGACTGTGGGTAGGCATCGTCGATCTGTTCGGCGTTCGTTGGCTGATCCTGCGGAATTCGCCGCCGATTCGCATCCGGGAATCCCTGCGTCGCGAATGAGTCGGTCGTCTGACGGAGGTTCCGTCGGATTGCGTACGGCCTGCACAGAGAAATGTCGCTGTTTAGCGTCGACCGCCAGGTGCAACACTTGGCGCCGTGCTTTTCATCGCATAATTTGCTGTGCCACAATCGGACGATCGCCGCATTGCTATTCATATCTCAGCAAAGCAGTGCAGGCGGCGCGCAAGAAAGTTTCGGTTCGGGAGGGTGCCCTGAATGGCGAACGATACGAATCGCGGCCCGTTGTCGAGTCCGCGTACCGGCGGCTTAGCGTCCGCGCACTGACGCGCCCCGCAAGTGGCAAGCAACCCGACAGAGCATGGACCGCTGATCTCCGCGCCGAGCGGCGATACGCTATTTACCGCGCGTCCACGCCGTAACACCAAGGTAGGCCTGGACGTCCTGCTGACCAAAGCGTCCATCGATTTTCAGAATCTCACTTCCGAGCGCGACGATCCGCTGCTGACCCAGAATCTCGAGGCGCTGCGCGAATCGGCCGGCCTCGATGCGGTCGTCATTGCCACGTTCGATGAAGCTCACAAGAGCATCGAGCACGTGGTCGCGGCCAGCGGCCTGTTCGCGACCTTCAACCCCATCGTGTTCCATGGCGAGCCGCTCGAGCGCTTGCCGTATCTTCGTAACAAACTCGGTCATCTGCGCATCGTCGAGATCCGCGATACGGCGCGGCCGCGTCGCGAGCTGGTGCCTGAAGGCGCGCGGTTCGCTTCATTACATATTGGCGCCGCGCTGATCGTCGGCGTGGCCATTCAGGGACGCGTTCAGGCGTTCATCGCGCTGTGCTCGACGCTGCCGCGCGATTCGTGGGATGCCAACCTGCATTTGATGCTCAAGCTGCTCGGGTCGAGTTATTCGAGTGGCATCGAAAGGTTGCGCTACCAGCAGCACTTCCATCAGATCGAAGAGCGCAACGAGCTCGCGTTGCATGGCGCGAACGACGGCTTGTGGGACTTCGAGGTCGATGCTCAGAAGACCTGGTTCTCGCCGCGTTGGAAGGCGATGCTCGGCTACAGCGACGACGAAGCTGAACCGCTGGTCGACTGGCAACAATTGTTACATCCCGATGACACGGTGCGCGTGAGCACGGCGCTACGCGATCACTTGTCCGGTAAAGAGCCTTTGTTCGAAAGCGTCCACCGGCTGCGCCATCGCGATGGCGTGTGGCTGTGGGTGGAGAGCCGCGCCAAGGCCCGCCTCGATGAACACGGGCGTGCGCGGCGCATCGTCGGCGTCGATCTCGACGTCACTGAGCGCAAGCTGTACGAAGAAGCGCTGTTCAAGGAGAAAGAGAGCGCACAGATCACGTTGCAGTCCATCGGCGACGGCGTGATCACCACCGATTCGAAGTGCCGCATCGAATACCTCAATCCGGTGGCTGAACAGCTCACCGGCTGGCGGCTCGAGCACGCGCAAGGTCGCGTCATCGATGAGATCTACCGCAGCTTCCACGAAGAGACCTGCGAGCCGCTGGAGAATCCGTTGGCGGTCGCGATTCGTCGCACGCGCGCGATCAAGTCGGTTCGCCCGACGCTGCTGATCCGTCGCGACGGCAACGAGCTTTACATCGAGAGCTGCGCCTCACCGATCCGCGATGGCGCGGGCAACGTGTCCGGCGGCGTGCTGGTGTTCCATGACGTGAGCGAGAGCCGCGAGCTGAATCGCAAACTCTCCTATCACGCGAGCCACGACATCCTCACGGGTCTCGTGAATCGTCGTGAGTTCGAATCGCGGCTGGAGCGTGCGCTGAAGAGCGCCAAGGCTCGCGAAGCGTCGTATGCGCTATGTCACATCGACCTCGATCAGTTCAAGATCATCAATGACAACTGCGGCCACAGCGCGGGCGATGCGTTGCTCGGCCAGGTTGGCGCCTTGCTCAAGTCGAAGATTCGCTGGCGCGATACGGTGTCGCGTCTCGGCGGCGACGAGTTCGGCGTGCTGCTCGAAAGCTGCTCGCTGGAAGAGGCTGTGCGTAACGCGGAGATGCTTCGCGAGGCGATCCGCAATTACAAGTTCGTGTGGGAAGAGCGTACGTTCCGGCTCGGTGCCAGCATCGGCGTGGTGCCGGTGTCGCCTGAGAACGAGGATGTCGCTTCTCTGATCTCTGCCGCTGACAGCGCTTGTGCAGCGGCCAAGGAAAGCGGCCGCAACCGTATCTACAGCTTCCAGGAAAACGACATCGACCTGATGCGTCGCCGCCGCGAAATGCAGTGGGCCGCGCGCATCAACAACGCCCTGGAGGACAATCGCTTCGAGATTTTCCGTCAGGTCATCCAGCCGCTACAGCACAAGGAAGCGCATGGTCTGCATTACGAGCTGCTGCTTCGCATGCGCGATGAGGCGGGCAAGATCGTGGCGCCGGATCAGTTCATCGTCGCCGCCGAGCGTTACGGCCTGACGCCGAATATCGACCGCTGGATGATCGAACATGCGTTGCGCTGGCTCGTGTCCGAGGCCGATGAACGCGAGAAGCTGGAGCTGTGCTCGATCAATCTTTCCGGTCAGAGCCTGGGTGACGACAAGTTTCTGCCGTTCGTCATCGATCATTTCCATCGCAGCGGCATCGATGCCTCGAAGATCTGCTTCGAGATCACCGAGACTGCGGCGATTGCAAGCTTCTCGCAGGCGAACCGCTTCATTCATGCGCTGAAGGAACTGGGCTGCCGCTTCGCGCTCGACGACTTCGGCACGGGCCTGTCGTCGTTCGGGTACCTGAAGCACTTCCCGGTCGACTTCCTGAAAATCGACGGCAGCTTCGTGAAAGAGATTCTGCACGACCCGATCGATCGGGAGATGGTGCGCTCGATCAACGAAATCGGTCACCTCACCGGCAAGCAGACGATCGCCGAGTTCGCCGAGAACGTCGAGATCATCGAAATGCTCCGAAGCATCGGCGTCGACTACGCCCAAGGCTACGGCATCGCCACACCGCAGCGGGTGATGAAGCTCGCGTCGGGTGGTGAGGCGTTCTAACGAATTGTTGAGCCCGCCTTCGGCGGGCCAACCCCTCAACTTTGACTTGCTCGCCTGCCGGCGAGCCGTGCGCCACACCCTAGCGGGCGCGCTTCTCGTTGGCTCGCCTGCGTCGAACGGTGGGCATGCGGGTACCGCCGCGATTCTCGTCAGCTCGGCTGTGGTGAGTCGGCCAACGGTGCGTATACGGCCTCTTTTGCGGCCGGCCGCAGGCCAAAAAATCTACGGCTGCGTAGTACGAAGCGCACGACAAGTCCACGGCTCGCACGTGCTTCGGATCAAAAGGCGCGAGCCGGGCATGTCTGCTCCTTGCGGCCGGCCGCAGGCCAAACAAATCTGTGGCTGCGTTATGCGAAGCGCATCGACAGGTCCACGGCCCTCACGTGCTTCGTCAGTCCGCCGACGGAGATGAAGTCCACCCCTGTTTCGGCCACGGCGCGTAATGTCTCGAGCGACATGTTGCCTGACGCTTCCAGCTCGATGCCCTTATTCTCGTGCGACCGGGCGATACGCACCGCGGCTTTCATATCTTCGTTCGAGAAGTTGTCGATCAGAATCCGGTCCACCTTCGCCGCCAGCGCCTGCTGCAGCTCGTCGAGATTCTCGACCTCAACCTCCACCATCACCTCGCTGTTCACACGCCGCGCTTCAGCCACCGCCGCTGCAATCGATCCCGCCGCCGCGATGTGATTTTCTTTAACCAGGATCGCGTCGAATAACCCGATGCGATGATTCGTACCGCCCGCGCACCGCACGGCGTACTTCTGCGCCAGTCGCAGACCTGGAATCGTCTTGCGCGTATCGAGCACTCGGCACTGCGTGCCCTTCAGCGCCTCGACGTAGCGAGTCGCCTCCGTCGCCACGGCAGACAAGCATTGAAGGAAGTTGAGCGCCGTCCGCTCGCCGGTCAGCAGCGATCGTGACGGGCCGGACAATTCGCAAAGCACCTGATTCGCGCGTACGCGATCGCCGTCCGCGGCCTTCCAGGTCACATGCACTCGGGGATCGATTTGACGAAACACTTCATCGAACCACGCCCGGCCGCACAGCGTCGCGTCCTCACGCGTGATGACCGTGGCCTTCGAGACACGATCGGCCGGGATCAACTGCGCCGTCAGATCGCCTGTGCCGACATCTTCCTCGAGAGCGATGGTGACAGTGCGGGTGATGTACTCGGAGCTGGGCAGGGCAATCGACATGACGGGTCCTCTAACGCAAGACGCGAAAGATACGCCGCCAAAACGGCAAAACCCAGTCGCAGCCGGGTTTCGCTACCAATCGAGCCGGTTTTAAAACGGTAAGCCGTGGCTCTGGCCACCCATGCACATCAGCATGGGCACCGACAGGATGAAATTCACGCGCGAGGCGTACAGCGCGACTTTGCGAGCCTTGGCCTTTTCCTCGTCCGTGGCAGGGACGATGCCGAGGATTTTCTTCTGGTTCCGCCAGATCAGGCCCCACACGTTCAGCAGCATGATGGTGCCCAGCCAGGCGCCCACGCCGATGGTCACGAACCCTTCTTGGAGCATGAAGGCCTTGTGCAGGGCTACCGGGGTGCCATAGCCGAACAGCAGGAAATACGCACCGGTGACCCAGGTGAGCACCGCGGCCCAGCGGAACCACCACAGTGCTCGCGGGGCGACATATTTCGTGATTCCAGCGCCGCCCGGCCCACCCTTATCGGCGGTGGCATCGCCGAGCGCCGGCACCTGAACGACGTTGAAGTAGTACAGCAGGCCGATCCACATCACGCCCGAGACGATGTGCAGCCAGCGGTCGATGCGGGTGTGGTGCAGGCCCAGCCCGTCGGCGCCGACCAGGGTGGTGGTGAGAATGACCGAGAGCACGATGGCCAGCACGAAGGCCGAAATAATGGCTCCGCGCACCGTAGTCAGTGGATGCATGACTGAACTCCTCGCTCGAACCCGCCGGTTATTGGTTTTTCAAATTGTCGGTTTGGGCCGCGTCCATGCGACTTCCCAGTCCGAAGGACTACGGCATTTGTCAGCAAAAAGCGTTTGAAGAATAGGGTAGGCATCCCCATAATTCAATTGTCAGCCCCTTCCGTCATGACGTTGCCGCCCCCATCTCCGGCCGTTGCTTCTCCCTGTATCAAGGTCTGTGTACTCGATGCACGGCAGGTCTGCGTTGGCTGCGGCCGCACCATTGACGAGATCGCGCAATGGTCGCGCTTGACGGAGGAGCAGCGGCGCGAGGTCGTCGACCGGGCGCGCCAGCGGTGCAGCCAGGCCGCTTCCTGAATCGTCTTTGGCTTTATTCGAGGTTTGTATGGACGTCATCGAACGCATCAAGTCGCAGCTGTCCTCCAGCCCGGTCGTGCTGTACATGAAGGGCACGCCTGATTTTCCCCAGTGCGGCTTCTCCGCAGCGGCCGTGCGTGCCCTGGGCGCGGTTGGCGCCGAGTTTCAGCACGTCAACATTTTCGAGGATCCTGAGCTGCGCGAAGCGCTGAAGCAGTACTCGAACTGGCCGACCTATCCGCAGCTGTACGTCAACGGCGAGCTGATCGGCGGCTCCGACATCATCATCGAGATGTACAAGTCCGGCGAGCTGCAGAAGCTCATCGGCGAGTCGGCCAACGCCGCCGGTTGATCCGCCCCAACTCGCGTTGCCCTCCGCCGCACGGCGGAGGGCGCGTGCGGACGGAGCGTCCTCCGCTCGCGTCCGTTAGACTCCCGCCCATGACTCAGCTGACCCTGCTTCGTCCCGACGACTGGCACTTGCACGTGCGCGATGGCGCCCACCTGGCCAGTGTCGTTCCCTTCACTGCCCGGCAGTTTGCCCGCGCGATCATCATGCCGAATTTGAAGCCGCCGGTGACGACGGTCGCCGCCGCGGCTGCTTATCGCGAGCGCATTTTGCAGGCCGTGCCCAAGGGCGTGAGCTTCGAGCCTTTGATGACGTTGTATCTCACGGACACGACCTCGCCGGCCGAAATCATCGCGGCAAAGCAGAGCGGGTTCATCGTCGGCGCGAAGTTGTATCCGTCCGGGGCGACCACGAATTCCGATGCCGGCGTCACGGCGATCGATAAAATCTTTCCGGTGCTCGAAGCCATGCAGGACGTGGGTCTGGTGTTCCAGGTGCACGGCGAGGTGACCGAGCACAGCGTCGACGTGTTCGATCGCGAGAAAGTGTTCATCGATCGCATCATGTCGCGCATCGTGGAGAAGTTTCCGAAGCTGCGGGTTGTGTTCGAGCATGTGACGACGCGCGAAGGGGTGCAGTTCGTCAAAGGGGCCCGCGCCGGTGTCGGCGCGACCATTACGCCGCAGCATCTGTTGTTGAATCGGAATGCGATCTTTCAGGGCGGCATTCGTCCTCACAACTATTGCTTGCCCGTGCTCAAGCGTGAGCATGATCGACAGGCGCTGGTCGAAGCGGCGACGAGCGACGATCGTCGATTCTTTCTTGGCACCGACAGCGCGCCGCATGCGCGTCACACCAAAGAGAACGCTTGCGGTTGCGCCGGCGTGTTCTCCGCGCACGCTGCGATTGAGCTCTATGCCGAGGCGTTCGAAGCGGCGGGTCGACTGGATCGCTTGCAGGCGTTCGCATCGGAGCGCGGGCCTGACTTCTACGGCTTGCCGCGCAATACAACCAAGATCACTTTGAATCGCACGTCGTGGACGCCGCCCGCCGTGTACCGATTTGGTGACGATGAGCTGACGCCGTTCCGTGCCGGCGAGAGCGTTGCCTGGCAGCTGGCCGAAGGAATTCCGTCTTGAACGATGTAGTGGGTGTCGAAGTCGAAGGCAAGCTGCCCATGGCTCGCCGCTTCCGCGGCTTTTTGCCAGTGGTCATCGACGTCGAGTGCGGCGGCTTCAATCCGAACACCGATGCGCTGCTCGAGATCGCCGCTGTGCTGGTCGAGATCCAGGGCGACGGCACGCTGCTGCCGGGCGAGAGCTGGCGTTATCACGTGCAGCCGTTCTCAGGTGCGAATCTCGAGCCGGCGTCGCTGGCGGTGACCGGCATCGATCCGTTTCATCCGCTGCGTCCGGCGATTCCGGAGAAGGAAGCGCTGACCCGGCTGTTCAAAGAAATCCGTCGCGCGATGAAAGACAACGATTGCACGCGCGCCATCCTTGTCGGTCACAACGCCTACTTCGATTTGAACTTTATCAACGCCGCGATTGCGCGGACCGACATCAAACGCAATCCCTTCCATCCGTTCTCGAGCTTCGATACCGCGACGCTCGCTGGCGTTGCTTACGGACAGACGGTGCTCGGGAAGGCGCTGCAAGCTGCGGGCATCGAGTGGGACTCGAATGCCGCGCACTCCGCTGCGTACGATGCGCAGAAGACGGCGGAGTTGTTCTGCAAGATCTGCAATACGATGAAGGCGGCGGTCGGGTAGTCGAAGGCGGCTGTTTGGTTGCACCAGCGTTGGCAACCTGGCCAACATTCGTCGGCTGTCGCGACGCGCTGGCGGTCCCCTCGCTGATCGAGGCCTCGCTGTGGCACGGTGGCCTAGAGCCTTGCTATCCAGTTCGCGATTGTGTCTGCGAGTTCTTCCATCACTTCGCGATCGTTTCTTCCTGAGCTCTTTAGCACGTGGAAGGAATGATCCGCTGCTTCAATGCGTTTCATCGTCGCGCTCGCGCCGAGCTTCTGCACGATCGGCTCGAGCAGCGTGAGATCGGCCAGGTCATCTCGCGTTCCCTGCAGGAATAGCATCGGAATCTTCACCTCCGACAGGTGAGCCGCACGTTCGGTCGATGGCTTCTTTGCCGGGTGCAACGGAAAGCCTACGAACGCCAGCCCACGCACCTCAGGTAATGGTTTCGCCGCCTGAGCCTGCGACGTCATTCGGCCTCCGAACGACTTACCACCAGCAATCAACGTCATGCCTGGTGCTTGCTTGCGTGCTTCCTCTACAACCGCACGCACCGTCGCATGACACAGTGCCGGCGGATCGGGGCGCTTTGAGCCGCTCTCCATGTAAGGAAAGTTGTAACGCAGCGTGCCGATCTGTCGCGCTTCGAGTGCGTTCGCGAGATCGGCCATAAACGCATGCGCCATTCCAGCGCCCGCGCCATGACCCAGCACGTAACAAGCGCGTGCCTTTGGCGGAAGTTGCAGTAAAGCTGACACCCGTAGGCCGGGTTTAGCTTCTATGCTCAGCGATGTGGCGGCTGTCATGGCCGGCAGTATGAGCTTTCGTGACGCTGAATGGAAAAGGACGAACTATGAAACCTTGCATCACTCTCATCACTCTCGGCGTCGACGATCTCGAGCGCGCTGTGATGTTTTACGCCCGCGGCCTCGGGCTCAAGACCGAGGGCATCGTCGGCAAAGAGTTTGAGCACGGCGCGGTCGCGTTCTTCGAATTGGAAGGCGGCCTGCGATTGGCGCTGTGGCCACGCAAGAGTTTGTCGCACGACTCTGGCTTGCCAGTCGCTGCGCCAAGTCCGACCGATTTTTGTCTTGCTCACAATGTGAGCTCGAAGGCGGAAGTTGAGGCGGTGATGGATGAGGTTTGGAATGCAGGTGCGACCATCGTGAAGTCGGCGCACGATACGTTTTACGGCGGGTACGCGGGATATTTTCAGGATCCAGATAAGCATCTGTGGGAAGTGGCTTGGAATCCGGCGATCCTGCCGCAGGAATAGGCGCACGCTCATCGCTCGCGCGAGCCGACGAGCCACATCACATGCTGTGAAAAGCTTGTGCCGCCGGCACCGCCTACGCTTGCTGCATCCAGCGCCTTGCATTCTAGTTCCAGTACGTTTGCCGCGACCGAGTCGACGCGGTGACTTGGGGGTCATTGGTCTATAAATCCAATCTAATACAAAGATCGCCGCACCAAATGACGGCGCCCCGACTTCCGCTGCATCAACCCGAAGAGCAGGAAACCAACCGATGAACCTCAGTGACGTGGTGAAATCCGCCGCAGCGATTCGCTTACGCCAGAAGCTGCTTCCCGAAGGAGGGGAGGGTGACAAAATTTTCCCTCCCTCGTTCGCTGGTGGCATGTATTGCTGGGAGCAGCGACGTATCGATGGAAGAAGTGTCCCGTGCGTGGTGCTTGATTCGGTGGCTTCTCAGGCCAACCGTCTCGAAGAGGTATTATCCGAGCTCGCCGAAGAGGGATCGATCGAGCTGCCCCGCTTGGTGGTGCAATTCGATGGCGAGCTGGACGATATCGGCGAGATAAGCACGCTGACTGCTCCCCATCGCGTGTTCGATGCCATTCTTCGCGACAGCAACACCAACAACGGCAAGCCATTTCACAAATCCGATCTTTATAAACAACTAACGGCCGCCAACGTTAGGAATGCCACGGCCCTGTTTGCAAGCTCCCCATCGGCATTGCTGTTTGGATGCTGGGACTCAACGGGTGCCGCGGGCGGCGCGGGAAACAAATTCGCTCGTGCGGTTACGAGTGAGATCGTGGGCATCAATGCTGAATGGGGTATCACGCAGGGTGGCGTTCGCCAGGATCCGCTGAGAATCAGCTCCAGCCTGGAGATTGCAACCGATTCGAACGGGGATTGGTCCCTGGTGGGAAAATCATCGGTGGAAAAAAAAGAACGAGCAAAAGGCACGCGCCCTTCTGAGATCAATCATGGCAGCATTTTGGTGAAAGTGGAGTCGGGGACGCGCGAAACAATGGATGCCAATGGAGCCATCCAGAAGCAACAATTGCCTTTCAAGGGCGGAGTGACGGTAGACCACGCCCTACAGACAACCGTCGTATCTTTGACCGCCCTGCGAAGATTGAAATTCCCCGTTGTGGACAAGTCCGAGACCGATCACGCCGCGAGAGTCGTGCTGACAGGTTTGGCCTTGGTTGCCATAACGGCCGCGCGTGAGCGTGGCTACTGGCTACGGTCGCGTTGCGGGCTGATTGCGAATGGTCAGCAGGAGCTGGAAATTGTGAAGGCCGACGGATCCTCCTCGGCGTTGGAGTTGGATCGTGACGCTGCCGTCACGCTCTACAAAGATGCGATTGCGCGAGCAAAGAAGGCCGGGCTGCCGTGGAGTGCCAAGCCGGTCGCACTTCGACCTCAGCAAAAGCTCGTTGAGTTGGTCAAGAAGAGCCGTCAAATCCAGTCTCTGGGAGCTTGAGTATGCTGACCATCGAGATGGAATTCCTCATGGGTCGAGCGGTTCTCAGTCAATGGGGCGATCGCACCCAGGCGGAATGGCCGCCGCATCCCCAGCGGTTGTTCTCTGCGCTGGTTTCGGCCTACGGAGAGTTGGGCGCACAGAAGGAGCATGAAAACGCGCTGCGCTGGTTCGAGAGTCTAACTGCTCCGGAAATCAAAGCTGATTTATCGCCGGCGCTGCGGTCGACCCCCAGCTATTTCGTGCCGGTGAACGATGAAGCGATGAAATCTGATTCAGGCCGGACGGATTTTCGCCATGTTTTGGATCGCCGCATTCGCCACGAACGATTCTTTCCTGCAGTGGTGCCCGAGGATCCGATCGTGGTTTTCCAATGGCCACAAGTCCCGCAACTCGAGCAGCATCGCGCTCCTTTAGCCGAACTCGTGGAGAGCTTGACGTATATCGGTCATAGCTCTTCACCGGTGCGGGCATGTTTGCGTGATGAATCAGTGACGCCATCGCTCTGCCCGGCGGATCATGGCGAGATGTCCTTGCGCATTCCTAGTGCGGGCCGATTTGATCGGCTGATGTCGAGTCATGAGCTTCGCCGCGCGGACGAAAGCATTCAACCGCCTTTAGGGCGCGTGCAATCGTACAAGCGACCGATCGCTAGTAGTATCTTTTCCAACGACGCAATCGTTGTTGCGCTGGAAGGCGGGCCGAGATTGGGAATGGGCTCGACACTGCCGCTTATACAGCAGGTGCGGAGCGCGCTGCTGGCCCGATTTGGTACCTCGGTTTCGGAGGTGCTTAGCGGTCATGACAGCGTTGGGGATATGAGCAGGCAGCCCCATCTGGCGATCGTACCGCTTGGCTTTGTCAATTCGCCGTACGCGGACGGCTCTCTCAAAGGAGTCGCGTTTGTTCTTCCTGCGACCGCCGATCGCAGTTCACGTCGACAGCTTCGAGCTGCATTGGCAAAGACGTGGAAACTCCATTTGGGACCATTGGGATCGATCAATGTCCGCTATGTTGATCCTCGGTCACAAGGCAGACTCAAATCGTTGGATTTCAGTGCCTATGTAGGAGCGTCCGACACGTGGGCGAGCGTGACGCCGGTAGTGCTCGATCGGCATCCGAGAGACAAGCGGCCCGCTGAAGCAGTCATTGCCACGGCCTGCGAGAGAATTGGCCTGCCAAGGCCCGTTGAAGTGGGAATTCGATCTGTATCCACGATTTCCGGCGCCCCAACCGTACATGAGTTCCATGGGCGGTCCAAGCAGGTCGATAACAGGCCCCGACAGCATACGACGATCAGATTCGACCGGAAGGTGCATGGGCCTGTCATGTTGGGCGCTGGGCGGTTCACTGGTCTTGGGTTGTGCATGCCTCTCAGGATACCGAGCCGATGAAAGCACTCAAGTTTGTCGACTTCTTTCGTGACATTCATGGATATCCTCCGCTGCCATGGCAGGCTCGGCTCGCCGCCCAGTTGGTGAGAGACCATGAGTGGCCTGATCTGATTGATCTGCCCACAGCGAGCGGCAAGACGGCGTGTTTGGATATAGCGTTATTTCACTCGGCGTACTGTGCTGAACGCGGTGAAGCCTGGCGAGCGGCGCGACGCATCGTGCTTGCCGTCGATCGACGCATCATCGTGGACTCCGCCGCGGATCGTGCCGAAAAACTACGCAAGAGTCTGACAAGGCCTCGGACGGCGACTTTGAATCGAATCGCGCGAGCACTGAAAAGCCTGGGTGGGAGTGAGCCCTTGCTCTGCGAGAAGTTGCGAGGAGGAATGCCTCGTGAGCAAGCGTTTTCGCTCGATCCTGCCCAACCGATGATAATTACATCGACCGTCGATCAAGTGGGTTCACGGCTCTTGTTCCGCGGCTACGGTGTCAGTCCCTATTCATACCCCATCCATGCGGGGTTGCTCGGACACGACACTTTGCTGTTGGTAGATGAGGCGCATTTGAGCGCTCCGTTCCTCGATACGCTTGATGCGATCCGGGCGCGGCAGCTTCAGGCGGAGCGTCCGCTGAATTCCGTTCGTCCTGTTCGAGTGGTACCGCTCAGTGCGACGGTTAGGGCAGGTGGCGTGCCATTCCGTCTCGACGCCAAGGACTTGGCCAACAAAACGCTCGCGGAGCGCCGGTCTGCGAAGAAGCCTGCCCGACTGGTCGAGGCTTCCGGAAGGTCCGCTGATCGAGTGAGTGTCCTTGCGCATGAAGCACTTCATCTATATCGGCGCCTGGATAGCGCGGCGCCCAAGATCGCTGTGATCGTGAATAGAGTGCGCACGGCGCGAGCTTTGTACGATGCCTTGTTGAAACAGAACCTAGCGGATCGGTTCGATCTCCAACTGATGATCGGCAGATGCCGACCGCTTGATCGTGATGAGGTTACGAAGCATGTCGAATCCCGCGTCGGCGTAGACGTCAAGGATGCGAACGATCGAGGGTTGATCGTTGTCGCGACCCAAACCATCGAGGTCGGCGCAGATCTTGATTTTCAGGGGCTGGTAACGGAGTGCGCGGCCTTGGACGCCCTGAGGCAACGATTTGGGAGGCTCGATCGCTTGGGTAAGTTCCGAAAAGCTCAAGCGGTGATCGTCGGGGACGGTGGTGGAGCAGAAGATGATCCGATCTATGGAGCCGCGCTCCGCGAGGCGTGGAGTTGGCTCAGTTCGGTCGGGAAAAAAATCGGTGGTTTCGCCGTCGTGGACTTTTCCATTCAGTCGGTTGAGCGGCTCACGAAGGGCATGGATCTGGGCCAGCTAAATACCAAGCCCGGACTGCAGCTGAGTTTGACACCGATTCATATTGACCTGCTCTCGCAAACATCACCGACGCCGATGTTCGATCCCGACGTCCAAGCGCTACTGCATGGGTTGAGATCTGGTGCCCCGGATGTCCATGTGGTGTGGCGTGCCGATCTTCCCGTCGCCAGTGGCGGGTCATTGCTCGATGTTTCGGAGCTGGATGCCGCGGCAGCGCTGCTTGAGCTTAATCCACCAACTAGCCTCGAGGTCCTCTCGTTACCACTGCGAGACGTACGCGCCTGGCTTCAGGGGCGCGCGGATGAGACAGGCCTCACCGACATCGAGGGTGTACCTGAAATCGAGGCCGTGAATGGCGTTGAATCAAAAAGGCGCTTCGTGCTGCGTCGATCTGGGAATCGATGGGAGCGCGCCTCTGCGCGGGATATCAAGCCCGGTGACACAATAGTGGCCCCCAGCACGTACGGTGGATGTGACTCGTTTGGCTTCGCGCCAGAATTCACGAAGGCCGTTGTTGATCTGAGTTCGAGGGCACGGGAGGAATTGAAAAGGTCCAAAATCGTCTCGATCACTGAGCGATGGCTCGCGGCCATCGGTGTCGACATCGAGCAGCGTCGATCGATCTGGGGGATGTTACAGAAGGCGCTTGGCAGCCAGGCATCGTCACGAGAATTATTCGCGCTGCTGATGGAGGAGATCTCGTCATTCATCACGTTTGATCTCAAGTGGCTAAGCAACCAGCCTGTACTCGATGTCGTGCGGAATGCGGCTGGGAAATTGCATGCCATAGTAGCAACCGACGCGGTCGTTTGTGCTGGGGATCTATCGGACGAGGATTTCTCATCCAGCTATACAGTCCCGGTCTCCTTGCAGGAGCACAATGCCGGCGTGGCTCGGCATGCGCGAAGACTTGCCAAAAAGCTCTCGTTGGAAGCGGAGCATGTAAAGCATCTGACTTGCGCTGGCTCCTTTCATGACGTCGGCAAAGCGGAACCAAGGACTCAGGAAGTGTTGCGTTCCGGCGCTCCCGAGGCATTGCCGGGGCAATTGCTTGCAAAGGGCAAGCGGCGTTCCGGCGTTGGGCGTGTCGAATTCTCGGAGAGGCACGAGGCATACTCCGTGGCCTTTCTCCGCCAGTATCCGGAGCTGCTGAAAGCCGTGGCCGATCCCGACTTGGTCCTGTACCTCATCGGCACGCATCACGGACGGGGACGTGCGCTGATGCCTGATCGGAGTGACGATGGCAGCGCCTTCGCTGTTGAAGTAGCTGGGCGAACCCTTCCCTTCGAAGGAGCGCCCGCGTTGGGTTCGCTCGGGGCAGGGTGGGCCGCGCGGTTCTGGCGTTTGAATCGCCGCTACGGACCTTGGGGGATCGCCTATCTCGAGTCGGTGCTTAGGCTGGCGGATTGGAAGTGCTCTGCGGAAGAAGCCAAGAGTAAGCGAGCATGACGAATTCACTCATCCTGCCGGCGCTGATTGGCTCTCATCCGCTGGGCGCGATGTCCAGCTTCGGGCTGTTACGGCTCATCAGCAGTGTCGATCCACTCGCAAAGCTGGCTTTCGTTCTGCGAGACGACTGGGTTGCGTGCATTGAATCGTCTATTTATACCAACGAGGGACTGCTGATTCAGGCTCTCGAACGATGGCTCAACTCGGATGATCTGGATCAGGCGCTTACTTGGGCCAGCGATGTTCGCGTTCAACCCGCAGTCTATCGAGCGGCATTGAAGGATGGCGGCGGAGCAAAAACCACGCGCTCGGATTTTTTATGTTCACTCGTCGCGGATGGCGCTCTCGATACTCAAAAGGGCCTTGTCAAGCCATCGGCGTTCTACATGGTATCCGGCCAGCAATCATTTCTTGGCGGGATGCGTGAAATTCTAGCGCAGACGCGAAGATCTGCTGGAGCGATCTTTCGAGAGGCAGTCTTTGGGCCGTGGCGCTACCAGGTGCGCTCGCACAGCTTAGGTTGGGATCCGAATACCGAACGACTCTACGCGCTTAGGAGTCGTGCTCCGAGCTCGGAGAAGCCTTCCTGCGTGGCTGGCGCGATGCTTCTCGCATTCTGGGCTCTACCGATGATGCCCGCGCTTAGTCACGAAGGGCGGCCGCAAACGATCGGTTTCTCGCGGCGAGGTCGCGAGCAGAGCTTCCGCTGGCCAATATTTTCGAAGTCGATTGATGCATCAGAACTCACCACGTTGTTGCAAGTGGGCTCGAAAGGTTGGCGAGGTCCCCAGGGGATGCGCTCGGGGATCGAGACGGTATTCGAGTCCTCTAGGTTCGAGTTTGGTCAGGGGTACGCCGTACTACGGCCGGCGCAGTCGATTCACGCGCGTAGTTTGATTGGCTAATGTCTCCGCAGCAGGTGACTGCGCCTGCGGTGGTGAATGTCCGGAATCGTTTGCGATTTCGGCGCTCTTTAAAAATTAGAATCAGCTTTTTCCGCAGCGGTCTCGCTGCGGTCTCATTGAAGCACGGGGCTGGTAGATCTTGGCTTGCAGCCCGGTGGCATGTAATCGCGGCAGTTACGCTGCGAGTTCATTGAAGCTCGACTTCCTCCTGCCACCAAAATCCGACACCGCCGATGTGATCGGGCTGACTGTGCCGAGCCTCATTGAAGCCCGTGCAGTCGAAACTTGTAGCTCCAATACTTCGCGGCACTCGCGGTGCTGACGCCGCGAGCCCATTGAAGCGCCGGTGGAGTGATCGTGCCAGTCAACGGGGCTCAGTGCCCGCGGCAAACGACGCCGCGGATTCGTTAGTGTGATTCGCGGCCATTACTCCGTGACCTCATTAGAGGACCGTCGAGAGCGATATCCCCGGCGCGACACTCGTGTCGCGGCGATGACACTGCGGCCTTATTGAAGCATGTAAGGGCCATGCCACCAGTGACCTGTGGACAATCGTGATCGCGGCCGATACGCCGCGACCTCATTGAAGGGCGAACGTTTCTAGGTCGAACGCGTCGCGCAGTGCGGGTGATCGCGGCTGATAAGCCGTGGCCTCCTTGAAGCTGGATCAGATCCAGGTGTGTGCCGGAGATCGGGCCGTGATCGCGGCTGATACGCCGCGGCCTCATGTAAGCGCCACCGCGCTGAACGTGATCATGTGGGTTTAAACGATGTGATCGTTGAAGTTGGGGCACGTGCCTTATTGAAGTATCACGCCTCGGCGGTGCCGCTGGTGTGTCGTCTTATCGCAGCGATTACGCTGCGACCTCATTGAAGTGTATTCGACGGGATTTATGGCGCAAACCGGGTCATAGACAGTGTGGTGCCGGGACGGTTGATCGTGCCTACGGTCTTGCGGCGCTCTTGCTGCCGCCTTGTCGAAGCAGGACGATCCCAGCTGCGTCGCCAACTGGGTTCACAGCTATCGGGGCGACTTTTCTGCGACCTTTTCGAAGCGAAGCTTCTGATCATCTAGTCGTCAGCAACGTGAGTAACTTCCGCGGATGCCGCGGTCTCATTGAAGCGGCGCGACCAGCCGATCCAGCACCATGACAATCAGCGTGATCGCGGCAGATACGCCACGACCTCATTGAAGCGACCCTTGCCGGGTCACGGTGTTGGTCTCACCGGACGGTGATCGCGGCTGATACGCCGCGGCCTCATTGAAGCGCGCTTATCAACGCGGTGGCCGTAGTGGCTGTAATCTGTGATCGCGGCCGATAGCTGCGACCTCATTGAAGCCTCTCATCCCAGAACAGCACAGCTTGGCCACGATGGTGATCGCGGCGGCGACGTTGCGACCTCATTGAAGCGAATAGCGTCTCAGCGATCGCTACGCGCGATCGGTCGTGATCTCGGCTGATACGCTGCTACCTTATTGAAGCCAGTCGCCCACGACGGGCATTAGCTGGACCGCAGGCGTGATCGCGGCTGATACGCCGCGACCTCATTGAAGCGGATCGGCAAGGAAAATGAATGTGCTACCTGCCGAGATGATCGCGGCGGATGCGCCGCGACTTTATTGAAGCGGCATCATCCAAAAGGCAATGCGCGGAGAGTTCCGCAGTGATCGCGGCGACTATGCCGCGACCCTATTAAAGCGGCTTCAAGTGCGTCATTAGGCCAGTCACTGCGCCCGCGTGATCGCGGCGAATACGCTGCGATCACATTGAAGCGACGAATACGGGCAGCTGAACTGGATCCTTTTGCGCGTGATTGCGGCGACTACACTGCGGGCTTCGTTGAAGCGCGCGTGACGGCGGCACAATGAACCTCGACATCGTGGTGATCGTGGCAACTACGCGGGGAATTTGAGGCCGCACGGAAATAGGCACTCTGAAATTGAGTGTGATGTGATCGTGGCGAATACGCCGCGACCTCATTGAAGCGGCCCGATGTATGTCCCCGCCAGCACCATTACGCGTGATCGCGGCCACTACACCGCAGCCTCGTTGACGCAGCGAGCGCGACTATCCTGCAGTCCGCGCTCAAGACGATCTACGGCCGGTATGCCGGCTGCTTCCAGAATCTGGACAAATATTTGTGGGAGGTAGCGTGCAATCAGGGGATGCTGCCGAAGCAGTGATTGATCTCGCGTCGGGGGTGGATTCACTCTCGTCGATTGGTGAGATCAGGTCGTCCTGATGGACGATGCATCCTCTCAACGGATTCTCTGGTCTTGGTGTTCTCATGAGTTGCCGAGGACAAAAAAGCTTATAGACATCCGTTTCTGCGTCAACGGATACTGAGCGCGCAACTCGACAAAGAGCGGCGACCGGAGGTGTTGATAACACCATCCGGGCGCCTGACCACAGCCAACTTTCATAGGAAGCTGGCAATGGCTACTGCAAAGTGTACGACGTCCCCGCGCGATATAGATGTGTCGATTTCCTCGCAAGCCTCCGAGGAAATTGATTCACGCCAGCTGAAGATCCGAGACTTCCGCCCATACATGCGTTTGCTGGAAGGCAACGAGCCCGGCTCGAGGCCTTCATTGCACCTCCAGGGGCGCTGGCTTGAAAAAGCGGGCTTCCTGATCGGCGCGAATGTGCGAGTGCGGGTGGCACCGCCCCGTTTGGTCGTGGAGTTGGTGGAGTGCGATGCCGACGGCGCAACCTTGCGCGGGCCATGCTCGCGGCAAACACGCGCGGACATCCCAAGGCGTTAGCTGATGCGATAGGATCCGTCGCGTGCTCATTCGCGGCGGGTCTCATGAATGTGGCATCTTCGGTCGCAATTTAACTTTCGAGGTTTCCGCAGAAATTTCGGGGCTAACGGAGGACGGCATGTTCCTCCTGCACTTCCTGAACGATCGTGATCGCGGCCGATACGCCGCGATCTCATTGAAGCTCCTCGCCATCAGTGATGATTGCGAATATCACATGCCGTGATTGCGGCGATGACGCCGAGACCTAATTGAAGCGGGGCGAGGACGTAGTAACGCGGGCCGTACTATGCCGTGATTCGCGGCGATGGCACCGTGACCTCATTGCTGAGTTGTGCGGGCCACGCTCTTGCCGCCCCCGCGCGGACATCTCAGGGACCTGATCGATGTGGTGAGGACTGCCGCGTGCGTGCGCGGCGGTCCTACGGGATATCTTCATTCCGGTCGCAATTCTACATTCGACGTTTTCGCCAATGGGATGGTCTCGATGGCCTGGTCCATCACCACGATCATGTCCGGTGCGTCGATGTCGGGCCGGCTGATCATGTAACGCCGCGAGTGATAATCTTGGGAAAGGACTTCGAGCCGATCACGCGCGAGTCTGTCATCGTTTGATTTTGCCGGGTCGCGCGAGCGCTGCAGTGATGATGCAATCCCGGGGAGCGATCGCAAAGTAAAAGTTCTTTAAAAATCAGGATGTTTATAAGGAATCGGTGGGTTCTCCGCATGGTTATGTGTTGTCCGGCCCGGGCCAGGAATGTAGCTCTCGCGAGCATGCGGGAAACGCGAGAGGGCGCGGGGGGGGGCGCGCGGACGGTGATCGCGGCGATGACGCTGTGGCCTCATTGAAGCTCCACGACTTTCGGATCGGCTATCGCTTCATCCACCGTGATTGCGGCGGTGACGCTGCGGCCTCATTGAAGCCATAGATTGATTTGCCCAATGCCCGAGTAACTATCGGTGATCGCGGCGGCCTCACTGAAGCCAAACCGGAGCGTTACGGAAACCTCGCCCGACTGAGTGATCGTGGCGATGACGCTGCGGCCTCATTGAAGCGAAACTGCAGTCACCATGTGTTTCCGGTTCTTTCCGGTGATCGCGGCGATGACGCCGCGACCTCATTGAAGCCAGAGCATCCAGCGTTATCGCTGTGGGCTCATTGAGTCTTACTCCATGCGGTTGATGTTCGCGCTGAGGCGGAGTAGTCAAACGGCTTGGTCGCTTTCGATCAGAAATCTACAGGGCAGTCGCCCAGCTCGCGATGGTCTTCGCGAGTTCTTCCATCACTTCGCGGTCGTTCCGGCCTGAGCGCGCCAGCACGTGAAAGGAATGATCCGCGCCGTCGATACGTTTCATCGTCGCGCCCGGGCCGAGCTTTTGCACGATCAGCTCGAGCAGCGTGAGATCTGGCAGGTCATCTCGCGTTCCCTGTAGGAATAGAATCGGGATCTTCACATCCGACAGATGCGTCGCACGTTCGGTGGACGGCTTCTTCGCCGGATGCAACGGGAAGCCCACGAACGCGAGCCCACGCACGTCAGGTAACGGCTTCGCCGCCTGAGCCTGCGAGGTCATTCGACCTCCGAACGACTTACCGCCAGCAATCAATGTCACGGCCGGCGCTTGCTTGCGTACTTCCTCCACTGCTGCGCGCACGGTTGCATGACAGAGGGCTGGCGGATCGGGGCGCTTCGAGTCGCTCTCCATGTAAGGAAAGTTATAGCGGAGCGTGCCGATCTGTCGCGCCTCAAGTGCGTTCGCGAGATCGGTCATGAACGCATGGGCCATTCCGGCGCCCGCGCCATGTCCCAGCACGTAACAGGTGCGTGCACTTGGCGGCAATTGCAGTAAAGCTGACACCCGTAGGCCGGTTTGACTTCTATGCTTAGTGGTGTCGCGGAGCTTGTCATGTCCGGCAGTATGAGCTTTCACGGCGCTGAATGGCAGATTGCGCTGGCGCAACTTGGGATCGTCGATCAGCTCGCTTCAGTGAGTGGCATCATCGCGCACCCGGGGCGCTCGCTAGATCGATGTGGAAGGTGAATCATGAAATCTCGCATTACGCTCATCACGCTCGGCGTCGACGATCTCGAACGCGCTGTGTTTTTTTACGGCCGCGGTCTCGGGCTCAAGACCGAAGGAATCGTCGGAAAAGAGTTTGAGTAGGCGCGGTAGCCTTCTTTGAATTGGAAAGCGGGCTGCGATTGGCGCTCTGGCCGCGTAAGAGTTTGTCACACGACTGTGGCCTGCCCGTCTCTGCACCCAGCCCGACCGATTTCTGTCTTGCTCACAATGTGAGTTCGAAGGCGGAGGTCGATGAGGTGATGGATGAGGTGCGGAACGCAGGTGCGACGATCGTCAAAGCCGCGTACGACACTTTCTACGGCGAGTACGCCGGATATTTTCAGGATCCGGACAAGCACCTGTGGGAGGTGGCTTGGAATCCGCAGATGTTGCCGAAGGAGTGAGCGAGTCCTTAATCAAGGATTCACTGGCATCGATAGGTGAGATCAGATCGTCCTGATGGGCGACGCCTCCCTTCAGCAGATTCCTGAATTTCGCCGTTATCATGAGTCGGGGCCATAGACTCATAGACACTCGTTTCTGCAGCAGCCGATACTGAGTGCGCAACTCAAAAGAGCGGCGCCCGAAGGTGCTACAACACCATCCGGGCGCCTGACCACAGCCAACTTAACGAGGAAGCTGACCATGGCTAGTGCCAAGTGTACGTTGCCCTCGCGCGGCGCAGATGCGCATATTCCTTCCCAGTCTTCCGAGGCGTCCGAATCGCGCCAGCTGAAGATCCGAGACTTCCGCCCCTACAAACGTTTGTTAGAGGGCAGCGAGCCCACGCCGATGCCGTCGCTGCATCTGCAGGGACGCTGGCTTGAGAATGCGGGATTTCCCATCGGCGCGCATGTGCGAGTGCGGGTGACTGCGCGGGGTTTGGTCGTGGAGTTGGTGGAGTGCAGTTCCGTCGTCGCCGAGTTACGCGGGCGGCGTTCGCGGCGCGCCCGCGCGGACATTTCGCAGGGCTGATCGATGCGATGGGAGTCGCCGCCTGCATGCGCGGAGGGCCCACGGGATATCGTCGTTTTGGCGCGCAGCTTTACATCCGACGTTGCCGGTAACGGGATGGTCTCGATGGTTTGGTCCTTCACCACGATCATGTCCTGTTCGTCGATGTCGGGCCGGCTGATCATATAAGGCCTGCGAGTGATAAGCTTGGCAAAGGACTTCGAGCCGATCAGTGCTCGAGCCTGTCATTCGTTTGATTTTGCCGGGTCGTGCGAGCGCTGTAGTACTGATGAAATTCCCGAGGAGCGCTCGCAAAGAAAAAGTTCTTTAAAAATCAGAATGTTTGTTGAGAATTGGCGGGTTCTCCGTGTGGTTATGTGTTGTCCGGTCCGGGCTAAGAAGGTAGCTTTCGCAAGCATGCGGGAAACGCGAGAGGTCGCGCAGGGTTGCGCATGTGCCGTGATCGCGGCGATGACGCCGCGACCTCATTGAAGCGTCAGCGTGCCGTCGATATCGCCGCGGACTCTGTTGTGATCGCGGCGATGACGCCCGCGACCTCATTGAAGCTTCCATCGTCCCCGGATAACGTCGCCCACCTCGATCGTGATCGCGGCGATAGTGCTGCGCCTCATTGAATTGCACTCGTGCCATGTGCTTGTTGAGCGGGCGCTGGCGGACGTTGCTGGTGTATTACTTGATTGATGGGAAGAAGCAGTTCGCACAGCTGCAAAGAGATAACCCGAAAGTTTCGCATCGCATCTTGACGCATGAATTGCGATGCGCTGGAAAGAGCAGGTGTCATCACGCGAACCGTCATGCCTGGAAAGATTGCGCACGTCGAGTACGAGCTGACCGAAGGCGGCCGCAAGCTGGTGTCGCTGATCAACGCATTGGGCGACTGGTACGAAGAGTTGCAGAATCAGCGCGAGCCGGCTCAAGCCGCAATTTGACAGTTGGCGTTGCCGCGGAAACGTCCAGAGCCACACAGGGGGCGCTCGGATTTTGGTGTCATCATGGCGCGATCGCCGCCATTTCATTGAAGCTTCTGCGGGTTCGATTGCAGGCGTGCTACCAGTCCGGGTCATCGCGGCGATCTCATTGAAGCGCCATGTCGCGCGAGTTGCGTCGGTGATGTAGCCGTCATTGAGGCGTGATCGTCGCGAACCCATTCAAGCTGCTCGACATCGCGGCCGCACCTACGCCCAACCTCATTGAAGCATCGATATCCTTTGTTCTTTTCTTTATGCGCGCAATTGTCATCGCCACGTGATCGCGGCGACCTCATTGAAGCTTGGCTCCGGATGCTTCCTATGGTCATCCCAGTGGGGCCGCGACCTCACAAAGCGTCATGAAGATGCCCGGCAAGACTGCGCACGAGCAGGTCTCGCGGCATAATCGCTGCGACTCATTGAAGTACGCCACTCAGATACTGGACGGCGGCGGCTCTGCCTTTGTCGTCGTGGCGTGATCGCCGGACCTCATTGAAGCACGATGGAGGGCAACATCACGGGCGCTACTGCTCCGATTTATCGCCGCACGGCGCCGCGGCCCGTTGAAGCATCGAGCCGGGCGCGGACAGCGCGGCGCTCGCGGACGGGTTATCGTGGCGTGATGCCGCGACCTCATTGAAGCCACACGGAAGAAGGTGTTGAGGGGCGAGTCAGTGTCGTTATCGCGGCGGATCGCCGCGACCTCATTGGGCGAAAAGGGTTACGGGTGCGTGGTATTGACGGGTGTGATCGCGGCGTTACGTCGCAACCTCATTGAAGCAAGAGCGCCAAGTTCGGCAAGGCTCCTGCGCACATACTTCCGTCGCATTGCCTGAAACTCTGAACGGCGCCGCGAAGCCGGCGAGGGTGGCGAACACGCTGCCGGTTCGCTGTTGGCACGCGAGGCAATGGCAGACGCCGACGCCGCTAGGGTCGCCATCGACTTCGATGCTCAGCTGACCGCAACAACACGACGCCTTCCGTGTAACCACGCATTACTCCTTACGTCCTCGCTTCATCCGTCCACCCGTCAGCAAGTCCTGCTCGAGCAACAGCGCCGTCGTGTAGCGAACGCCAAATCCTGTGAAGTCCGTCGGCACGTGCGCCAATCCGCCGGGCCGATTGCCTGCCGCGAGATCGATGTGAATCCACGGAATCTCCGCAGGCACGAACCGATTCAGGAAGCGCGCAGCCAGGATGTGATCGCCCTTGCTGTCCGGCGTGCACTGTAGGACATCGGCGATCGACGATTCGAGGTCGCTGTCGAAGTCCTCATCCATCGGGAACGGCCAGACACGTTCGCCGCTAGCGCGGCCAGCGGTTTCAATGGCGCCGTGCCATTCAGGTCGATTCGTGAACGCACCACAATAGCGCTCGGTCAGCGCTGTAACACACGCGCCAGTCAGTGTCGCGAAGTCGATGATCAAATCTGGCTTCTCGCGCGCAGCGATCGTGAGTGTATCGGCGAGCACCATGCGACCTTCGGCGTCGCTGTGCGCGACTTGGATCGTTGTGCCATTCGCTGCGCGCACGACTTCTTGCGGACGGAAGGCGTTCGGGCCGATCTGGTTTTCGGTGATGGCGAGCCAGCAATCGATGTCATACGGCACGTTCAGACGACTAAGCGCGAGCAAGGTGCCAACGGCGACGGCGCTGCCCTGCATGTCTTCGTGCATCTGATACATGCTTTTGTGGGGCTTTAAATTAATACCCCCCGTGTCAAAACAAATACCCTTGCCGACCAGGGCCAATTTCTTGCGATTGGCGTCGCCGCCTGCGCGATAGCGGAGCCGCACGATGCCTGCGTCGCGATGCTCGTTCGCGCGTGTTACCGCCAGAAATGCGCCGGCATTCAGCTTCTTCAGCGCCTTCTCGTCGAGGAATGAGAACGCCCAGCCTTCGCGTTTGGCGAGGTCACGCAACGCTTTTCGATAACTGGCCGTGTGCAAGACATTGGGCGGCAGCGTCGTCAGCCAGCGCGCCAGGTGATTGCCGCGATCGATCGCGATCGACAGGTCCGCGTCGATGTCCGGGCCATCGCCACTGAGCGTGAGCTGCGGCGGCTCTGGCGCCTTCGGAGTCTTCGACTTGATTACTGGCATCGGCGCGGTCGCGGCCAGTGCAGCAGCCGTGAGCGCTTCGAGCATCGCGGCGCTCTGCGTGGCATCGAGCCCTTGCGTCGAGAGCAGCACTTTCGCACCCGAAGCAGGCGCCAACTCCTTCCAAATACGGGTCGCGAGCGACAGGCGCTCGAACGCCGAACTTGAAGCTTTTGCAAGCGCCACCACCATCAGTGAAGCATCGGCTGCCAGTCGCGCACTGAGGATAGATACAGGTCCGCGTGCCTTGGCTTCGCGATACAGCCGTTGCCAGGCAGCCCCGTACGGGAGCTTGGTCAAGCGCTGCTCGGCCTGGTCCTTATCGACCACGACGATGCAGGCATCGTGTTTTTGTATTGAGCTTTCGCTCAGCGGCGCGTGTCGCTGAAAAATACGGATGTCGCGCTCTGCGGGAAGCAATTCCACCACGCTGAAGTCCCTACTGGTTCCTTGACCGAAAATTCTCAAACTCCGATGATACGCGGCCTACTTTTGCAGCACACCCGACATGTCCGAACCCTCCAGGTTTGATGATCTCGATCCCGAAGAAACCCGGGAATGGCTCGAATCGATTGACTCGGTGATCAAGGCGCAGGGCGCCGGCCGGGCGCACTTTCTGCTCGAAAGGTTGATCGATTTCACGCGCCGGAGCGGCGCGTACCTGCCGTTCAAGCCCAACACGGCCTATGTAAATACAATTTCACCCGGGCAGGAGCAGGAATACCCGGGCGATCGCAGCATCGAGCGGCGCATCGAGGCCTTCATCCGCTGGAACGCGATGGCCATGGTGGTGCACACCAATCGCCAGAGCTCCGAGTACGGCGGACACATCGCAAGTTATGCCTCCTCGGCGACCATGTACGAAGTGGGCTTCAACCACTTCTGGCGTGCGCCGTCGGAAAAGCACCCTGGTGACATGATCTACATCCAGGGCCACGTCGCGCCGGGCATCTACGCACGCGCCTATCTCGAAGGTCGCCTCTCCGAAGAGAACCTGCGTTACTTCCGTCAGGAAGTGGCCAGCCCGGAGAAGGGCCTGAGCTCGTATCCGCATCCGTGGCTGATGCCGGATTTCTGGCAGTTCCCGACCGTGTCCATGGGTCTCGGCCCGATGATGGCGATTTATCAGGCGCGCTTTCAGCGCTACCTCGAGAATCGCGGCGTGGTGCCGACGACGGACCGCAAGGTGTGGGCGTTCCTCGGTGACGGCGAGATGGACGAGCCCGAGTCGATGGGCGCGATCACCATGCCGGTGCGCGAGAAGCTCGACAATCTGGTGTTCGTCATCAACTGTAACTTGCAGCGCCTCGACGGTCCGGTGCGCGGCAACGGCAAGATCATTCAAGAGCTCGAAGCCGCTTTCCTCGGCGCGGGCTGGAACGTCGTCAAGGTCATCTGGGGCTCGCGTTGGGATCCGCTGCTCGCGAAGGACACCAACGGCCTGCTGCGCCGTGTGATGGAAGAGTGCGTCGACGGCGAGTATCAGAACTTCAAAGCCAAGGGCGGCGCTTACACGCGCGAAAACTTCTTCGGCAAATATCCTGAGCTGAAGGAGATGGTCGCCAACATGTCGGACGACGACATCTGGCGCTTGAACCGCGGTGGCCACGACTACAAGAAAGTCTGGAACGCCTACAACGCGGCTGTGAATCATAAGGGCGCGCCCACCGTCATCCTGTGCAAGACGGTCAAGGGCTTCATGATGGGCAAGTGGGGCGAGAGCCAGAACATCACCCACCAGCAGAAGAAGCTCGACGACGAAGCGCTGAAGGAATTCCGGAAGCGCGTGCACATCAACATTCCGGATGAGCAGCTCGCCAAGTCGCCGTTCCAGCGACTGCCGGAAGACAGCGAAGAAATGAAGTATCTGCGCGAGCGTCGCGAACGACTCGGCGGACCGCTGCCGCAGCGTCGCGCGAATGCGCCGTCCCTCACGATTCCTGCGCTCGAAACCTTCGATTCGCTGCTGCAGTCCTCGGGCGATCGTGAGTTCTCCACCACGATGGCGTTCGTGCGCATCCTGCAGATGCTGGTGAAGGATAAGAACATCGGCAAGAACGTCGTGCCGATCGTGCCGGACGAGGCGCGCACCTTCGGTATGGAAGGCATGTTCCGTCAGGTCGGCATCTATTCTTCGGCGGGTCAGCTGTACACGCCGCAGGACGCCGATCAGCTGATGTTCTACAAGGAAGACAAGAAGGGACAGATTCTCGAGGAAGGCATCAACGAAGGCGGCGCGCTCGCGTCGTTCATCGCGGCCGGTACCGCGTATGCCAACCACAACGTGAACATGATTCCGTTCTACATCTACTACTCGATGTTCGGATTCCAGCGCGTGGGCGACTTTATCTGGGCTGCGGGCGACAGTCAGGCTCGCGGCTTCTTGTTGGGCGGCACGGCCGGCCGCACGACGCTCGCAGGCGAGGGCTTGCAGCACCAGGACGGTCACAGCCATCTCGCGGCCAGCACGATTCCGAACTGCATTGGCTACGATCCGACGTTCGCGTACGAGCTCGCGGTCATCATCCAGGACGGCCTGCGCCGCATGTTTGCCGAGCAGGAAGATGTTTTCTATTACCTCTCGGTGATGAACGAGAACTACGCGCACCCGGCGATGCCGAAGGGCGCGGAGGAAGGCATTCTCAAAGGCATGTATCTGCTGCAGTCGGGTGGCAAAGGCAAGGTGCGTGTGAACCTGATGGGCTCCGGCACGATCCTGCGCGAAGTCATCAAGGCGGCCGAGATTCTCGAGAAGGATTACGGCGTGCCGGCCGACGTGTTCAGTGCGACCAGCTTCTCCGAGCTGCGTCGTGAAGCGTTGGATGTCGAGCGCAAGAACATGCTGCATCCGGATGCTCCGCAGGCGGTGCCGTATGTGCGGCAGGTGCTGGGCGATCGCACCGGCCCGTTCATCGCATCGACGGACTACATGCGCATCGTGCCCGATCAAATTCGTCAGTGGGTGCCCGGACGGTTCGTCGTGCTCGGCACCGACGGTTATGGTCGCAGCGACTCGCGCGCTGAGCTGCGCCGGCACTTCGAAGTGGACACCGCGCATATCGTGGTGGCCTCGCTCCGCGCGCTTGCGGATGAAGGCAAGCTCGACATGGCGACCGTCAAAGGCGCGATCAAGAAGTTCAACATCGATCCGGACAAACCGAATCCGGTCACGCAGTAAGGTCCGGTCATAAGCATGGCAACAGATATCAAAGTCCCGGACCTGGGCGACTTCAAGGACGTCGAAGTCATCGACGTGCTGGTGAAGCCAGGCGATGCGGTCGAAGTCGACACGCCGCTGATCTCAATCGAGACCGAAAAGGCGACCATGGATGTGCCGTCTCCGGCGGCTGGCGTGATTCAGTCGCTGGCGCTGAAGAAAGGCGACCTGGTTTCCAAGGGCAGCCTGATCGGTCAGATCGAAGCCAAAGGGGGCGCGGCTCCGGCTGCTGCTCCTGCCGGCGCGAAGAAGACGAGTGGTGCGGCTGAAGAGCCGGTGTCCACGCCGACGATCAGCAAGGAACAATCGGAGAAGAATGCTGGCGCACCGGCGAAGGCTGCGGCTCCGAGCGCTGAAGCTCCGAGCAAACCGGCTTCCGGCGGTGGTGCTGCCGCGGGCGGTGGCGAAGTTCGCGTGCCCGATCTCGGTGACTTCAAAGACGTGGAAGTGATCGACGTGCTCGTGAAGCCCGGTGATCGCATCGAAGTCGATACGCCGCTGCTGACGCTCGAGACCGAGAAGGCAACGATGGATGTTCCGTCCACCGCCGCCGGTGTGGTCAAGTCGCTCTCGTTGAAGAAGGGCGATCGAGTTTCTAAAGGGGCCTTGATCGGTCTGCTCGAAGGCGGCGCGGCTCCCGCTGCTGCCAAGGCTGCGCCGGAAGCGCCGAAGGCTGCGCCCGCAAAAGCGGCTGAGCCCGCTGCGGCTCCTGCGAAGAAAGAGCCGGCCCCTGCGCCAGCTGCCCCGAGCCCAGCGCCGGCGGCGACCAAAGTTTCTCCGCAGTTCGATGAAGCCGGATTTGCCAAAGCTTATGCGAGCCCGTCGGTTCGCAAGTTCGCTCGCGAGCTCGGCGCCGATCTGAGTCGGATGAAAGGCACCGGCCCGAAAGGTCGGATCACGCCCGAGGACGTCAAAGCGTTCGTCAAACAAGCGCTCACTTCGGGCGCCGGTGCGGGCGCAGGCGCTCCGGCCGGTGGCGGCGCGCTGCCGAAGATTCCGGACGTCGATTTCTCCAAGTTCGGCGAGATCGAGGTCAAGCCGCTCAGTCGTATTCAGAAGATTTCCGGTCCGCATCTGCAGGCCAGCTGGCTGAACATTCCGCACGTCTGGCAGATGGACGAAGCGGACATCACCGAGCTGGAAGAAACCCGCAAGAAGCTCAAAGGCGAAGCCGAGAAGCAGGGCATCAAGCTCACGCCGCTCGCGTTCGTCCTGCGTGCCTGCGTGAAGGCGCTGAAGGAATTCCCGACCGTCAACAGCTCGCTGGAGTCGTCGGGCAAGAATCTGATCCTGAAAAAGTTCATCAATCTGGGCTTCGCGGCGGATACGCCGGGCGGCTTGGTGGTGCCGGTCATCAAAGATGCCGACAAGAAGGACATCTATGAGATCGCTCGCGATCTCGCCGACCTGTCTGCGAAGGCCCGCGATGGCAAGCTGAAAATCACCGAGATGCAGGGCGCGACGTTTACGGTGTCGAGCCTCGGCGGCATCGGTGGTGTGGGCTTCACGCCCATCATCAATGCGCCGGAAGTGGCAATCCTCGGTGTCGCGAAGTCGAGCTTCAAGCCAGTTTATAAGGACGGCCAGTTCGTGCCGCGCCTGATGCTGCCGTTCACCCTTGCCTACGATCACCGCGTGGTCGACGGCGCCGCTGGCGTGCGCTTCACCACGTTCCTCGCGGAGAAGCTTGCTGATGTCCGTGGGCTCATCGAGGCTGTGCCGTGACCCAAGTTAACGTTCCCGATATCGGCGACTTCAAGAACGTCGAAGTCATCGATGTGCTGGTCAAGCCGGGCGATGAGATCGCGCTGGAAACTCCGCTCGTGACGCTCGAGACCGAGAAGGCGACGATGGATGTGCCGTCGTCCGCGGCGGGTGTCGTCAAGTCGGTCTCGATCAAGAAGGGCGACCGCGTTTCCAAAGGCAGCTTGATTCTCGAAGTCGAAGCGTCAGGCGCCGCCGCTGCGCCGGCTGAGAAGAAAGAAACAAAGGCTGCAACGCCCGCGCCCGCTGAGGAAGAAGACGTTCCGTTCACGGACACGATCGTTCGCGAGAAAGAGAAAGCCGCAGCCGCTGCCGCGCCAACTCCCGCGAAGGACACGTCGGGCGGCACGTACGATTTCGACATGGTCGTGCTGGGGGCCGGCCCTGGCGGTTACACCGCTGCGTTCCGCGCCGCCGATCTCGGTATGAAAGTCGCGCTGGTCGAGCGCTGGCCGCAACTCGGCGGCGTGTGTCTCAACGTCGGCTGCATTCCTTCGAAAGCCCTGCTGCACGCCGCGAAGGTGATCGAAGAAGCGCATGAGATGGAGAGCTTCGGCGTGACTTTCGGCAAGCCCCAGATCGATGCGGTCAAGCTGAAGGGCTGGAAGGAAAAGGTCGTCGGCAAGTTGACCGGCGGTCTCGGCATGCTCGCCAAGCAGCGCAAGGTTGAAGTCATTCGCGGCATCGGCAAGTTCGTGTCTCCGCATGAGATGCAGATTGCGAACACCGATATGACGCCGCTGTCCACGGTGTTGTCGAAGGGCGAGAACGCGCCGGGCGAAGGCGCACGCAAGATCACGTTCAAGAACTGCATCATCGCGGCGGGCTCCGAAGTCATTCGGTTGCCGGGCCTGCCTGACGATCCTCGCATCATCGATTCCACCGGCGCGCTCGAGCTGGATCTGCCGAAGCGCATGCTGGTCATTGGCGGCGGCATCATCGGCCTGGAAATGGCGACGGTGTACGACGCGCTGGGCACGAAGGTCAGCGTCGTCGAGCTCACCGACGGTCTCATCCCCGGGTGCGATCGCGACCTGGTGCGTCCGCTCGAGAAGCGCGTCAGCAAGCGCTACGAGAAGATCATGGTGAAGACCAAGGTCACCAAGGTCGAGGCGCTGAAGGAAGGCATTCGCGTCACGTTCGAGGGCGAGCAGGCCATCGAGCCACAGATCTACGACAAGGTGCTGGTCGCCGTCGGCCGCAGCCCGAACGGGAAGAAGATCGGTGCGGACGCGGCGGGCGTGGTCGTCAACGAGCGCGGCTTCATCCCTGTCGACAAACAGATGCGGACCAATGTTTCGCACATCTTCGCGATTGGCGACATCGCCGGTCAGCCCATGCTTGCTCACAAGGCGTCGCATGAAGGCAAGCTGGCCGCTGAAGTCGCGCACGGCGAGAAACGTTTCTTCGACGCGCGTGTGATTCCGTCGGTCGCTTACACCGATCCGGAGATCGCATGGGTCGGCGTGACGGAGACCGAAGCGAAGGCCAAAGGCATCACGTACGAGAAGGGCAGCTTCCCGTGGTCGGCGAACGCTCGTTCGCTCACACTCGGGCGTGACGACGGCTTGACCAAAGTGTTGTTCGATCCGGCGACTCACCGTGTCATCGGCGGCGGCATCGTCGGTCCGAACGCGGGCGATCTGATCTCTGAGATCGCGCTCGCCATCGAAATGAACACCGACGCTACCGATCTGGGCCTGACCATCCATCCGCATCCGACGCTCTCGGAAACGGTGATGTTCTCGGCCGAAGCGTACGAAGGCACGCTGACCGATCTGTACGTGCCGAAGAAGGCCGCGCGCCCCGCGCACTGATCGGTCGTCGACCGGTCATCCGTTAGAAATATTTGTGAAATGGCTTGTCCTCCGGACAAGCCTCCCTTGCTTGTGAGGAAATGACCGGGCTCATTTCTGCCGTTTGTCACTAATTCGTTTCATCACAGGCAGATAACTTAATACCAACCACGAACCCGTGGCAGGCGCAGGGTTAATGGATCAACCCTGACCGGTCCACAACAGTGGAAACCCCTTTTGCAACGCGCGCCCCGACCAGGATAAAAATATCGGCGGCGGTGCATAACAGGGTTCGGACAGACACGTCGCTTAGGGATTGCTCGTGATCGATCGCCGGAGTCATGGGGAAGTGAAGGTTGCATCATCATCAGAGCGTGCTGTCGACACGCGGGGTGAGCTCGCGGCTGCGAGCGCTGACGCCGAGCCCGTTGATCAGGGCAACACGCGCTTTGCCCAATGGTTCAAGGATTGGCGCAAGCCGGTCCGGCATTGGTTGTCCCGGCGCGCCGCCGTCCCGGCCGCCGAGCTGGACGATCTGGCCCAGGAAGTTTTTCTGCGCCTGCTCCGTTATAGCGAGAAGACTGCCGTCGAGAATCCGCTCGGCTATTTGCTGCGGATCGCCGGCAATGTCGCGAGCGAATGGCGTGAGCGCGCCCGGGTATCCAAGCCCCACGATCAGGAATGGCTCGAGGACCTGCTGATCGAGCCCGATCAGGAGCCCGAGAACTCACTTTGCAAAACTCGCACCGATGCCAGCGTGCAGGCGGCCGTCGATAAGCTGCCGTTCCGGCAGCGCCAGGTCCTGCTGTTACGAGTGAACGAAGGCCTGACCTACAAGCAGATCGCCGAACGGCTCAAGCTGTCACCGCGCGTCGTGCTTCGCGATCTGTCCCGCGCCTATAGTCAGCTGCGTACGCGGCTGAATCCGGAAGACCTCAAGTGAAGGAACCACACGAGGGCGAGGAGATGTCACCAGGAGCTGTGTCGGAACGAACGCGGATGGCGAGCCAGGAGGCTGCCTATTGGTATATCCGCTGCATGGATGAGCCGGTGATGAAGGCCAATGATCGAAGGCTGCTACTGAGGTGGCTGCGACGCTCTCCGGAGAATATCGCGGAATTCCTCCGGATCATTCAGATAGAAGGGTGCCACTTGCAGCATCCGTTGCTTGACGTGCTCAAAGAGGCAGAGCAGTCAAACGTCTACGACATCGGGACCCGCGAGCAAGTCTCGAACTACGAGTACAACCCCAGCCCCTCCGTCGCCGAGACCGTTAGAACCAAGCTGCCCGCAGCTTGGGCCTTCGCCGCGATGATTGCCGTGCTGGCCGTCGTGTTGGGCTTCGGCTTCGCCTTCCTGGAGAACTCGCCGAACCGCACAGTGACTACCGTCGCCAGTCAATGGCAGCACATGACCCTCGACGACGGCAGCACCGTCCACATGGACGCGCGCACCAAGGTGAAAATCGAATTCAGTGACGAGCGCCGCCTCGTCCACCTCCTCGAAGGGCGCGCGGTCTTCGAGGTCGCGAAGGACAAGGCCCGTCCATTCACTGTGCGAACTCACATCGTCGATGTCACCGCGGTCGGTACGCGCTTCGAGGTGGCGATCAATCCGGGTGTCACAACTACGGTTTCAGAAGGTGTGGTGAGAGTGACGCCGCATGGGAAGCTGGACGATGAGAAAACCATGAAGTTGCTGTACGCCGGCGAGGAGCTGCACGTGTTCAACAGTAACGCAGGCAAGGAAGAGCGTGCGTTTGGCGGTGGGGGCGGGTATGTCGATCTGTCCAAGATGGAAGCAATCAAGGTGGATGCGGAGCTTAAGCTCCAATGGACGAATGGCTGGTTGACGTTGTCGGGTGGCGAACCCATCGGCGACATCGTCGCCCAGTTCAACCGTCGCAACGCCATTCAAATCAAGCTCGAGAACGACGGCATCGCTACCACACCGCTGAAAGGCAACTACTACCGACTCCGTCTCGATAGTCCGGAAAGTTTCGTTAGGGTGCTTGAGAGCCAGGAGGGTATCGTCGTGATCAGAGATCGCGGGGATTTAGTGCGCCTGAAATTGGAATAACTAGCGGTGCTTTTTTGTCGATGGCGTTTGGCAAGGACGCTCGCCGCCGCGCTAACGATGGCGTGGGCTCAACTGACCGCAGCACAGAGCAGCTCGGTCAGCACGGAATACTCCCTCACCATCTCCAGCGGCCCGTTGGCCACGGCGATCGACCAGTTTTCCACCCAGACTGGTCTGCAGATGGCTACGGATCTGACTCCCGAACAACAACGACACCCCGTCGATGCCGTAACCGGGCGTTTCACAGCAGATGCGGCGCTCGATAAGTTGCTTGCTGGCACTGAGCTTACGCACGCCTGGCTGGATGACACGACTATCCGGATCTTCGTGGGCGTCGTGCGGCCCGCGGGGGAGGGCGGTCAGCGAGCTGTGCTGGTGACCGGTAGTCGCCTGAGAGGGGGCGAGAGCCCGGCGCCGGTGCGAATATACGGCCGCCAGCAGATTGATCGGTTCGGGGTCTCTTCGCTTCCCGGCCTGGCAACCTACTTTACTCAACAACCGTTTTCGTTCGGCGAATGGGCTCAGCGTAGCGCAGCTCAGCATTTTCAAATGCGCGGGCTGGGGGTGGATACCACGCTGGTGCTCATCAACGGTCGTAGAGTGCCTCCAAGTGCGACTAGTGTGAGTCTGAACGCCTTTGACCTGAACACGATCCCGATCACAGCAGTGGAGCGGATCGAGGTCATGTCTGATTCGGCTTCAGCGCTCTACGGCTCCGATGCCATCGGCGGCGTCGTTAACATCATTCTGAAGCAAGCTACGGCGCCGGAAATCTATGTCGAGTATGGCGGTGCGGCGGGCGGAGCCGACGAGCGGCGCGTCGCAGGTTCCATCGGTACGTCCCGAGAGCAATTCAGATCTTCGCTCACCGTGGATTACTTCGATCGCACCATGCTTATTGGAGCCGAGCGCGACCTGTGGCGGGACCAGGATTTCCGTCGCTTTGGAGGTAACGACTATCGCCTGACCACGGCGCCTCGCGCCAATATTTACTCGACCACTGGCTTACCGCTTCCTGGTTTGTCCACTTTGCAGGCATCGGTGCCCGTTGGGAGCACAGGCATCGGCCTCCAGGTGACGGACTTCCTGGGAACGGCGGGAGACGTGAGCCGCTACAGCGCCGAGCAAGTGCTGTCTATTGTTCCGGACGTCCGGCGATTGTCTGCCGTCGGTTCGGTTGAGCTATCGCTAAACGATAGCGCCGTTCTCTTTGGTGAAATGTTGGCGACCAGGAATGACATCGTAGCCCAGGGCTTCGTGTCGCCCATAGCTGGACAGATCGTGCCGGCCGAGAATCCATACAATCCGTTCGGCCAGCCTGTCAGAGTGAATTTTTCGCTGGCCGGGACGGAGCCCGCGTCTATACAGACCGATTCACAGACCACACGATTCGTTCTTGGTGCTCGTGGTGGACTGAATAGCTGGGACTGGGAAGTAGCGCTCAGCAACAGTGATGAAAAAGTTGACCTGGCGAGAGTCAACGAGGTGGACCTCGGTCGTGTTCAGGCAGCGCTACAGTCGACCGATCCGATGACCGCGCTGAATCCGTTTGCGGACGGCCCAGCCGGGAGCGATGCATTGTTGTCTTCACTGATGCGTGAGCCGCAAAAATCAGCTTTCTTCTCGCGTCAATTGCAGTTCTCTACATTCTTGCGCGGCTCGTTGTTCCGGTTGCCGGGGGGACTGAGCGAGGTTGTTGTTGGAGGGGAATTGCGGCGTGAAGAGGTAAGAACTGTCGATACCTCGACCATGGATCAAGAGCGCGACATCACTTCTGAATTCGCAGAAGTCAGGTTGCCGGTGCTAAAGCAGCTGTCATTCAAGCTGGCCTTGCGAGCAGATTTTTATGAGCGCGCCAAGGATTCGGTGAATCCGCAATACGGTCTCGTATGGCATCCGCGTCAAGGCTGGCTGGTGCGAGCAGCTTATGGCACGAGCTTTCGGCCGCCATCGTTGCTCGAGCTATCCTCGCAACGATCAGAGTTTCAGCTGCCAGTGGTTGATCCCCGACGTGGTGGCACGGTCTCCAATGTGGCGGTAACGTCGGGTGGCAATCCGGATCTTGAGAACGTTTCAGCTCACTCTTTCACCGGAGGTGTTGTATATCAGCCTGGAGAGGGGCCGGGGTTGCACGGTGGCGCCCATTACTGGCGAGTGGTGATGGACAGTCGCATTGTTGTGCCCCGTACCTCGGACGTGGGAAAGCTGGAAGGATTGGAGGGCCGCGTGACCCGCTATGATCCGTCAGTCAGTGATACCTTGGCTGGTTGGCCTGGCGCGATCAAATCGCTCGACGTTTCGCTACTCAATTATGGCCGTCTGGAGACCAGCGGCATCGATCTCGACGTGTCCTATCGGGTGGCAGGGCAGTGGGGACACTTGCGGACAGGGTTGTCAGCCACCTGGGTGGACAAGTACTCATTCCAGGATTTGAGCGTACTCAAGCCATTGGACCGGGTCGGCATCGCAAGTCAGCAAGGCACGATTCCGGAGTGGCGTCTGGTAGGTTCGCTGGAGTGGGAAGGCCGGGAGTGGGGCACATCTGCCACGGTAACTTATACACCCCGATATCGAGATTCAGACTTGACCGGCGTTCTTGCTCGGACTCTTCCATCCCGTACGATTGTGGATGTGCAAGCGTGGCTCGAGCTACACCGGCTATTTGACGCGGATTTGTTCAATGGTCTGCGATTGACCGCGGGCGCGTTGAATGCCTTCGATGAAGACGTGGATTTTGCCAACGTCGGCCTGACGCTTGGCTTTGACATGACGCAAGCCGATCTCAAGCAGAGATTTGCGTATTTGCGGGTAACCAAGAGTTTCTAGGTGGAGATTCCAAGAGGGCCCGTCGGTCCGAGCCCTCCCCGAGTGGATCTCTATTCGTCGAGCCCGAACCACGTATAGGTGCAGCAGCTGTCCAAGACGAGCTGAACCGCATTTGGCTGCTTCGTCTCCACCATGGCATCTCCCAAATCAATCATCTCAATCCCTTGAACTTCGTCTCTCGTCTCCTCGATCTTCTCTTTCATGACGGTTCCTTTAAGGATTTATGACGACCTCCTGCCCGTTGGTAAATAGCGCTTCCTAATAGTTAACAGCAATAAGGCCAGTTCCGGAGCTGAAAAATAATAGTTCACACCCTCGGAAAAGGGGGGTTAAGCTCAGTACCTGATCCGGTCCATGTGAGCAGAGACCCAAAGATCATTAGGACCTAGGTGCTTGGTTCGCCCTTGGTGGTTTGTAGTGGGCGTCATGGACGACGTCCGCTGCGAATCTGGGAACCGGGCACCGGCTAGACGCGGAGTAGAATTTGCAGCCCCTCAGGGAGGATGGGGCTGCAAGCTCCGGTGAACCCGTCTTGACGGTCGTGCAATTCACCTATTGCGTTCCCGAAGGCGACCGGCGCCCATGCGGACGTGTGCCGTATTTCTAGCGACCCTGCTTTGCTCGAGCGCCGCCTGGGCGGGGGCCGTTCCGTCTGAATTGGCGGAGCGCGACAGGATCTCGAAGTCGGTCCAGCGCGCATTCTTCCAGAGCTATTTCTCCCAGCTCGAGAGCACATCCAGCCGATATCGCGCGGAGCAAAGCAGAACGTCAAGTGGGCTGTGGCGGCTCACGTTGTTCTACGCTGGGCTGGTGAGCGCGCTTCACATAGAGACGGTTGGGAATCCTGCGGTGCCGTTCAAAGCGCTCGAGCAGCAGGTACGGCGATGGCAGCAGCAGTATCCAGAGTCACCGACGTCGCACATAGCGATGAGCGAGCTGTACCTCGAGCTTGCGTGGGCGTATCGCGGCAGTGGATCGGCTGCCACGGTCCGAAAAGAGGCCTGGGAGCCGTTCTACAAGAATGTCGCGTTGGCCAGGCAGAACCTCGAAGCTCACAAGGCGATCGCGGCCGTCGATCCTCGCTGGTATGAAGCCATGCTGATCGTGGCTCGCGCCCAGGGGTGGGGTCGCGATGAGTTCTATCGGTTACTCGAGGAGGCGCTGCAAAGAGAGCCGTGCTTCTATCAAACCTACTTTGCGGCGATCCAATACCTACTCCCGAAATGGCACGGTGACGCGCGAGAGATCGAAGCATTTGCGCGCTGGGCAGTAGATCGCACAGCGCAGCTGGAAGGCGAGGGCATGTATGCCAGGATCTATTGGTATGCGTCCCAGGCGCAATTCAGGCTCAAGCTCTTCGAGCGATCGGAAGTCGTGTGGCCCCGCATGAAGCAGGGATTCGACGATGTGGTCGCCAAGTATCCCGATACCTGGAATCTCAGCAACTACGCAAGATTCGCCTGCCTCGCCCGCGACAAGGAGACGACACGAGAGGTGATGGAAAGAATTCCGTCCGAGGCCCTGGCCGAGATATGGCAGCCGATTCAGGTGTGGCAAGGCTGCTGGGATTGGTCGCACGCGGGGCACTAGATCGGCGCCGAAGTATTTCGATCCCCGCGATGTTGAGGGCCGCGAGCCCGGTGTAAAGTCAACGCCCGCATATCCATCGCCCGCCGGGACTCCCTTGCTCAAACGCGGCCACGCGCTGCAGCTCAGCGCTTCCGATCTGGTGGGTTATCTCAACTGCCACCATCTAACGCACCTCGACGCGCAGGTGGCTGCCGGGTCGCTGGCGAAGCCTGCGGTTTGGGATCCGTCGTTGGAAGTGCTGTGGGAGCGCGGCGCCGCGCATGAGCGGGCGTATGTTGAGCACTTGCGTTTGCGTGGGCTCGGGATCGTTGAGATCGAAGGGATCGGCATCGCGCCGGAGCAGGTTGAGCAAACGATGGTGGCCATGCGGACGGGCGTGGAAGTCATCGTGCGGGGCGCGTTTCTGGAAGGACGGTGGAGCGGGCGAACGGACATTCTTCTTCGTGTGCCGAAGCCCAGCGCGCTCGGGGATTGGTCGTATGAGGTCGTCGATACCAAATTGGCCCGAGAGACGAAGGGTGGCACGGTATTGCAGCTGTGCCTGTACTCGGATTTGCTGGCGAGCGCGCAAGGGTGTGCGCCGGAGCACATGCATGTCGTCACGCCGGGCTGCGGGTTCGAGCCGGAGAGCTACAGAACGGCGGCCTTTGCGGCCTACTACCGCCAGGTGCGATCGGCGCTGGAGCGATCATTAGCGGCGGAAGGAGCCGCGCCCACCTATCCAAATCCCAAAGATCACTGTGACATCTGCCGCTGGCGGCGAGACTGCGATACGCGGCGGCGGCAGGACGATCATTTGTGCCTGGTCGCCGGCATCTCTGCGACGCAGATCGCGGAGCTATCCAGGCACAACGTCACAACACTGACGGGCTTGGCGCGGTTGCCACTGCCGCTGCCTTGGAAGCCCGAGCGCGGTCTTGCCCAATCGTTCGAGCGAAGTCGCGAGCAGGCGCGAGTTCAGTGGGAAGGAAGTCAGAGTGCGCGGGAAATTTATGAACCGTTGCCACTCGCGCCAAACGTGGGACTCCATCGGCTGCCGGAGCCGTCGCCGGGAGATATCTTCCTCGACCTGGAAGCGGACCCGTTCGTGGGCGAGGAAGGGCTGGAGTTTCTATTCGGCTATGTCACCACGGATACGAGCGGAGCGCGCAACTACGTCGCTGAGTGGGCGTTCTCGCGGGCCGAGGAGCGCCAGGCGTTCGAGCGCTTTGTCGATTTCGTCATGGCGCGATGGGCTCGATATCCAGGGCTCCACATCTATCACTACGCTCCGTATGAGCCGAGCGCGCTGAAGCGACTGATGGGGCGATATGCGACGCGCGAAGATGAGATCGATCGCATGTTGCGCGCGTCGTTGTTCGTCGATCTCTACACGATCGCGCGGCAGAGCATTCGCGCCAGCGTGGAGCGGTACTCGATCAAGAATCTCGAGCCCTTCTACGACTTCCACCGCGGCGTCCCGCTGGTCGAGGTGAGAAGTGCGTTGGCGAAGTTGCAGGCGCGCCTGGAGCTCGACGACGTGGCAGCCATTACGGCCGAGAGCAAGGACATCGTGCTTCGTTACAACCGCGACGATTGTCTCTCGGCGCAGCGGCTACGGGATTGGCTGGAGAAGATCAGAAGCGAAATGATCGCCAATGGCGCGGCAATCTCGCGCCCGAAGGCGGATGACCCCGAGCCGTCGCCTGAGCTGGACAAGCGGCAACGCGAAATCGCGGCGCTGGTGGAGCGACTTGCCGCTGAGGTGCCGGCGGATAAAGCGGAGCGCACAGTCGAGCAGCAGGCGCGCTGGATTCTTGCGCATTCGCTCGACTGGCATCGACGAGAACAGAAATCGTCGTGGTGGGAGTTCTATCGTCTCGCCGACCTGGCGGTGGACGATTTGCAGGACGAGCGCCATGGCATCTCGGGGTTGGTGTTTCGGGCGAGTGTCGGTGGCACGGCGCGAGCGCCGATTCATCGGTATCAGTTTCCGCCGCAAGAGTTGGAGCTGAGCGACGGCGACAGGCTGATTCTCAGTAAAGATCAGGAGTTGGGGACGGTCGCGGCGATCTCGGTCGAGAACGGCACGATCGATATCAAGAAACGCGGCGATACCAAAGATGTTCACCCGACGGCGGCGTTCGCGCACGACTTGGTACGCACGGGCGTGATGGCAGACGCATTGTCGCGCCTCGGGTCTCACGTCGCCGATAATGGCATCGCTGGCCTGGGTGCATATCAGGCAGCGAGAGATCTCTTGCTCAAAGTCCCGCCGCGTTTGGGCAACGACCCACTGCAGTTGGACGGCGAGTCAGCGAGCGACGCCGCGGTTCGCGTGGCGACGAAGCTGGTAAGCGGCGTTCTGCCGATTCAAGGGCCGCCGGGCGCGGGCAAGACGTTCACGGCGGCGCAGATGATCTGCGCGCTGGTGAAGGCGGGCAAGAAAGTCGGGGTGACGGCGAACAGTCACAAGGTCATTCGCAATCTGCTCGACAAGGTTGTCGAGCTGGCCGATCGAATGGATCTCGACGTGCAATGTTTGCAGAAGGTCGCCGATAAAACCGCCGACGTGCCGGCCATTCGCTTCGAAACGGACAATGAGAAAGCGCTCGCTGCGATTGGCGCGTCATGTCAGGTGCTGGCAGGAACGGCCTGGCTATGGTCGCGCGAGGATGCGTTCGAAGCCGTCGATACGTTGTTCGTGGATGAAGCTGCGCAAATGTCATTGGCCAACGTGTTGGCCGTGTCGCAAGCATGTCGAGCCCTGGTATTGCTCGGCGATCCACAGCAGTTGGAGCAGCCGATTCAAGGCAGTCATCCGGAAGGGACCGACGTGTCCGCGCTTGAGCACGTGCTCGGTGACGCCGCGACAATCGGCGAAGGGCAAGGGTTGTTCCTGGAAGAAACCTGGCGCTTACATCCCGACATCTGCTCGTTCACGTCCGAGCTTTTCTACGAGGGCAGATTGGCGTGTCGCGTCGCTCTCGGGCGGCAAGCAGTCACATCGCAAGGTCGCATTCATGGCACGGGCCTGCGATTCCTCCCGGTGATACACGAAGGCAATCAGAACTCAGCGCCGGAAGAAGCCGAGGCGATTCAGCGATTGGTCGAAGAAACATTGGCGGCCGATGCATCCTGGACCGATCGCGACGGCCACGTGCGGCCGATCACCATCGACGACATTCTGATCATCGCGCCATACAACGCACAGGTGTTCGGGATTCAACGGCGCTTGCCGCGCGCCCGTGTCGGCACCGTTGATAAGTTTCAGGGACAGGAAGCGGCTATCGTCATTTACTCCGTGACGACGTCCTCGCATGTTGATGCGCCACGCGGTATGGAGTTTCTGTATAGCTTGAATCGGCTCAACGTCGCGGTGTCCCGCGCGAAATGTGTATGCGTGCTGGTCGCGTCGCCGGCCATCTTCGAGCCCGCATGCACGACGCCGCGGCAGATGGAATTGGCCAACGCGTACTGTCGCTATCGAGAGCTGGCCAGTCTGCTTTAGACCTTTCGGTCAGTAATACCGTTGCCGGGCTTCTGGCATACATATATGTGTGCGCTTGCAGTTCCGGAGCACCTACCGTGCCCCGCCCCAGAGTTGGGCGACAATTGCTAATTTCTGATACAGATTAGATACTTATTCGAGCCGGCCGGGAGTCGCCGGCGGGACTGCGGCGCCAACCCTAATCTTTACGAACCAGGAGCGTCCCTTTGGATCTCAACAAACTGATGGCTCGCGCCAAGGCCATTCTGCTGGCCCCGAAAACCGAGTGGCCGGTGATCGCGGGCGAGCCGACCACGATGGCCGACCTCTACAAGGGTTATGTCATTCCGCTCGCCGCCATTCCGGCGATCTTCGGCTTCCTGCAGATGAGCGTGATCGGCATGTCGACGTTCTTCGGCGGCACGATCCGCATGGGCATCGGCTACGGGTTGACCCAGGCGGTGCTGACGTTCGTGATGGGGCTGGTGCTGGTGTACCTGGTGGGCTTGATCGTCGATGCGCTCGCGCCGACGTTCGGCGGCCAGAAAAATAACATCCAGGCGGTGAAGGTCGTTGCGTACTCGACCACGGCCGGTTGTGTGGCGTCCATCGCGGGCATCGTCCCGGGCCTGGGCATTCTGATCGGCATTGCGGGCGGCATCTACAGCATCTATCTGCTGTATCTCGGCTTGCCGACGATGATGAAGTGCCCGCAGGAGAAGGCGGCGGGCTATACCGCGGTCGTCGTCATCATTGCGATCGTGGTTGGCGTCATCGCTGGCGCGGTGATCGGCAGCGTCGTCGGTGTCGGCAGCATGATGAGCGGGTCGACTTACAGCTCGTCGAAAGGCGATGACGATGTGAAGTTCGATGAGGACAGCCCGCTCGGCAAGATGCAGAAGTGGGGCGAGGACATGGAAGCCGCCAACAAGAAGCTCGAAGAGGCGCAGAAGTCGGGCGACCAAGCCGCGCAGGAACAGGCTCTGAAGGCGGTGTTCGGTGCGGCGATGGCTGGCGGCGGTCAGCAGATCGAGTCGCTGGCGCCGGATCGCTTGAAGTCGTTCGTGCCGGATGAATTGGCAGGGCTGACCCGCTCGAGCATTTCCGCCGAGCGCAGTGGCGCGATGGGCTTGCAGGTGTCGACGGCCTCAGCCACGTATTCCAATGAGGCGGGCCGTGAAGTCCGGCTCGAGATCACCGACGCGGGCAATGCCAAAGGCCTGTTAGGCTTGGCCAGCTGGGCCGGGGTGGAAGGCGAAAAGGAAGAAAACGGTCGTTCCGAGAAAACTTTTCGCGAGGACGATCGTTTGATGCATCAGGAATGGGACAGCGGTGCGTCTCGCGGTCAGTACACGGTGGTTGTCGGCGATCGCTTCACAGTGAAGGTCGAAGGTGCCGCGGGCAGCGTGGGCGAGCTGCGTGACGCGGCGGAAGAGTTGAATCTGGATGGTCTCGCCGATTTGCGCACTGAAGGCGTCAAGAACTGACGCCGTCGAAAGTCGATGAGCCGGGTTGAGGTTGACGGTATGAAGATTATTGATGTTCCCCAGCCCGGCGGTCCGGATGCATTGGTTGTCGCGCAACGCCCCACGCCGACGCCACAAGCAAGCGAAGTGCTGATCAAGATTGCCGCCGCCGGTATCAATCGCGCGGACGTGCTCCAGCGCAAGGGTGGCTATCCGCCGCCGCCGGGCGCGCCGAGCTATCCGGGTTTGGAATGTTCCGGTGTGGTGGAAGCGATCGGCTCCGCGGTTCGCGATTTCAAAGTCGGCGACAAGGTGTGCGCGCTGCTGCAAGGTGGCGGTTATGCCGAATACTGCGTAGTGGATGAAGCGCAAGTCCTGCCGATCCCGGGCTCGCTCAGCATGGTCGAGGCGGCATCGCTGCCCGAAGCGTATTTCACCGTGTGGAGCAACGTGTTCGAATTCGGGCGGCTGCAGCCCGGTGAGACATTGTTAGTACACGGCGGCTCCAGTGGCATCGGTGTGTCAGCCATTCAGCTTGCAAAGGCGCTGGGTCACACCGTGTTCACCACCGCGGGCAGCGATGACAAATGTCGGTTCTGCGAGCAGCTCGGTGCCAAGCGCGCGATCAATTACAAAACGGAAGATTTCGTCGCTGTGATAGCCGAGGAAACTGCCAAGCGCGGCGTGAATGTGCTGCTCGACATGGTGGGCGGTAGTTATTTGTCAAAGAACATCGCTACGCTGGCCACGGAAGGTCGGCTGGTGATCATCGCCACTCAAGGCGGCCTCAAGGGCGAGGCGGACTTACTGCGAGTCCTTCAACGCAGGTTGGTGATCACTGGGTCAGCATTGCGACCGCGCGATGTCACATTCAAGCGGTTCATCAAGGCCCGCCTGTTGGAAATGGTGTGGCCGTTGCTCGCGCGGGGCGCGATCAAGCCCATCGTCGACAAGGTCGTGCCGCTCGAGCGCGCGAATGAGGCTCATGCGTATATGGAAAGCAGTGCGCATCGGGGGAAGATCGTGCTCGCCGTCGATGCGTCGGTGAATTGATTTCGCCGTTTCTTAGCACATCTCGCAACTCGAAGAAAAAAGTCGCTAAGACCGTCCATCCCTCAGAGTTCATCTCTAGGCATTTTCCGAATTTGCCGCTATTTCGCCGAGGTCTTCGGGCGGGGTCTGGTAGTTTTTGCCAGCCCTGTATCGCTGTGTATTGGTTGGGATGCCAGCCCGCACATTGCATCGCCGGCACCGGCATGCAGGGAATATTGCGGCGTCGAGGACAGATCGTTGTTAACAGCGGCCTGATCTAAAGGGACTTTTCGGCGCTATCAGCGGAGTGGTTGAGGGAATCGGCCATGCATCAGCATTCACATCTCTGTGACTACCGACAGAACCACTCGCCGTGGTGTTGCCCGGCAAGCAATCGCACGTAGCAAATAAATTACAGGCGCATTACCAAAATCGCGCTGGGGGTAGGGGTGACGACAGAACAGGGTGGGACGAGGACGTCTCAGAGGTTTTCATCTTCAGGTTAACTACGGAGGGCGCACCATGCTCTCGACGGATCCAAGCAAGCGAATCTTTGTGTTGAAACGAGAAGAAACCACCAGCCGCAAGGCCAGCAGCGATCACGCCGTGGAGGGAATCTACGATCGGATCAAGTCGCTGTTGCTGGCCCATACGCTCGCGCCTGGTCAGTTGTTGCAGATCGGTACGCTCGCCGAAGAGCTCGGTGTGAGTACCACCCCGGTGCGAGAAGCATTGACGAGGCTGGCGGCGGAGCGACTGATCGTGTTCGCGCCGAAGCGAGGCTTCTTCGCGAAGACGGCATCGGAAGACGAATTGCGCGGCCTGTACACGCTGAATCAAACATTGCTCGATTCGGCCATTCGTGAATGGAATGCCGCCGCGATGACCGACGATGATACAAAAGCGCCTTCGAAGATCTTCGCGTCGCTGCCGCTGTCGGACAAGCCAGAGCAGTTGACGCGCACGATCGACGATCTGTTCGTGCGCATCGCGACGCGCTCGGGCATCGGCGAGCTCGCGGATATCGTTCGCAACTTCAACGATCGTCTGCATCACGCGCGCATGATCGAAGGCGAGATCATCGAGGGCGCGGTCGATGAGCTGGCGCGCTTACGTCAACTCTACAGCGAGAACAACAAAGAACAGTTGCAGCTGGCACTGCAGAGTTATCACCAGAAACGTCGTGAACTGGTGTCGGCTATTTGCAAAGAGCTGCTGTTCCGCCCGTTTCTTGCCGAAAATAAATAATGCCCACGCACCCTCCGGAGGCATCCTTCGCCTCCGGGGGCTGGCCTCGCGGGCGCTCCCGGTCAGTACTTAATGACGGATTGCGCCGCGCGCGAGCACACTTGCTCGGCGGGTGAGATAATCGCGGCAGGCAAGTCGCGTTGCTTTGCTTCAGACATAGGGAAATCTAGTGATCGATCGCCACAAGCACCTGGAGCGAGGCGAGCCGGGTCGCGCGTCCGCACGCGCGCCGCAGCCCGATGTCGCCGACCCGGACGTCGCGACCTCGTTGATGGAGACCCGCAACGGGCGCATCACGCTATGGTTCGATCGCTGGCGCAAGCCCATTCGTAGTTGGTTTTCCAGTCGCGCCTCGGTGCCGCGCGCCGAAGTGGACGATCTCGCGCAGGAAGTGTTTCTACGCCTGCTGCGTTATAGCGACGATGTCGCTGTCGAGAATCCTCAGGGTTACTTGTTCAGGATCGCGGCCAACGTCGCCAATGAATGGCGCGATCGCTCGCGAGTGCGCCAGCCGCACGATCGCAGCTGGCTCGATGAGTTGCAGGTCGACCCGGCCGATCAGCCGGACAACGCCGTCTTCCAGAACCGTGTTAGCAAACATCTGCAGAACGCGGTCAACCGATTGCCGAAGCGGCAACGCGAAGTGTTGTTGCTCCATGTTAATGAGGGCCTGACGTACAAAGAAATCGCCGATCGATTAGGTGTGACTTACCGGATCGTTCTAAGGGATCTGACTCGCGCTTACGCCGCGCTGCGCATGCAGCTGAAGGCTGAAGACCTCTAGGAAGCGAAGGCCATTGAGGGCAAGGGGTATGAAACAAAGCAGCGACACCGAAATCGACGGGCTCTTGAGCGAGCAGGCAGCGGGCTGGTTCGTGCGGCTGGTGGCGAACGATCTGTCGGCGCGCGAGCGTCGCGAGTATCTCGCCTGGTTGAAGGCGTCCAGTCGCAACGTCGAGGCTCTGCTCGATATCTATCGCTATCACGGCTACGGGCGCAAAGCGAAGTTGCACATGCGTGCATCGCCGGACAGCGACGACCCTGGCGAGAATGTGATTCCATTCGGTCCGCGCGGTATGACGGTCGTACACCAGCAGACTCGACAGTTGAAGCGCCGGCGTGCGAGGCAGATGAAATTCGCCGCGGCCATTGCGGGCGTGCTGTTTACGTTCGTCGCTGCATGGACAGTGAAGGTCACGTATTTCGATAAACGGATCGCCACCGGACCGGGCCAGTGGGATCGCGCGATGCTCAGCGATGGCAGTGTGTTGCGCATCGGGCCGAACACCAGGTTGCGTTGGGCGCTCGATGACAATCGCCGCACCATCGTGCTCAGCGAAGGTGAGGCGGTGTTCGAAGTCGCGAAAGATCCGAATCGGCCGTTCATCGTCACAACGCATGTCGGCGATGTGCGCGCGGTGGGCACGGAGTTCGGTGTGTCGTTGATGAATGCATCGACCGCCGTCGTGACGGTGGCTCACGGCAAAGTCGCAGTGAGCAGACACGATGACAATCGCGTCACCGAGATTCAGCATGCCGCGGTGGCGGAGTTGATCGAAGATCAACAAATCGTTTTATCTGCCGGCAGCGCGCAGCCGGTGAAACAAGTCGATGCGTCGCGCGAGCTGCAGTGGGCCACGGGATATTACGAATTCCGCGGTGAAACGGTGCGCGAAGCCATCGAGCAATTCAATCGTCGCAATCGCTTGAAGGTCGTGATGTCGGATCCAGCCATCGGTGCGATCGCCATGCCATTTACAACAGTGAAGCTGGACGATCCGGAAACATTCGTGCTGATGCTCGCGGCACGCCCGGACGTGCAGGTTGCCTACGAGAGTGCGAACGTCATTCGACTATTGCCCGAATAACGCGCCCGCCACATCGCTGCTCTGCAGCGTGACTTTCGTACCTTGTCTATCGCTATTCCCAGGGATGGAGTACGGCTTACGCCCGGTCTTCTTCTAGGCACGGGGGACTCCACGGCTTACGGAAACGTAGCCGCAGACGACTGAAGAGTGACGTCGGCGAGCTGCTCAGCGGGGACCGGGAATATGAACCCAACACCAGAACAGCGTGCTGTGATCAGGCAGGCCGTGGAATGGCACCAGCTCATCAATGACGGTGGGCTGGACCAGAACTCGCGGCGTGAGTTTCGCAGCTGGTTGCAAGCCTCTCCCAGCCACGTTCATGAGTTCGCGCGCATCTGTGCGCTCGAAGTGGTGTTGCAAGGCTCGCTGAAGAAAGGCGTGCCGCGCGCACTTCCCGGGAATGTCATCAATTTCGATTCCTATGCCTGCGTGACGCGACGTCCGCCACCGCCACAGATGCCGACGGTGACGCTGCGTTTCAATACAAAGAAGATCGCTGTGGCAGCGAGCGTCGTGCTCGCGGTCATCGTGACGCTGTTCGCCAGCCTGGTGAGCACCGATAAAGTCATCGTCACTCAACTGGGGCACTGGGATAAACAATTGTTGGAAGACGGCACGGTGGTCTACGCCGGGCCGCGCACCAAGTTGCGATTTCATTTCAATGGCGACGTGCGCTCAGTCAGGCTGGTGCGCGGCGAGGCATTGTTTGAAGTTGCGAAAGAGCTGGGCCGGCCGTTCATTGTTTCGACCGATGCAGGCACGGTGCAGGCCGTCGGCACCGAATTCGCCACGGCGGACCGCGGTGACACCGTGGTTGTCACGGTCGCGGAAGGGAAGGTGATCGTGACCGCGACCGCAATTCGCGATGGCATGCAGTCGATGACGCCCGTCGTCGCGGATCAACAAGTGGTGCTGTCGCCGACCGGGGCCAGCGCGCCCGCGGAGGTCAATGCCGAGCGTGAGCTGAAGTGGATTCGCGACTGGTACGAATATGACGGCGAGCGCGTTGGCGACATCGTCGCTCAGATCAACTTGCGTAACGACGTTCAGGTGGTCGTCGACGATCCTCAGGTGGCGCGGCTGCGCCTCAATCAGCCGCTGACGTTCAAGCCCAGCCAGCCCGAAGACTTCGTCCGCAAGGTCAATCGCTGGTACGAGAACTATCCCCAAAAAACCGGCGGTCAGACCGGTGCGAAGGTGCTGCATCTGGAGCGCTCGTAGGCGGTCCGCCTTCAGGCCCGCTCTCGATTCGACTTAATGCGTTGTCGTTTCCGGCCGCTCGCCGGAGGGATGACCCGCGCCCGTGATCCAGTCATCTAGCCGAGGGGGAAAGGTTTCCCCCTCAGACAGTTAGCCGTCAGGCGCCAGAAAGCTCCGCAGTGATCGATCGGCATAAGCAGTCGAACGAGGAAAATCGTTGGAATTCGTCCAAGGAGGATGAACAGCACGAGCCGGAGGGCTGTCGCCCGGAAGAAGCCGCGGGCCAGGAGGCCCGTCCGCGCTACAACCGGGACGGTCGCTTGATCGAGTGGTTCGGCAAGTGGCGCAAGCCGATCCGCAGCTGGCTGCGGAATCGCGCCTCGGTGCCGCCGGGTGACATCGACGATCTGGCCCAGGAAGTGTTCCTGCGGCTACTTCGCTACAGCGACGATGTCGCCGTCGACAACCCGCAGGGCTATCTGTTCAGGATCGCCGCCAACGTCGCCAACGAATGGCGCGAGCGCTCCAGAGTCCGCAAGCCGCACGACGACAGCTGGCTGGACGAGTTGCAGATCGAGGCGCGCGATGAGCCAGAGAACGCCTTCGCCCGAACGCGGGCGGATGAATACGTGCAGCGTGCAGTCGATCGGCTGCCGCCACGGCAGCGCGAGGTTTTGTTGTTACATGTGAACGAGGGGCTGACCTATAAGCAGATCGCTCAGCAGAGGGGGCTGACGTATCGGATCGTATTGCGCGATCTCACACGTGCCTACAGTACGTTGCGCATGCAATTGCGACTGGAGGACCTGTGACCACTCCAATGAACGATGACGAGGATGCCGGAATGAAAGGAAGTCTGAACCAGAGTGCCCATGAACGGGCCACCAGAATGTCGTTGAGCAATGAAGCCGCCGAATGGTTCGTGCGCCTGCGCGACGATCGTCTCGGCACCCGCAATCGCGAGCGCAATGTCCGCTGGCTGAAACAATCGCCGACTCACATCGCCGAATTGCTCCGGATCCAGCAGGTGTATCAGGCGCTGCGCGCCGCCAAGGTCGTCAATCGCTCGCCCCGAGCCTCGGGTCAGGAAGCCTCGAACATCATCGAGTTGGAGGCGCGGCGCGAGGCCGAGCCTCCGCCTTTCGATCTGTTACTCGATGAACCGGCCCGGCCGCGCCGCCCCTTCCAGGCGTGGAAAATCGCAGCCGCGGTGGCCTGCCTGTCGGTGTCCTTTTTCATGGGCTTCATGGCCAAGGTTGCCTGGCTCGATCGCACCATCGAGACCGAGCTGGGCGAATGGCGGACGGTGTCGCTGACCGATGGGACTCGGGTTCGGATCGCGCCGGACTCGAAGCTGAAAGTGGCGTTCGGCGACGATCATCGGACGATTCGCTTGATCCATGGCGAGGCCATGTTCGACGTCGCCAAAGATCGGACGCGGCCGTTTTATGTGGAGTCGGAGATGATCGGCGTGCTCGCGGTCGGCACCGAGTTCCGGGTCTCCCGACTGGGCGGCAAGGATGTCGTGGCGGTTACCGAAGGCAGCGTCGCGCTGTATCGAGACGGTCGCGACGCCATTCGAGGCGCGGTGGCCGTCGCGCCTGCGCAGCTGGCTGAAGCGACCGGAGGCGTGGCCGTGGCCGCGGGCGAGCAGGTGTCCACCACCCGGTCCAGTCGTGCCCGGCCGGTTGCTAAAGAAAAGGTGAACTTCGATTACGAGCAGGCTTGGTCCGAGGGCTGGTTGGTGTATGAAAACAAGACGGTCGCGGAAGTGGCCAGCGACTTCAACCGGCTCAATCGGATGAAGATCGTGATCACCGAGCCGTCCATCGCGGCCCGGCGTCTGGCGTTCTTCCGGGTCAGCGCCACCGATCCTGAATCGTTCGTCGAGGCGCTGGCGACCGTGTCGGACATCACCATCGTCCGGACCGTGCCGAATGTATTACGCATCGAGCCGCGTCGAAGTGTGTTGGCGGCCCCGCTGCCGAATGCCGAAATTCCCGAATCGAATCGCGGCGGCGAAGTGCCGCCGAGCGTGAATCCAAATCCGATCTGAACCGATCCACGCGGGCGGCGCATCCGCGTAAAGATATATTTTCGCTCGGGGCTGTTCCCTAAGTATCAAAGTCACAGCGCATCGCGACGCCATACGGTAGATTCCATTCATCAGCGGCGGGGCACCGGCCCCCGATGTCAAAGGGATCTTGCTGGGGAAGATGGTCGCGAAACAGGTCATCGCCGGACTCGTGGCGGCCGTTGTTGCCGGCGGTTGGTGGCCCGACCGCGCGCTCGCTCAGAACACCCACGAACAGGCGCCCGCCACTCAGGAATACGCGCTCGATATCCCGCGCTTGCCCATCATCGAGGCGTTGAAGGAATTCACGACTCAGACCGGCTTGTTGATCAGCTTCTGGCCGGATGCACAGACCGATCAAACCCGGATGGTGGGTCCGCTGCGGGGCAAGTTCACCGCCGAAATTGCATTGACGCGGCTGCTTGCGGAGAGCGGCTTGGTCTACCGGCGCACCAACGCGCGTTCGCTCGTCGTCATGGCGCCGTCGTTACTCGGCGCTCCTCGTAACGGCGTGTCCGGTTCCGACGAGGACCGGAGTCGTCTGGCGGAAGGGCAGATTTATCTGCAAAAGAAACATCGGCCGCCGGAGCCCAGTCTGGCCGCGGCTGATCAGCCGGGCTCGGCGGCGATCATTGGCGCGCCCGCAGTCGATCATGTCGACGAAGTGATCGTCACCGGTTCGCGCATCGAGCGTGCGGGCGAAGGTCCCGCGCCGGTGCAAGTGTTCACGCGCCGGATGATCGAAGATCTCGGTGCGTCTTCGATTCCGGATGTTTTGCGCTATACGCCGCAACAGCCGTTTACTCGCGCCGGGCATTTCTATCCTGGCGGTGCGCAGTACTCGCAGATGCGTGGCATCGGCGTCGACACCACGCTGATTCTCATCAACGGGCGACGCGTCGTCGCCACTTCGAACAATCTTTCGCTCAACGCTTTTGACTTGAACAGCATTCCGCTGGCGGCGGTGGAGAGCATCGAAGTGCTGTCGGACTCCGCATCCGCCATCTATGGCGCCGATGCCATGGGCGGCGTGATCAATGTGGTGTTGAAAAAAGAAATCCCGCAGCCGTTGCTCGACGTTGAGTATGGGGGCGCCAGCGGCGGCGCCGATCTGCTGCGTGCGTCATTCAGCGCAGGTTTCAACACCGAGCGACTGCGGACCTCGGTGATCTTCGATTACTACCGTCGCGATTTCTTGTTGGGCTCTGAGCGCGATCTGTGGCGCGACCAGGACTACTCGCGCTATGGCGGCACGGATCATCGGAATGTCGCGGGCCTGCCGGGCACAGTGAGCTCGTTGCGCGGCGATAATCTACCCGGGTTGTCGTCATCTTTCGCAATGGTGCCGGAAGGCAGCAGCGGCATCGGCTTGACGCCGCAGGATTTCGCCGGAACCGCCGGCCTTCGTAACAAATCGAGCTCATCGGCCGCGCTCTCCATCGTTCCGGCGGTGGACCAGCGCAGTATCGTTGTGTTCGGTGAGTACGATCTGACGCCGGATTTGACCGCGTTTGCCGAAGTGCTCTACACCGACCGCGAGGTCAATTCGCAGGAAGGCACTTACTTTCTGCAAAGCGCGCCGGTGCCAGCGAACAATCCTTTCAATCCGTTCGGGCAGCCGGTGCTGGTGGATGTTGTGCTGGACGGTCTCGGGCCGCGTCGCTTCCAGCACGAGACGGAGTGGCTTCGTGGCGCGTTCGGGTTGCGGGGACCGTTGAGCTCCACCTGGGAGTGGGAAGTGGCGGGGCTGGTCAGCACGGAAAGCGGCGCTACGCTGAGCACCATGGATCTCAGTACCGAGCGGGTCAACGCGGCGCTTGCGTCAACGGATCCGACTCGCGCGTTGAATCCTTTCGTCGACGGTCCCGCCGGCAGTCCGGCGTTGCTGACTTCGCTCATCGAGCCGGATCGCAATCATCACTTCTCGCGCGGCCGACAGTTTTCGGCGTTCCTGCACGGCGACTGGTTTGAATTGCCGGCGGGCCCGATTCGAGCTGTGGTGGGTGGCGAGTGGCGCGACGAATCGATGATTTATGACGACCGGACACTGCCGGTCGACGACAGTCGCGACATGCGCGCCGCTTTCACGGAACTGCGAGTGCCGCTGCTGGCAAGCGCGGTTTCGAATCACGACGATGTGTTGTCGCTGTCGCTGGCCGCCCGGCTCGACGATTACAGCGACTTCGGCAGCTCGCTGAATCCGCAGCTCGGATTATTGTGGCGGCCCATCGATGACCTGTTGATTCGCGGATCGTATAGCACGAGCTTCCGCCCGCCCTCGCTGTTCGAGCTGCACGCACCTCGCACGACTGTGGCGCAATCCGGCATCTCCGATCCAGCGCGCAACGATGCCTTGAGCACGGTGACGTTCGTAGCCGGCGGCAATCCGAATCTTCGCTCGATCGAAGCGAACTCCATGACCGCGGGCTTCGTGCTGACGCCGAGCGAGGTGCCCGGGCTGCGGCTGCTGGCGAACTACTGGAGTATCAATACCGATCATCGCGTCACATTCGTGCACTTCAGCACCATGCTGGCCAACGAAGCGGCCTTCCAGGATCGCATCGTCCGGGATGTTCCAACCGCAGCGGATATCGCCGCCGGTATTCCGGGAAGGCTGCTGCAAATCGACCTTTCGCGCATGAACTTCGGGCGTCTCACGACCAACGGTATCGACGTGGAGGCGAAGTATCAGCACACCACCCGCTGGGGAGAGTTCACGCCGCGTCTGTCCGCCACCTGGGTCAACGAGTTCACTGTCGTCGATGTGCCGAAGGTCCCGCCGGTCAATCGTGTCGGCGTCGCGAATCCCAACGGCACCATACCGCGTTGGCGTGTGGTCGGCAGCATCGGCTGGAAGCGCAATGGCGTCGGTCTGTCGACCACGCTCGATTGGTTGCCGGGCTACATGGACGCGAATCTGAGCGGACCGACCGGTCGTCGTCTATCGGCGCGCACGTTGGTCGATGTGCAGGCGAGCTTCGCGGTCGATGAGCTGATCGGGCCAAGCCCGCTGTGGGATGACTTGAAGCTGCAGCTGGGCGTCAAGAACGCGTTCAATGAAACGGCGCCGTTCGCCGATATCGGCTATTCATTAGGCTTCGATTCTTCGCAGGGCGATCTGATCGGCCGCTTCAGTTATCTGCGATTGTCCAAGGGCTTCTAGCGTCCTCAAGCAGGCTGCGCTGGCGCGCTGTGCAGCCAGTGACGCGCCCAGAACTCCGAGTCCAGGTGACGGAAGATCTCGCCCGGATACACCGTGTTCTTGGTCGGCCTGGCTGACAACACTTCCTCGAGCAGCGGCCGGTCGAGCAGGCCGTGGCTCGCCAGCACCCCTTCCAGCAATGTTTCTTTCAGGAAGGGACGTTCGCGTTCCAGCAACTGATCGTGAAAGCCCGGCGCGCGGTCTTTCCACAGGCGTCGCAGGATCGGCTCGGGAACGTCCGTGGCGAATGCCATGCGCGCCAGGCCCCGGTCGTGGCCGCGATGGAAATGAGTGTGGATCGGAATGCGCAACAGCAGCTCGATCACCGGCTGGGAATAAAGCGGCGAGACGATTTCCGGAACCGGTGCATCGGCAGTCGCGGTCACCGTGTAGTTCTCGGGCGCCATCATCAGCGTGCCGATCCGTCGGATCTTGTCCCAGGGCACGCGGCGCTGGCCTTGGAACCACGGATGAGACACGCCGTCATGGCCCTGAAAGTTATGTTTGATATCGGGGCTGACCAACTGGCTGGCCTCGAGAATGCGCGCAGTCGGTGTGCCTGTGTTCTGGCCCGTGACAACCCGTCGGATCGCGGTCGTCAGCACGGTCCAGCTGGACTTCTCGGTGAGCAGCGCCACTTGCGATGCGAGCTTGAACAGACGGGGCGCGACGCCGTGTGTGCGCAAGTACTCGGAAACGGCATATCCGATCGAGTCGCTGCAAAAGCCCGAGTCGCCGCCTTCGCCGTTGAATATCGCGGTGGCCTGAGTTCGCTCGAGCAACGCCGGCTCGACCGAGCAGCGCTGAATGAAACCGAGCAGCGGCGAAGGCTCGGGCGATGGCGGCATGCGCAGCCCGAGCGTCAGATCCAGATCCAGCGGATGCATTGGAGATTCGATGTGCTCGCATCCGGCGTGATTGGCGGCAAGCCGCGCCCATGGACGCTCGTCGGAGCGACCGGCCGGGCTGAAGTAGGTGTAGGCGGAGAATCGTGCCGGTGTGCCTTTGAGACAGCCGGCAATGATGGAGGAGTCGAGACCGCCTGACAGTCTCAACAACAAGGAACGATGCAGCCGTGCCAGCCCGGCGGTGGCGGCCTTGATCACACACTGCATGGCGCGAGCGGCGGTCTGTGGATCTTCGATCAGATCGTCAGCGCCGATGTAGTTAAGCGGCGTCCAGTACATCTTGCTGCTGCTGTGCCAGCCCGAGCTGTCTTTCTGGAACTCGATGCATTCGCCTCGGCGCACCGGCGACGCTTCGTTGAGCGATGAGGCGTTCTGCAGGCTGCTGCCAGTCATCATGTGAGCGCGCAGGTAGGCTTCGTTAACGGTGAAGCGCAGCAGTCGCAAATCGAGACAGTCGCCGATGCGTGAAAAGAAAATGCTCACCCCACGGAAGTCGGTGCGCAGGCAAGGCAACGATCCGGTCGGATCTTTCATCACCCATTTGCAGTCATTGGCAGCGTCGCAACCGAACGCGACGTAGTCGCCCCACACATGATCGATCAGCCATTTGCCGCGACTCTTTACGAACGATTCGCTGTGCGTCGCGCCGAAATGAAAGGGCTCATCCGGTGTCGGGGAGAACAGGTCGCGACTGCGAGCCAGCAGCGTGCCGATCACGATCCCGCCATTGTCAGCGACCCGATGAATCTGCACCGCTTCGTCGCGCATGCCGATGCAAAACACCTGCATGCCCGGCGCGGAATAGTGCTCGCGCCATTGCGGCGATCGTTGTCGCAGACGCTCTGCGACCAGGTGCGCGGCTTCTTGTTGAGACGGGCTGGTGCGATCCCACACCATCGCGAGATATCGAAACATCGCCGCGCTCCTTCGAGCTAGATCGCCAGAATCGGTGTGTATTCGCAAACCTGTTCTGGATTGGCGTCGAGGAGCAGTGTCCCTTGCTGTACCCAGCTGTGTGCCGCCCATGGCTTGGTGCGCACGCCGATGACCCAGGTCGGGTACACGTCGTAATAAGCGAGAAAGCGAACCAGCGCCAACGCATGAAACAAACATTGGTCGCGGGCCGCGAAGGTGTGCGGACGCAGGCGGCGGAAGATGCCGACCAGCTCGATCGCATGCTCGTTGTCGAATGGCGCGCCGGCGGCGTTCTTTTGTCGCCCGAGCTCCTCGGCCACCAGAAATAAAGTTCGGGATCGCACCGAGCTGCGGGCCCACGTGCAGGCGCGCAGGAAGCTGATGAGGTGTCGCCAGCGAATCGGCGCTTTGCGATCCAGTTCGTGGCCGACACTGGTGAGCAGGCTGTTGAGATCCACCTGCGTGGGGGTGAAGGCGGCGGCTTCGGGAGCGCTGTTACAGAGCAGCCCGGCTTGGACCAGCTTGTCGGCGATGCTCATGGCATCCGGGACCGGCAAGGGCTCGCTGTCGCCCGCAAAACTGGCGGGCGAAAGGTGTTGCCAGTTGCCGGCCAATGCGCGCAGCGCCGTGGTTTCCTTGCGGCCGACGCCGAAATATCGATTGCGCCGCAGGTCCAGTAACACAGTGCCAGTTGCTGTCGAGCACGCCCGCACGTGCGACGGCAGCCAGTACGCTTTTTCAGTGTGCATGGCTATCGCCCGGTTCTTGTCTCAACAGGGCCCGCGAGACGCGGACCCTGCCCATCGACGCCTGACGCCAATGATTTTCAGGATGTCCCTGAGGGACGCCCCATCAGCCCACTCTTTCCCCCAGCACATAGATCGAGTCGTAAACAAAGGCGTAGATGCCGGATTGTTTGGTCTCGATCGTCGCATCGCCGAGATCGAGCAGCTCGATCTCCATTCCGTCCAGTCCTTCTGCCAGTTCCGTCATGGTCTTTCCCTCGATGAAGCAACAGTCCTCCTGCGTTGCTAACGCTGCAATGTTTGCGAACGGACGTCAATATACCTGGCGTAGAGCTGCGAAATATTTCTGCGTCGCCCGGCCGATTCTGCCGATTCGTATGAATTTCGCGTGAAGCAAAAAGCACAACGCCTGTCACTGACTCGATCGCGCCCATTGTCGGGGGCTTGCGCCGCTCGCGTCCGCCGGACCGCACAGCTATGGCATGGTCTGGATCGGGAGGGGAGGTCATGTTCGTGTCCAGAGCGGTGGCGCGGTGAGCCAGGTCATCCGATGCAAACCCTGCGGGAGACTTTGCAGCTTTTCTGGCCGGTCGCCGCCGGGTTTGCGAGGCGACGACTGCGAGTGGCGCTCGCTCTTGTTACGCGCCGCGCCGTGCTGGCGCCCCCGAGTCCGCGACGCCGGGGCGAGCTCACGCTCGAAGGCATCACGTTCTCCTATCGCGAGGCATGCGCGGTTCTGCAAAGCGTGAGCTTCACTGTCCCCGCCGGCAAAACGGTCGCGGTGGTGGGACTGAGTGGTGCGGGCAAGTCATCGCTGATCCGACTGCTGTTTCGCTTATATGAGCCCGACGCCGGCCGCATCTTGCTCGACGGCACACCGATTTGCGATTTGTCGCCGTCCGCGCTCCGGCGGGCGATCGCAGTGGTGCCGCAGGACACGGTGCTGTTCAACGACACCATCGCTGCCAACATCGGCTTCGGTCGCGTGGGGGCGAGCGATCTGGAAATTCAGGCGGCAGCGCGTCTGGCCAATCTGCACGAGTTCATTTCCAAGTTGCCTTACGGCTATGACACCGTGGTCGGCGAGCACGGCCCGAAGTTGTCGATCGGTGAACGTCAGCGGGTTGCGATCGCCCGCGCGGCGCTGAAGAACCCGAGGATTTTTGTGATCGATGCGGCCATGTCATCGCTCGATGCCCGGACCGAGCGCGAGATTCAGCGCAATCTGCTCGGCGTGTCGGCGCACAGCACGACGCTGGTCATCGCGAACCAGCGCTCCATGGTCAAGCATGCCGATCGGATCGTCGTGCTGGATCGGCACGGTGCAGTCTCGCAGCGGGAGGAACTGCCGACATCGGCAGCTCAAGGATAGAGGCCGTTCCTCCCGCGTGCGCAAATCGGTGAAGCGGAGCTAGCCGGGGCGTTGCCGAGCACAGCAACGCCCCCATTCCTCTGTCGAAAGCGGCCGAGGCCCTTTCGACACGCCTGGAAAAAGGCGTGACTTTTTCCAAGCTATACCACCGCCCCCTGCTTAGAGTGATTGCCGGTCCTCGTCGTCGCCGTCACGGGCATCGGCGGCGCCATCCCAATAATGAACCTTGACGTTGCCGCCGATCGGTACCAGCGGCGAGATGTCGTGCATGGCCGTGATCTTGAACAGCTCCGGCCGGCGCGTGCGATAACGACTGATCGCCATCGACAGCGTCGACGGATCGCGACGCAGGCAACGCGCGACTTCGCTCAGCGTCGCGACGCCTCGCTCGGTCGCGTACCACGCGATCAATGCACGCACCAATGTAAACTCGCGTTGCCGTGAGTTGGATAAAACCAGATCGCGCTCCACACCCATGCGACACGTGACGGTGTGAATGATTTGATCCAGCGACGCCTTGCTGCGATAGGTGCGCGAGTTGCGGGGCAGATTCTCCAGGAACTCGGTGCTGCCGATGACGCGCAGATCGTTCGAGCCGACGCGCTCGAACTGAACGACGTCTTCGGGTTCGGGGCAACGGGCCATGAACGCTTCGTACTCGGTGCCGCCGTCCTTCAGCTCGAGCAGTCGTAACGCGCTTCGCGTCGTCAGCCAGGGGGTGGCGGACTGGCGTAGATACGTGCCATGGCTGGTGTGCTCAGCCAGGCCGGGATGCTCCGCCAGCCCGCCCAGTACCGGAATGTGATGCAGGTAGTGCATCAGCTTCAGCAGATAGTGCTTCGGATCGATCAGCACCGCTTTGTATCGTTGCCGGAAGAAGTGACCGGATTCGCCGATGCGACGATGCATGCTGCGCGCATAGCGGCTGGTGAGACCTTGCATGATGCGGCCCACCGATATTTCGTCGATCTGCAGGATCAGATGAATGGCTTGCGGCGTCCAGCAATAGGCGTGCACACGTGCGTTGGTGCGGCGCAGTCCGGTCGCGAGCAAGCGCTCGAACAGCGCATAGTCCTCGGGTTGAGAGAAAATCGGATGATGTGTGTTGCCATGTTGAACGACGTAGTACGTACCGCCCGCAACATGGAGCCGTTGCCGTCGAGACATCCTGCAAACCTCCTGGTGAGCTTCCCTGACCTTGCGCTCGATCGAGCGCTTATGCTCTCCGTGCCGGAGGAATGTAGTCTGGCCTCGAGGGACATGCATTCATATATTTTGTTGTGTCAACGCTCCGCGAGCGTGCGCGACGGCAGCGAACGCAAACATTGCGGATATGTAATGTCCGGCGACACGCCCGCGCCCGTTAACGCGTGATATTCCGAATCCCACGGCATGACGATCATACGTTCGACTTTGCGTATTTTGGGCAATACCGGTGCGACGTCTCGTTGTGATTCGGCGGCGAGGATTGCGTTCAGCGAAACGTGTTGTCGCACGCTGGCGTCGAGCTCCATCAAGTTGTAAAGCGTCGGCCGCGAAAGCGTCATCGTGCCGTCATGAGTAGCTGCGATGAATGCTGCTGGAGTCTTCCAGCACAGCTCGGTCGCTTCGATGCTATCGATGGTTGCGATCTGTCCGGGCGGCAGCGCTGCGAGATAAAAGCGAGTATCGAACCGTTTCGGCACCACCGACGGAGTGATCCAGTGCGCCCAGTAGATCAAGCGGCGCACGTCCAGCTGCAGGTGTTCTTCCTGCAGTGAGGTGGCAAACAGCTCGGGTTGTGAGACGATTGCGCGCTGTCGGTCATGTAGTCGCGCCAGTCGCTCGCTCTCACAATGGTGTCCTTCCGCAGTCGTCGCCAGCAGCACACCGGTTTCCTCGAACGTTTCGCGAGCGGCCGCGACGGCCAGCCCCAAACACGTAGCGGTCGGCAGCGCGTTGCCCTCGAGATCGAGCAGGCGATGACATCCGGCACGCGCGATCTCCGGAATCGATGCAAGCGACGCGGCCGACGTATCGGCGGCGCAGAGCGTCCCGCCGGGGAACACCCACATGCCGCCCATGAACGCGAGGTTTTCGTGTCGACGCGTCAACAAGACTTCGATCGCGCCTTGCTGTTCGCGCAGCAGGAGCACGCTGGCCGCGTGACGAGGGACGGCGGGTTGCGGACTGGTGGGATTGCTCACGATAAGGGTTCGTTCCGGTGAAGCGCGCTCACTGGATTGCGCTGCTGGTGATCGGGATTCTGCTGGCGGCCGTGGTGTTCGCGCCAGTCCCCGGCGACACACGCTGGATCAGGACATTACACAATTCGGCGCACGCGCCCATTTTTGGCTGCGTTTCGCTGCTGACTCTGCTCATCGTTCGCGGCCATCCGCGCTTCGCATCGGTCGGCCTGACGGGCCAATATGCGCTGGCACTGGCGGCCGCGCTGGTCCTGGGCATCCTGACTGAGCTGCTGCAAATACCGGTGGGGCGCGATGCTGAGCTGGACGATGCGGTTCACGATGTCATCGGTGCCATCGCGGTGCTGGGAATCTTCGCCGGGTTCGACTCGCGTGTGCGCGCCTCGACCCGTGCCGGCATCGTTCGAGTTGTCGGCGTGATGATCGGCGTCGGGGCACTCGCTGTCGCGGTGGCTCCCGTAACGCGCGCGGCGATCAAGTATCAGCAGAGAGACGATCGCTTCCCGGTGCTGGCGGATTTCACCGAGCGATACGACCGCTACTTCATCCTTCAGCAGTCGGCGGAGTTCTCACCGGCGGAACTGCCCGCGCCTTGGGCCAGCAAAGCAGGTGAGGGGGCGATGCACGTCGCATTGTTCGACGGCCCGTATCCGGGATTGGATTTCATCGAGCTGCGGCCCGACTGGAGCGCGTATTCGACGCTCGCCGTCGATCTGACCAATCCGACGCCGTTGAGCCTGACGTTGCTGCTCAGAGTGCACGATGTCGCTCACAACAACCAGCCGACCGATCGGTTCAGCCGGCGTTTCGAATTGCCGTCGCGAACGCGTCAGGTCCTTCGCATTCCACTGCGGGACATCGCCGCCGGCCCGCGCACGCGCGAGCTGGATCTCCGCAACGTTGCGGAGATGATTATTTTCCGGACCGACGATTCGCCACGAGCCAACGAGCTGTATTTCTCGCGCGCGTGGCTGGAATGATCAGAGCACGATCACCGAGCGGATCGACTCGCCCTTGCGCATCAGCTCGAAGCCTTCGTTGATCTGCTCGAGCTTGAGTCGATGCGTCACCAGCGAATCGAGATCGATCTTCTTATCGACGTACCAATCGACGATCTCGGGCAACTTGGTGACGCGGGCGCCGCCCATGTAGCAGCCGGTCCAGTGACGGCCCATCATCAGATGGCCCGGGTATGACGTGACTTCCGCGCCCTGCGGAGCGACGCCGACCACATAGCTCGTGCCCCACGCCGGATTGGTGCATTCGAAGGCTTGACGCATGACCTGCGGATTGCCGATGCATTCGAACGTGTAGTCCGCGCCGCCCGCGGTCAGCTTCATCAAATGACTGGTGAGCTTCTCGACCGCTTTGGGATTGACGAAGTCGGTGGCGCCGAACTGGCGCGCGATGGCTTCCTTGGCGGGATTGGTATCGACACCGATGATTTTCTTCGCGCCCGCCAGGCGAGCGCCTTGCACGACGTTCAGGCCAATGCCGCCGAGCCCGAAGATCACGACCGAGCTGCCGGCTTCGACCTTGGCTGCGAACAGCGCGGCGCCGAGGCCTGTCGTAGCTCCGCAGCCGATGTAACAGATGGGATCGAACGGCGCGTCATCGCGCACCTTGGCCAACATATTGACCGGCAGCACCGAGTAGTCGGCGAACGTGCCGAGGCCCCACAGCTGCGTCACCGGTTTGCCGTTCAGCGAAAAGCGCGACTCGCCCGGCTTTAACCGCGAGAACGCTTCGACGCACAGGTTGGTCTTGCTGGAATGGCAGTAACCGCACTTTTCGCAGTGAGGAATCAAAAATGGAATGACGTGGTCGCCCGGCTTGAACTTGGTCACGCCAGGGCCGCATTCCACGACCACGCCGGCGGCCTCGTGACCCAGCAGCGCGGGAAACGCCCAAGGCAGCTTGCCTTCGTAGATGTGCAGGTCGGAATGGCACAGCCCGGTGGTCTTGATGTGCACCAGGACTTCGCCTTCGCGCGGCCCGTCCAGTTGCAGCGTTTCCATGACGAACGGCTGGTTCGGCCCATGCACGACGGCGGCGCGGACATCCATTGGCACGATGCTCTTCCCCAAATCGTAAAGTGGAGGGCGAGCCTACGCACATCGTCGCGGTGGAGCAATCGGCCAGAGCGCCGCGTTTTCACGTCTTGATGAATCTCGACTTTTGCCCACGCGCCATGCGGAATCCGGCAGGATTGTGCAACCCGGCTGCAGTCGCGCCGGAGTAAGATCCCGGCATTCCCAGGTAGCCGGCAGCCAACCGAGGTTCGCATGATCACGCTCAATATCAACGGCCAGACGGTCCAGACCGACGCCGAGCCAGACACACCCTTGCTGTGGGTGTTGCGCGATCATCTCGACATGACCGGCAGCAAGTTCGGCTGCGGCAAGGCGCTGTGCGGGGCCTGTACCGTGCATATCGACGGCAATGCCACCCGCAGCTGTGTGCTGCCGGTATCGGCAGTTGCGTCGAGCAAGATCACGACCATCGAAGCGGTCGGCACGTCGAAGGTGGGCAAAGCCATTCAGGACGCGTGGATTGCGGAAGATGTACCGCAGTGTGGTTACTGCCAGTCGGGACAGATCATGAGCGCGACCGCTCTGCTCGCCACCAACAGCAAACCCACCGACGCGGATATCGATGCCGCGATGGCCGGCAATGTATGTCGTTGCGCCACGTATGTGCGCATCCGCGCGGCGATCAAGCGCGCCGCTGGCTCGTTGACGACTTGAGGAGACGACCTATGAGCGCAGCAGAAGATTCGATGATTCACGCGACTCGTCGTGACGTTCTGAAGGGCGGTGCCGTTCTGACCGTGGGCATGTTGTTGCCCGCCGTCGGCGTGTCAGCCAACGATACGAATGTGGCCAAGGCCGGAACGTTCGTGCCGAACGCTTTCGTGCGGATCGCCGAGGACAACACGGTCACCGTGTTGTCGAAGCACGTCGAGATGGGGCAGGGCGCGTACACCGGGCTTGCGACCATCGTTGCCGAAGAGCTCGATGCCGACTGGAGTCAGATTCGCGTCGAGGGCGCGCCGGCCGATGCGAAGCTTTATAACAATCTCGCGTTCGGTCCGTTCCAAGGCACCGGCGGCAGCACCGCGATTGCGAATTCGTACGATCAGTTGAAGAACGCGGGCGCCACCGCGCGTGCCATGCTCGTGACGGCGGCCGCCAATCGCTGGAAAGTGCCGGCCAACGAAATCACCATTGCCGCGGGTGTCGTTCAGCACAAGTCCGGCAAGTCGGCGCGCTTCGGCGAACTGGTCGCCGACGCGGCGAAATTACCGGCGCCCACCGAGGTGAAGCCGAAAGATCCGTCGGCTTACAACCGCATCGGCAAGAGCGCGCCTCGGGTCGACAGCAAAGCGAAGTCGACCGGCAAGGCGATCTTCACTCAGGATCTCAAGTTGCCCGGCATGTTGACCGCCGTCGTCGCTCATCCGCCGCGCTTCGGCGGCAAGGTGAAGAGCTTCGATGCGAGCAAGGCCAAAGAGATCAAGGGCGTGAAGTCCGTGGTCGCGTTCGAGACGCCGGCGCGCTCCGGTGTCGCTGTGGTCGCGACGGATTTCTGGACGGCCAAGAAGGGCCGCGACGCGTTGACCATCGAGTGGGACGAGTCGAACGCGTTCAACCAGAGCTCGGATGAGATGCTGAAGGAGTATCGCGCGCTCACCAAGAAGCCCGGCGATATCGCGAAACAGGAAGGCGACGTCGAGAAAGCATTCGCTGCCGCCGCTCGCACCTTCGAGGCGACCTACGAGTTCCCGTATCTGGCGCACGCCACGATGGAGCCGATGAACTGCGTCGTGCAGATCGGCCAGGGCACGTGCGAAGTCTGGAACGGCGAGCAGTTCCAGACCGCCGATCAGATGGCCATCGCGAAAATGCTGGGCATCGCGCCGAAGGACGTGAAGATCAATCAGCTGTTCGCCGGCGGCAGCTTCGGTCGTCGCGCCAACCCGGCCGGCGATTATCTGGTGGAAACGGTGGCCATCGCCAAGGCGATCGGCACGTCGGATCCGGTGAAGCTGGTGTGGACTCGCGAAGAAGACATGCGCGCGGGGTATTACCGGCCGATGTACGTCCATTGGCTCAAGGCCGGTGTGGATGCGCAGGGCAAGATCGTCGCCTGGCAGCATCGCATCGTCGGTCAGTCGATCACGCGCGGCACGCTGTTCGACAACAAGAGCAAGATCGATTTCACTTCGGTGGAAGGCGCGCAGAATCTGCCTTATCACATTCCGAATCTGCTGGTGGACCTGCATACGACGGAGCCGAAAGTGCCCGTGTTGTGGTGGCGCTCGGTGGGCTCGACGCACACGGCGTTCTCCACGGAATGTTTCCTCGATGATATCGCGCGCGAGACGAAGCAAGATCCGTATGCCTTGCGTCGATCTCTGCTCGAGAAGCATCCGCGCCATCTGGCTGTGCTCGATCTGGTGGCCGAGAAGTCCGGCTGGAAGAAGAAGCGCGCGGCCGATGAGATCTACGGCCTGGCATTGCACGAGTCGTTCAATACCGTCGTCGGTCAGGTCGCGAAGCTGAAGAAGACGCCGAACGGGCCGAAGCTGGTCAGCGTGGTATGCGCGGTGGACTGCGGTATCGCCGTGAATCCGAACATCATCGCCATGCAGATGGAGTCGGGCATCGGCTACGGATTGTCCGCTGCGCTGATGGGTGCGGTGACGTTCAAGAAAGGTCAGGTCGAGCAGGGCAACTTCGACGACTATCCGGTTCTGCGTATCAACGAAATGCCGGCCGTCGAAACGCACATCGTGCCGTCCAGGAACAAGCCCACGGGTGTCGGTGAGCCGGGCACGCCCGTCATTGCTCCGGCGCTGGCGAATGCGCTGGCGCAGGTCGATGGCAAGCCCATTCACGCCCTGCCGCTCTCGGCGCACGGAGTGAAGCTGGCATAATGGATTGATGCCAGTCGCTGTTACTCGTCGGAAATTTCTACTCGGTGCGTCCTCCGTCACGCTGCTCGCTCTGGCTGAGCGGGCAGCGTGCGCCAGCGTACTCAGCAAGAGCGCTGAGGCGCATATCGAATCTCTGATCGCCAGGATGACGATTCAGGAGAAGGCGGGACAGCTCAGCATCTTTTCCGATTCGACGCGCGTGGTGCCCAAGGCACTGATCAATCCGGAAGCCGGCCCACCGGTCGATCACAATCTCGCGCAGCGGGTCCGCGAAGGACGATTGGTCGGTGTCTTCAACGGGTTCGGTGCCGCCGGTGCCCGGGCCATTCAACGGATCGCCGTCGAAGAGTCGCGGCTGAAGATTCCGCTGATCTTCGGTGCCGATGTCTTACACGGCCTCTACACGATCTTTCCTATTCCTTTGGGCGAAGCCGCGAGCTTCGATCCGCAGTTGGCGGAGCGCACGGCGCGTGCCGCTGCCGTTGAATCGACTGCGAATGGTCTGCACTGGACCTTCGCGCCGATGGTGGACATCGGCCGCGATCAACGCTGGGGCCGGGTCGCCGAAGGCTCGGGCGAAGATCCTTACCTGGGCTCGGCGCTCGCTGCCGCGCGGGTGCGTGGATTTCAAGGGCGAAGCCTCACCGACGAGGACAGCCTGCTCGCCTGCCCGAAACATTTCGTCGCGTATGGCGCGGCGATGGGTGGCATGGACTACAACACTGTCGAGATGTCCGAGCAGACCTTGCACGAGGTCTATCTGCCGCCGTTCAAAGCCGCGTTCGATGCGGGCGCGCTGTCGACGATGAGCTCGTTCAACGACTTGAACGGGGTGCCGATGTCGGCCAACCGCAAGTTGATGACCGGGCTGCTACGCGAGCAGTGGAAATTCCGTGGCATGGTCGTCTCCGACTACACAGCGGACAAGGAACTGATCATGCACGGCGTCGCCAAGGACGATCGTGAGGCGGCCAAGCTGGCGTTGCTGGCTGGCGTCGATATCAGCATGCAGAGCGATCTCTACAATTTGTATTTGCCGGAGCTGGTGGCGAGCGGCGAACTGGCGATGGCCGTCGTCGATGAATCGGTGCGACGCGTGTTACGCACCAAGTATCTGCTCGGCTTGTTCGATAACCCGTATCGCTCGCTCAATCCCGAAGTCGAGCAGCGGGACACGATGACTCCGCAGTTGCGCACCGTCGCTCGCGAGAGTGCACGCGCTTCCATCGTCCTGCTCAAGAACGACGGCAATCTGCTGCCGTTGCCGAAGTCGGGAAAGAATATCGCGCTGATCGGTCCTTTCGGCAACGACACGCTGAATCTGGCCGGGCCCTGGGCGCCGTTCGCCAAGTCCGATCATGTCGTGAGCGTGGAGCAGGGGATGCGAGCGGCGCTGACAGATCAGTCGCTATTGACCGTGACGTTGGGCTCGATGATCGAGAAACCGATGGACGGCGGTATCGATGCGGCGGTCGCCGCGGCTCGTGCGGCCGATGTGGTCGTGCTCGCGATTGGCGAAGGGCAGGACATGTCGGGTGAGGCGCAGTCGAGGACACAAATCATCGTGCCTCCGCCTCAACAACAACTGGTCGAGGCCGTCGCCAAAGTCGGCAAGCCGCTGGTCGTGCTGTTACGGAATGGTCGTGCTCTGGCGCTCGAAGGCGCGGTGCGTAATGCGCAGGCCATCGTGACAACCTGGTTCCTCGGCACGGAGACGGGCAGCGCCATTGCCGATGTGCTGTTCGGAGACTACAGCCCGAGCGGTCGACTGCCGGTGAGCTTCCCGCAGGACTCCGGACAGCAGCCGTACTTCTACAACCGTCGCACGACGGGTCGGCCGCAAGGCAAGGAAGGGCCGGCATTCAAAGCGCGTTATCGCGAAGTCTCCAACGAAGCGTTGTATCCGTTCGGTCACGGGCTCACATATTCGCGCTTCGAGTATGAGTCGCCGAAGCTCAGCGCGGACTCGCTGGCATGGAATGCAACGCTAACGATCACCGCCAGAATCACGAACACCGGCGAGCGCGAGGCCGAGGAAGTCGCGCAGCTTTATATTCGCGATGTCGTGGCGAGCGTGACCCGACCCATTCGCGAGCTGAAGGGATTCAAGAAGGTTCGCTTGCCGCCCGGTGCGTCGACGGAGGTGCAGTTCACGCTGACGCGTCGAGAGCTCGCTTTCTATGACGCGCAGATGCAATTCGTTGCGGAACCGGGTGAGTTCGATGTGTGGGTCTCACCCTCGGCCACCACCGGCGTCAGCAAGCGTTTCGAGTTGCTGGCGGGGTGACCCTTCACCTCGCCTCGACTGTCGGGCTTCTTATCAAATCGCCGGCGTCAGTTTGTTGACGGACGAGCAATTCAGCGGCGCCGTAAGGGTTCGAGGCTGCCGGCATGCAAATTGCTCCTCCTGACTCCGTCCAACGGTCGAGCTGCGATAAGCGACATGTCAAACGCCAAGTTGTTCGTTTCGATGCTGCTGACGGGCCTGTGCGCACAGGCTGCTCATGCGACCTCCGGTTCCACGAAGGCGCTCGAAGGAATGTGGTGCAGCCAGGACGAGAGTGCCGGCGCGACCATCGTGCAGTACTCGGCCAAGGACTCCGAAGTCACCGCGTTCACGGTGTTGTCCGAAGCGGATCCGCGTCGTATCGGCAGCCAGGATTCCATCGAGTTGACTGCTGAGGCGCCGAACGTGTTCGTGCGTCGTGCGCTGGTCGGTGCCGATGAGGAGTTCAGCGTTCAGAGCGGGCAGCTCACGGTGAACTCGCTGTGGATCTCGAATCGCGGCACCCGCAATGAAACGCGCCAGGTGCTTGCCACGCAAACTTATTACAAGTGCGACATGGGCCAGGCGCTGCGACGGGCGCAAGCGTTCATGTCGTCGCCGAAGGCCGAAGAGGCCACGCGCATGGCGCTCCTGAAGGATGAGCAGGTCGAGCTCGAGATGACCCGCAACGCCAGCAAGGACGCGTACTACGCCGGTCTGATCCGCCAGTTGAAGCTCAGCCCGCGGCTCTGAGCTGCGTCACCGACGCCATCGGCTGCGATAACTTGAAGCCGGCCGCGCCGGCGTAAATCAGCAGCTGCTCGATGTTCATCAGCATGAGCATCGGCTCGTCCGCCTGCTCCGGCCGCACCGCGCGGTCGAGGATGGCGACGCCACGCGCATTCAGATCGCCGACCGGCAGGATGCGGCTGACCGCGATCTCGGGAATATCCGCCAGCTCTTCGACCAGCAGACCGAACAATTGACCCGTCTCCACCGCGCGCAACACGATGACATTGCGCGCTTCGGTGCCCGGGCCGGCATTCAACAGCTTGCCCAGGTCGATCACCGGCAGCGGCGTCTCGCGATACATCAACAAGCCGGCGTGCCAGCCAGGCGCGTTCGGAATCGGGCGCAGATTCGTGCCGTCCATGGCTTCGACGATATCGTCCCGCTGTAAGCCCAGGCGTTGTTGACCGCAGTAGAACGTGGCGATGTCGATCATCGGTTCTTGTGAGATGGCGCGACGATGACTCTGCGCCTCGGCACGTCGGACGATGACGCGCTCGACGGCGGCACCCAGCGGAATCAGGATCAGGCTATACGCGCCCATGCCGGTGTACTCGCGATACCCGGTCGTCTTGCGCACGCCGATGGCGTAGTGAGTGCCGTTCATACAAACGGTTTGCTGGCCGTTGCTCAGCACGTCGCGAGGCAGGTCGATGGTATCGCCGGGCTCGTAGTCCGAAGTGGCCGAGACCACGGTCATGCGTGAGTCGACAAACAAACCGATGCTGCCGGTCACGATGTCACCGGATTCGGTGCGAGGCAGAGCGTCGCGCAACATCGCTTTGAACTGAGGCGTAGTGTCGAACACGATGCCGATGCCGCCGACCACCCGACGGGACTCGTTGCGAAGCGCGGCGCCATAGATCAGCGTGTGCTGACCACCGTAAAAATCGCTCTGCGCGAACGCGGACACCGCGTACTGCTGAGAATCGCGTAATTCCAGTGTCGCCGCGACCCAAGGCTCTCTAACCGTGCTACCCACCTTACTCGCGTGCGATGGATTGGAGACCGCAACGACGCGCCCCACGGCGTCGAACAGCACGATGTCGTGATAGACGGTGTAGAGACTGTTGATGTGGCGAAGGATCTCGCCGGCGTCGCGATCGCCCTTGCCGTCCGAGAGATGACGGCTCAGTGCGCCATTCAGCGCCCACCAGCGGCAATCGTTGGCACGTTCGTAAAGATTCCGATCCAGCACGTCGACCGCGAGCTCGGCGAGCAGCTGCGCGTCATCGAGAATGGAGGACACCACTGTCTCCTGCAGCTCGCTGATCGAGTGCTCGAATGTATCCTGCGTGCGGCGACCGGCGTTGCCGATCTCGCGCAGCAGGACCTTGGTGAAATCGCTACCGGTGTCCGTGCTGGTCGCGAGACGCACGTTGCCGTTCCAAACCGTACGATTCAGCTCGCGCTGAATAGCATCGGCCTGCAAAGGAATCTTGCGGAGGGCGGGGGAGAAGATGGTCTGGCTTTCGCGCAGCGCTGCGAGCAACTCGCGCGGAATCGCCGTCGCGCCTTCGCCGGTCTCATGATCGAACGCATGCTCGATCGGCAACATGGCGTGCCCGTACCAGCCGGGGCCCATGTAACCCTGATAACCCTGCGTGGGGCAGGTGACCGCGAGATATTCACGGCCCGCGAAACGAACGATTCGGCCGCCGGTATCGAGCACAACCGGCATCGGCGCGCCGATAGGAACCTGCCAGGCATCGCTGCTGGCGAGCACTGTTCCTTGCTCATCCAGGAAGCAGAACACCGTCCAGTCCTCTTCCGAGCGCAGCTTGGCGAAGATGCCGCTGACTTCGTCTTCGAATCGGAAGCACAGACACAGCACGCCTTCGACGCGCGAGCCATCGCCGACACGGAAGGAGTAAACGAGGTTGTGATCGGACTCGGGCAGCAAGTCGATGCGACCTGCCGTCTCGACGTAACCCTGGCGCGTCGTGAGCGCATTTTTCAGCAGCTCGTGCGAAGTTCGCTCGACGTTGTGGCGTTCGTCCAAACGGACGAGGACCTGGCCGTCCGCATCCAGTAAAACCACGTCGTGATAAACAGAATACTTGCCGACGTACTCACGAAAGCGGCCGCGTAGACGATCGTTCAACTTCTTGACCTGCGAGCCGTCGGCGCGGCGCTGTCGCAGGTAATCGCGAATATCGTCGTCGATGGCGAGGAAGCCGATATCGGCGGTGCGCTCGAACAGGTTGCGAACGACCACGTCGATGGCGATCTGACCGCGAGCTTTGAGCGCCAGCATCGCTTTCTTGTATGTTTCCTCGCTCAGGCTGTGCACGAGGTCGTTGGCCAGTCCTTCGAAGGCCTGGCGCGTGCCGCTCATATCGGCGCCGTCGCCGCGCAAATGAGATAGCAACGACAACGTGTCCCACGAGCCCTGCAAGCTGGCCAGGCGGGCGCGGTAGTCCTCCACCGAGGACATATGACGTACCACCGCTGCCTTGACCATGAATTGCCGTCCCTCGTTGTCGGGCCTTGTCAGACATATAACGGCCCGCATTGCGGCAACCTTGAAAAGTAAAATGCGCCCTGGGTCGCGATTTTTCGCGTCCAAAAAGGTGCAAATGAAGCGCGCTGCTATCTGTAGGTGATGAGCTGTCTCATGTCTGCACGATCCAGGTGCGGCAGGCCATTAAACATCGACAGCGAGACCTTTTCCGCGCTGTAAATCAGCCGCGTGATCGATGCGTTGTGGACGGCCCAGTTGAGCTCGATGCCGGTGTGATTCGAAAGGCCCATCACATTGGCGACGAGGGTGCCGATGACGCCGCCCGAGGTGCTGACGATCAATGTTTTAGAGCGCCCTTCGGTGCGCATGATGTTTTCAATGGCCGAGACGATGCGGCCATGAAAGCCGCGCCAGGGCGTCATTGTTTCGGCTTCGATCTGTGCTTCCACCCAGGCGCGGGCAGCCCGCTCCAGGAAGAATTGAAACTTGCGACGGTCGGTGCGCAGCTCGGGCCAACCCGCTTCGGCCAGTTGCTCCGGCGTCAGCGATTGCGCGAATGTATGCAGGATCAGGTCGCTGTCGTATTCGTCGAACGCAGGCTCGATGGCGATCGGCGGCGCCCCATCCGCGAAAGCTTCGCCGATGAGCTCGGCGGTTTCAGTCTGCCGGCGCAAGGAGCCGGAATAGATACGATCGATGCGCTCGCCCAGCTCCGCAAAGTATTTGCCGAGCTGCCGCGCCTGCTCGCGGCCGGTGGCGGACAGCCGATCGTAGTTGTCGGTGCCGAAAGAGGCCTGTCCGTGGCGGACTAGATAAATCGTGCTCATGCACGCAGTATAGTTGCGCTTACCCACTCATGGCAGGAGCCGCAATGTCGCTGACTCGCATCGACGCGTATGAGGTCTTCTATTCCGCGAACGCCTTTTCGCCGCGCATCGCCTTGAAGGGCGCCGGCAATTACATCGGCATGATGGTGTTTCTGCCCAACGGGACGACGTTACCCGCGGACACGGTGACCAAGGGCCAGGTGGTGCTCTACTACCACCTCGACCATTATCACAACGCGATCGATCTGTTACGCAACGAGAAGCCGATGTATCTGTTCTACAACGGCTCGGGGCCGGGCTTCGAGAACGGCATCAAAACCATGATCGAGAAGGTCGGCGAAGGCGAGATCATCGATCAATGACGATCGATCGGACATCCTGTCACGACGATCGTGCTTCGAGAAAAAAGCGTGGTTTTTTCTCGAAGCCGCCGCCTGCGGCGTCGGGGCACCTCCATGGTGCCCGGGTAGCACTAGCGATTCGCTGCGGTACGCTTCTCAGGGGTCGGTTCGACCGGGCCGAGATCGGTGATCTCGACGGCCCAGGAACGTTCCTGCACCTGACTGATTTCCACGCTCGGAACTTCCTTCGGCGGACTGAACAGTGCCGAGGACGCCCAGAGGGCTGCGCCCACCAGTGCGAACGCACCGGCAATGCCGACGATTTGTTGAGACTTGATCACCATGAGTGGCTCCCTATTCCTGCATCTCTTGGACGCGCGTTAGGCGAGGTCAGCTCCGGACCCGCTCCTTACAGCTAATCGAACGGGGGCAACAATAGCCTTCTCACGATTCTGGAGCGTGCTTCACATCACACTGATTCTGTAAATGCGCCGCAAAAATATTGGAAACGCGACGCACTTCTCAGCTTCATATTTAAGCGATGTAACAGCGTGGAAATATTTGCAGGGAAACTCGCAAGCACGCCGCGCCGCGACGGCGTTATGAAACATCGCTGGAAATAAAAAAACGCCACGGCTTGTGACCGTGGCGGTGTCGCTAGGAACCTTGGGTCAGAACAGCTCGATGTCGCCGGAGGTCCCGACGCGAATGGTCTGCGTGCTCTGGTGAATATGATCGCGGGCTTCGTCGGCGGAGGCGCCTTCCACCATCATCTGGAAGATCTGTTTCTCTTCCTCGGTGCGATACAGGCGCTTCAAGGTTGTGAACAGGCGGCGCCACTGATCGCGCTGGGTGGCCTGGGCACGGTCGCAAACGAACAAAGCGAGCGTCGACAGGCTGTAACGCACGTGGCCGAGCCGCTGCGTGAGCTTGTCGTAGAACTGGAAGGCGACGACGGCCGAGGTCATCTGGCGCTCGATGGACTCCATCTGTTTTTTCAGATCGAGGTCGCCCAGCGCGGCGCGCTGTTCGGGCGTCATCTTGGCGGCCGTGGCCTTCAAGGCACGGGCGGTTTCGGCCAGGCCGGAGAAGGCTTTGACGAGCGAGTCGACCGCGAGGTCGGATTCGCAGGTCGCCGATTCCATCTGCGCCTCACACAGCTCGAGCATTTGCGCGATCTGTTGTTCGGGCGTCCAATCGGCGAGCGGCGCTGCTTCGGCGTTGGTGATTTCTATTGAACTGGGCAGCATGGACGGCGTTACCGCGGCTCCGTGGCTTCGGCGGGGCGTTAGAGCACTCGGGCGATGGTGGCGAGCAGCTGGTCGGGGTTGAACGGCTTGACGATCCAGCCGGTCGCTCCGGCCTGCTTGCCGCGCTGTTTGGTTTCCGGGCCGGACTCGGTGGTCAGCACCAGCATCGGCGTGAACTTGTAGCTGTCGAGGCCGCGCAGCTCCTTGACCAGCGTGATGCCGTCCATGCGGGGCATGTTCACGTCCGTCAGCACCAGATCGACACCGCGACCCTTGGCGAGGTCGAGGGCTTCGACGCCGTCAGCAGCCTGGATCACCTCGTAGCCCGCCCCCTCCAGGGTATAGCGGACCATCTGGCGCATCGACGCTGAATCGTCCACGGCGAGAATTGACTTCGAGGCTCCAGACATTACACGGCGCTCCAATTACACAGAATCTGGCAGTCACGGGGGGCAGTGACCGCATCGTTTGCCGTATTAACGGCGATTGCTGCGGGGAGTTGAGTCGGGGGTTCCCGGAATGAGCGGCCGGTCGCACTCTGCTGTCGCGATTACTGGCGCAGGAGCTCCGGCGTGAGGGTCGCGTGCGGCATGGTGTGCTTTTTCCGTTTTAGCGGAATGTCGTACGTCACAGTGGCGCCATAGCGTTCCGGCGCGTGCGGATCGTTACGACGTTTGTCGAACACCAGTAATCGGGTGCCGAGCTGGAAGCTTTCCTTCAGATCGTGGGTGATCATGAAGACGGTCATGCGGTTCGCCTGCCACAGCCGCAGGATGATCTCGTGCATGTCCGCGGTGATGCCCGGGTCGAGTGCGCCGAACGGCTCGTCGAGCAACAGGATCTTGGGCTCGCGAATCACCGACTGCGCGATGGACAGGCGCTGTTGCATGCCGCCCGATAGCTGCGATGGATATTTATCGCGCGCCGTATGTAGCCCGATCGCTTCGAGCAGGCTGTCGGCCTTCTCCAGTGCGGCGCGCCGCCTGCCGCCGAACAGTTTGCCCAGCCAGCGTGAGCCGGAGAACTCCAGGCCGAGCATGAGATTGTCGAGCACGCTCAAGTGCGGGAACAGCGAGTACCGCTGGAACACGATGCCGCGATCGGGGCCCGGCTCGGCCGGCACGGGCTCGCCGTCGATCAGGAGCTGGCCCTTCGTTGGCTGCTCAACGCCGAGCAGCATGCGTAGGAAGGTGGTCTTGCCACAGCCCGACGCGCCGATGATGGTGACGAATTCGCGATCGGCCACGTGCAGGTTCAGATTCTCCAGCACGACCTGGTCGCCGTATTCCTTCCACAGATGTTTGACCGTGACGGACGCCATGCTTCAACGGGTCTCCGCCCAGGGGAATAAACGGGCTCGCGCCGTTCGTAACAGCCAGTCCATGGTGTAGGCGAGCAGGGTGATCCAGATGACGTAGGGCAGGATCACGTCCATCGCCATGTACCTTCGCACGAGGAAGATGCGATAACCGAGACCTTCGGTGGACGCGATGGCCTCGGCGGCTATTAGAAAGAGCCATGCTGAGCCGAGTGTGAGTCGTAGTGCGTCGATGAGGCGTGGCCACAGCTGCGGCAGAATGACGCGTGTTGCGAGCAGCCAGCTCGAGGCGCCCAGCGTTTGGGCCTTGATGAGTTGTTCTTTCGGCAGCTCGCCGGCACGCAATGAAACATCGCGAATGATGCACGGGGCGACGCCGAAGACGATCAATGCGATCTTCGCGACTTCACCCAGGCCGAGCATGATGAATAGGATCGGTAGGATGGCCAGCGGCGGGATCATTGCTAGTGCCGCCACGAATGGACCGAGCAACGATCGCACGACGGGCAGCGCCCCGATGGCGAGTCCGCCGACGATGCCGATGAGGGCGCTGATGCTCAACGCGATTAACAGGCGCTTCAAGCTGGCGCCCGTGTCGAGCCACCAGAGGACTTCGCCGCTTCTCTTGTCTTCTTCGACGGCGTAGCTTTTCAATGTTTCGACGAAGGCGCTTGGTGCCGGTAGCAACTTATCGTCTGGATTGTCGGCGAGCCTCGCCGCCGAGCTGAACAGATAGGCGGCGATCAGGATCAAGAACGGCAGCGCGCCGAGTGCCAGCGCGCCGCCGCTCGAGGGGTACAGATTCACCAGGCGCGGCATGAGATCGCTTCGCGGCGCTTCGCGATCGCGCCGGCCAGCTGTCGCTGACGGCGCTGCTTGATATGGTGAATCATCACAACGCGCCGTCCGCCGCCAGCTTCATATAAGTGGCGTCGAATCTCATCTTCACGTTCTTGGCGTTGCCCAGCGTCTTGCCGCCGGGGAACTCGATGCCGACTGCGTCGACCGTCTTCGCGCCTTCGCCGAGCAGGCCGTGGTCAAAGGAGAACCTGCGCACCGAGTCCATGGTCTTGATCACCGTCGGGCTGGTCGCAAATGTATGCGCTTCGGCCGGCGTCCAGTACATCTTCGTCGTTGCGAGCTGGCTGTTGAATCCCGCGAGGTCCGTGCCCGAGGCTTTGGCCATGTGGGTCAGCGCCTTCGGATCTTTCGCGGCCATCAACTTCAATGTTTCGTACCACGCGCCAACCAGCGCCTTCGCCAGCTTCGGGTTGTCCTTCAAAGTCGCCGTGTTCACGACCATCAAATCAAGGATCTCGCCCGGGATCTTGCTGGAATCGAACACCAGCTGCGCATCCTTCGCCGCCAGGATCTCACTGAGTTGCGGCTTCCAAGTCACCGTCGCCTTCGTATCCGCAGCGGCATATGCACCGACGATATCCGCGTCGGACGTATTCACGACCTTGATGTCACGTTCCTGCAGCCCGGCTGTCTGCAACGCACGCGCCAGCAGATAGTGCGACACCGACAGCTCGACCAGATTCACCGGCAGCCCTTTGATGTTAGCGAGCGTCTTGCCTTTGCCTTTCAGCACGACGCCGTCGTTGCCGTTGGAGAAGTCGCCGATGATGAGTGCGGTGGAATCGACGCCGCCCGCCGACGGGATGGTCAGCATGTCCATATTCGTCATCACACAACCGTCGAAGCCGCCGGCTGTGTATTGATTGATGGACTCGACGTAGTCGTTGATCTGTGTGAGCTGAATGGCGATGCCGTACTTGTCCGCCCACTTCTTCAAGATGCCGCTTTGAGCGGCGTAATCCCACGGCATCCAGCCGACGTAGATACTCCAGGCGATCTTGAACGATTTCTTCTCGGCCGCATGGGCGGCCGGCGTCAGTGCCAGCAGCGTCAGGGTCAGCAGTGCGACCCGAAGCATGCGACAAGCAAGCGAACGAGCGTGGGACAACATTCGGCGTCTCCTCTTATTGGACAGGTCACTCGAGTCGAGTGCCGGAAGACGCATCCCCGTCGGAATAAATAGGGAGGCCGCCTGCCAGCGCGCAAACCTCCCGGGCTTTTATCCCGCCGTGTATCCAGCCTCGTCACTGGACTGCCTCTCTCGGACCAGCATCGCAAGCGATCGGAACCCTAGAGGCAAATTGCAATGACCAAGTTTGCAAATGACGTGCCGATGGCGGAATGGAAGTGACTAATGACTGATGACTAATGAATAGTCAGAAGGGCTGCGGTGGATGACGCCGCGTGCGTTGAGTATTGGCGGCGCTCATGCATTGGAATGGCGCGCCGATTTGTCGTACTCGCACCCAAGCGGTGCGTTTATCCAGGTCGATGGGTGGCGAGTGCGACTCGCCTTGGGATCGAGATGCGCCTCTCTGACCAGTCATTAGTCACTAGTCATTAGTCACTTCCAATCTTGGTACGCTCCTTGCTCTGCAGGTTCCAAGTCAACGCGGACTTGTCATGGGTGTGGGAATGGCCGAAGGCGCGCCGTATTGGATGCTTTGGGATGAACTCGTCGTCGGCGGTGCTCACTGGTCCGGGCTGCTGCGACGGGGAACGACGTTGCGCATCACCGATGTGGTTGGCGGCGGCAACGTCTCGGTGCTGTTCTATAACTACGACGACCGCCTCGAGCGTTACAACATGGCCGACACGCTCAAAGCCCAGCACACGGCCTATCTGACGCGTGCCTGTGTCTGCTACTCCGATATGGGACGCGTGATCTGCTCCATCACCGATGACACCTGCGGTTGGCACGACACGTTATGCGGTGTCACGAACGCATCGATGATCCGCTCGAAATACGGCGACGCCCGCTATCAGGAACGTCGCAACGAATATCACCGCAACGCTTACGACGGCTTTCTCAACGAGCTGAGCAAGTACGGCCTGGGCAAGCGCGACCTCGCCGCCAACATCAACTTCTTCAGCAAAGTCACCGCCGACGACAACGGCAACCTGAAATTTCACGAAGGGCACTCCGCCGCCGGCAGCTATGTCGATCTGCGCTTCGAGATGAATACCCTGGTGGTGCTGGCCGCTTGTCAGCATCCGCTCGATCCAGCAACCAGTTATCAACCCAAGGAGGTGCGACTGACGACGTGGCATTCGCGCCCGGCGCCTCGCAACGATCCTTGTCGCACACGCTGTCCCGAGAACGAGCGGGGCTTTCGCAATACTGAAGTGTGGTACCGCTGATGGCGCTCAAGGAAAGCCTGCTGAACGCCGCAAACGCAGTCCGCCGGGAGATCATTCCGGCCGGCGAGCCCTGGATGGGCAGCCTGAAAAAGGGCCAGCACTTCCGCATCGTCGACCTCGAAGGCAATCAAGCCGTCGACACTTTGTTTTACAGCAGCGCCTCGCTCGATGAGCGCTACAGCGCGCAGGACACGATTCGCGCTCAAGGCAACATTTATCTCAGCGCCGGCACGCCGCTGCTTTCCAACGAAGGCAACACGATGCTGACGATCGTCGCCGATACCTGCGGTCGTCACGACACCCTCGGCGGGGCGTGCTCGGCGGAAAGCAACACGGTCCGCTACGCGATCGAGAAGCGGCACATGCACAGCTGTCGCGACAACTTTCTACTGGCGCTGTCGCATTGGGGGGCGAAGTATCACCGCGACTTCGGCAAGCGGGATCTCGCCAGCAACATCAATTTCTTCATGAACGTGCCGGTGACACCGCAAGGCAAGCTCACGTTCGCCGATGGCATCTCCGCCGCGGGTCGTTACGTCGAGATGCGCGCTGAGATGGATGTGACGGTGTTGATTTCCAACTGCCCGCAGTTGAACAACCCGTGCAACGGTTATAACCCGACGCCAGTCGAAGTGCTGGTCTGGGATTGACGGCAGGCGACGCACGTCGCCACTCGCGGGACGACCCGCGAGTTTCATGACAACGCCGGGACGACCCGGCACCCGGATGGGTCGAAGGCGTTCTCATGTTCGATACAGTGCTGATCGCGAATCGTGGCGCGATTGCTTGCCGGATCATTCGCACGTTGCGGCGGCTGGGCATTCGCTCGGTGGTCGTGTACTCCGACGCGGATCGTCATTCGATGCACGTCGCGCTGGCGGACGAGGCAATCCACATCGGCGCCTCACCGGCCGCCGAAAGTTATCTCCAACAGGATCGCATCATCTCCGCCGCCCTCGATACGAGCGCACAGGCGATTCACCCGGGCTACGGCTTTCTCAGCGAGAACGCAGCGTTCGCTGAGAAGTGTGCAGCGGCGGGCGTCGTGTTTGTCGGGCCGAGTCCTGAGCAGATGCGCAGCTTCGGCTTGAAGCACACCGCTCGCGAGTTGGCCCAAGCGCAGGAAGTGCCGCTGCTGCCGGGCAGTGGATTGTTGAGCAATGTTGAACACGCGGCCCTTGAGGCAGCGAGCGTCGGCTATCCCGTGATGCTGAAGAGCACGGCGGGCGGTGGCGGTATCGGCATGCAGTTGTGCCGCAATGCCGACGAGCTGGCTGCGGCCTTTCATACGGTCGAGCGGCTTGCTGCCAGTAACTTCAGTCAAGGCGGTGTGTTCATCGAGAAGTTCGTCGAGCAGGCCCGTCACATCGAAGTGCAGATCTTCGGCGACGGTCGCGGCAATGTCGTGGCGCTTGGCGAACGGGATTGCTCCGTGCAACGACGCAATCAAAAGGTGATCGAAGAGACACCCGCGCCTCGGCTCGACGATCGAACTCGGCAGCAGTTATTTGCATGCGCTGAACGGCTCGGGCGGAGCGTCGGTTACCAGTCGGCCGGCACGGTCGAGTTCGTGTACGACGATGCGAGCGGTGAGTTTTACTTTCTCGAAGTGAACACGCGTCTGCAGGTTGAGCACGGCGTGACCGAGCAGGTGAGCGGCATCGATCTGGTTGAGTGGATGTTACGGGTCGCGGCGGGCGAGCCGCCGGATCTGTTGAGCCTTCGAGACCAGCCGCGCGGGCACTCCATCCAGGTTCGGGTGTATGCGGAGGATCCGGCGCATCAGTTTCGTCCGTCGAGCGGGTTGCTGTCTCATGTGCGGTGGCCGGATGGCGTGCGCGTGGATCATTGGGTCGAGACGGGCACGGAAGTGCCGGCGCACTACGATCCCATGCTTGCGAAGATCATTTCGCACGGTTCGAATCGTGAAGAGGCGCTTCGGAAGTTGCAGGAGGCGTTGGCGAGTACGCAGTTGTATGGGATCGAGACGAACCTTGCGTATCTCAGGCGAGTGATCGCGGATGCTGTATTTCGCGAGGGCAGGCAAACGACTCGCTTTCTTGCGGGGCTGGTGTATCGACCCTCGACGGTCGAGGTGCTTCAGGCGGGTACGCACACGAGCATTCAAGAGTTTCCGGGGCGGGTGGGGTATTGGGATATCGGCGTGCCGCCGTCGGGGCCCATGGATGATCTTGCGTTTCGCCTCGCCAACGAATTGGTTGGAAATACTGGGCCGGCGGCCGGGTTGGAGTTGACCGTCAGCGGGCCGACTTTGAAGTTCAACGCGCCGGCGGTGATCTCGCTGTGTGGCGCGCCGATGAAAGCTGCGTTGGATGGCGAGACGGTGCCGTATTGGACACCTCTCAAGGTCATGGCAGGCAGTGTGTTGAGGATTGGCTCCATTCAAGCGGCCGCACAGCCTTGCGGCCAGCGTGCGTATCTTGCTGTGCGTGGCGGATTCGATGTGCCGACTTATATGGGCAGCCGCGCGACTTTCACCCTTGGGCAGTTCGGTGGGCATGCCGGACGCGCGCTGCGCGCGGGTGATACGTTGCGCTTGCATGAGCACATTGATTTGGCCGACGTCGGTTTGCCGTTGTCGCCGTCTCGGATACCGGTGTATTCGAATGCGTGGACCATCGATGTGATGTCAGGGCCACATGGGGCGCCGGATTTCTTCACGGACGAGGATATTCAAACGTTCTTCGCTGCCGAGTGGGAAGTGCACTACAACTCGAGTCGCACCGGCGTGCGGCTGATCGGCCCGAGGCCGAAGTGGGCACGTGCCGATGGCGGAGAAGCGGGACTGCATCCTTCAAACATTCACGACAACGCCTACGCCATCGGCGCGATCGACTTCACCGGCGACATGCCTGTGATCCTCGGCCCGGACGGGCCGAGCCTCGGTGGGTTTGTTTGTCCGGCGACGATTATTAGCAGTGAGCTTTGGAAGGTCGGGCAACTGCGGCCGGGCGATAAGGTGCGATTTCGTTGCGTGACGATAGATGGCGGCGCACCGCGCAGCGGTGCAGACGCAGATCGCGCGGCGAGGCGGCGCATTGTCAGCGAGCCGGTGCTTCACACCGTCGCGGGGTCGGCGGCCGGCGCGCCGGCGGTTTGCTATCGCCAGGCGGGCGATAACTATTTGCTGGTTGAGTACGGCCCGCTGGTGCTGGATCTCGAGCTGCGCTTTCGGGTGCACGCGTTGATGGATTGGCTGCAGCGGCAGCGAGTGCCGGGTGTGCTCGAGCTGACGCCGGGTATCCGTTCGCTGCAGGTCCATTTCGACGGCAGCACCCTCTCACAACGCGCCTTGCTCGATGTCTTGCTTCGTGCCGAAGAGGAATTACCGGCGGTTGATGACATCGAGGTGCCGAGTCGCATCGTTCATCTGCCGCTCTCCTGGGACGACCCGGCGACGCGGGTCGCGATCGATAAGTATATGCAGTCGGTGCGTAAGGACGCGCCCTGGTGTCCCAGCAATATCGAGTTCATCCGTCGCGTGAATGGGCTCGATTCCATCGATGACGTTCGCCGGATCGTGTTCGATGCGAGTTATCTCGTAATGGGACTGGGCGATGTCTACCTGGGCGCGCCGGTCGCGACGCCACTCGATCCGCGCCATCGGTTGGTCACGACCAAGTACAACCCGGCTCGTACATGGACGCCGGAAAATGCCGTTGGAATCGGTGGGGCGTATCTATGTGTGTATGGGATGGAAGGGCCGGGCGGGTATCAGTTCGTGGGCCGTACGGTGCAGATGTGGAATCGGTACCGTCAGACGGCTGATTTCAAGGACGGCAAGCAATGGCTACTGCGCTTCTTCGATCAGCTGCGGTTCTATCCGGTCTCCGCGGACGAGTTGTTACAAATGCGCGAGGACTTCCCTCGCGGCAAGTTCAAACTGCGCATCGAGCAAAGCACACTGAGGCTGCGTGACTATCGGCAATTCCTCGCTGCCAACAACGATTCAATCGGCGCTTTCAAGGCGAAGCAGCAGGCAGCCTTCGAAGCGGAGAGAGAACGCTGGCGGGCGAGCGGGCAACTGACGTTCGATTCGGAGCCGCCCGCTGCTAACGAAGTGACGATAGCTGCTGTCCCCGCTGGATGTGAGGCGATTACGTCGCCCGTGACCGGCAGCGTTTGGAAACAAACTGTCATCGTTGGCCAACGCGTCGAGGCCGGAACGGAGTTGCTCGTTATGGAAGCAATGAAGATGGAGATTCCTATCGTCGCGGAGCAGGCCGGCGAGATCGTTGAAGTCCGCTGCGCGGTGGGGCGCGCAATATCGGCGGGAGAAGTGCTCGTTGCGATCAAGCCGAGCGGACATAACGCGGCTTAGCTGAACGCAACAGCTGAACGACCCGCATCCACGCGAGTTCCCGGTCCGAAACTGCCAACTGTTTGGCAGAGCTGCAAAGTGTGACGCAGTACAGTCCCGCTGCAGACCGGACATAAGGCGAAGGCACGGCTCCAATCAAGGGACTTCGATGGGTCTTTCCGAAACCATTATGGCGGCCATGATCGGTGCCTTAGCCACCGTCACGACGGCCTTGTTTCAGATCTTCAGCTCCTTCAAGCAGCAGCGGAGCTCGCGCGTCGATGCGAAACCCAAAAAGGGTTCCACGTTTCGCTCGATATTGGCGGTGCTCGCGCTGATGGTGGCCTCTGCCGCCGGCGGCTTTCTCTACTCCGAATTCATGAAACAACGCGCGGCTGAAGATATGCGCGCGATGCGTGATGAGTTGAGGGAAATGCGCTCGATGATTGCAGCTGAGCGAGAGGCGGCGCGAGCGGAAGTGTCCACTCCCGCGAAGTCCGCTCCCAACGAGCCAGTGACGTTGCCTGCCGCGATGGAAAGCGTCGCGGACAGTGTGGAGTCCGTCGTCTATGTGCCGGCCTGTCGTGCAGCCGGGGCCACTGCCGCATGTAGCGAGCAGGAGGCGCAACGTATCGCGCTCTGCGGGACGATCCCATCGTATGCACGCGTGGATCGTATTCACCTGTTCGCGCAGCCCGACGCCATGCAGTACCCCTGGGAAAAACATCAGGTGACGTTCGAGCAGGACCTCGGCGGTGCCCGCTTCACAGGCAACTCGTTCGAGTACGCGCAGGGCCAGGAGCTGAAAGCCGTGTGTGTGAATTTCATGCAGTGGAGCAGCGAGCATCCGCATATCGCGCGGATCGTCGTCGAGTTCGGCTTCGGTAACGCTCCGGCCCCCGCCGAGCCCGCACCGATGACGACGCCACTCCAATCGCCCCCGGCACAGGTCCCCGCGGTTATTGCCGCTGAGTCTTTGCATCCGGTGCCCACCGCTGCGGCTTTCACCGGCACGGGAGCGTCTCAATAGCGTTCGCGTGTACTGTTTGAGCCCGGGAGCGATATTTTTTTCTCCCGGTGGAGGGGTCCGTCCGGTGCGTTGAGCGTCCCAGCGACATTTGTGGTATCACTTCCGGTACTACATCAAGCATCGTTGGGGGCGGGTCATGTTCGGACAAATGATGGAGCGGCAGCTGCTGATCAGCAGCATCGCGCGCCATGCGGAACTACAGCATCCTCGACGGGAGATCGTCTCGATCACCGCCGACAATCCCCGCCATCGTTATACCTACCAGGAAGCATTCGCTCGCTCACGCAAGCTGGCCAATGCCCTGAGCCGCCTGGGTCTGCAGCAGGGCGATCGAGTCGCGACGCTGGCCTGGAACGACTATCGGCACTTCGAGGTGTATTACGCCGTGTCGGGCTCGGGTTTCGTGTGTCACACCGTCAACCCGCGTCTGTTCGAAGATCAGATCGTCTACATCATCAATCACGCCGAGGATCGCTGGCTGTTCCTCGATCCCGTGTTCGTGCCGTTGATCGAGAAGTTGCAGTCGCGGCTGCCGAAGCTCGAAGGTTGCATCGTCCTGACCGACGACGCCCACATGCCACAGACTCAGCTGCCTCGCGCTCGTAGCTACGAATCTTTCATCGCAAGCGAGAGCGATAGTTTCGAATGGCCAGAGTTCGACGAGCGGACCGCGAGCTCGCTGTGTTACACGTCGGGAACGACAGGCGATCCCAAGGGCGTGCTCTACAGTCATCGCTCGACGGTGCTGCATTGTTATGCCTCCGCGATGCCGGACGCGATGAGCTTGTCGGCGCATGAAGTCGTGCTGCCGGTCGTGCCGATGTTTCATGTGAACGCGTGGGGTCTGCCGTACTCGTGCGCGATGGTGGGGGCGAAGCTGGTATTCCCCGGCTCGAAGATGGGCGACGCGGAGACCTTGCAGTCGCTCATCGAAGAAGAGCGGGTGACGTTCGCGGCCGGCGTGCCGACGGTCTGGCAGGGCCTCGTCGCCTATCTGGAGAAGACCGGTAAGCGCGTCGATACGCTTACTCATGTGTTGAGCGGCGGCTCGGCCGTGCCGCTGGCGCTGATGGATCTGTTGAAGGGGCGTCACGACGTCGAAGTCGTGCATGCGTGGGGCATGACCGAGACCAGCCCGATCGGCACGATTCGCTCGATGTCACCTGAAGCGAATGCATTGCCCGAAGAGCGTCGGGACGCTTTGCGTGCCCGTCAGGGACGCACGGTTTTCGGCGTCGAGCTGAAAGTGGCGGATGACGATGGCAAAGAAGTCCCGCGCGATGGCAAGACGTTCGGCGCGCTGAAAGTGCGTGGCCCGTGGGTGGCCGCGGGTTATTACAAGCGCAATGGCGATGACGTGTTCGAGAGCGACGGCTGGTTCAACACCGGCGACGTCGCGACCATCTGTCCGTTGGGTTATATGCAAATCACGGATCGCACCAAGGACGTCATCAAGTCCGGCGGCGAGTGGATCAGCTCCATCGAATTGGAAAACCTGGCGGTCGCGCATCCGGCGGTGGCGCAGGCGGCGGCGATTGCGATTCCGCATCCGAAGTGGCAGGAGCGGCCGCTGTTGGTCGCGGTGCTGAAGCCGGGCGCGTCGCTGAGCAGGGAGGAACTATTGCAGTACTTCGCGGGCAAAGTGGCGAAGTGGTGGATTCCGGAGGACGTGGTGTTCGTCGAGAAACTGCCGCTGACCGCGACCGGCAAGCTCAGCAAGTTACAACTGCGCCAGCAGTTCGTGGGCTATCAGTTCCCGCCGGGATAAAAAAGGCCCCTCCTCTGACGAGGAGGGGCCCGACTCTCGACTCGAGTCGTACTATTGCTCGACCTTACCTTGACCCTTGACGTCCACGTCGCCAGGGTTGTCGACCACATACATCACCACACGGCGATTCAGTGCGCGGCCTTCGTCGGTCTTGTTGTCCGCGATCGGCTGCGTTTCACCGTAGCCTTTCGCCACCAGCGCGCCGGCGGTCACGCCCTGATCCAGCAGATACGTGCGGACCGAGTCGGCACGCTGCTGTGACAACTTCAGGTTGTAGGCGTCCGGACCCTTGCTGTCGGTGTGACCCTGCAGCTCGAGCTTCAACCGCGGATATTTCTTCAGATCCGTGGCCACAGCATCGAGAGCAGTGCGCGACTCCGGCTTCAGCGTCGCCGAGTTGTACTCGAACGTCACCCCTTCCAGCGTGATCGAGCCCTTGCGCGTGCAACCGTAGGCGTCGACGGCAACGCCAGGAGGTGTATCCGGGCACTTGTCGACGTTATCGAGCACGCCGTCCTTGTCCTGATCGCCAGGAGGCGGCGGCGGAGGCGGCGGGGGCGGAGGCGTCGGCTCCGGAGCGGGCGGCGGTGTTTCGACCGGCTTCGGCGGCGCGGCGCCGAATGCGAACTGGAAGCCGAGCAGGCCCAGATAGTCGCTGTATTTATCGCTGCCGTCCTCGTCGTAACGCACTTTCAGCTCAGGGCGCAACTTGAAGCTGCTGGTGCCCTCGGGGCTCTCCCACAGCTTGATGAACATACCCACGCCGGCCTGGCCCATGAGATTGGTCGCGTTACTGCCGGGGCTGCGCTGGTTCGCCAGCACGCCGCCGCCGAAGCTCAGGAACGGCTCGACCGCGCCACCGCGATTCATCACCGCCAAGAAATCGAGCGATGAGCCCCAGAAGCTCGAGTCGCTGCGGCCCGGGCCGCCGCCGACTTGGGCGCCGTTGACATTCAGCTCGATGTTCAAGCCACGGTTGATGGCCTTGCCGATCGCCACGCCATACAACCAGTCCTTGTCCTGCAGCGGGCGATCGTTGTCGACGGAGACACCGCCGATTTGCGGGGTGATGTACCAGTGACCGACATCGTCGGCCGCAGCCATCCCCGGCGCGGCGATGACGAGCGCGGGCATGGCGCAGCGGAGTGCCGGCCGGGCCAGGGCGCGTAACGCGTGAAACACCTTCATTTCGATTCCTCTTGTTTGTTCAACGTTGCCACCACACTCGATTCGATTTGGGGTTGGACCGGATGTGCTGGCAGGGCGACACCTTAGCGGCATCGGCGCGTCGAACAAGCTTTGAAAACCGAAGTACCGGAATACGGTACCCTAGGCACCGTCGTACCACCTGTGTCGGGATTTATTGCAGTGAATGAGACCAAAAACCTGCTCGAGACTTTGAAGCGTTGCTTGCGCGCTCGTGGGATGACCTACCAAAAGCTCGGCCGCGCGCTGGGGCTCAGTGAATCGTCGGTGAAGCGCTTGTTCTCCGATGAATCTTTTACATTGGTGAGATTGGAGCGTGTGTGCGCGGCCCTTGACATGAGCGTCGCTGACCTGGTGCGCATGGCTGCGGGAGCGCGCGAGCCCACGCAGACTTTCAGTCTGTCGCTCGAGCAGGAGCGCACTTTGGCAAGCGATGCTTCATTGCTGGCGTTGTTTTATTTGCTATTGAATGGCAGATCGGCGGAGGCGGCGGAGCGTCGGCTCGGTCTCAATCCGCGAGTGATGCGTGCGTTGCTCACGCGGCTCGAGGAGGCGCAGCTCGTCGAAATCGATGCGAAGCGCAGGATTCACTTGCACGCGCGCTTGCCGATCGCGTGGCGGCCGGATGGGCCGGTGCGTAAGTTATATGAGCGCCAGGTGCGGGCGGAATTTCTGCAAGGCCCGTTCACCGGCGCGAGCGAAGCGCTGTCGTTTCATTCGGCCGAGCTGTCGCCGGCATCGGTGCGCATCCTGCTCAAGAAGATCGACAAGCTCGCGGCGGATTTTGCCGACCTCGCAGCGCTCGACGTCCAATTGCCGGCGCGAGACAAGACCAGCGTCGCACTGCTGCTGGCATGCCGGCCCTGGGTGTTCTCGATGTTCTCAGCGTACCGCGCTAAAGCTGTAGCATGAGCGTGATACAACTGGCGCCGCCCTCAAAAGAGGCGGCTCACGTGGCCGCCTGAGTCAAGCCGGTGCGTGTTGCCGGACTGCCTGCGAATACCGACAGGTGTTCGGGCACGCACGATATTTGCACCATATCCGTTTGCCGACCTCAGTAAAACCAGGGTGCTGCCATGGCCACTCCCATGAAATCGATGGAAACGCCGACCGAGCTCTACGACGACGAGCGCACGGCGCTCACCAAGGAGGCGTTCAAGCGCGCCTTTCTGGACAACCTGCTGTACGTGCAGGGCAAGTTCCCGGCGCTCGCGTCCCAGAACGACTACTACCAGGCGCTGGCCTATGCGGTTCGCGATCGCCTGCTACAGCGCTGGATCAGCACCGCGGCCGCTTATACCAAGCAGGGCTCGCGCACCGTCGCCTATTTTTCCGCGGAATTCCTGATGGGGCCGCACCTGGGCAACAACCTGATCAATCTCGGTATCTACGAACAGGTGAGAGAGGCGATTTCCGAGCTGGGTCTGGATTTCGATACCTTGTTGCGCCAGGAAGACGAGCCGGGACTGGGCAATGGCGGTCTCGGGCGCCTCGCCGCGTGTTTCATCGACTCGATGGCGACGCTGGAAATTCCCTCGCTGGGCTATGGCATCCGCTACGAGTTCGGCATCTTTCATCAGGAGATCGTCGACGGCTGGCAGACCGAGCGCACCGACAAATGGCTGCGCTTCGGCAATCCCTGGGAAATCCTGCGGCCGGAGTGGGCGGTCGAGGTCAAGCTCGGCGGTCACACCGAGCAGTATCGCGACGAGCAGGAGCGTCTGCGCATTCGCTGGGTGCCCGGCAAGGTCGTGGTCGGCGTGCCGTACGACACGCCCATCCTCGGCTTTCGTAACAACACTGCGAACACGCTGCGGCTGTGGAAGGCCGAAGCGCCCGAGTCGTTCGATTTCTCGACCTTCAATCGCGGCGACTACGGTGGCGCGGTTCGACAGAAAGTCTGGTCGGAAACGTTGAGCAAGGTGCTCTATCCGAACGACGAGCAGATTCAGGGCAAGACCCTGCGTCTGGAACAGCAGTACTTCTTCGTGTCCGCGTCGTTGCAGGACATGATGCGAATCATGCGGGTGCAGAAGCTGCCGCTCGAGCGCTTCCACGAGAAGTTTGCCGTGCAGCTCAACGACACCCATCCCGCAATCGCCGTAGCGGAGCTGATGCGGCTGCTGGTCGACGATCACGTGATGCCCTGGGAACAAGCCTGGGACATCACCTGCAAGACGTTTGCATACACCAATCACACGTTGCTGCCCGAAGCGCTGGAGTGTTGGCCGCTCGAGTTGTTTAAATCGGTGCTGCCGCGGCATCTCGATCTCATCTACGAAATCAATGTCCGCTTCCTCGACGAGGTGCGTATTCGCTTCTATGGCGATGAAGCGCGCCTCGCCCGATTGTCACTGATCGACGAGCACGGCGAGCGTTACGTGCGCATGGCGCATCTGGCGTGCGTCGGCAGTCACACGATCAACGGCGTGGCGGAGTTGCACTCCGAATTGCTCAAGCAGGATGTGTTGAGGGACTTCTACGAGCTGTGGCCGCATAAGTTCGGCAACAAGACCAACGGTGTGACGCCGCGTCGCTGGATGGCGCTGAGCAATCCGCGGCTGTCGGATCTGATCAGCGAAGCGATCGGCGATTCCTGGCTGAAGAATCTGGATGAGCTGCAGAAGTTGGAGCCGTTCGCCCAGGACGCCGCCTTCCGTCAGCGCTGGCGCGAGATAAAACTTGCCAACAAGGTCGACTTCGCCGCGTTCGTGAAGGAGCGCAACGGCATCAACATCGATCCCGCGTCGTTGTTCGACGTGCAGGTCAAGCGCATTCACGAGTACAAGCGCCAGCACCTCAATATCCTGCACGTCATCGCGCTGTATCACCGGCTGCGCTCGGATCCGAACGCGGACTTCCAGCCGCGCACGTTTATTTTCGGCGGCAAGGCGGCGCCGGCGTATCACATGGCCAAGCTGATCATCAAACTGATCAATTCGGTCGCCGACGTGGTCGATCGCGATCCGGCGGTCAAAGACCGGCTCAAGGTGGTGTTCCTGCAGAACTTCAATGTCTCCAACGGCCAGCGTGTGTATCCGGCGGCGGAGCTGTCCGAGCAGATCTCCACGGCCGGCAAGGAAGCGTCAGGCACGGGCAACATGAAATTTTCCATGAATGGCGCCTTGACCATCGGCACCATGGATGGCGCCAACATCGAGATTCGTCAGGAAGTCGGCGCGGAGAATTTCTTCCTGTTCGGTCTGACGGCGGAGCAGGTGGCGCAAACCAAGGGGCGCGGCTATCGACCGCTGGAGCACATGACGGCCGAGTTGCAAGAGGTGATCTCGCTGATCAACAGCGGCTTCTTCTCACGGGGCGACGTGCAGATGTTCCGTGCGCTGACCGACGGGCTGCTGTGGCACGACCCTTATCTCGTGTTCGCGGACTTCGAGTCCTACTCTGAATGTCAGCTGCAGGTGAGTCAGGCGTATCGCGATGTCGATCATTGGACGCGGATGTCGATCTTGAACTCCGCGCGCAGCGGCAAGTTCTCGTCAGATCGCACGATTCGCGAATACTGCGCGGACATCTGGCGTGCGCCGTCCGTGCCGGTGCGCTTGCTGTCTCAGGAAGACGTGAAAGTCGGCTTTATGCAGTGAGCAGTCGCAGGGCGAACAGCACCCACATCACGTACAGCACGATGCTGCTGGCGAAGAACAACTGAAAGCGTCGGATGACGACGTTGCTCGTGAGGTGCACGTAGGTGTGCGCCGTTCGCAGCACGACGTAGCCCCAGGCGCACGCCAGCAGCAAGACCGTGGTGAGCTGTGTGATCGCGAGAAAGCCGCACAGCGCATAGAACAGCACGGGCACTTCGAACAGATTGCGGAAGTGGTCGGAGGCCGCCACGTTCTGCATCGTCTCGTGCATCTGCCTGGCGGTCGCCACTTGTTGGGGATGGATCCGCCGGGCGCGCATCTCGGCGATGCGGTCTCGATATAACTTGGTGAAGACCAGCCCGGTCAGCAGGGCGAGGGCGGTGGGTGGTAACAGAATCGCGTTCTGAATCTGCATCGGTCCCTCCACCGCCTTTGTTCTTTACATCACTTTGACCGGAATACCGGCGATGCGCTTCTTCCATTCCGCCGGGCCGGTCTCGTGCACCGATTCGCCTCGCGCGTCGACGGCGACGGTCACCGGCATGTCCTTCACTTCGAATTCGTAGATCGCTTCCATGCCCAGGTCGCCGAATGCGACCACGCGGCTGGAACGAATCGCCTTGGAGACCAGATACGCCGAGCCGCCGACCGCCATCAGATACGCCGCCTTGTGCTTGCGAATCGACTCGATCGCTTCAGGGCCGCGCTCGGACTTGCCGACCATGGCGATCAGGCCGGTCTTGCCGAGCATCATCTCGGTGAACTTGTCCATGCGCGTCGCAGTCGTGGGACCGGCCGGGCCGACGACTTCGCCCTTCACGGGATCGACCGGACCGACGTAGTAGATCACGCGGTTCTTGAAATCCAGGCCCGGCGGCAACGGCTCGCCCTTCTCGATCAGCGTGCTCAGGCGTTTGTGAGCCGCGTCGCGACCGGTCAGCATCTTGCCGGACAACAACAAACGTTCGCCGGGCTTCCACGACGCCACGTCCTCACGCGTGAGCGCATCGAGATTCACTCGACGCGAATCGGCGGACGCTTGATAAGTGAGCTTCGGCCACAGCTCCAGGTCCGGCGGATCGAGCTTGGCGGGTCCCGAGCCGTCGAGCACGAAGTGCGCGTGACGAGTCGCGGCGCAGTTCGGAATCACCGCGACCGGCAACGACGCGGCGTGCGTCGGGTAATACTTGATCTTCACATCGAGCACGGTGGTGAGGCCGCCGAGACCCTGCGCGCCGATGCCGAGCGCGTTGATCTTGTCCATGATCTCCAGACGCAGCGCTTCGAATTTATCCTTCGGACCGTGCTCGCGGATCTCGTGAATGTCGATCTCTTCGAATAACGATTCCTTCGCCATCACCATCGCTTTTTCGGCGGTGCCGCCGATGCCGATGCCGAGCATGCCGGGCGGACACCAGCCCGCGCCCATCTGCGGCACGGTCTTCACCAGCCAGTCGACGATGGAATCGGACGGATTCAACATCACCATCTTGGATTTGTTTTCCGAGCCGCCGCCCTTGGCCGCGACAGCGATGTCAAGCGTATCGCCCGGCACGACTTCCATATGAATCACCGCGGGCGTGTTGTCTTTGGTGTTCTTTCTATCGAACAACGGATCGCCGACGATCGACGCGCGCAGCGTGTTGTCCGGATGGTTGTAAGCGCGGCGCACGCCTTCGTTGATCATGTCGGTGAGCGACATGGTGGCGTCGGCCCACTGCACGTTCATGCCCACTTTCACGAACACGGTGACGATGCCGGTGTCCTGACAGATCGGGCGGTGACCTTCGGCGCACATGCGCGAATTCACCAGAATCTGCTTGATCGCATCCTTCGCCGCCGGGCTTTCCTCGCGCTCGTAGGCGGCCGCCATGGCCTGGATGAAATCGGGTGAGTGGTAATAGGAGATGTACTGCAGGGCGTCGGCGACGCTCAGGATCACATCGTCTTGCTTGATGGTCGGCATGGTACGGTGAGCTGGTTCGATGGGGGATCGAGAGGGGGCGAAATCTACCATTCGTGCCCTGGAGCGGCCACCACGCGGGCCGCGAACGCAGGCATCACTTAATGCGAAGGCCCGCCAGCTCCCGGATGCGGCGCAAATAGGCCTGCTCGTCGGGTGGCCGACCGGCCCGCTGCGCTTCCCAAAGCGCTTCTGCCAGGCGTTCGATGATTTGATGTTCCGCGTCGTGGGGCGAGCTCAGACGCGCCGCCAGGGCCTCGAACGCGGCGCGCATGCCGGCCGGGCGATCGGTGCCGATCTGGTCCCGAACCGCCAGGTGCAGGCCCATGTGCAGGAACGGGTTGGACTGGCCGCCCTCGGGGCTGTAATCGCGGTCGAGCACCTTGTCCGGGTCTTCGAGCGCCGCCTGATATTCAGGATGGAGCGCGACCACGTCGGCGATCTGCGCCTCGAGCGGCTCCATGGGGAGGCCGTCGCGATGCTTGCGCCAGGCGTTGATGTACATCTGGCGCAGCTGATCGCGGGATTGGGTGTCGAAGATCGGCATGCGGCGATTCTAGCCGCTTGCGATCCTCAGGGCAGTGTCGTCCGATACAGAGTGCCGGTGTCGCCGGTCAGCAAATAAGCTACGCCTTGCGTGTGCAAGGTCGGCCGGTACGCGTCGAGCAACAGGTGTTTGCCGGCCGCGCGGCTCCAGCTATACAGACGGCCGGGCTCGTTGAAGATGATCGTGCCATCCACGAGCGGGTCGCGTTCATAACTGGCGGCACCGTCGGCCAGCGATGTGGTCGCAGTGCCATCGTTGACCCCGATCGCCGGGTCGACCCCGATCCATCCGATCAAACCGTCTTTGGCGAAGTTCAGTCCTCTGTAGTGATCGGTCAAGACGGTAATCGCCGTGGGATTGTTCAACGGTGCGACCTTGAGCTGGATATGGTCGGGATCGGTCGCGTCCTTCCACGCCACTCGCGTGCCGTCGGTGCGCACCTCGGCGTATGACCCTGGCGATAACAAAGTGACGATGCCGGTGGCGAGTGGATAGCTGTACAGGCCGTTGCCCCCGGCGAACAGCACGCGCTCGCTGCCTGGCGTGGTGTCCAGGTCATACAGCGGACGGATGAACCAGGCATTGGCGGCGGTGACGTTGCTGAGCGCACCGGTTTCGATGTTGTAAACATTCAGCCGCCGCGAGTCGCTGCCGGACGGCCAACCGATCCACGGACCGCGAATCACGGGAGCATCGCTGCCTGGATAGTCTGCCGCGAGCGTCGATAAATTGAGCGTCGTCGCCGGACCGGTGAAGACATGCAGGTCAGGGACGCCGACCCAGCGCCGTGCAATCACGTGTCCTGCGCTGAGCCACCACTGCGAATTGAGCAGCGGGAAAGGAACTTCCAGTTGCGTTTCGTGGCCGGCGGCATTTCTCAGCACGATCGCTCCGGCGTTGTTTCTATAGAGCAGCGAGCCCTGATCCGCCGCCAGCAGCTGCGCGACGTCGCTGGCCACGAGCTCGTAGGTGCGCTCGATCGAGGGCAGGATGATGTTGTAGGAGCGAACGTTCACTTTGCCGTCCGGCGTCTCGGCGCGCACCGTCAGAATCCGTTCGCCCGACTCACCGGCGAGCGATTGATCGAGATTGAAAGGACTGGTGCGTGTTCTCAGCAGCGTGCGGGTCCGGTCCGTGAAGGCACTATGGGCATCCTTGATCTCGACGGTGAGCACGGTGCCGGCCACGTTCTCGCCAAACGTGCCATGCAGGTTGAGCCGGCCGCCGGAAACGATCATGCCTTCGAACGCCCCCGCGACGCTCAGCGAGGGCAGCGTCTCGATCGTGTACTCGGCGTCCATGCTGACGGTGGTGCCGGTGCTGTCGGTTGTGACAGCTCGGAACCGGTTCACGCCGGCGGGCAGCGTGCTCGGGTCAATGGTGTGAACCCACTTGTTCCATCGATCGGTCCAGCGGACCACCTGCACGGGATTGTCATTGACGAAGAACCGCACCGAGTCGAGGCCGTAGCCGGAAGAGGCGATGGCGGTGAGCACCAGCGAATTGTCGATCGAATGAGCCGGTGCGACCTTGAGCAGCAGCGCCGGCAGCGTGTTCCGATCGGCTCGTTCCTGCGATGTGACTCTCGTGAAGCCCGCGCTCTTACGAATCTCGGCGACCCAGATATCGGTGGCGTTGCTCGTGGCCTGGCGCTCTGTGGGGATGGTTGCGGCGAAGTCGCCGCCGCTCGTGACTTGGGCGACGACCACGTCGTTCAGGCGATACGTCACGGAAAGAGCGGCCCCGGCGTTGGGCACGCTCACCTGCACGGGCACGTCGTACTGCACGTCGGAGCTAAACTGAATGGCCACCGGCGTCGTCAGATCGATGGCGATCTCGCTTTCGCCGGGTGCGGCATATAGCGGTACGGAGTAACGATCGAACAACGCGACCACCCGATACGTGCCGCTGTCGGTCGCCGTTTGAAATCGTTCCCAAGAGACGCTGCCGCCATCGATGGCTGGCAATGTTCCAAACGCATTCCAGGAGTTATCGCTGCCGAGCCGTTCCACCCGGTAACCCCGCTCGTTATCGAAGGTGTCGCGCCAGGTGATGGTGAGCCAGTCCGGCCCCTGGGTCATGTGCAGCCTGGCGTTCTGCGCGTTGCTCAGCTCCTGCGCGCTGGGGCTGGCGGGCGGGGTATTCGTCGACGGTGGGTTGGTGCTGCCACCGCCATTGCTACTACCACCGCCACCACCACAGGCGGCGAGCATGAGTGTCACTGACGCCAGGACAGCAAGGCGGAGCGTACCGCGATTGATATCGATCACTCGAACATCCCTGAGGAGGCGGCCGTGCCCCCGCTGCGGGCGATTCTAGCCGGGTCGAGATCGGATTTTGTGACGAACCTTTAGCTGAGATAGCGGCGTGTCAATTCGCTCGACACTTGCCACAGCTTCGCGGCCATCGCGCGGTCGGTTTGATATTTGCTCTGAGGCGCTGGATTGCAGTCGGAGAAATATTCGCCGTTGACGAGCCGCAGGCTCGGGTGAGATGCGACATAACAAACAGTGGCTGCGCCTTGCGCGGGCGACTTCAGGTTGGCTGGCGTGGCACTGGCGGGCAGATCGCGCCGGATGTTCGTAGCCACCGGTCCCGGCGACAGACAGTTCGACGTCGCGCGCGTCTTGGCGAGGCGCTGTGACAGCTCCAGTGAAAACAATCCATTCGCAAGTTTCGAATGCGCGTAGCCGCGGCGATACCAGTTGCGACCGGAGAGATCGTTGAACTGAATGCCGCCGTCGGGCGCATCGCGATGATTGCCACTACCAACGACCACGACGCGGCCTTGCGTGGCGCTTGTGACTCGATCGATCAGCCGCTGAGTGAGAATGAAATGGCCGAGATGATGAACGACGAATTGTTTCTCGAGGCCGTTCACCTGCTGCCAGTCAGCGAGGGTGATGCCGGCGTTGAGGATCAGCATGTCGATGTTCACGTTCATGCCACGAATCGCGTCGGCGCAGGCAACGACGGAGTCGAAGTCCGTCAGTTCCAGCGCGACCGGTGTCGTCTTGCCGCTGACCTTGTCGCAAGCCGCTTTGCCTTTATCGAGGGTGCGAGCTGTGCCGATGACGTGAGCACCGCGCAGGGCGAGCACGCGCATCGTTTCGAAGCCGATGCCGGAGTTGCAGCCGGTGACTACAGCGGTCTTGCCGGTGAGATTCAAGCCCGCGGTGACTTCGTCCGCGGTGGAGTTGCGGGTGAACTGACTGCGCGGCGTTTCGGCGCTCGCATCGATGGGCAGTTGAGCGGCCAGGCCTGCGAGCGCGGCTTGATAGATGAATGTGCGCCGCTGCATCAGGCGCGCTTCTTTCGCAGCTTCTGAGTGAGCTTGGCTTTGGTTGCAGCGGCCGCCGGCTTCGCGAAGATACTGCGCTTCTCTGGTTTGGTTTCCGGCGGCGTTTTCTCTTTGTATTCGCAAAGGTCCAGGATCACGCACTCCGGGCATTTCGGTTTGCGCGCGATACAGGTGTAACGTCCATGCAGGATCAGCCAGTGATGAGCGTCGTGCGCGTACTCGGGCGGCACGACTTTCACGAGATGATCTTCGACTGTACGCACGTTGTCGCCAGGGGCGAGGCCAGTGCGATTTGAGACGCGGAAGATGTGTGTATCGACCGCGATGGTCGGATGGCCGAAGGCTGTATTCAAAATCACATTCGCGGTCTTGCGGCCAACGCCCGGAAGCGCTTCCAACGCCTCGCGCGATTCAGGAACCTCGCCGCCATGCTGTTCGACCAGGATGCGACAGGTCGCGATCACGTTCTTGGCCTTGGTGTTGAACAGGCCGATGGTCTTGATGTACTTCGACAGGCCCTCGACGCCGAGGTCCAGGATGGCCTGCGGTGTGTTCGCATGTTTGTACAGTTCGCGTGTGGCGAGGTTGACGCTCTTGTCCGTGGCCTGCGCCGACAGGATCACGGCAATCAGCAGCTCGAACGGCTTGGAATATTCCAGCTCGGTGGTCGGCTTGGGATTGGCGGCCTTGAGGCGCTCGAATATCGCGGCGATCTTTTTGCGGTTCATGATGTTGTGGAATGGCGGGCGGCTATCCAGTTGCGCACGGCGATCAACAGGCCCAGCGAGATAAAGGCACCGGGCGGCAGCATCGCGAGCAGGAAACCCATGTCGACGCTGAAGACTTTGATTTCGAGCCGGTCCGCCCAACTGCCCAGCAGTGCGCCGGCGCCACTCAGCAGCGAGCCGCGGCCGACGAGTTCGCGGGCGAGGCCCAGCGCGATCAAGGTCAGGGCGATGCCAAGCGCGATGCGGACGCTGCGGATCAATGCTGTGCCTCGGTCTGCAGCCGGTGTTTGTATGTGATCGACCACGACGATGTTCACGGCGAGCAATGGCAGGAACACACCGAAGGACGCGCCGAGATCGTGGAACCAGGCGCGCATGAAGAGTTCAGCTGCTGTCACGAGCCCGGCCGTGACGAGGAGGCTGGCGGGAAGAACGATGGCGTCATCGAGCCAGCGACGGATCGCACTGAGCAGCAGGGTCGCCAAAGGAAATATCACGAGCACCAAGGTGCTGAAGCCGAGTGCCTTGACGACGGTGTCGCTGACTGCGAGCAAGGGGCATAGCGCCAGGAGTTGCAGCGTGCTACCGAATGCGCGATGACGCGCGGTCGGAGGCGGCAGATTGTTCGTTATGGCGGGCCCCACGCTGAGTGACGGTGTGCTCATCGCGGCTTGCCGTCCTGATACAAACGATCTTCGTTGCCCTGATAGAACTCCAGCGTGAGGCGCACGGCCTTCACGATGGCTCGCGGCGTGATTGTCGCGCCGGTGAACGCATCGAAGTCGCCGCCATCCCGACGCACCGTCCAGCGTTGCTGGGGCGGCTTGGTCAGCGACAGGCCGCGAAATTTATCCAGCCAACCGGCGTCGCGGTTCTCGAACGCGTCGCCGAGGCCCGGTGTTTCATTGTGACGAATGACCTGCACACCGATCAGCTGACCGCCCGGCGCGATTGCCACCAGCAACTCCAGCGGTCCGCGATAACCGTCGGGTGCGACCGAACGAATGGCCACGGCCACCGGCAGCCCCGCCTTGCGTAAACGATAGACGGTGACGGGCGCCGCCGTGCCGAGCATATCCGGCGCGACGACGTCGGTGGTGTCGGTGAGCGGGTCGTTGTCGTAGCTCTGCGGGGGAACGAGCGCATCCAGGTGTTGTTTGATCCACGCCTGCTGATTGTGAGCGATGCGGTCGCGCGTGAGATTCGCGAAGGTCACGAGCCCGACCGTGAGCACGGCCGCGACGACGACGAGCGTCACTGTCGGGATCGCGATGTTTCGCTTGTCAGCGGGCGTGGCCATAGACGCGTGGAATCGTGTAGCGGTCGATGAGCGGCACCGACAAATTCATCAGCAACACCGCGAAGGCGACCCCATCGGGATAGCCGCCCCAGGTGCGAATGACATAGGTCAGCACACCGATGCCCGCGCCATAGATCAATCGGCCCCGATCGCTGGTCGCCGCCGAAGTCGGGTCGGTGGCGATGAAGAATGCACCCAACAGGCTCGCACCGGAAGTGAGATGAAAGATCGGGCCGGCGTAGGCGCCCGGATCGATCATGTACATCAATGACGCACAAACAACGATGGCGCCGAGCATCGCGACCGGGATGTGCCAGCGGATGATACGAAATGCGAACAGGGCGATTCCGCCGGCCAGCGTCGCGAGATTGATCCACTCCCAGCCGCGTCCGCCGAGCGTGCCGAAGATCGGCGCCGCTTGTGCCTCGGCCATGGTCATACCCATCTTCAAATTCGTTCGCAGCGCATCGAGCGGCGTGGGCGAGGTCACCGCGTCCCAGGTGAGTCGCGACGGGAGCGAGCCGGTGAGAATGGTCTGGATCGTTTCACCGACCGACAGCTTGATGTGCTCGATGTCCATGCCCGCCGGCGGCAACCACTGCAGCAGCTGCACGGGAAACGAAACGAGCAACACGGCGTAACCGACCATCGCCGGATTGAACGGATTCCGCCCGAGCCCGCCATACAAGTGTTTCGCCAGCAGAATGGCGAATGCCGTGCCACTCACCACCAGCCACCAAGGCGCGAGCGGCGGCAGGCACAACGCGAGCAGTACCGCCGTGACAATCGCGCTGAAGTCTTTCAAGAAGGGCTCGATTGGCTTCTGACGCAGCCTCAACGCCAGCGCCTCCGCCGCGAGGGCCGTCGCCGCGCCCAGCGCGATCTGCACCAACAACCCCACGCCGAAGAACACGACGTGCAACGCCACCGTCGGCACCAGCGCATATAAAACAATGCGCATGACCCGCCCGACGCTGTCGTGAGCGACTACGTGGGGGGCGGGTGCGGTGGGGAAGGTCATGAATCGGGCGAAGCGTAGTGCCTGACCTGCATGGGGTCAACGAGCGGAGCCGCTGAGCAACGCCGGTAACTCGCTCGTTTGAGTCAGTGAGAAGCGATACTTGACGTGTTCGGCGTCCGCCAGCAATTCCCACTGTGTCGCGGAAATGAGGGCGCAAGCCGCCAGCAGTATCGGTTCCAATGTGGGCGCGTTCGCGGCCCGCTTGTCAAGTGTGAGGATCAGCAGGCGGAGCAACGAGCCCGGCGCGCTGTCGCTCTCAATAATGCCTGGCAGCTCGGCGGCCAGCGTGAGCGCTGCTTGCTCCTCGAGATCGGTGCGGCAGATCTGCACGAACAGATGAGCCCACCGATGCTCGTTCCAGACCTCATGCCCAGTTACCTGCAGTAGGGTAGCCGGCAGCAAAGTCGCGCCCGAGGCGATGCAAGCCACGACGCACGTGAGCAGACCGACGCGGGTCGGATGCGCGCAGAACTCCAGTAACAACGGATCTACGGACACTTGGTTGAGTGCCCAAGGCAAGGAGGAAGAAAACAGATTCGTCGACGATCCCAATGCATCGTAGTAGTCGGCATGAATGCCTTGCATCGTTTCCGCCGTAAACGGAATGGAGTACACGGTTCCAGCTCGCGCCGCCGCTATCAAATGAGGATGGACGCGCGCCGGATCGACGCGAATGGCCGCTGGCGACAGGGCCATTATCGTGACCAATGCATCGATCAAATGGTATCTCGCGTACGAATGGGGCAAATCTTCAAGCATCCCGGCCAGCAACTGAACAACCCCTGTCGTGGATAGCATCAACGCCGCCACATCGGCGCCGATGCGTACCGTCGCTCCAATCAAGGGCAGCGGATTGTCGTGCAGCGAGTCGATGAATTCGGCTGCGTAGAGATCCGGTGTTCGCCAGTGTTTTTGCAAACTCAGCCAATGGTCGGTATCTCCGAGCCGCCCCTCCTCAGCCTGGATTGCCAGCGTCTCCAGCGAGCACTGCGAGCTGTCGGCGGACAGGCAACATGTCAGTGGCCATGGGGCGAACTGCATGCACAGCTCCCGATCGAGGTCGTCGCCAAGCCGATGCAATGTTCGCAGCGCCGCTGCCAGATTGCCGGCCGTTGGTTCGACGGTAAATTGGAGTACCGCCTGTAACTGCCGCCACGACTCGTCCATGGTGTCGTCGATCTGCGAGAGTAGCCGCGTCATGCTTCGCATCTTGTGGCGTGGCTGCATGCGTACCAGGAATAGCGTGAGGCAGTCGGGGACTTCCGCGGAAGACACCGACACTTCCAACCGCCGCTTGGAAAATAGCCTGCGCAACGCATGCAGCCACCGTGTCTTGCGCAGGCAGGCCCGCTGGTTCCGCGTTCTGCTGATCAATTGATAGCAGGTTCGCAGCGGAAGCCGCGGGATCAGGGCATCCAGTCGCTGCACTTCCATCTCGCTCAGCGCACGATAGTGCCGATGGCCGTCATTCAAATTCCAGTAAGCGCTAGTGAAGGTTCGCTGATTGTCATAGGCGCCGCCGAACCAGCGCTCCATGATCATCAGGCCGGCGCTGCTGGAGGTCGGCCAATGGGTTCGCGCCATTTCAGCGGCCCAAGCTACCCCCGACTGCTCCAGGCGTAACAGCAGCAGCCACGCGCTGAGCGTTCGCTGTTTTTCTGTTTGTCCGAGCCAGATCGACACGGCACAGTGATATTCCGGTTGCATGAATTCTTCATGGACACCGGCCAGCCGTATCGAGTTTTTTTCGAACAGGCCCGGCGGAATCTCGAGCAGTTTGAGCGCGCACTCGGCCAGACTGCGACTGACGTGGGGCACGTTGCCGACCACGCCGCTCTCTAAAATTTCCAGCGCCAGCCGGGAACCGGATTTGACGTTCGCGTGCGGCGGATCCTCGCGGTTCAGATCGTCGCACAGCAGCCGAACCAGGTCGCGATGCTGGCGCATGCGGGGTTCGATAAAGAAGCGGCCGATCGCGAACAAGAGCGTGTTGCGCCAGTGCGCGCTGCGTGCGATCGCTTTCAGCCGCTGCAGGATATCGGCGGCGTCCGTGTCGGTGAGGTAAGCGGCCGCCATGTATTCCTGTAGCGAGCGCACGTCGAAGCTCAGGCGGTTGGCTCTACGGCTGGTGATGAAGACCAGTCGCATCTTGGCCGCGTCGACGATCATCCGCCGCTGCTCGGCGAGCTCGTCATGATCCAGGCCATCTTCGCGCAGCGCCGCGTCCACCAGGCCTTCGAATTCTTCCGCCGTCAGTGCGGCGTCCAGGCCGCCCACGAATTCGCCTCGAGCTTGCAGCAAGAACCCGATCCGATGATGGAGGGCGTCGATATCCTGGCGCCGTTCGTGGAGGATCCGATTGAACGGTCGCACCGCCTTGTGCAATTCCCGTTCGTAGATGGTCCGATAGTAGTCAGTGAACAATTGCCAGCGGCTCTCGCTCGGTCTGCCGATGGCCGCAATGACAGCAACCATGAATGTCACTTGCAGGGGCGAAGTCATCAGCCGCGCCACCAGCGGCGACTTGATCGCTTTGCCGATGATGGTCATGAGCGCTGTCGAGCGCGGATCGTCGCTGCCAGCGGATTTCGCGTCGACATACCGTCGAGCGTACGCCAGTGCTCGCTTGCGAGGCAGCGGTAGCAACACCCTTGATGTGACGTCCTCGCCGTCCAGCTCGCCGTGATATCCATCCGGTCGAGTGGATGCGACCACCAACAGGTCGGCTTCGAGGTCGCGCGCTTCGGCGAGAAAGTGCTGGATCGCCGCGACCACTTCGCGCCGATTGGTCGACGACGGCACTTCATCCAAGCCGTCCAGGACGACCAGCCAGGGATACATCTGCAGCCAGGAGCGCAGCTCGGCATGTGAGATCTGCACGTCACGGCTCAAGTTTCTGCGTAGATACGCGGACAGCGTCTCGATACCGTCCTCTTTAGAGGCGAGCGCTTGAGCGAAGCTGTTGAGCTCGATGCGTATCGGAAATCGCGGCGTTGCTGGCCACTCGGTCAGATCGGCGCGGCAGCGCGCCCGGAGGGCATCGACAATGTTTTTAACACGGCCCTCGAGACGATGTTTGGGACGGCGATCGAGCAGCGCCGCGCGATTTATCTGTGCCAGGAACTGCACGACGGTCGACTTGCCCGAGCCTGGCCCGCCGAGCAGCAGGTAACGACTATGCAGCGGCATCCGCTGTCCGTCCTGAGCCAGGCGCGTCGTGTGTTCGTGCAACGTGAGAGGATCGAGCTTGCCGCTCGCGATGGTTGCAAGCTCGTGCAACGATTGGATGGGCTGCTGGCTCCGGTCCCCAGCCAGAGGCTTGATGTCGGCGACCGGCAGGTCGACGAAGACATCGGCCAGCTTGATTCGATCCTCGGAGCGATCGCCCGCCTGACTCAGCCGGGCGTCTTCGTCTTGCAGCAGCTCCCGACACAGGTAAGTCGTCAGAACACTGTCGGAGTCGCAATGCCAGGAAAGTCTGTTGGCGAACTGTCCGAGCAGATCGCCCGTCGTGAGAAAATATGAGAAGCGCGAGCGAATGGACTCATACCGGTCCACAAACCCGCGCAACTGCACGCCGTCCCAGATACAAACATCTTTCAGTCCCAATGCGTTCGCGCCTGCTGCCAGCAGTTTCTCGATTCGCGCGCGTCCACCGCGCGGCGCGGAGGTGAGCTCGACGTTGGTACAGAAAATCAAATAGTCCGGTTTGGGATGGCGTTCGTCGCGCTTGAGCCAACGTTCGAGCTCGCTGCGCAGCTGCGTGGCGGCCCACTGCTGGTCCTTGGCGGTCGTTTCCCGCTTTTGTTTGAACTTCGCCTGGATGACGCCGTAGCCGCTCCATTGCTGCGCCGGAGGAAAGGGATAAGGCACCGTGCCTCGAAAGCAGGCCTCACGCCCGCCGTCGGGACCGGCGCCGAACACGGTCACGCCCGGCCCCAGAATTTGCAGGGCTAGCACACGGATGAATTGTTCGAACGACGTGGGGCAGAAGCCTTGAAATAGCGTCATGGGCTGAAGTGTTGGCCACACTTCAGTAAGGACCGCTACACGCCCCCTCTCTTGCCCCGCTTTTCCGCCAGTTTCGCACGATGTTCGGCTTCGAGGCGCGCGAGGCGTTCGTTGCGGGCGTGGAAGCGGGCGCGGGCGGCGTCGGCGGTGAGGTGAGCGTCGAGCTCGCGAGCGAGCAGGGGCTTGGCTTCGCGGAAGCGTTCGGCGAGCGGGATCTGGCTCGGGCACACGTAATCGCAGCAGCCGCATTCGATGCAATCGAGCAGGCCGTGACGGGTGAGCTGATCGCTGTCGAACGGTTGCAGGTACCAGTGCAGCTGCTGAGGGAGCAGGAAAGCGGGGCACACTTGCGAGCAGTTGCCACAGCGAATGCAGGGCATCTCGGCGCCACGCGGCTGCAAGTCGAGCGCGGAGGCTGCGATGATGCAATTGGTTGCTTTCACGACCGGTAGATCGTCGTGAGGCAGCGAGGTGCCCATCATCGAGCCCCCCATGATCAACCGCGACATGCGCTCGGTGTAACCGCCGCTGTTGGCGATGAGACTGGAGAAGGGTGTGCCGATGCGCGTTTCCCAGTTGCCGGCCTCGCTCACGCCGTCACCCGTGACGGTCACGATGCGACTCACCAACGGTTGCCCATCGCGAATCCATCGAGCGATGGCGGCGGCCGTGCCGACGTTTTGACAGACGATGCCGATGTCCGCGGGGAAGCCATCGTGAGGGACTTCAACGCCGAACACGGTGGCGATCAGTTGTCGTTCGCCACCGGCGGGATAAATGGCAGGTACCACTTTGATTCGAATCCGGGCATCGGCGGCTTTCTCGATGGCCTGGCGTAATGCGGCCTGCGCTTCTGGAACATCGTCTTCGATCGCGATCGTGCAGTTCGGTGCGCAAAGGGCGTGGAGCAACGCTCGTGCGCCGAACACGATGTCGTCGGCACGCTCGCGCATCAGCATTTCGTCGCAGCTGATGTACGGCTCGCACTCGGCGCCATTGAGCAAGAGCTGCGGGCCGTTCTCGCACAACGAGCTCTCGAGCTTGTTCGCGGTAGGAAACGCGGCGCCGCCGAGGCCGACGATGCCGCCGCGTGCGATGTGCTCGCAGGCTTCGGTCGGCGATATCTGTTCGAACGAAACAATGGCGGCGGCATTGTCGAATCGCTCGTCGCGGCCGTCGTTGGCGATCATGATGCTGAGCGTCGGCGCGCCAAGCCGATGCGGCGCCGGTCGAGGCTCGATGGCAATGACTTCGCCAGACACAGGCGAATGTAACCACGCACTGATGCCAGGCGCGGGCTGTGCGATCGGTTGAAACATTCGAACGCGGTCGCCAGCTTTCACCAACGGCAGGGCCGGCAAGCCCGAGTGTTGATCGAGCGGAATCACATAGCGATCGGTCAGGCTCGCCGCGCGAATCGGTGCTTTAGTGGAGCGCTGTTTGTGCGCTTCGATGCGCAGACCGCCGGTGAGTCGTTCCTTCGTGGTCATCGCGCGGGCGCCGGCTGCATCACGATGCAATCGACCGGGCAGGGCGGGATGCACAGCTCACATCCCGTGCAGTCCGCGGCGATCACTGTGTGCATATAACGAGACGCGCCGACGATGGCATCGACGGGGCAGGCTTGAATGCACTTGGTGCAGCCGATGCAGGCGTCTTCTTCGATGAAGGCGACCGCGGGATAGTCGGGCACCACGCCGAATTCCTTGCCGACTGGCTTGGGCGATACGCCCATCAGACTCGCCAACGCTTTCGCTGTGCGCTCGCCGCCGGGCGGGCATTGATTGATATCGGCTGCGCCCTGCGCAATCGCTTCGGCGTACGGGCGGCAACCTTCGAACGTGCAGCGACGACATTGAGTCTGCGGCAGCAGAGCATCGATGCGATCGACCAAGGAGATTTCTTTGGGCGCGCCACGCGTGACAACAGTCGCCACGCCCGCCAGCGCGGCGAGAACGATGACTGTGATGAGCGCGGTGATCATTCCTGAATCAGCCCGGTGAACCCCATGAACGCCAGCGCCATGATGCCGACACTGACCAGTGCGAGCGGCGCGTCCCGAAACACACTCGGCACCTCGGCATGTTGCAATCGTTCGTGCATGGCTGCGAACGCCAGCATCAAAAAGCCCAGGGCTGCCGCCATCGCGATGGAGAATGACACGGCATCGACGATGTTCTGCATCCGTGCGTCCACCATCAGGGCGATGCCGAGCACGGCGGAGTTGGTGGTCACGAGTAGCGTGAAGCCGGGACGTTGTGGTTGCAGGCGGCCGTCGCGTCGTAGCGCGAATTCAACCAAGGGCACGACCGCCACGGCGACAACGACGAATACAAACGTTCGCAAGTAGCCGAGCCCGCTCGGGTCCAGCAGCCAATTCGACAAGGCCCAGGTGATTGTGGCGACGGACGGCACGGCGAGCAACGACGCGATCGCCAATCCCTGCGCGCCCTTGAAGGTGCCCGTGACGGCCTCGAAGGGCCGCCACGAGGGCATGCGCGTCAGCGCCATCACGTTGACCAGGACGGCGCTGAGCAGGATGAGCAAGAGCGCTGACATGGTTTCAGCGAAGCCGCCGCGTTGCTATTTCACCTTCATGCCTGCGGTCGCGCCGCTGTCGGGCGCGAGCAGGAAGATATCTTTGCCGCCCGGGCCCGCGGCCAGCACCATTCCCTCGGACGTGCCAAAGCGCATCTTGCGCGGCTTCAGGTTCACCAGGACCAGCGTGAAGCGACCGACCAGTTGCTCGGGCGCGTACGCCGAGCGAATGCCTGAGAACACGGTGCGCTGACTGTCGCCCACGTCGAGCGTGAGCTTCAGCAACTTGTCCGAGCCCTCGACGCCTTCGGCCGCCAGGACCTTGGCGATGCGCAGGTCGATCTTGGCGAAATCCTCGATGGCGATTTCACCTACGGGCTCATCGGCCGCGGCTTTTGTTTCAGCCTTGGCGGGCGTCTTGGACGCGACTGTCGTGGCTTTCCCGGCCGGCTTCACTTCCGGCTCGCCCGTGTCGAACAGCGCCGCCAGCTGTTTCTCATCGACGCGCTGGAGCAAATGTTCGTACTGACCGATCTCATGACCCGCGGGCAGCCACTGATGCTGACCCCAGCGCATCTGCTCGTCGGTGAGGCGCAGGAAGCCTTGCACCTTGCGCGCCGTCTCCGGCAGCACTGGCGCGAGCAGCACGGTGAGATACCAGAAGAAGTTCAGGCTGGTCGAACAGACCTGATGCAGGCGCTGTTCTTCGCCCGGCACCTTCGCCAGTTCCCACGGCTTGGCCGAGTCGATGTATTGATTCACGCGGTCGAGCAGCGTGCCGATCTCGCGCATCGCCTTGCCGAACTCGCGGCCTTCATACAGCTCGCCGATGCGATTCCAGCAGTCGCTGTCGCTGACGAAGTCCTGCTGCAATTGTTGAGCCGCCGGATCGAGCGCGCTGAGCTTGCCGCCAAATCGTTTGGTGATGAATCCGGCGCAGCGGCTGGCAATATTCACGTACTTGCCGACCAGGTCCGAGTTCACACGCGCGACGAAGTCTTCGGGATTGAACTCGATATCTTCGACGTACGCGTTGAGCTTGGCGGCGAGGTAATAACGCAGCCACTCAGGATTCATGCCGAGGTCCAGATAGCGCACCGGGCTCAAGCCCGTGCCGCGCGACTTCGACATCTTCGCGCCGCCGATCTGGATGAAGCCGTGCACGTAGACGTTGTCCGGAATCTTGCGGCCCGCGAACTTCAGCATCGCCGGCCAGAACAACGTATGGAAATAGATGATGTCCTTGCCGATGAAATGAATCTGCCGGACGTCATCCGCGGTAATGAATTCCTCGAAGGTGCGCGACTCGCCGTTGACCTTCGCCTTGCCCGTCGTGAAGTAGTTCTTCAATGACGCGAGATAGCCGACCGGCGCGTCCAGCCACACATAGAAATATTTGCCCGGCGCATCGGGAATCGGAATGCCGAAGTAGGGCGCGTCACGCGAGATGTCCCAGTCGCCGAGCTCCTGTTCGCCCTTGCCGCTCAGCCATTCGCTCGCCTTGTTTGCGACCGAGGGTTGCAAGCGCTGGGTCCAATCCTTGAGGAACTCGACGCAGCGCGGGTCGGACAGCTTGAAAAAGAAATGATCCGACGACTTGCGCACCGGCGTGGCGCCGGACAGCGTCGAGTAGGGATTGATCAGGTCGGTCGGCGCGTACACGGAGCTGCAGTTTTCGCAGGCGTCGCCGTACTGATCCTTGGCGTGGCAGTTCGGGCACTCGCCTTTGATGTAACGATCGGCCAGGAACATGTTCTTCACCGGATCGAAGAACTGCTCGACCGGCTTGTGATAGATCAGATCGTTCGCTTTCAGCGCGCGGTAGATCTCCTGGGACAGCTCGGTGTTCTCTTGTGAGTGGGTCGAGTGCCAGTTGTCGAAGCTCAGCAGGAAGCCGTTCAGCGAGCGCGGGCGGCCAGCGGCGATGCGCCCGACCAGCTCCTCCGGCGTGATGCCTTCGGCTTCGGCCTTGAGCATGATGGGAGCGCCGTGCGCGTCGTCCGCGCCCATCCAGTGGACCTTGTGCCCCTGCAAGCGCTGGAACCGCACCCAGATATCGGCCTGGATGTACTCCATGATGTGACCGATGTGGAACGGTCCATTGGCGTACGGCAGGGCGGTCGTGACGAAATAATTACGAGGTGCGGCAGTCATTTAGGCGCGGTCAGGCGGCGGCAAAGGACGGAAATTATGCCACGGAAGGCGGCAGGCGACGCGTCGCCTTCGCTACGCGGTAACACCGTGATTTTTGAATGGTGCCGCCCTGGCCCGGAAACAAGCCTCGCGTGGGGAATAGCAGGGCCGCTTGATGGTGCTGCCGGGTGCGGAAACAGCTTTGGTTGGTGAAAGGAGCGTTGTTTGAAGGTGCGGCTGGTCCGGAATGCGCGGGCGCCGGAGGCGCCGCGCAGGAAAGCGGAGAAATAGACCGTGGCTGGGAGGGGCCGCCGGGGCGGCGTCAGCCCACGTCCTTGAATTGCTCGAACTTCGCCTTGTTGATGGCCTTCTGGTAGGCGTGCTTGCCGCTGATGATGGCTTTGTCGAGCAGATCCTGGATGGCGGTGTCCATCAGTCGCATGCCGTGGGCGGCGCCGCTTTGCATGGCGTTTTCGAGCTGGTCGAGCTTGCCCTGGCGGATCAGGTTGGCCACGGCCGGGGTGTTCACCAGGATTTCGTGGGCGGCGACGCGGCCGGGCTTGCCGGCCCGGGGAATCAGCTGCTGAGAGATCACGCCTCGGAGCGACGTTGAGAGCATCGCTCGTACGTGCGACTGCTTATCCGCGGGGAACGCATTCACGATGCGGTCGACCGTCGGCGCGGCGCCGTTGGTGTGCAGGGTGCCCATCACCAGAATGCCCATCTCGGCGGCGGTCACCGCGATGCTCATCGTTTCGTAGTCGCGCAACTCGCCGACCAGAATCACGTCGGGATCTTCACGCAACGCCGAGTGCAGCGCTTCGGAGAACGACGGGCTGTGCGTGCCGATCTCGCGCTGGCTCACCAGGCAGTTCTTGCGTTGATGCACGAATTCGATCGGGTCTTCGATGGTCAGGATGTGACCTTTCCAGCGCGCGTTCATGTCGTCGATCATCGCGGCCAGCGTGGTCGACTTGCCCGAGCCGGTCTTGCCGGTCACCAGGATCAGGCCGTTGTTCACTTTGCACAGATTGCGGATCGCGTCCGGCACGTTGAGCTGATCCAGCGTCAACGCCTTGGACGGAATGGCCCGGCACACGCAGCCCAAGCCATACAAATGCCGCATGACGTTGACGCGAAAGCGCGAGACGCCGGGAATGATGTAGGCGAAGTCGGCGCCATGTTTCTCTTCCAGGCGCATCTGCGCGGCGCGCGGCATGATCTCGCGCAATGTTTCTTCCACGAACTGCGGCGTCAGCGGCTCGGGCCGCAGGTTGTGCAGTTCGCCATACAAACGAATGCGCGGCGGGTCGCCAGCGATGAAGTGCAGGTCCGAGCCGTTCTTGCTCAGCACTTCCTTGAGAAACTCATCGATCTTACGCGGCACATACGTGCTCTGCGTGGCGGCGACTTGGCTGGGTTCAGTGCTCATAAATCAGCCCGGGGCCAGGTCGAGCTTGGGCAATACGCTGGTGTCGGTGACGAAGCGCGCGAACAGTTTCTTGTCGTTCGCGTACACATAGGCGTCGTCGGGATCGATTTCCTTAGCCTGCACATTGGCGAGCAGCGACTGATCGAGCATCTGCATGCCCAAGTCTTTGCCCATCTGCAGCTGCGAGGGAATCTGGTGGGTCTGATCGGTCTGGATCAACTTACCGATCGCGCGCGTGACGACCATGATTTCGCAGATCGCCTTGCGGCCGCGTTGATCGGCGGTTTTCACCAGCACCTGCGTGACGACGGCGATCAGGCTGTTCGCAAGGAACGCCTTGGTCTGTTCGCGCTCGTCGGCGGGCAAGGCGTCGACGACGCGGTCGATGGTCTTCACCGCGCCGGTCGTATGCAGCGTGCCGAGCACCAGGTGGCCGGTTTCAGCGGCGGTCATGGCCCAGCGGATCGTCTCGGCATCGCGCAACTCGCCGACCAGGATCACGTCGGGATCTTCACGCATGGCCGCGCGCACGCCTTCGGAGAACGACGGCAGGTGCGTGTTCAGCTCGCGCTGGATGACCTGACTTTGTTTGCTCTTGTGCACGAACTCGATCGGATCTTCCAGGCTGATGATGTTCAGCCGGCGGGTCGAGTTCAGGTAATCGATCATGGCCGCGAGCGTGGTCGACTTGCCCGTGCCGGTGGAGCCGGTGACCAGGATCATGCCCTGGTGGTTGTCGCACAGCTTCTTGACGATGGGCGGCAGCGCCAGCCGATCAATGGTCGGCACGTCGGACGGAATGGCTCGGAACGTCGCGCCCACCCCGGTTTCCTTGCGGAACACGTTGACGCGGAAACGGCCGCCGTTGCCCGAGACGTACGAGAAGTCCACGTCGTGCCCCCGGCGCAGTTGCTCCTGATGGGCGCGACTCATGATTTCGACGATGTAGCCTTCCAGCTCGGCCTGGCTCAGGTCGCGGAATTTGATCGGCAACAGGTCGCCATGCATTCGCAACATGGGCGGCAGGCCGACCGCGAAATGAATGTCCGAGCACCCTTGATCGGTGCCGAGCTTGAGAAAGGCGTCTATTCGGGCCATGCAAAGAACTTGAGGTCCGTGGCGGGCGGGAGCCTACCGTGTAAAGGCGGGTCGCCGCCACTGAGATTCTGACCAACGGGCCGCGGTGGGCGATCAATGGTCGGGAACGCGCCGTCAAAAACCTGGCGCGCGATCAGGGAATTGCTCAGGCGAGCGCTTGTTCCAGCGCCAGGCGCAGCTCGTCCATGCTCTGGAAGCGCTTGGTCTTGTCCACCGCCATGGCCTTGCTGACCAGCTCGGAAAGCGGGCGGGGCAGCTGCGGGTTGACCTCGATGGCCGACTTCGCCTTGCCCTGCACGTGCTGGTACATGACCGACATGTGGTCGCCGCGGCTGTAAGGCGGCACGCCGGTGATCATCTCGTACAGGATCACGCCGACGCTGTAGATATCGGCGCGGTCGTCGACCTTCTTGCCGAGGATCTGCTCGGGCGCCATGTACTTCGGCGAGCCGATCACATAGCCGGTCTTGGTGAGCTGCGTGTCGCCTTCCTTCTGCGCGGCGGCCACGCCGAAGTCCACGATCTTGAGCAGCCCTTCGTTGTTGATCAGGATATTTGCGGGCTTCAAGTCACGATGCACGATGCCGGCGTGGTGGGCGACGGTCATGCCGGTGCAAATGTCGATGCCGTACTGAATCGCGCGCGGCAGCGCCAGCGGCTTCTCGTTGACGATTTCGCTGCCCAGCGTATGCGACGGGAAGTACTCCATGGAAATGGCGTAGTTGCCGCGCATGTACAGGAAGTCATAGATGCGGATGACGTTCTTGTGCGTGATCTTGCGCGAGTAGCGCAGCTCGTGCACGAACCGTTTCATCATCTCTTCGTCCTGCGCCACGTTCGGGTTCAGGAACTTCAGAATCAGCCGCTCCTCGACCACCGTGTCTTCCATCAGCAGCACGGTGCCGAACGCGCCCTTGCCGATCTTCTCGATGAACTTGTAGCGACCTTCCATGATGTCGCCGGGCTTGAGCGTGCTGATGTCGAGCTTGGCGGTGGCCGCGGCCGATTCCTCGGCTTTCTTGATCACCTGATCGACGTCGCCGCGCTCGATGAGCAGCGTGCGCGCCGGTTCCGCGCCCATGGTCCGGCCAGGCGGTCGGGCCGGCTCGGCACCGGTGCGGCCCGCCTTGATGGCTGCGGCCACGGCCGTGCTGGAGTAACGCAGATCGATATCTTCGATCGCACGGATTGCCGCGTGCTCGATCGTCGGATCGGCGGCGTTGGAGCCCGCGGCCTGGATGTAACTGCGCACGGCATCGGCGCGCTTGTCATCCGCGAGCCGGGCGAGGGCGTTGATGGCCTCGACCTTGATCTCTTTTTCAGGCCGATCCAGCAAATGCACCAGCGACTCGATCACTCGCGTGTCGCCCAGCTTGCCGAGAGCGCGGGCGACGGTCGGCAGCGAACGGGTGTTGTCTGTTTTCAGCAGATCCATCAACGCCGGTACGGCTTTCTTGCTGCCGATTTCCGCCAGCGCATCGACGGCGCGCTCGCTGACCCACCAGTCCTTGTCCTTGGTGGCCTCGATCAGGAAGTTGATGGCGCGCTCATCCTTGGTCTGATTCAGGATCTCGATGGCGGCGCGGCGCACGTCTTCATCTTCATCGCGAATCAACTCGATGACCGCGTCGACGACGCGCGGGCCGCCGATCTTGCCGAGCGCGTCGGCGGCGCGGGTGCGCACCCACCAGTCGTCGTCCTTGATGACCTGGAGCAAATGTTTGATGTCGTTGGCGGTGCCCAGATGGTTCAGCACTTCCACGCCGGCGCGGCGGGCGTACTCGTTCTCGTCCTTGAGCACCTCGATGAGATATTTCATCGTGTCCGGATCTTTGGCGCGCACCACCACGTCGATGGCGCGGTTGGCGACTTCCAGGTCCGGGTCGCGCAGCAGCTGACAGATCGGTCCGATGTTGAGCGGGCCGTCCATCTTGGACAGCGCGTTCAGCGCCGCTTGCCGAATCATCTTATTCGGATCGCGCAGCTGAGTCTGAATGGCCTGCGACACTTCCGGCCGGTTGAAGCGGGCCAGGATGTTGATGATGTGGATGCGGGCGGCCGAGTCCTTGCCCTCGACGCGGCTGATCAGCTCGGGCAGCGCCGATTCGTCGGCCAGCTCTCCGACCAGCTTGAACAACGCCGCCTTCTCATTGGATTCCTGGCTGTAAGCATGTTGCAGCAGGTCGCGGACGGTGAAGCGGCCTTTCTGGCTGGCGATCACCTCGAGGATGGTCGGCTTGGGCATGTCGTCCCGGCCGAGCAGCTCGATCAGTTGGCTGGCGCTGTAGTCGCGGCTGGCGGCCAGCGCCTGGCCAATGGCCTGGATGGTGCGCGGACTGCCGTCGGCCAGGCCCTGCACCAGGATGGGAAAGCTCTTGTTGTCGATCAGCTGGGTCAGGATGTCGACATAAACCGCCGTTTCCTTGCGATCGGCGACCGCCAGCGCGTCCAGAATCTTGGGAATGGCGCCCGGCCCGATCTTGACGAGCTTCTGTAGCGCTTTTTGCGAGTCGGGATGCAGCGGGTCCCCAATCCCGCGGATCTCGACGATCAGGCGCTCGGCTCTGAGATCGGAAAAAAAACTCATCTAGAAGTCCGGTATCCGTTTCTTAGTAGGCGCAGCTGCCGTGCGCACTGCATATTGCCGCGCATTATGCCACGGCTGACGTGCAGCAAGTTCAGGTCGGGCATTTCCCCTCCAAAAGCCTCATTCCACCATCGGTCGAAAGCCTCACGGTCCGGCCCAGGCCCGGGGGCAATCCGCTACAATCCGCGACCCGCCGCCTTGCCCTGAACGGCTATTTCGATGAGCTCCAACACCACTGTGCACGAATCCGAGCTGCGCCAGCTACTGGGCGCGTACCAGGACCCCTATCTCGGTCTGACGCTGGAGCGCGCCGGCAGCCTCAAGACCGTTCAGGTCGCCAATGGCGACGCGGTCGTGGGCGTGGAGTTAGGCTTTCCGGCCGGCCGTTATGCGTTCGAGCTGGCCGCGGAGCTGGAGCGGCGGGCGCGGTCGCTGAGCTGGCTGAAACAGATCAAGGTCAATGTGAGTTCGCGCATTGCTTCGCACAGCGTGCAGAACAACCTGAAACCCATCCAGGGTATCCGAAATATTATCGTGGTGGCGTCCGGCAAGGGCGGCGTGGGCAAGTCCACGACCGCGGCGAACCTGGCGCTCGGGCTGGCCCATGATGGTGCAGCGGTCGGCTTGCTCGACGCCGACATCTACGGGCCGAGCCAGCCGCAGATGATGGGGCTGGCCGACGAAAAGCCCACCAGCCCGGATCAGAAAACCATGATCGCGCCCGAGGCTTACGGCCTCAAGGTGATGTCCATCGGGTTCCTGGTGGACGTCGAGCAGCCGATGGTCTGGCGCGGGCCCATGGTCACGCAGGCGCTGGTTCAGCTGCTCGAAACCACCCGGTGGGGCGAGCTGGACTATCTGGTCGTCGACATGCCGCCGGGCACCGGCGATACCCAACTCACGTTGTCCCAGCGCGTGCCGGTCAGCGGCGCGGTGATCGTGACCACGCCGCAGGACATTGCGCTGCTGGATGCCCGCAAGGGGCTGCGAATGTTTCAGAAGGTCGCGGTGCCGGTGCTGGGCGTGGTTGAGAACATGAGCACGCATGTGTGCTCGAACTGCGGCTTCGAGGAACATATCTTCGGCGCCGGCGGCGGCCGTCGCATGGCCGAACAATATGGCGTCGAGCTGCTGGCCGAGCTGCCGCTCGATATTCGAATTCGAGAGCAGGCCGATGGCGGTAAGCCGACCGTGGTTGCGGAGCCAGAGAGCAAGATAGGTCGTGCTTACATCGATCTCGCGCGTCGCACGGCCGCGCGCCTGGTGGTCGCCGGGTTGCAACCCGCGGCGGCGTTCCCCAACATTTCGACCGAAGATACCTGAGCTATTAATCAAACATGAGCATCAAGTCTGATCGCTGGATTCGTCGTATGGCCGCGCAGGGCATGATCGAGCCGTTCGAAGGCGGGCAGGTCCGGACCGCGAACGGCGGCAAGATCATTTCTTACGGCACTTCGAGCTACGGCTACGACGTGCGCTGCGCGAACGAGTTCAAGATCTTCACCAACATCAATTCGACCATCGTCGATCCGAAGGACTTCGACTCGAAGAGCTTCGTCGATGTGACGTCGGATGTTTGTATCATCCCGCCGAACTCCTTCGCGCTGGCCCGCACCGTCGAGTACTTCCGCATTCCGCGCAACGTGCTGACGATCTGCCTGGGCAAGTCCACCTATGCCCGCTGCGGCATCATCGTGAACGTCACCCCGCTTGAGCCCGAGTGGGAAGGTCACGTGACTCTCGAGTTCTCCAACACCACCACACTGCCCGCGAAGATCTACGCCAACGAAGGCGTGGCGCAGATGCTGTTCCTCGAATCCGACGAAGTCTGCGAGACCTCGTACAAGGATCGCGGCGGCAAATATCAGGGCCAGCAGGGCGTGACGTTGCCTCGGGCCTGAGCCACGCCCACCGCTCGGTCATTGCCTCCAATCATTCGGGGTGCCGCGGGCGGGGTCGGCACCGGCGATCTCGGAAGGAACATTCGAGTGAGCCAGGGTTTGCACCACTCGACCGCGGCCGACCATCGCGCCGGCGACTGCTGCGATCAGAGAAATCAGCATGGCAGCGAAGGTGATCCACGCGGCCTTGGTTGCTCCTTTCTGCGCCCGGTCCGCCATCGCCGGTAGTTGCGCGCGTGCGCGCTCCATCATCTGAGCCGTGCCTTGGCGCACGGCGGCGGCCGCGGCTTCCGGATTGTCCCTGGCGGCTTCCACTTGTCGCGACACCTCAGCGAGGCGGGCACGCACTTCCTGCTCGGGCATGCCGGTCGCGGCGGCTAAGGTGCTCGCGGTGCGCGGGTCATCGAGCCGCTGACGGATTTGCTGTACATCGCCGGCAGACAAGTCCTGCATGCCGGTTACGGTCGCGCCGATTGTCTGGCCGATGCCGCCAAACAAGCTGGATATTCCGCTCGCGACCAGCTGCACGCCGCTGCTTGCCAGCCACAGCACGACCAGAAAACTCAGCACCCACACCAGCGCGCCTTCGAACGCGCCGGCGGCGCGGTCGAACACCATCCCCAGCCGCGTCGCTGCCATTCCGCCTACAAACAGCGCGATCAACAGCGACAGGCCGCTCCACACCGCAGCGCCCGTACCGAGCGTGCCGGCCTGGGTCTGTCCTGGATTGACCGCCGAAACGCCGATCGCGAGGCCCAGCGCCGTAAGGAATAACAAGGTGCCCATGACGGTGAGCACCCCTGCCCAGATCCCGCCCCAGGAAATCTTGAACCCCGAGACCGGAACGACATCGAGATGTTCGTGAACTATGGTGGCCATGGCGTCATCTCCGCGAACGAATCTGCCTGCCCAATGGGCCGCAATCGAACAAGTTCCGCCGTGGGTGGCTAGGGCGCGCGGTGGCCGGATTGTTGCCAGCGGCCGGGATTCAGGATGACTTGGCCCGGGGCGGGGAATTTAACTAACAAAGGATAGCGACTGGGGACGGTGAATTCGTTCCTGGCGACGGGTTGCAGCTCGATGGCGGCGGTGCGTTTGAGGGCGAAGACGTCGCGAGGGCCGGTGGCTTGGGCGAAGAGTTTGTTGTCGCGTGTGGTGATGCGGAGTCTGGCGAATTCGCTGAAGGTGTACTCGCCGACGTAACGTTCCAGCTCGCGGGCCGAAAGTTTCAAGCGCGGGTTGGCCTTGGGCGCGGCGGGTTGCTCGGGGACGGAGGCGAGGATGGCATCCCACATCACATCGGCGGCGATGACGCCGATGTCCACCGGGGTGACGGTCGAGCCTTCCTTCTTTTCCAGCTCGCCGGTCGACACGGCATATAAAACATCGCCGTCGAATTCGGTGGCGAACGGCTGAATGCCGCGGGCCATGGACGTGTGGACTTGCACGGCGAGGCGGTTCAATTCCGCGTAGCTCATCTTTTGATTCACCACCAGCAGACTGATCGTGGTGTTGGCTCGCTGATCCTCATCGAGCGCATGGCCGGTCCAGCCGGGCTTGCGGCTGTCGGGCGTGCCGTCGGCGAGATCGAAGGCGGAAAGGTTCTTGGGCCACGAGGCCTCGCGGAAGCACGCAGCGATCGAGCCGTCGCGTTTTGTGATCACGCCCATCGCATTCACCACCGTGAACGCCGCGATCTTCAATTCACCGATTTGTTTGAACGCGCCGCCCTGGCCGGAGTGAGCGTTGCAATTGAAGTAGCCGCCGCTCTTCGCCATGCGTCCCGCACCGTACGCGCCGAGCGGAAACACGCCGGGGCGCGCGGCGCGGAAGGCGGCTTGGGCGAGTTTCTTGTCGGGATAAACTTCGTTGAGGCGTCGCTCGCCGAAGTCATAAATGATCGAGCCCACCGCCAACGCCACGTTACCCCAGCGCGCATCGCGCAAGCCGTCGTCTTTCAATGCGGTGGAAACCGCGGTGGTCGATTCCAGCCCGTACCACGAGCCGCCGGAGAGCACGATCGCGTCGAGCTTCGGCACTTCATAGCCGAGTCGCAGATAGTCGGAGTTCACCGTGCCCGGCCCGCCGCCGCGCGCGTCGATCGCAACCAGCGAGCGCTTCTGAAAATGAAACACGGTGACGCCGGTCGGGCCTTCATCGTACTCACCGGTGCCGACGCGAATGGTTGGCCAGTCGAACTCGAGCGTCTTGCCGGCGGCGTTGATGACCGGCGTCAGGTTCTGCTCGGCGGCCGCAAGGCTCGAATAGGAAGAGGTCACAGCCAGCAGTGCGAACAGAACTTCTTTTTTCATGGAATGCAGGCCTCCAACAGAGGCCTGCATTCAACCATGTCACGCCGGCGCGGGAGATGACATTGAGGTCACCACCGGTGCCGGCGCGACACCGCCGGTTACGGCGTCGGCCCGGAGAACTGCTGAATCGTCGGCGCCAGCTCCGCCTTCAGGTCGTCGAAGTACACAGTCTGGTTGTGACCGTACACTTCCCAGCCGTTGAACTGCGTCGGCTTGATGGCGGGATCGGCGAAGAACAGCGGAATCTCGGTGACATCCTGGACGCCCGCCTGCGCGAGGTCGTCGAAATGAACCGCGACCGGCGCGCCGCCCGCGCTCAGATTGCGCAGATAGACGGTGCCCAGACCGCCATTCGCCTGACTGTTGACCTCGAGCCGCACTTCATACCAGGTGTTGGCGGCGATCAGGTTCGCGTCGTTGGAAACAAACTTGATCTGTCCGGCGGACATGTTGAGGTGCACGCGCAAGGTGTTGGCGCCGCCGGTGAACTCGATGAACACGCCCTGGCGGTCGGCGTTGGGCACATTGCCCGGATTGTTCTCCAAGGCCGGGTCGACGCGACACAGCCCGAAGCCGGAACCGGCCACGGTGCCCGCGGAGCGCTCGCCGCTGAACATCTTCGCCGAGTAAACGACCCGATCCGTGGCGTCGAACGCGGCCGCGGCCTTCTTGAACCAGGTGGTCTTGTAGCTCGCGCCGTTGGCAGTGCGCGTCAACGACAGCGAAGTGTTGCCAGTCGGGCCCGGTCGCACTTCCCACTCGGTGCTGTTGCTGCCGTAGCCGAAGTTATTCATCGTCACGTTCGGCGTGTAGCTGTCGAATGTTTCATCGAGCGAGGGCGTGACCAGGTACTGCGACAGTAAGTGCGTGTTGTTGGGCAGCGGGGGCGACTGCGCCGGCAGTCCATCGGGCACGGGTTGACCCACGGCCGGCGTGAGCGGCACCGACGCCGTCGCGCCGCTGACATTGCTCGCCAGCACCAGAGTGCGACCGCCACGGCGAATGCCGGACCACTCGAGCCCGGTGGTCTTGTTGGTGTTGGTATTCAGCACGGTATTGGTGCCCGGGCGCGCGAAGAACCAGTTCAAGTCGTCCCAATGGCCCTTGAACTGCGCGACGTTCAGCTCGCCCAACGTCGAGCGGAACAGTCCATAAGTGTGCGCGCCGCGTAAGCGTGCGTGCTGCACGATGGCTCGATATTCGGAGATGGTCGGCTTGTCTTCCTCCGCGATCACGTAGTCGTTGTTCGGAATGAACGCCGAGAACACCGGCATCAACGTATCGCCGGGATACAGATTGCGGGCGGCATTGGAAAGGGACTCCAGCGGCGCCCAGAAGAACGCGCCGCGCAGCGTGGGCGTCGAGTTGAGGCCCCAGCCATTCCAGATGTGATAGCGGTAGTGCTGCGCGAAGTACGCGTTCGGATAAGCCTCCGGCATGGCGACGTTCAACGCGCGCACTCCGTTGGAGAGTTCGGTGTTATAGAACGTATCGACCGGCGTCCGATCGACGTAGGCGGGCGTGGCCTGGGTCAGCAGTTGCGTGCCGCCGTTGTAATTGAAGCCGATGATTTTGGCGTTCTTGATGTTCGCGCTGGGATGATTGCGGATCAGTTGGATGACGGCGCGCAGATTGGCGTTGTTCTGGAGCATGTTCTCCTGACGGTTCTGTTCCTTGTCAGGATTGGTGCTGCCGTGGAACTCGAAGTTCACCACCACGTAGTCGAGCTCGATGCCGCGCACGTCCATCCAGTCCAACAGCGTGGCCAGCGTGTCGCGATCTTCCCAGAGGTCCGTGCCGGGGGCTTTGCCGTCGAGCGGCGAGGTGAAGTTGCGCACCAGGATGGCGACGGGATCGCCATTGTTGTGGGCGGTCTGCAAAGGGTCGAGCCAGCCTGCGTCGTTCCACACGCCACTGTTGTTGCGTGGATACGCGACGTTGAGCATCGGGGTGACACCGGGAACGGCCGGCTCCGGGTGATTGTAGTGGCGATAGAGCCAATCGAAGATGGGCTCGGCCTGAGTGAGTGCCGGCGCTGACAACAACAAACTTCCGGCAAGAACAGCAGCGCATTGCTGCATCAACTTATGAGACTTGCGCATCGACGTCGATCCTTGAAAGCGGTCTTCATGACCGCGCGATCGACGCTAGGAACAATTCATGAACGCAAGGTGACGCGGGCGTGAAAAGCTTGCACCGGGCCGCTGCGGATCAGCGCTGTTCGAAGGACTGCAACACCATCACCGTCTCGACCTTGCCTTTGCGGACCTGCTCGGCGCGGACGGCAAGATATTCCATCTTGGGGACCATCCAGAAACGGGATTGACGATCCGAGTTCTGGCGCGTGCTCTCGTAAAGAACGGTATCGACCTTGCCGAGCTTGGTGTCCATCGACGATGTTTCTTTCTTGGCGTAGTCGTAGCGCTTGATCTTGTTGTTGTCGATCAAAGGAATGGTGCCGGGCTCCTCGCCTCGGAGCAGCGAGGTGACCACGTCGACGGTAATGGACAGCCGGTCCTGCAGGCCGGGCTCGAGCGGCAGTTCGATCTGCTTGCCTTCGACCACACCGGTCGCCACGTTGCGGTCCCAATCGAACTTTAGATGACCGTCCTTCTCGGTGCTGGACTTGCCGTCCTCGAAACTCCATTCGAGCGGGCGCACGCCGTCGGGACCGATCTCCATGATTGTTTTTTCCAATGCCGCGCTGCTGATGAAGAAGCGGGCGAGCATGGAAGGATCGGCGGTGGTCTCGTACGTATAACGGCCGGTCGCACCGTCCCGCGACAGCTTGAGCGTCAGCAGGCCGGCGCGCATGCCCCGATAACTGACTTCATAGACGGCAGTGAAGGGTTTGGGAACGATGGCCTCGGACCTCGCCGCAGTTGCGAGCAGCAGTGTCGCGATCAGAAACGGGGTCAACTGAGCCAGTCGCCGCATTCAATACCTCGTCAAGCGCTCGCGGATTGAATTACCGGAGCTTCCAACGGTCGGTCATCGAGCCAGGCGCGCTGCTCGCGGAGCTTGAGCCGGCCGCGGGCAAACCAGTCGATGGCCTGCGAATAGATCCTGTGTTCCTGCTGCTGAACTCGCGCTGAAAGGGTGCTTTCGCTGTCGCCAGGCAGGACTTTCACCTGCGATTGAATAACGAGCGGCCCCCCGTCAAGTTCCTCGGTGACGAAGTGCACGCTGCAGCCGTGCAGGACATCGCCCGCCTCGAGTGCCCGTCGATGGGTGTGCAAGCCGCGATATAGAGGCAGCAGCGAAGGATGAATGTTGAGGATGCGATCGGCGAAGGTCGCGATGAAGCCGGGGCTGAGAATGCGCATGAAGCCGGCCAGCACCACCAGCTCGGGCTCGAAGCTTTGTACTAGCGCAGCCAGCGCGACGTCATAAGTCGGCCGATCAGGGAACTCACGAGCCGACAGCGAACGAGTGGGAATATTCATTGCGGCGGCGGCGGCAAGGCCGGCCGCGTCGGCCTTGTCGCTGATGACAGCGCGAACTTCGACAGGAAGCTCGCCGTTCGCCGCGCGCTCCGCGATCGCGAGCATGTTACTGCCGCGACCGGAGATCAAAATGACGATGGGTAATTTTTGCTGCGGCGGGCTGCCGACGACGGCGGTCATCAGCTGCGAATGACCACGCCAGCGTCGCCACGACGCACTTCGCCGATCACGACCGGCTTCTCGCCATGTTCGGTGAGCGAGCGCATCGCCTTGTCCGCATGCTCGGCAGCCACGCACACCGTCATGCCGATACCGCAGTTGAACGTGCGATACATTTCGGCGGCGGGAATGCTGCCGGCCTTTTGCAACCAGTCGAATACCGCGGGCTGCTGCCAGGTTTGCGCGCTCAGCATCACTTCCAGGCCGTTCGGAATCACGCGAGGAATGTTTTCAGTGAGACCGCCGCCGGTGATGTGCGCGAAGCTGCGCACCGGCACGGTCTTCGCCAGTTCGAGCAGCGGCTTTACGTAGATGCGAGTCGGCGCGAGCAGTGCGTCATACAACAGGCCCCCGTCGATCTTGGTCGTCGGCGTGGCCTTCGCGGTCTTGATCAGCTTGCGGATCAGCGAATAGCCGTTGGAGTGCGGGCCCGAGGAGGGCAGGCCGATGATCACATCGCCGGGGCGGGTATTGCGGCCGTCGATGATGCCGTCCTTCTCGACGATGCCGACGCAGAAACCAGCGAGGTCGTAATCGCCTTCGGCATACATGCCCGGCATTTCTGCCGTCTCTCCGCCAATCAGCGCGGCGCCCGCCTGAATGCAGCCCTCGACGATGCCTTTGATCACGGTCTCGGCGACTTCGACGCTGAGCTTGCCGGTGGCGTAGTAATCCAGGAAGAACAGCGGCTCGGCGCCGCCGACGACGACGTCGTTGGCGCACATCGCGACCAGATCGATGCCGATGGTGGCGTGACGGCCGGTCTCGATGGCCAGGCGCAGCTTGGTGCCGACGCCGTCGGTGCCCGACACCAGCACCGGCTTCTTGTAGCGGTCCAGCGGGATCTCGAACAGTGCGCCGAAACCGCCCAGGCCGCCCAGCACCTCGGGGCGCATCGAGCGTTTGACCGCCGGCTTGATGCGCTCGACGAGTTCGTCGCCGGCTTCGATGTCGACGCCAGCGTCTTTGTAGGTGATCGGCTCGGAGGGTTGCATGGTCCGGAGGAATCGGTCGATGGGGGGTGTGTTATTTTACACGTCGGCGCTAGGCGATGGGACTCGCCGTTCAGTTGGGCTTTTTTTGAGGGATGAGGCTGCGAGAGATGAGTAGGACCAAGGCGTTGATCCGCTGGCTGTCATTGTGCATGGCATGGGCGCTGCTTGCGTCCGCAATGCCCGTGGGCGCGGTGACGATCGGCAATCTGTACGAAACCGACCAGCCGGTGCTGAACAACGCGCGGGAGGCGGCCTTCGTGGAGGCGCTGAAGACAGTGGTGGTGCGGGTCAGCGGCCAGCGGGACGCCCCGGCGAAGCTGGGCTCCGTGCTGAACGATCCGCGTAAATATGTCCAACGCTTCGGCTTCACCGAGAACAATGTTCTGCAGGTGGGCTTTGACAGCGTGTCGGTCGACAAGATGCTGCAGGATGCGGGCCTGCCGATCTGGGGCCGGGAGCGTCCTGCCATCCTGGTGCTGTTGAATGTCATCGATCCCAGCGGCTACAGCTACTGGATCAGCGGCGACCAGCCGAATACGCAAAAGGACCTGCTGGAAAAAGTCGCGCGCGATCGCGGCCTGCCGCTGAAGTGGCCGGCCGTCGCTCCGCAGGGCATCGATGAGGCGAACGCGCTTCAGGAAGCGGAACGCTACGGCGCCAACGCGGCGCTGCTCGGTCGCTCGCAAGGCGGCGGTGTGCGCTGGACGGTGGTGTCGAGCGAGGGCTCGTCACAAGCCAGCGGCGGCATGGACGAGGGCGTTCATCTGGCGGCCGACACGTTTGCTCGTGTGTTCGCCGCGTCGGGCTCGTCGCTCGGGAATGTGGTGGTCGAGGTGTCCGGTATCGGCGATCTCGACGCGTACGCCAGCACGCTGAATTATCTGGAAGGCATGACCTTGGTGCGCGCGGTCGCGTTGGAACAAGTGGCCGGCGACACCATGCGTTTCAAGCTCGCCGTGCGCGGGGACGCGGCCACATTGCGCCGGGCCATCGCGCTCGACAGTCGGCTGGTATCGCAGGACGAAGGCGCGGCTCCCACGGGCGAGCGTCTCTCGTTCCGATATCGCCCCTGAGCCTTTCCTGAAACAACAGGCGCGCGTCCATGCGGCACATTCCCAATGCACTGTGCATCTTGCGCATGCTGCTGGTCGTGCCCATCGCCTGGCTGCTGAACGCGGGCGAATATCAGCTCACGCTGTGGGTGTTCGCGCTCGCCGGGTTCACCGACGGGCTCGACGGCTTTCTCGCCAAGCGCTGCGGCTGGATGTCGGAGCTGGGCAAGGTGCTCGATCCGCTCGCCGACAAGATCCTGCTGGTCAGCGTGTTCATCATTCTGGCGGTGCTCGGCATCGTGCCTGTGTGGCTGGCCGCAACCGCCGTGATCCGCGATCTCACAATCACGGCGGGCGCGATCAGCTACAACGCGCTCTACGGCTATCCCCACGGTAATCCGACGGTCATCAGCAAAATAAACACGCTGTGCCAGATCGTGTATCTGCTGCTGGCAGTGGCGGCGAAGGCGGGCGACTGGCAGCCCGACATCGCCTTAATGATTCTGGGCGCGCTGGTGTTTGTGACCACCGTGGTGAGCGGTCTCGACTATGTCGTCACGTGGTCGCGTAAAGCGATCGACGCCAGTCGTCAGCAACGCGGGCTCGCAGGATGATTCAGTCGCCGCAGTTATCGCTGGGCATCCGACTGCCGGACAGCTCGGTGTTCGAAAGTTACTTCGCCGGTCGCAATCGACCGGTCGTCGACGCGCTGCTGGCTTTGCAGGGCGGCGAGCGACCTCGCGCTCCCACCTGCACGTGGATTCATGGCGCGACCGGCACTGGCAAAACACATCTATTGCAGGCGGTGTGTGCTCGCGCGAGTCGCGACGGGCGTACGGCCGCTTATCTGCCCCTGCCTGAAGTGATCAACCTCGGCGAGGAATTGCTGGCGGGATTCGGTGAGCTCTCCATTGTTTGTCTCGACGACGCGCAGGTGCTGGCCGGGCGAGAGCAATGGGAGCGCGCTTTGTTTCGTTTGCATGTCGAGCTGGACGAGCGCGGCGGCAAGTTGCTTGTCGCGGGCACGGTGCCCCCCGCTTCGTTGCCATTCAAGTTGCGCGACTTAGGATCGCGGCTGAACGGCGGGTTGGTGCTGACGTTGCAACCTTTGGAAGAGGCCGAGCAGATCGCAGCGTTGCAATTGCGGGCGCAGCTGCGCGGTTTGGAATTACCCGACGACACCGCGCAGTTCATGTTGCGACGACTGCCTCGCGACATGACTCATCTTTATGCCGTACTCGACGAGCTCGATGCGGCGTCGCTGGTGGCACAACGTCGCCTGACCGTGCCCTTTGTGAAAGAAGTGCTCGACCGGCGCGTCGATTCCTAAGTTTGTCCGCGCGTGAAGCGCAGATACGCGATCAACAAAACAAACAACAGAAAAGCGACCATCAAGCACAGCGCAGCCCAGATGCGTCCGGCGGGATTGGCCACAGCTTCGGTGATCGCCACGACCAGAAAAGGCGTGACCGCCAACGTCATCCACGCATAGGTGCGCCGATGACCTTGCAGCAGGCGCGGGAGCGCGATCAACAAAGGCAATGTCAGTACAACGATGAGTACGGCGTCGCCAACGGAAAACCCCGTTCGTACGCGCCAGGTCACCAGGGCCGCGATCAGGAGGGCGATGGTGGAGACGACCGCAAAGCGGGCTCGCGCGAGCATGGCTTCGTTGCTCAAGACGATGTGCTCAACGCTCAGGGGACAGACGGACCGCGAGCTCGGCGACGCGCTTGCCGAGCAGTGACGCCAGCAAACGTTCGTCGTCGCTGAGTTTGCCGGCGCTGAGCCCGGCGACATGACTGGCACCGTATGGCGAGCCGCCGGAGCGAGTGTGAGTCAGTGCCGGTTCCGTGTAAGGCAGACCGACGATATACATGCCGTGATGGATCAACGGCAGCATCATGCTGACGAGCGTTGTCTCCTGACCGCCATGCATGGTCTGTGTGGAAGTGAATACCGCGGCGGGCTTGTTGGCGAGGCCGCCGCTGGCCCACAACGCGCTCGTACCGTCGAGAAAGTATTTCAGCGGTGCGGCCATGTTGCCGAAGCGGGTCGGGCTGCCCAACACCAAACCGTCACATTCGCGCAGGTCGTCGTGCGTGGCGAACGGAGGACCTTCGCTCGGCACCGCCGGCTCCAGTTGCTCGATCACCGCGCTGACTTGCGGAACCGTGCGCAATTTAGCCTTCGCGCCGGGCACAGACTCGATGCCCCGGCACACTTGCCGGGCCAGCTCGGCGGTCATGCCTTTGCGTGAATAAAACAAAACCAGAATTTCAGCCATGCGCGCGGATACTCCGAAAAGCCAGGGCGCCACGCGTCATGTGGGTGGAATGCAACGCGAGGCTCACAGCCGAGGCGCGTGCATTGTATTCAGACGCTTCTTGACGGTGTAGGGCGCGATTGCTACGGTCAATTGAAAAATTCGCCATGGTAAGTCAGTCATCCCGCCGTAGTTTGACGTTACTCGTGCTCTGCATGGGCTTGGCCGCGTGCGCGGGTGCTCCGGTGCAGGAAATGAGCAATGCCCGTCAGGCCATCAAGGCCGCACGCGACGCCACCGGCCCCGCCACACCGGCGTCCCTGATCGAGGCCGAGTCGTTATTGAATCGCGCCGAAGACAACCTGCAGAAACGCGCATACAAACAAGCCCGCCGCGATGCCATTGCCGCCCGAGGCAAGGCCGCCGAAGCGCTCAGCTCCACTCGCACTGTCGACGACCGCAACGGCGCCAGCTGATCCAGGATTTCAGGTTTATCATCCCGCGATGGCCACTCTCATCGCACGTCGCTGCTTTGTGTCCGGTCGGGTTCAGGGCGTGTTCTATCGTGCTTCGACCCGTCAGAAAGCCACCGCGCTGGGCTGTACCGGCTATGCGCGCAACCTGCCCGACGGGCGGGTGGAAGTGCTGGCAGTCGGCGAGCCGCCAGCGGTTCAAGGATTGCTGGACTGGCTATGGCGCGGGCCGCCCGCGGCGGAAGTGAAGTTGGTGGAAGTTCAGGAACTGGCGCTCGAGGCCCTGGGCGAGCTGCCGGTCGGCTTCGGCCAACGCTGAAGGCTTTAGCGGTACTGCCAGCGATTCGCCAGCCGGACCAGCACCAGGTCGGCGTAGTTGCGACGCCCGACGCTACCGTTATATCGAGCCAGCGCCTTGGTGTAGTCGCCCTTTTCCCGTTCCAGATAGAACTTCAGGATGGTGCAGCCCATACGCACGTTCTGGGGCGTGCGGACCAGCTCCGCATTGGTCATGCCCAGTTGATTGGGCCAGAACGGCATCACCTGCATCAGGCCGACCGCGCCGGCCGAGGACACCGCCCAGCGATCGAAACGGCTTTCCACATCGATCACGGACATGACGAGCCCGGGCGGCAATTGCAGGCGCCGGGCCTCGCAGAACACGTGATGCAGGATCTCGGCGCGTTCCTTCTCGTCCTTGACCACCTTGAGCAGCTTCGGCTCCATGGCCGCGAGCCAGACCTTCTTCTCGAACTCGTCCTCGAAGCAGGGGCTGGTGGGCAGGGTCTTTTGCAGGAATCTGCCGAGCGCAGGATCCTGCTGCCGGTCGGCCCAGGCGGGCAGGGCAAGCAGGGTCAGCAGTGTAAGAAGCAGGCTGCGGAGGGCAGTCACTCTTTGACCGTGTATGTTGTGCGCGTTGCGGGCCCCACAATATCATGCGCGCAAACAGCGATAGATCGAGCCCGTCACATCCGCCATCCTATTGTTTGGTAAGGAAAGCGGAACCTGGCGTGCGGCGACACATTCATCTTGGGAACCCATGAGCGCCGAATATCACAGCAGCGACGTTGAGCAGCCGGAACAGACCCGGCGGCCGGGCCGCGGCGTGTATTGGCTGCCGAACCTGTTCACCACCGGCACGCTGTTCGGCGGCTTCTACGCCATCGTTGCCGCCATCGACGGCAATTTCTCCAATGCCGGCATCGCCATTTTCGTGGCCATGGTGGCCGACGGCCTGGACGGTCGCGTGGCCCGCTGGACCAACACGCAGAGCGACTTCGGCAAAGAGTACGACAGTATCTGCGACATGGTGGCCTTCGGCCTGGCACCGGCCATCGTCGTCTATCAATGGGGCATCGAGCGAATCTACGACTACGGCAAGTTCTGGGGCCGGTTCGGCTGGCTTGCTTGCTTCTTCTACGCGGTCGCCGCGGCGTTACGCCTGGCCCGCTTCAATACTCGCGCCGCCGCCGACAAGCGCTACTTCGAAGGTCTGCCGAGCCCGTCCGCCGCGGCCACGGTCGCAAGCTTCATCTGGCTGGTCAGCGAATTCCCCGTCACGGGCGTGGTGGCTTTGGCACTGGCGTTCGCCATCACGATCTGTATCGGCGCGTTGATGGTCAGCAAGTTCTCGTACTGGAGCGGCAAAGAGCTGAACATGCGCGGCCGCATCCCTTGGGTGTACGCGGCGCTGATCCCGTTGATTTACGTCGTCATCTCGCTGGCGCCGGTCTCGTTGTTCACCCTGTTCGGGCTGTATGCCGCCTCCGCGCCGCTGTACTGGGTGTGGCGCAAGCTGACGCGCAAGAAGCGGGTCGCTGAGGGCACCTAGCGATTGCCGATGGTCTAGTGGGGCGGGTGCCGGTAAGCTTCCCCCAAACCATCTACAGCGCACCGTTTCGCAATGGATTCCCGCCGCCTGGCCTATCTGAAGGCACTCGACATCGACGTCTGGGAACGTCGAGACGGTAGCGCACGCCCGAAGGTTGCGCCGGTCGAAACGGTGGCCGCGCCTGTCGCTCCGGTCGCGACCGTGCAGGCCCGGACGGTTCAGTCGCCGCCGCCGGCCATCGCGCCGAAAATCCAGCTGCCCGACGAGGACAGCGGAGTCTCGAAGCTGGGCTGGGAAGAGCTTGCAACCGCGGTCCGTTCCTGCACGAAGTGCCCATTGCACGCCACGCGCACCAATGGTGTCTTCGGCGTGGGTGACCGCACTGCCCGCTGGATGATCGTCGGTGAAGCGCCCGGCGCGGACGAGGACCGGCAGGGCGAGCCGTTCGTGGGGCGCGCCGGTCAGTTGCTCAACTCGATGTTGAAGGCGATCGGGCTGGCGAGGGAACAGGTGTTCATCGCGAACATTTTAAAATCGCGTCCCCCCAATAATCGCGATCCCAAGCCCGAAGAAGTGCGTGCCTGCATTCCTTATCTGTATCGGCAGATCGAGCTGGTGAACCCGGCGCTGATCCTGTGCGTGGGGCGCATCGCCGCGCAGACCCTGCTCGAGGTCGACACACCGATTGGCAAGCTGCGCGGCACGGTGCATAGAATCGCAACCAATCGCCCGATGGTGGTGACCTACCATCCGGCCTATCTGTTACGCAGCCCGGTGGAGAAGCGCAAATCATGGGCCGATCTGTTATTGGCCATGCGTACCTTCGAGACGTTGCAAAGTGGGGCAACGACGTGAGCGCCGAGCTCGACCGTAGCGCGCTTTATCAAGCGGTGCGCTTCCGGCCGATGACGCTCGTCGATGTTCCCGCGGTGGTCACGGTCGAACGGGCCGCCTACCTGTTTCCCTGGAGCGAAGGGGTCTTTCGCGACTGCGTGCGCGTCGGCTATCTGTGTCGCGTGGTCGAGTTCGAGGGCCAGGTCGCGGGCTACGGCATCATGTCGTATGGCGCCGGCGAAGCTCACATTCTGAACATTTGTATTCGCAACGACCTGCGCGGCGTCGGCGTCGGCCGGCGCTTGATGGATTTCCTGCTGAGCCGGGCCAAGGAAGCCGAGATGCAGGACGTGTTCCTGGAAGTGCGGCCGTCCAACCCGGTCGCCATCAAGCTCTACGAGTCGCTGGGGTTCGTCAAAGTGGGCATCCGCAAGGCCTATTACCAGGCCGCCGGCGGCCGCGAAGACGCGCTGGTCTACAAGCGCGTGCTCGCCAACCCCTGAAACGTTAAGTAGTTCCCCGTTCGCTGTGACCCAAGCCCTGCCTTTGGGGGTGGGGGCTGTGTATCGTCGGCTCGATGCACGCAATCGCGACCCCAGAAAAACAACCGGCGCTGCTCGCCACGGCCCGCATCCTGCTGATCATGCTGGTCGCGGCGGACCTCGCGTTCATCGTGCTGCACGTGATCTATGTCGAGACCTCGCTGCTGCGGGGCCGGCCCTTCTCGCTGGAGGCTGACAACGGCATTCCCGAGGCCTATCAATACGTCAAACAATTCTGGGTGGCGCTGTGCATGGTCGGCCTGTTCCGGCGCACTCGCGAGATCACCTATATCGGCGTCGGCGTGGTGTTCACTTTCCTGCTGATGGACGACGCGTTCCAGATTCACGAGCACTTCGGCAAATGGCTGGCGGCGCAGTACACGTTGCCGGTGGCTTTCGGGCTGCGTCCCGACGACATCGGCGAATTGCTGTTCGCGGCGGCCATCGGCGGCGTGACCCTGCTGCTGATCGGGATCGGCTACTGGCGGGGCGGGCCGGACGCTCGGATCGTCACGCGCGACATTTCGATCTTGATTCTTCTGCTCGCCGGACTCGGAGTAGGCGTGGATGTCATCCATGTCATCAGTTACTTCAAGGCGCCGCTGCTCGCCCAGTTCCTGCTGATCCTCGAGGACGGCGGCGAAATGATCGTGGTCAGCATCACCGCCGCCTACGTCTTCAACGTCCTGATCCACGAAGGGCGTGCGCCCGTGGACTTGTGGGCTATCATTCGCGACTTTGCCAGCCAACGCTTGCTCCGCCGCGTCTGATTCCACTTCGGGTGGTTCCGCGCGGAGCGCGGAATCACCATGTCAGAAGATGTACTGAATACTCTAAGTGCCCGGGAGATAAGCAAAAGACGAACTTTTGCCATTATCAGCCACCCGGACGCCGGCAAGACCACGCTCACCGAAAAACTGCTGTTGTTCGGCGGTGCCATTCAGCTCGCCGGCACGGTGAAAGGCCGCAAGGCGGCCCGGCATGCGACCTCCGACTGGATGGCGCTGGAACAGCAGCGCGGTATCTCGGTCACCTCCTCCGTCATGCAATTTCCCTACGACGGCCACATGGTGAATCTGCTCGATACGCCGGGCCACGAGGACTTCTCCGAAGATACGTATCGCACGCTGACCGCGGTGGACTCGGCGCTGATGGTCATCGACTGCGCCAAGGGCGTCGAAGAGCGCACCATCAAGCTGATGGAAGTCACGCGCCTGCGCGACACGCCCATCATGACTTTCATCAACAAGCTCGATCGCGAAGGCCGCGAGCCCATGGAGCTGCTGGATGAAATCGAGAAGGTGCTGAAGATCTCCTGTGCGCCCATCACCTGGCCGATCGGCATGGGCCGCGAGCTGCAGGGCATTTATCACCTGATCGAAGATCGGATTTATATCTATCAGGCCGGCGAGAAGGGCCGCGCCGGTACGACCGCGACCATCGATAAGCTCGACAGCGACGCCGCGACCGAATTCCTCGGCGCGCGGGCGCAAGCGTTTCGCGATGAAGTGGAGCTGGTGCGGGGCGCCGCACCGGAATTCGATCTGAAGCAATATCTGGCCGCGAAGCAGACGCCCGTGTTCTTCGGTTCTGCCATCAGCAACTTTGGCGTGACGGAGCTGCTGGCGTCGTTCGTCAGGAATGCGCCGGGTCCGAAAGAACGTGAGACGACCGGACGAGTCGTCAAGCCGCTGGAAGAAAAGCTGACCGGCTTCGTGTTCAAGATCCAGGCGAACATGGATCCGGGTCATCGCGATCGTATTGCCTTCATGCGGATCTGCTCCGGCAAATTCACCAAGGGCATGCGCCTGTTCCATGTGCGGCTCAAGAAGGAAATGCGCATCAACGACGCGCTCACGTTCCTCGCGGCCGATCGTCAGCACACCGACGAAGCTTTCGCGGGCGACATTCTCGGTCTGCACAACCACGGCACGATCAACATCGGCGACACCTTCACCGAAGGCGAGTCGTTGATGTTCACGGGCATTCCCAACTTCGCGCCGGAAATGTTCCGTCGCGTGGTGTTGCGCGATCCGCTGCGGATGAAGGCGCTGCAGAAGGGCTTGGATCAGTTGTGCGAAGAGGGCGCGACGCAAGTGTTCCGTCCGCTGCGTAACAACGATCTGATTCTGGGCGCGGTCGGTCAGCTGCAGTTCGACGTGGTCACGTTCCGTCTGCAGGACGAATATTCGGTGCAGTCGTCGTTCGACAACGTCAACGTGTACACCGCGCGTTGGGTGTACAGCAAGGATGCGAAGAAGCTCGAGGAGTTCCGCACGAAGGCGTATGAGAACCTGGCGCTGGATCATTCCGGCGCGCTGGTGTATCTCGCCCCGACGCGGGTCAACCTGCAGCTGACGCTGGAACGCTGGCCGGATCTCGACTTCCGCGAGACCCGCGAGCATCTGGCCGCCGCTGCTTAACGAACAGCCAGACATGAAGTCACCTCTCATCACCAAGAAAGTGTTCGCCTGGGCGTTATACGACTGGGCGAATTCGTCGTTCGCGACCACGGTGATGGTCGTGTTCTTCCCGCTGTTCTTCAAACAGTTCCTGACGCCGGGTCAGGACGCCACCACCAGCACGTTCTGGCTGGGCATCGCGAACGGTGTGTCGAGCTTCGTGCTGGCCATCATGGCGCCGTGGCTGGGCGCGCTTGCTGATCGCGGCGGCAAACATCTGCGCTTCCTGGCGGCGTTCACCGCGATCGGTGTGATTCCAACGGCGATGCTGGCGTTCGTCGGCAGCGGCGACTGGCAAGCCGCTGCGGCGTTGTTTGCAATTGCCTCGCTCGGCTTCTGGGGCGGGTTGATCTTCTACGATTCCATGCTGGTGAAGGTCGCGCCGGCCAAGCGGCTCGATTCGGTCTCGGGCTTCGGTTACGCAATGGGCTATCTGGGTGGCGCGCTGCTGCTCACCGTCAACGTGCTGATGTTTGCCAAGCCGGCCATGTTCGGTCTGGCCAATCCTGAAGCAGCGATTCGTGCTTCGTTTCTGTCGGTCGCGGTATGGTGGACGCTGTTCGCGATTCCCATCTTCCGCAGCTCGCCCGATGTGAATGAGCGTGCTCCGGTCGCCGCTGGCAGCGCCATGCGTGAAGGATTTGCGGAGCTGGCGAAGACCTTCCGGGAAGTGCGCAAATACCGCCCGGTGATTTTGTTTCTGCTTGCGTACTGGATGTATATCGACGGCGTGAACACCATCATGAAGATGGCGGTGGACTACGGTCTCGCGCTGGGCTTTCCGGCGGACAGCCTGATCTCGGGCATTCTGATGATCCAGTTCATCGGCTTCCCGGCCACGCTGGTGTTCGGCGCGCTGGGCGATCGCATCAGTCCGCTGGTCGGTATTTTCGTCGGCATCGGTGTTTATGCCGCTGTGACTTTCTATGCGGTGTTCATGACCACGGTGTCGGAGTTCTACATCATGGCCGCCGCCATCGGTTGCGTGCAGGGCGCGACGCAGGCGATGAGTCGTTCGTACTACGGACGGTTGATTCCTTCGGATCGGGCCGGCGAGTTCTACGGCTTCTACAACATGATGGGCAAGTTCGCGGCGGTGCTGGGACCGTTGCTGATGGCCTTCACGGCGTTGCTCACTGGCAATTCGCGGATGGCGATTCTGTCGGTGGCGATCTTGTTCGCAGGTGGCGCGCTCGTGCTGATCTTCGCGGCACGAGCATCGCGCGGCGTCACGCCTCCAGCTGGTTTACCAGAAACTTCAGCCGGCTGAGCTGCGTCGGCAACGGCGTCGGGCCGTACCGTAATCCCACATAGACCGCTCGCACCTCCGCCAGTTGCGTGGCCAATTCCGGCCGCGCCTGAGCGGCGCGCGTCACATAGTCATTCGGTCCTTCGTGCGGCTGTCGAGGCACGCCGAGCTTCGCGAGCTTACGGCACAGTTGTTCGTAAACATGCGCCACGGGATCGCGCGATCGCGGCTTGAACTTCCACGCCAGATAAGCGGACAGGATCAGGAAGAAGCCCAGCAAGCCCAGGATCAAGCCCACGCCCAGATATTCCCAGCGCGGATCTTTGATGTTGAATTTCTCCAGCAGCCAGCGCTGCTGATCTTCGCCGAACTCCACGACCTGGTTGTTCCAGAAGGTGTTGGCCGCGTCCCATGCCATGCGGATCTTCGAGAACAACGCGCTCTGACGCAGCACTCTGCCCGGAACATCTTCTTCCGCCGAGATCGCTGCATCCAGTCCGCGCTCGATGCGCTCCGGCGCGATCGCGGCGGTCGGATCGATGCGTTGCCAGCCACGGCCTTCCAGCCAAACCTCGGACCACGCATGCGCATCGGACTGGCGGACGATGAAATAGCCGCCCATCGAATTGAATTCGCCGCCCTGATATCCCGTCACGACGCGCGCCGGAATGCCGACGCTGCGTGCCATCACCGTGAAGGCCGAAGCGAAGTGTTCGCAGAAGCCGCGCTTGGTGTTGAACAGGAAGTCATCGACGGCGTTCACGTTCAGTGCCGGTGGCTGCAGCGTGTAATAGAACTCTTCGCTGCCGAATTTGGTGAGCACGGACTGAATGAACGCTTCGTCGCTGCCCGCGCTCTCGCGCATCTGCCTGGCCAGCTCGAGGGTGCGCGGGTTTCGATTGCGGGGGATGTATGTATCCAGACGCCGCAGATCGGGGCGCAGCTCGCTGGTCGTGACGTAGGTCGGCGACGATTCCAGATCGTACGAAGTGAGGACTGCGATCTGCTCCTGCCGTGCATAGAGCTGGAAGTCCTCGGCACGATAGGCACGCGCGCGGTCCCAGCGAGTGGCCATGTCGAGCGCGAAGATCCAGTTGTACCTCTGTGGCTCCAGGGAAATGCGATACCGATAGCTCGATCCCGACGCTGCCACTTCCTGCGGTGAATAGGCTGCGCCGGCGTGTCGCCATCTACGCCCGTCGAACAGATGCATCACCGGGCCGCGCCAGTACCGTTCGCGCGGTGGCGGCGGTTCGCCTTCGAACCTCACGCGAAACGCGATGGCGCTGGACAGGCTCAACTCGGACACGTCGCCCGGCGTCATCTCCTCGCTCAGGCCGGTGAGGGCCTTTTCACGCGCGGGCACGGCCCAGAACTGTCCGGGCAGGCGAGGGAAAAACACAAACAACAGAGCGGCGAGGGGTAGGGCCTGCAGAAACATTTTAGCTGTCGTGCCGGCAGCCTCGCGGATCGGCATCGGTTCGGTCTGATGGATGCGCATCAGCGTCATCGTGAGCAGCCCTGCCGTGAACAGCATGTACGGCAGGAGCATCATTTCCTGGTTGTAGAGGAAGGCAGCGAACAGCGCAAAGTAGGAGAGGAACACCACTACGGTGAGATCGCGAGGCGTGCGGGTCTCGAGCAGCTTCATGCCTGCCATCACGAGAAGTAGCGAAGTGCCAGCGTCGATGCCATTGAGCGTGCGATAACTGAGCAGCACGCCGACCAGCGCGGCGAATGCGAAGCCGGTGTTCACCGCTTTCGGCGGCAACGGCCAGCGCTTGATCTCGATCGTCATGCGCAATGCCGTGGCGGCCGCCGCGAGCAGCATCGTCCAGATTGCGACGTGACCGAAGTGCGGAGCCGCCGAAAGCGCAAGGCCCGCGATCACCCACACCAATCGCTGGCCGAGCGGCGTGAGCTGCTGCAGATGATTGTCGAGCACGGCACTCATGGCTCGAACATCGCCAGTGCGGTCAAACATCGTTGCCGATGTCCGGGGCCGATGTTTGCTGGAATATCCAGGCCCGGCAGCTTCAAGGCGAACGCGCGGCCTTCGGCGAAGGCGTCCTCGACCCAGCGGCACAGTTGTGACAATCGCGCTTCGGTGCCGAGTCCGGTGAGCCCGTCCCAATCGAAGACATGCGATGTGACGGCAGTGCCGGCGTACACCTTCACCTGCAGTCCTTGCTCACGCGCATAGGCTTTCCATGCAATCCGGCGCGGCGAGTCGCCAGGATGGAACGGTCGGAAGCCGGCGAACTCTTCGTCGCCTCGAACCGAGTCCTGCGCGCCGCCGGTGTCTGTTTCGACGGGCGGTGGTGACAAGCCACGCGGTGCTGGCTTGGGATAGACCACGCACGTCATATTCATATGAACGTGAGCCCACGCGCGAAACAAGCTGAAAGGATGTCGCGTGACGATCTCGAAGTGATCCAGTGTCAGCATGCCGCGGCGAGGCGCCGGTAGCTGCAGATAGAACACGGCGCGTCCGTTTGCGGGAACGAGCTGTGGCGGCGAGGTGCCTTCATCGTTCGCGACGATCATCTCATGACGATCGAGCGGCGCCGTGTTCTCCAACGCGATATGAAACTTCGCGTCGTCGCCGGCGAACACAGGCTCAGTGCTCGCGGACCGAATCACGAGGCCGGCCAGATTGCGATGACAGTAGTGCATGGCGGTGAGCGCCAGCGAGCCCAGCAGGAACGTCAGCCCCAGCGCCAGATTGTTTGCATAGTTCATCGCGCCGATGAACATGGCGGTCAGCATCAGCGCGAACGCGATGCCCATGCCGGTCGGGACGATGTAGATGCGACGACTGACCAGCGTCAGCGGCTCGGGATCGACGCCGTGACGTTTGCGAGCCCAGCGGCGCGAGAACTGTCGCAGCCGCCGGGCGATACCGAAGTCGAGATTGATGGCGAGGTTCAAGGCACCGCGACTTCTTTCAGAACGAACTGACCGATTTCAGTGGGCGTCTTGGGCGCGGTGTCGTCGCGAGGCTTGAGTCGATGGCCGACGACGCCGGCCAGCACAGCCTGCACGTCTTCGGGCATCACACCGGGATGTCCATGGATCAGCGCCCATGCCTGTGCGGCGCGGAGCAATCCGATCGACGCACGAGGAGAGATGCCCGCTTCGAACAAGGGAGATTCGCGCGTGTAACGAACGATGGCCTGCACGTAGTCGAGCAAGGCTTCGGACACGTGCACCTTCGGCACCATTGTTTGCATCAACAACAATTGCTGAGGTGACAACGTGGGCGCCAGGGTTGCAAGCAGATCGCGTCGGTCCTGGCCCAGCAGCAGTTGGCGTTCCAGTGACGGATCGGGATAGCCGAGCTCGATGCGCATCAGGAACCGGTCGAGCTGTGACTCGGGCAACGGATACGTGCCGATTTGATACACCGGATTCTGAGTTGCGATCACGAAGAACGGCGCGGCCAACGGATAGGTGGCGCCGTCTGCGGTGACCTGATGTTCCTCCATCGCTTCGAGCAGCGCGCTCTGCGCCTTCGGGGTGGCGCGATTCACTTCGTCGGCGAGCACCAGTTGTGAGAACACCGGGCCTTTGTGGAACTGGAACGAGCTGGTCTCACGATCGAATACCGAGACGCCGATGATGTCGGCCGGCAGCAGGTCGCTGGTGAACTGGATGCGTTGATAGGACAGGCCGAGCGATTCGGCCAGCGCGTGCGCCAGGGTGGTCTTGCCGACGCCGGGAATGTCCTCGATGAGCAGATGACCGCGCGCGAGCAGGCAGGAGATGCACAGTCGCAGCTGATGCTCTTTGCCCAGAATCACCCGATTGAGTTGGGCCGTGGTCGCGGCGATCAGCTCGACGGGGTCGGCCTGCGTTATTAGTGTGGGGATGGCGGAATTCATGCGCTCTCCGGCTTCGCTCGCGGGCCAGTGTCGGCAGTATGGCGCGAAATGCAAGTAGGTAGTTCGCATTCGCGCCAACGCGCATGACAGATTCGCCAGAAGCCGACAGTCCTCTGGCGAGCAACCGCTGTTACATCTCGCCGACCCGCTTCTCTTGTTCCTCGAGCTGAGCGATCTGCCGTTTGAATTCGGCGATCCGCTCATGGCCCAGGGCGACCACTTCCGGCTTGGCGTTGGCGACGAAGTTCGGGTTGGCGAACTTGGCCTCTTCCTTCTTCAGATCCTGCTCGACCTTGGCTTTGCGCTTGCTCAAGCGGGCCAGCTCCGCCTGCGGGTCGGTGATCAGGCCGGCCAGCGGGGAGGAAATGGTGCGGCGGTCGATGATGGCCGTCGCCGACGGCGGCAGGGCGGCGTCGCTGGGAAGAATTTTCAGATCGCTGATCTTGCCCACGCCACGGACCACGTTGAGGCTGGCCGTCAACGAGGTTTCGTCGCTGGCTTCCGGCGATTGATAAGCGACCGCGATCTCACGAGCCTGCGGAATATCCAGCTGACCGCGGATCTGACGTGCACCCAGAATCACTGCCTTGATGGCAGTGATCTGAGCTTCGGCGGACACATCACGCGGGAATTCGGCCGCGGTCGGATACGACTGCAACATGATGGTGTCGCCCTTGCGGCCGGCCATCGGCGCCACCGACTGCCAGATCTCTTCAGTGATGAAGGGCATCAGCGGATGTAACAAACGCAAATACGCTTCGAGCACGACGGCCAGCGTTTCGCGCGTGCCCCGCTTCTGGGCATCGCTGGACTGATCGGACTGCAACGTCGGCTTCGACAGTTCCAGATACCAGTCGCAGTACTCGTACCAGGCGAACTCATACAGCGCTTGCGACGCGAGATCGAAACGATACTCCGCGAGGCGAGCGCGGACTTCCTCGATCGTCGCGCCGAGACGCGAGCGGATCCACAAATCAGCGGGCGAATATTCCACCGGACCGGTCGCGCTGGCCGGCGGCGCGCTCTCCAGATTCATCATCACGTAGCGCGCGGCATTCCACAGCTTGTTACAAAAGTTGCGGTAGCCCTCGATGCGGCCCAGGTCGAAACGAATGTCTCGGCCCATGGTGGCGAGGGCGCAGAACGTGAAGCGCAGCGCGTCGGCGCCATACGAAGGAATGCCGCTCGGGAACTGCTTGCGCGTGTTCTTTTCGATCTTGTCTTTGTCCTTCGGCTGCATCAGTCCGAAGGTGCGCTTGGCGACCAGCGATTCCAGATCGATGCCGTCGATCAGGTCGAGCGGGTCGATGATGTTGCCCTTGGACTTGGACATCTTGTCGCCGTTCTCGTCGCGGATCAGGCCGGTGATGTACACCTCCCGGAACGGCACGTCGCCGGCGAACTTCAGGCCCATCATGATCATGCGGGCCACCCAGAAGAAAATGATGTCGAAGCCGGTCACCAGCACGCTGGTGGGGTAGAACGACTTCAGTTCCTTGGTCTGTTCGGGCCAGCCCAGCGTCGAGAAGGGCCACAGCGCGGACGAGAACCAGGTGTCGAGCACATCTTCGTCGCGCTTCAATGTCACATCGCGGCCGAGCTTGAGACGAGCCTGCTGATACGCAAGCTCATGCGTGCGGGCCACGTAATGGTTGCCTTCGTCGTCATACCAGGCCGGGATCTGATGACCCCACCACAGCTGACGGCTGATGCACCAGTCCTGGATGTTCTCCATCCATTGGAAATAAGTCTTGGACCAGTTCTCCGGCACGAAACGAATGCGACCGTCCTTCACGCACTCGATTGCTGGCTCGGCGAGCGGCGCGATGCGCACGTACCATTGATCGGTGAGCCACGGCTCGAGCACCGCGTTGCTACGATCGCCGCGCGGCACTTTCAAACCGTGCGGCTCGATCTTCTCGACCAGGCCTAACGCTTCGAGATCGGCCACGATCTGTTTGCGCGCGTCGAAACGATCCAGGCCGCGATATTTCTCGGGCACTTCATCGTTGAGCGCCGCGTTCGCATCGAACACGTTGATCAGCGGCAGCGAATGACGCTGGCCGATCTGATAGTCGTTGAAGTCGTGGGCCGGGGTGATCTTCACGCAGCCGGAGCCGAACGCCGGATCGACGTAGTCGTCGCCGATGATGGGAATCAACCGGCCGGTCAGCGGCAGGCGGATCTTCTGACCGATGAGATGTTTGTAACGCTCGTCTTCTGGATGCACGGCCACGGCGGTATCGCCGAGCATGGTCTCAGGACGGGTGGTGGCCACGACGATATATTGATCGTTGTTTTCGACGGGGTAGATGGTGTCGCCGCTGCCTTCGATGGGATAGCGGAAATGCCACAGCGAACCCTGCTCGTCGGTGGAGAGCACTTCGAGATCGGACAGCGCGGTGTGCAGCACCGGGTCCCAGTTCACCAGGCGCTTGCCGCGATAGATCAGACCTTCTTCATACAGGCGCACGAACACTTCGGTGACGGCTTCGGACAAGCCGTCGTCCATCGTGAACCGGTCGCGCGACCAGTCCACCGAATTACCGATGCGACGTTCCTGACGAGAGATCGTGTCGCCGGACTGCGCTTTCCATTCCCACACGCGCTTGGTGAATTCTTCGCGACCGATGTCCCGACGATGCACGCCCTGCGCATTGAGTTGCCGCTCGACGACCATCTGCGTGGCGATGCCGGCGTGATCCGTGCCCGGTTGCCAGAGCGTGTTCTCGCCCTGCATGCGGTGCTGGCGGGTGAGCACGTCCATCAGGGTGTGCTGAAAGGCGTGACCCATGTGCAGCGTGCCGGTGACGTTCGGCGGCGGGATGACGATGCTGTAGGGCGCGCCCTGGCCCGACGGCTTGAACCAGCCGTGCGACTCCCATCGCTGGTAAGTGCGTTGCTCGATGTCCTTGGGGTCGTAAGTCTTCTGCATGTCTCGACAGGCCGGGAAGCGGAGAAATAGCGGGCAAGTATAGCCGCCCATGTCTGAAATGCGGGCTGTCGCAGCCTTCCTCAACGCCGCGGGCGGGCTGGCGCCGCCGCTGTCGGTACGCGGGCCGGCTGGCGCCGGCCGCGTGCTTGTTGCTACTGGCTGATTGGCCAAGGGCCTTGCTGGCCGGCGGCTTACAGGAACATGCCGCCCGACGCCTCGATGCGCTGGCCATTGATCCAGCGGTTTTCGGGCGACAGCAGCGAGGCCACCACGCCGCCGATGTCATCGGGCAAGCCGACCCGGCCCAGCGCGGTCTGGGACGCGACCATGTCGTTGAGCTGCTTGTTGTCTCGGACCGCGCCGCCGTTGAAATCGGTCTCGATCGCGCCGGGGGCGACCACATTCACCGCGATCCCGCGAGCCCCCAGTTCTTTGGCCTGATACCGGGTCAGCACCTCGATGGCCCCCTTCATGGCGCCATAGGCCGCGTATCCCGGCAGTGCGAAGCGGGCGAGACCCGAAGAAATGTTCACGATCCGGCCGCCGTCGGCCAGCAGCGGCAGCAGCTTCTGGGTCAGGAAAAACGGGCCTTTCAGATGAATATTCACCAGCTCGTCGAACTGAGCCTCGGTGGTCTGGGCAAAGGTCGCGTGGGTACCGATGCCGGCATTGTTCACGAGGAAATTAAAGCTCTCGCGCTGCCACTGGTTCTTCAGCACGCCGCGCACCTGCTCGACGAACGAGCCGAACGACGAGGCGACCGACACATCGAGCTGCAGCGCCGCCGCCTTGCGGCCCGCCTTTTCGATTTCAGCGACGACGGCGTCGGCTTCCTTCTTGTTGCTCCGATAAGTCAGCACTACATCGATGCCGCGTTCGGCCAGATGCAGCGCCATGCTCCTGCCCAGGCCGCGGCTGCCGCCGGTAACCAGGGCGATGGGGGAGGTATTCGTGTTCATGGCTAGCTCCTCGTGGGGTTGTCGGTGGAAGAGAGCTTATTGATCGCCAAAGAATGGATAAACCAGGAAAATTTGAGCGTAATGTTCATATAATCGGAACAATCCCCCGGGGGCCCTCAATCGCCGTACGGCTCAGGCGGACATCGGCTGCAGTCACTCGCAGCTCCGGTCCGAGCCGTACGGCGATTGAGGGCCTCTTACTCCGGACAACGTACTCATGAACCAGCTCGAAGCCCTGCAAATCTTCGTCCGCGTCGCGGAGCTCGCCAGTTACACGCGGGCCGCGGAAAGCCTGGGGATGCCGAAGGCCAGCATGTCCACGGCCGTCCAGCAGCTGGAGAGCGAATTCGGCACTCAGCTTCTTCATCGCACGACCCGGAAAGTTCAGATGACCCTCGACGGTCGCGCCTGTTACGAGCGCTGCAAGGATCTGCTAGCCGATATGGACGAGCTGCGGTCGATGTTCCAGCAGGGGCCGCAAGCATTGCGCGGACGATTGCGGGTCGATATGCCTACCGGCGTGGCGCGAACCACCGTCATTCCTCGCCTGCCCGAGTTCCTGCGTCAGCATCCGCGGATCGAAATCGAGTTGAGCTGTACGGATCGCAAAGTCGATCTGGTGCGCGAAGGCTTCGATTGCGTGATGCGCGTCGGCACCTTGGAAGATTCCAGCTTGATCGTGCGCCCGCTCGGCGCCTTCGCCATCGCGAACTGCGCCAGTCCCGATTATGTGCGCAGGTATGGAATGCCGCGTTCGGTGGAAGATTTAGCGAATCACCAATTGATTCACTATGTCGGCACGCTCGGCGCGAAATCGATGGGCTTCGAATATCACGACGGCGTGGCATATCGGACGGTCGACATGCCGGGCGCGATTACTGTGAATAGCGCGGAGGCTTATCAAGAAGCCTGTCTCGCGGGATTGGGTATCGTGCAAGCGCCTGTTTCGGGTGTGCGACATTTGATCGAGCGGGGTCTGCTCGTCGAGGTCGCTCCGGCGTTGCGAGCGGAGCCGATGCCTGTTTCGCTGCTGTATGCGCAGCGTCGCAACTTGTCACAACGCGTGCAGGTGTTCATGTCGTGGGTGGCGGAGCTGATGAAGCCGCTTTTGTTGCCGCTTCCTGGCTGAGTTCCCGCGTATCATGCGGCGATCGAGTCGAGGAGCGACCATGAGCCGGTTCAAATATTTCCTGCGAACCCGTTATAGCGAATGCGATGCGCAGAAGGTCGTCTTCAATGCGCGTTACGCCGATTACACCGACCTCGCGACGGCGGAGTACTTTCGCGCGCTCGGCTATGAAAAGGAAATGCAGACCGGCGAGCTGGATTTCCAGCTGGTGAAACAGACGACCGAGTGGCGCGGGCCGGCCCGATACGATCAGGTGCTGGAGATTTCCGTTTCGACCAAGCACCTCGGCACTACGTCGTTTACGTTAGCGACGGAATTCCGTTTGGCGGGAGAGGAGAAAGTGATCGTCAACGTGGAGACGGTGTACGTGCACGTCGACCACCACACGCTACAGAAGATGCCGCTGACGCCGGCGCTGCGCGCGGCGATGGAACGGGGCGCAGCGAATGTGACGATCGATCACGCCGCGTATCTTTCTAAAGCACCTTAAAGGTTGTGCGACTCCATCGCACAGCCCTGCTCGCGATAATGTTTGTATCTTTCGCGAGCAGTGCGTTTGCGCTCCGGATCGACGTCGACGATTTCAGCGATGCGGTCGTAAGCATTCACATCTGACGGCATCGCGTCCGTGAGATTGATGAGCAGCCCGCGATGGGACTGCGGACCGATCTCCGATCCGACCATCACCATGACTCTGGCATGCGCCGCCTCCTGCCCACGATAGATCTCGTGGGGCAGGAAGCTGCCATCGCTGAACGTCCACAGCATGTCATCGAGTCGTTGCACATCCGGCGTCTGGATATACACCTGACACCCTTGCTCGACGGCGCGCTCCGCCAGCCTGCACGCATAGCGCAGGCGGGCGTCGGGCGCGTCCGCGGAGAGGACGTAGAAGTCCACTCGACTCATGGCGGATCGTTACTTCTTGTTGATGAGGTAGTCGACCAGCAGCGGCACCGGGCGGCCCGTGCTGCCCTTGTTGGCGCCGGCCTGGTAGGCAGTGCCGGCGATGTCCAGATGTGCCCAACGCAGGCCGTCGGTGAACTTCGCGAGGAAACACGCCGCCGTGATGGCGCCGCCTTCGCGACCGCCCACGTTGGCCATATCCGCGAAGTTGCTCTTCAGCTGCTCGCCGTATTCCTCGCCGATCGGCATCGGCCAGGCGCGGTCATCGGCGCGATCGCCGGCAGCCTTCAACTCGGCCGACAGCTCCTCGTCGTTACTGAACAAGCCAGACAGATGATTGCCGAGTGCAATCACGCAAGCGCCGGTGAGCGTCGCGAGATCGATGACCACTTCGGGCTTGAAGCGACGTGAATAGGTGATGGCATCGCACAGAATCAGACGGCCTTCGGCGTCGGTGTTCAGCACTTCAATGGTCTGGCCCGACATGCTCTTCACGATATCGCCCGGCTTGGTGGCACGACCGCTCGGCATGTTCTCGCACGCCGGCACGATACCGACGACATTGATCGGCAATTCCAGCTCGGCCACGGCCTTCATGGTGCCGAACACGCTGGCGCCGCCGCTCATGTCGAACTTCATTTCATCCATCGCGGCCGGCGGCTTCAACGAAATGCCGCCGGTGTCGAAGGTGACTGCTTTGCCCACCAGCGCCACTGGCGCCTGGCTGCGCTCGGCACCCTGGTACTCGAACACGATGAACGCGGCCGGCTCTTCGGAGCCTTCGGTCACCGACAGGAAGGAACCCATGCCCAGCCGTTTGCATTCGGCTTCGTTTAACACGCGCACGTTGAGCTTCTTGTAATCGTTGGCCAGGGCCTTGGCCTGGCGGGCGAGGTAGCTCGGCGTGCAAACATTGGCCGGCTGATTCGCCAGATCGCGCATGAAGGCCATGCCGCTGACGATGGCTTCGCCATGGGCGAGGCCACGCTCGGCCTGGCCTTTGTCGCCGCGACTGGCGACGGCGATGCCGAACTTGGTCAGCGACGGCTTGGGCCGCTTGTTGCTGGTCTTGTGATCGGGAATGCGGTACTGCGAGCCCGCGACGACTTCGACCGCGACACGAGCCTGCGTGTACGCATCGGCGTCGGGGATTTCATCCAGGCCCAGGTAGCTGATCGCATCGGTTGCGCCGGTCTTGGCGACCATGGCGAGCGCGCTGGCGAGCGCCTTGCGATATTGCTTGCGCTTGAAGGCGCTGCGATTGCCCAGGCCGATCACGATGACGCGTTCGACCGGCGCGCCGCTTAAGTCCGCGAGCAGAACCGCATCGCCGGTCTTGCCGCGCAGGTCGCCACGCTTCACCAGCTTGGCGATGCGGCCGCCGATGCGGGCATCGAGATCTGCCGCTGCCGCCGACAGAACGCCCTTGTCATAGACGCCGACGATGGCGCAATCGGTGCGCTGACGGGAGGCTGAGGCAGTACTGACCAAAAATTCCATGAACCTTCCTCGCAAAGGGCGCGAAAAAGACGCTAGTCTACTCCATTCCGCGCGGCTGACCGCCGCGGAAACATCCTCACGCTGCGGGTAAAAAGCGGAACGAGCATTGCGAACCCTGGATCGATACCTCCTAAAGGAGGTTGCGGAAACCTGGCTGGCGGTCACCGGCGTATTGCTGGTCATCCTGCTATCGAATCAGCTGGCGCGCGTGCTGTCGCAAGCGGCGGCCAACGATTTTCCACGCGACGTGGTGTTCTCGCTGATCGGCCTGACCTCGGCCGGTTATCTCACCCTGATCGCGCCCATCGGCTTTTTCCTCGCCATCATGCTGGGGCTGGGCCGGATGTATCACGAGAGCGAGATGGCGGCGATCCAGTCCTGCGGCGTCGGACCGGCCGGCTTGTATCGCCCGATCAGTTATCTGGGCGTATTTATTACCGTGCTGCTGGTCTGGCTGTCATTCTGGGCCATTCCCGCCGCGTCGGCGCGAGCCCAGCAAATCCGTACCGAGGCGCTGCAAAATGCGCAGTTCGGCCTGCTCGAGCCCGGCAGATTCCGTACCTTCGGCGGCGGCAATGTCGTGTTCTACGCCGAGCGCGTCGATGACAACGGCATCCTGCACAACGTGAATGTATTCGTGGACCGGACGCAGGATCCGGAGAGCGACGGCACGCTCGAGGTTTGGGTCGCGACTCGGGCCGAACAGCGCGGCGCCGGGCAGGCCGATCAGATGTTCGTGCTGTATGACGGTGAACATTACAAAGGCGTGCCGGGCAGGGGCGATTGGCAGATCACTCATTTCGCCGAGGGCGGTTATCCGATCCGGCTCGGTGAGATCGGCGGACGCGCGGGCAAGGCGGGCATGAAGCCCACCGCCGAATTGATACAGTCCTCCGATCCGCGCGATCGTGCCGAGTTGCAGTGGCGCATTTCGACGCCGGTGATGGCGCTCATCCTGATGCTGATCGCCGTGCCGCTGGCGAGATTGCGGCCCAGGCAAGGCCGGTTCGGTCGCATCGGCATCGCCATCCTGGTGTATTTCGTTTATTGGCAGCTGCTGGCGGCCGGGCGGACCTGGATCGAAGGTGGCAGCGTGTCCGAATGGATAGGGTTGTGGTGGGTGCACGGGGTCGCGCTGGCGCTCGGGTTGTGGCTGCTGTCGCGTGAGGCGCCGTTCACCCGGGCCCGGGCGGTGGCTGCATGACGTCCATTCTTTCCAGATATGTGATCAAGGCGGTGCTCAGTAACACCGCATTGGTGATGCTCGTGCTGCTCGCGCTGAGCGGCTTGTATCTGTTCATCACTCAGCAGGACGACATCGGCGTCGGCAGCTTCACGGTCGAGAACGCGTTCATGTTCGTCGGCTTGAATCTGCCGAAGTATGCGTTCGATATGTTGCCGATCGCGGCGTTGATCGGCGCGCTGCTGGCGCTGGGCAATCTGGCGCGCACGATGGAATTGATCGTGGTGCGGGCGGCGGGCGTGTCCACGATGCGCATCGCTCTGTGGACGGCCGGTGCCGGCGTGATCCTGATGATCTTCACGGCGCTGCTCGGCGAAGTGATCTCGCCGCCGATGGAACAATACGCCCGGCAGATGAAGACCTTCGCCAAGTTCAACGACTACAGCATGGCGGGCAACAAGAGCGCCTGGGCCAAAGACGGCGACATGATGATCTCGGTCCGCCAGCAGGCGGCGGACAATCGTTATGGCGGCGTGTATGTGTTCAAGTTCGATGCGCAGCGCCGGCTGCGGAGCGTCGGGCATGCGAACAATGCCAGCATCGACAAGAACAATCTGTGGCAGCTCGAGAACTTCGTCGAGTCCAGCATCAGCGATGAACGCGTGTCGACGAGCAAGGCGGCGGAGACGCAGTTGCAAACGAGGCTGTCGCCGGAGTTTCTCGGCCTGGCCGTGCTCGATGCGGATTCGCTGCCGGGGCGGGGGTTGTATAGCTACATTCAACATCTGAAGTCGAATGGCCTCGATGCGCGAACGTATGAGGTTGCTTTCTGGGCGCGCATCGCGCGCACGGTGGCTGTTGCGATCATTGTCGTGCTGGCGGTGCCGTTCGCGTTCGGGCCGATGCGGTCGACGGGCACCGGTGCCCGCACCGTGGTCGGCATCATGATCGGTGTGGTGTTCTTCCTGATGGCGAAAATGTTGGAAAGCGGCGGCGAGGTGTTCAACATGCCGCCCATCATGGTCGCCTGGCTGCCGACCGCGCTGCTGACGATCATCACTACCATCGCTATTTCTCGCGTTCGTTAAATCATGAGTGAGTCTGTTTCGTCTCAGCGCCTGCCGAGCGCTGGCGTGCTGCGCCGGCTGGGCGCGATGTTTTATGACCTGTTGCTGGTGCTCGCGTTGATGATGGTCGTGACGGCGGCGTTCTTGCCGCTGACCGGCGGCGAGGCGATCACAGTCGAGCGTTACGGTGCGTGGGAGTACGCGTATCGGGCGCTGCTGTTGGCGATCGTTGTTTTGTTCTTCGGATTGTTCTGGACGCGCCGGGGAGGGCAGACGCTCGGCATGGCGGCCTGGCGGCTGCGTGTGGAGCGTGAGGATGGCGCTGCGCTGACCTGGCTCGATGTGATCAAGCGCCTTGCGGCCGCGACGGTGTCGCTGGTGCTGGCGTTCGCCGGCTATTGGTGGATCTGGATCGATCGCGACAAGCTGGCCTGGCACGATCGCTGGACGCGGACCCGCGTCGTGGTGCTGCCGAAGAAGTGACAGCTTCGGCGGCCTCGAACGAGGCCGCCGACGTTTGAGGGTTACTTCTTGATCAGCTCGTCGAGCGGCTTGAAGATCGCGTCGTACTTGTACGCCGGAACTTCATAGACCCAGCCGTTGAGCTGCGCGTTCGCCTTTGTCGATTCTTCTTCGACGTTACGCTCCGCGGGCTTTGCCGCAGCGTCGGCAGTCTTGTCCGCTGCGGGCGGCGCGCCTTCGCTACCGCTTGGCGCGGCGTCCTTCTTGCTGGCGTCAGGCGCAGCGGCGTCTTTCTTCTCCGTGTCGGCGGTCGCGACTTTGAATTTGTCGGCGAGCGCGGCATCGTAAGAAGTCTTCAGCGCCACATAGTGCTTGTCATCCTTCTTCCAGCCGGTGACTTCCGTCACCAGGCCATCGAAGGTCTTGATGGTCGCACGCGCACTGGGCGGGTCCGTCACTTCGCTCGCGGCCTTCACATCGCTCAGCGTCAAACCAGCGAGCGCCGTAGCGAAGTTATCTGCAGCGGACGGCGAACTCAGCTCTTTACCCTTCGGCAATCCTTCCACCGCGAAGTCCGCATCGGCGCGGGTCTTCTTGGAAGCAGAGTAGGGCTTGCTCTTGTCGAGGGTCACTTCCGCCGACTGCACGCGATCCGCAGAAACATCGATCACCTCTTTGCGCAGCCACTGATCGGCCGACGACGAAGTATCGATGCTCTTGTTCACCAGCCAGCTCTTCGGCTCACCCGCACGACGCACATACTGTGACTGCGCGCCTTGAGCCTGCTTGCCGACGATCAGCTTGATCGGCTGCTTCGGGCCGTCGAGCTCGAGTTGCACGCCGCCGGCCGCGGCGTCGCTGATGTCTTCGACGCCGAGCGCCTTGTAGCTCTCCGGATTGGAGGTTTTCTCTTCGAGCACCTTGGCCTCGGTGAGGCTGGTGATGAGCTTGCGCAGCTTGGCTTCGTCGGCCGGATAGTTGTGCCGGTCGACGACGATCCAGCCGTTGTCGCCTTTCTTCACTTCGAGGGCCGGTTTGCCGCCGGCTTTCACGATGCGCACGTCCGTGATCGTGCCGAGCTCTTTCTTCAGCTCGGGATACAGAGCGGCCGATTCAGTCGACGACGGCGAGGTCTGCCGGCCGCCGAGCCAGAGGCCGGCGACGACGGCGAGCAACGCAATGACGGCCAGGATGGAAAGTTTTTTTGAAGTCATGAGCTAACCTCAGTCCATCAACCGGTGTGAGCCGCGGCGCGGCCGGCGCGAAGCCGGCGACGACGGGTGATTTCGAGGAAGATCGCGCCGAGCGCGAGCAGCAGCGGCACCAATGCGATGTTGATGACCTTCAGCCGCGTGCCGAGCTTCTCGATTTCGACATCGAGGCTACGACGTGTTTCGCGCAGTTCCTTACGGATGCGGACGCGCTCGTGCTGGAAGCGCTCGAGCTCGGCTTCCTGCTCGGGCGACAGCGACAACGACGCCTGATGGCCGCCGCGGCCGCCTTCCAGCGCCGTCAGTTTCTGCTCGGTGTCCTTCAGCTCTTGATCCAGTTCCTTCTCCTTGGCGCGCAGCTGATCGCCGGCCTGGCGACGCAGCTCGTCGACCTTGGTGAACGGACGGAAGAAGCTCTGACGGCCGCGCACGCTGATCAGATCGGCGCTGCCGGCGAGGTTGTCGACGGAGTTGGAAATGAAGTCGCCGTTGTTCGCCCAAGCGACCGAGAAGCGCTGACCGAACACGTTCTGCGTACGAACCCACAGCGGATCCGAGAGGATGTCGGTGTCGGCGACCAGAATGATGTTGGCGTCTTCCTTCGACTCAGTGAGATGCGCGCCGGCCGCGCCTTCAGCACCAGGCTTGCCGTTCGGGAACGCGGACTTCACCTTGCCGTGAATACGAGCCGCGATCGTGTAACGCTCGCCGGTGGGCTTGAAGCCGTCGAGCAACGCATCGCTGTCAGGAAGAAACATCAACTTCGCAGCGGGCAACAGCGCGGCGTTGGTGCTCGACTGAATCAGCGGCTCGAACTCGATCGTCGCGCCTTCTTTCTTCGACAGCGCACCCGCAGTCATCACGTTGATCGAGTCGAGCGCCGAGACGGTCACGTCCTTCGGATTCATGCTCGCGCGATTCAAGCCGAGAATGGCGATGTGCTGTGAAGGCGGCTTGCCCTGTTGCAACGACACCGTCAGACCGAGCTCGCGATCGCCGACGATCTGATTGGTATCGAACTTCACGCCCCACGCATCGAGCAGCGGGCCGAGCGTCGAGGAGCGACCGCCCATCGGCGGCATGCCCATCTGCGCGCCGGCGTTGTCGTTCTCCGACTGGGGGTCCATGAAGCTGATCAGCTTGCCACCGCGCAGGACGAACTGATCGATCGCGTACTGCGTCTGCGGGCTCAGCTCTTTGGGATGCACGACCATCAGCACGCCGATGTCGGCCGGAATGTCGTTGCCGTCGGCCTGCAACGTGCGCACGTCGAGCGTTTCGCGCAGCTGCTGGATGCTGGCCCAGCCCGGCGCCATCTGACCGCTCATCTGATCGAAGCGGGCATCGACCGGCAGGCCGGCGATCAAGCCGACGGTGGCGCGCTTGGCATTGCTCAACCGATAGATGAGGCTGGCAACGTCGTACTCCAGGAACTCTTCTTTGTCCGGCTGGAACAAGCCGATGATCTCGCGACCGTCGGTGGAGTTGGTGCCGGCGAGGCCGAAGTACACCGGCTCACCGCCCGGCGTCACCGAGACCGGCGACAAGCCGAACTCAGTGGCGCGATCCTCGTCTTCCGAGAACGGCTGCGGATCGATCACGTTGAGGTGCAGCTTGCCCTTGGAGCGCTGAGCCATTTCTTCGAGCAGCTCGCGGACCCGCTGTGCATACGCGCGCAGCTGCGGCGATTGCGAGCTGCCTTCCTGAGAGAAGAAGAAATAAAGATTCACCGGCTCGGTGAGCGAGCTGACGATCTTCTGCGTACCGGGCGCGAGCGAATAGAGCTTGCTCTCGGTCAGATCGAGCCGCGCGCCGCGTAACACGAACGTGATGAGAATCGTGACGCCGATGAACAGCACGGCGAGGGCCACCAGCGCGGTCGCGCCATAAGTCTTGCGTGTTTTAGTAGTCATGTCAGTCGGCCTTCTTCATGTCGAGGACGATGGTGTTGGCGGCGAGCCAGACGCCGATCACGGTCCCGAAATACAACAGGTCGCGCAGATCGATCACGCCTTTGGAGATCGCCTGGAAGTGCGTGTAGAACGACAGCGACGCCAGCGCGTCCACCAGCGGTCGCGGTGCCCAGCCGGACACCATGTCGAGCACGATCGGGAATCCCGAGAACAGGAAGCCGAAGCACAGGACCACCGTGAAAATGAATGCGATCACTTGATTGCGCGTCGCCGACGACAGGCACGCGCCGATTGCGAGGAAGCCGCCGGCCATCAGCCAGCTGCCGATGTAACCCGCGAGAATCGCGCCGTTGTCCGGATCGCCGAGATAGTTCACGGTGATCCACATTGGAAACGTCAGCGCCAGCGCGACGCCGGCGAAGGCCCAGGCTGCGAGATATTTGCCGATGACGGCCTGCCAGGTCGTGACCGGCAAAGTCATCAACAGCTCGATGCTGCCGGACTTGCGCTCCTCGGCCCATAGCCGCATCGAGATCGCGGGAATCAGGAACAGATACAGCCAGGGATGAAACGAGAAGAACGGCGCGAGATCGGCCTGGCCGCGCTCGAAGAAATTGCCGAACTGAAACGCGAACGCCGCGGCCAGCACCAGGAAGAACACGATAAACACCAGCGCCAGCGGGGTGGCGAAGTAACTGGCGAACTCGCGGCGGAAGATGGTTTTGATGTTATGCATTGTTCACCTCACGCTGCGCTTTTCTGACCGGTCGTGATCTCGCGGAACACGTCGTCGAGCCGACCGCTCGGTGCGCGTTTCGCCAGTTCGACCGGCGTGGCGTCGGCGAGCAGCTTGCCGCCGGCGATGATGATGGCGCGGTTACACACCGCATCCACTTCTTCGAGGATGTGCGTGGAGATCACGATGATCTTGTCCTTCGACATGTCATTGATGAGCTGGCGCACGTGGTGCTTCTGATTGGGATCGAGACCGTCGGTGGGCTCGTCGAGGATCAGCACCTGCGGATCGTGTAGCAGCGCCTGCGCCAGGCCGACGCGACGCTTGAAGCCCTTGGAGAGCGTTTCGATCATCTGCTCCAGCACGCTGTTCAGCTGCAGACGACCGATCACGTCGTCCAGGCGGGCGCGCCGCCGGTCGCCGGTCAGACCCCGCACATCTGCAATAAATTCGAGAAAACCGCGCACCGTCATTTCGCCGTAGCTCGGCGCGCCTTCGGGCAGATAGCCCATGCAGGCCTTGGCGGCGAGCGGATCGGTCTCCACGTCGTGTCCGCACACGGAGACGCTTCCTGACGTCGGTGTCAGAAAGCCCGTGATCATTTTCATCGTGGTCGACTTGCCGGCGCCGTTCGGCCCGAGAAAGCCGAGCACTTGTCCCGGGCTGACGGTGAAGGAGATGTCATCGACGGCAGTAAGCGCGCCGTAACGTTTCGACAGGTTTCTGATCTCAATCATGCGAGGGCCCTGTTGTAGTGATCACAGTGGTCGTCTTCAGAGAGGTCGGATGGTCCATGCTCGACACTCGGCCTGCTAAAAAAATCGTCCCTTCAGACTGCGCTACACGCCGCGGGTTCCTGATGTGGTTATGGCGACGCAAAGAGGGCGGGGATTTTTTCCGGGTGGGGCGGCATTTTCAAGTCGCCCCCGGAACAGAGGCGATGACGATCTCTTAATGAACCCCTGAATGAACTTATCGCCGCGCCGCGGTCCAATCTGGCCTGAAGGGTGTACTGAGCGGTTCTGGATCGGTTTTTGGAATTTTTTGCAATGCAAAGCTTGTGTTGCGACGCGATCCGGGGTATCTTTGGCACCGCAAAATAAATGCGATAAATGCTCCAGCGCACCGGCGCTGATGTCGCGAGATCGCATTACGTTTGCAACGAATTTGTAGGCTGCGCCAGCGACAATAGGCGCAGTTGGAACCGAATCCCCCTGTTGGCCGGATCACTGTCAAAAGTATCCGGCCTCTTTTTTTTCCAGGGGTCAGGCCTGAGCGGCCTTCTCGATCTCCGCCTTGTGATTGCGCAGAACCTTGCGGATCTCTGCCGCGGAGGGGCGCTCGGCGATTCGCGCAATCAGCTCCGCAAGTTCGTGCCACGGCTTGCCCCACTTCAGCAAGCGCACCGCGTCGGCGATGATTTTCCCCTTTAGATCCAATGGCGCCGCGGGTTTAGACGCTTCCGGCGCAGGCGCGGGCTTGGCCGCAGGCTTGGCGGCCTGCACGGCGGCGGGATTGATCTTTGGCGCGGGTCGGGCCGAGGGGATGGATCGAGCGGGAACTGCCACGGGCACCAGCAGATCCGACGTCGTCAGCTCGCCGGTGGAGTCCAGCAGCGGGATTTCCTGCTTGGCCTTCACCACCTTGAGCTGCGGCATCTCGCGCGTCGGCTCTTCGGCGGGTACGCGGTTTCGCTGCGTGGGTGCGCGAATCACGGTCGGCGCTTCCACGGTCTGGCTGGTGCCAGCTGCCTGATCGGCCTTGGCCGGGTCGGCCAGCGGAATGAAGCGCTGAATGTGCTGAATGCCGACCAGGTTGGCCAGGAACGCCATCAGCTCCAGCGATTCGGAGAATTTGCTGTCGCCCATGGCCTGGCGCGTCTCGCAGTGCTGCTTGAGTTCGAGCACCTTCTGGCGCGCCACTTCGAGTACCCAGCGGGTCGGCCGGTCATGTTTCTGCCAGGGCTGAACGCGCGCATAAGCGGCGTCGCTCAGCTCGACATACTGCAAATGCAGGTCGATGCTGGTCAGCCACTTATCGATCAGCTCCGTGATGCGGCGATCCGCTGGCGTCATGACGACTCCGGTTGAGTGCGTGCATTATGCACAAGGAGCTTGCGGGAACGGCTCGAATGGCCGCTGTTACTGCGCGTTTCTGTGCGCTGTGTGGCAAAAAGGCCGACGAACGCGGCAGGGATGGCGCTCCCACGGGGATTCGAACCCCGGTTTAGGCCTTGAGAGGGCCCCGTCCTAGGCCTCTAGACGATGGGAGCGTATTGAGGCTGGCACTGACGTGCCGAGCAGACGCGGTATTATACGGGCCGTTTTTTGCGGCTCAAGTTTTTAAGCTCCGACGGACGGTCCGCTGCTATTGAACGATAACAACTCTCCCGCCGAGATCATCGATGAGGCGGCCGCCCCGCGTGTGGTGGCTCGCGAACAGCACCCGATCTCGCGCGCCAACATCTCTTCGAATGCGTTGAAGGTCCTGTATCGGCTCAAAGAGGCTGGCTATCAGGCATTTCTCGTGGGCGGCGCCGTGCGCGACCTGCTGCTCGGGCTGCATCCGAAGGACTTCGACGTCGCGACCAACGCGCATCCCGATCAGGTGAAGCAGCTGTTCCGCAACTGCCGTCTGATTGGCCGGCGCTTCCATCTCGCGCACGTGCGCTTCGGCTACGAGATCATCGAGGTCGCGACCTTCCGCGCCGCGCACACGCCGATCGACGAAGACAACAGCGTCGATGAAGCGGGCCATCGCGTACTCGATGACCGCGGCCGCATCCTGCGCGACAACCTCTACGGCACGATCGAAGAGGACGTGTGGCGCCGTGATTTCACGGCTAACGCGCTCTACTACAACATCAACGACTTCTCGGTGTGGGATTACGTCGGCGGTTACGAGGATGCGCAGGCGCGCGTCCTGCGGTTGATTGGCGACCCCGAGACTCGTTACCGCGAAGATCCAGTGCGCATGCTGCGCGCGGTTCGGTTCGCGGCCAAGCTCGACTTCGGCATTCATATAGACACGGCGACGCCGATTCCGAAACTCGCGTGGATGCTCGACGGCGTGCCGCCGGCCCGGCTGTTCGACGAAGTGAACAAGATGTTCCTCGCTGGCTACGCGATTCGCTCGTTCGAGCTGCTGTGGGACTTGGGGCTGTTGGAGCATCTATTCCCGGATCTCGCGGCGTCGGTGAATGCCGATCCGCACAGTGTGGCCGCGAGAGTGTTACGACTGGGCTTGGAAGGCACCGATGAGCGCGTGCGCGCCGACAAGTCGGTCACGCCGACGTTCCTGTTCGCGGTGTTGATGTGGCCGGCGATTCGTCGCGCGTTCGAGAAATTGCAGGCGGAGCAGGGCGCGGAGATTCAGGCGCTGCTCGCTGCGTGCGATCAGGTCACTGCGCGTCAGCAGGCGCGCGTCGCTGTGCCCAAGCGGTTCACGTTGCCATTGCGCGAGATCGTCGGTCTGCAGCCGCGCTTCGCGCAGCGTGAAGGTCGCCGGGCGTTGCGTTTGCTCGATCATCCTCGGTTCCGAGCGGCATACGACTTCATGCTGTTGCGGGCGGCCGCGGGCGAAGTCGAGCAAGAAGTGGCGGAGTGGTGGACGGACATTCAAAACAAGTCCACTGAAGAGCGCACCACCATGGTCGAACAAGGCCGTGACGGTCAGCCTGCCGAGGGGGGCCAGAGGCGTCGTCGGCGCCGACGCCGTCGTCCTCGGCCGCCAGCTGCTTGAGCGCCGCCGACTCCACAGCGTCTGCAGTGTGGTTCCCCGCGTATGTGGCGCTCGGCAGTAATCTCGATCAGCCGCTCGTTCAGATCGAGCGCGCGTTCACCGCGCTGGCACAGCTGCCGCGGAGTCGCTTGATCGCGCGTTCGCGCCTTTACAAAACGCAGCCGCTCGGACCGCAGGACCAACCTGAATTCATCAACGCCGCGGCCGGGCTGCTCACAATGCTTTCGCCGCGCGAGCTGCTGGTCGAGTTGAAAAGACTGGAGCGCGAGTTGGGACGCGCGGCGCCGATCGTGCGCTGGGGGCCGAGAGTCATCGATCTCGACCTGTTGGTCCATGCCGACGCGCAGATTTCGGAAAACGATCTGACGGTGCCGCATCGTGGTCTGCCTGAGCGCAACTTCGTCCTGTATCCTTTGTGCGATCTCGCCCCCGAGTTGCTCGTTCCCGGCCATGGCCGAGTGAGTCAGCTCGCGGCACGCGTCGGAGGCGCCGGATTGGTGCCGCTCACCGGCGCTCCCGGCGTCCCTTGAACAACTCAGCGGTGGACATGACCGAGAAGACTCTCATTCCAGCGCCGCATCGCCTGATCGTGGTCGAAGGCCCGATCGGCGTCGGCAAGACCAGTCTTGCCCGGCGGCTCGCGCGCAGTTTCGGCAGCGAGCTCATTCTCGAGCAGGCCGACGAGAATCCGTTCCTGGAGCGCTTCTATAAGAACCCGCGCTCGGCGGCGCTGCAGACCCAGTTGTTCTTTCTGTTCCAGCGCACGCGGCAGCTCGAAGATATCCGCCAGCACGACTTGTTCGACACCGTACGTGTCGCCGACTACCTGCTCGATAAGGACAAGCTGTTCGCACAGCTGACATTGGACGAAGAGGAGTTTGCGCTGTACGACCAGGTCTATGCGCGGCTCGCGGTGGATGCGCCGGTGCCCGATCTGGTGATCTATCTGCAGGCGCCGGTCGATATTCTGCGCGAGCGGATCGAGCGGCGCGGAATCAGGTACGAGCAGAACATCGAGAAGAACTACCTGGAGCGGCTTCAGGAAACCTACGCCCGGTTCTTCCACGCCTACGACGCCTCGCCGTTGCTGATCGTGAATGCCGCGCAGGCGGATTTCGTCAACAACGACCACGATTACGGCCAGTTGCTGGAGCAAGTCATCCGCACCCGGCGCGGGCGGCATTACTACAACCCCTTGAAGAGTGCGGTCTAAGCCCTGATAAGGCTGTCATTGCACCGAGTTTGACTGTCGGGGCGGCCCTGGGCATTCTTCCCGCCCCGCCGTAGCTCACCGCCATGTACAAGCACCTTCAAGAGCGTTACGCGCCGCGCCCGCCGGTCAATGTCGGCACTCTGGTCAAGATGAAGGCGGAAGGCGAGAAAATCGCCTCGATCACCGCTTATGACGCCAGTTTCGCGACCCTGGTGGATGATGCCGGCGTCGATGTAGTGCTGGTCGGCGATTCCCTTGGCATGGTCATTCAGGGCCACGACACCACGGTGCCCGTGACTTTGGCCGACATCGTCTACCACTGCCGCGCCGTGGCCAAGGGGCTGTATCGCCCGTTCCTCATCGCGGACATGCCGTTCATGACCTACGCATCCAAGGAGCAGGCGCTCGATAACGCCGTGCGTCTGATGCAGGAAGGCGGCGCCAAGATGGTGAAGCTCGAAGGCGGCGCGGGTCAGGTCGAGATCGTTGAATTCCTCGCGAGCCACGACATCGCGGTGTGTGCGCACCTCGGGTTGAAGCCGCAGTCAGTTCACAAAGTCGGCGGCTTCCGCGTGCAGGGGCGAGAGAACGAAGCGGCGGAGCGAATGCTTCGCGATGCTCAAGCGCTCGAAGCTGCGGGTGCCGACATCGTCCTGCTCGAGTGCATTCCCGCGGCGCTGGGCAAGCACATCACCGAACAATTGCATGTACCGGTCATCGGCATCGGCGCCGGGCCCGACACGGACGGTCAGATCCTGGTGCTGTACGACGTGCTCGATATCACGTCGGGCCGCAAACCGAAGTTTTCCAAAAATTTCCTCGCCGGTCGCGACAGCGCGCTGGAAGCGATCAAGGCTTATACGCAGGCCGTGAAGTCGAAGGAATATCCGGGCCCCGAGCACTGTTTCTAATCCATGGCTAAGACTCTAGAAGTGGTGGCGCGTCCCCACGAGTTGCGTGAGCGCGTGTCGCAGTGGCGTCGCAAGGGTGAGCGCATTGCCTTTGTGCCGACGATGGGCAACCTGCATGCGGGGCATGGCAGTCTGGTCAGTCGCGCGTCCGAGCTGGCCGATCACATCATCGTCAGCATCTTCGTCAATCCGTTGCAGTTCGGGCCGAACGAAGACTTCGCGGCTTATCCGCGCACGCCCGATGAAGATCGTCAGCTGCTGGAATCGTTGAACGTCGAAGTGTTGTTTGCTCCCGAAGTTCACGACATTTATCCGCGCGGTCAGGAAACGACGGCGCGAGTGCACGTGCCGGGTCTCGAAGACATTCTCTGTGGTGCGTTCCGGCCCGGTCATTTCATGGGTGTGGCGACCGTCGTCACCAAATTGCTGAATCTGGTGCAGCCCGACGTGGCGCTGTTCGGCGAGAAAGATTTCCAGCAGCTGATGATTATCCGTCGCGCGACCATCGATCTGTGCATGCCGATCGAGATCGTCGGGGTGCCGACGGCGCGGGAGAAAGACGGTCTCGCGATGAGCTCGCGCAATCGTTACTTGCTCCCGGAGCAGCGCGCGGTCGCTCCTCAAATTTTTGCGGCGCTCGAACGGGCTCGCGTTGCTCTCGAGGCGGGCTCGACCGATTACGCCGCGCTGGAGCACGCCGGCACCGAATCGCTGCAGAAAGCGGGCTTCCGGCCGGATTATTTCTCGATTCGCGACGCGAATACGTTGCAGATGCCGAATGGCGAGTCGAACGATCTGGTGATTGTCACCGCGGCCCGAATCGGACGTGCGCGCTTGATCGATAACGTTCGCGCGAAAAGAAAGTAATCAAGCGGCGTGCTCGACCGGCCTTCGCGCCAAGCACAAAGTAGCCTAGGTGGCGTGCTGGATCAGCGTTCGCAAGCGCAAGTGGCTTAGGTCGCGTGCTGGGCCAGCGCCCAGCCGACATGCTCGCGCACCAACTCTGATGGGTCTTCCCGGCGTGATTCCAGCGCGCCGATAACTTCCGCGCTCGTCGGCGCGTTCCCCAGCGCGACGGCGATGTTTCTTATCCAACATTCATAACCGATGCGTCGGATCGCGCTGCCTTCGGTGCGATCCAGAAACTGCTGCTCGGTCCACGCGAACAGCTCGGCCAGTTTGGCGCCATCGAGCGCATGACGGGGCACGAAGTCCACCTCGCTGGTGAAGCGTGCGAATTTGTTCCAAGGGCAAACCAGTTGGCAGTCATCACACCCATAGATGCGATTGCCCAGGGCTTTGCGAAACTCTTCGGGAATCGAGCTGCGCAACTCGATCGTGAGATACGAAATGCAGCGGGTCGCATCCAGCTGGAAAGGCGCGACGATGGCCTGGGTCGGGCACACGTCGATGCAGGCGCGACACGTGCCGCAATGTTCGGTTTCCGGTGTATCTACTGGCAGCGGCAGATCGGTGAGAATCTCGCCGAGGAAGAAATACGAGCCGGCGCGTCGATTGATGAGGTTGGTGTGCTTGCCGATCCACCCGAGGCCGGCGTTGCGAGCGAATGCTTTCTCGAGCACCGGCCCGCTGTCCACGAACACGCGATGTGACTGCGACGCGCTGTGTGCCTGAATCTTTTCCGCCAGCCTGGCGAGCCGACGCCGCAGCACCTTGTGATAGTCGCGGCCCAGCGCGTATCGCGAAACATAGCCGCGCTCGGGATCTTCCAGAATCTCCTGCGGGTCCTGGGCCTGCGTAGGTAAATAGTCCATACGCACCGAAATCACTCGCAACGTGCCGGGCACCAGCTCGTTCGGGCGGGCGCGTCGACGGCCGTGGCGCTCCATATATTCCATGGCGCCATGTCGGCCTTGCTCCAGCCACGCCATCAGGCGCGCCTCATCCTCGGGCACGTCGATGCCCGTGATGCCGACTTGCTGGAACCCCAACTCGCGACTCCACTGTCGGATCGAGCCGGCCAGCTCGGTGTAGTCATTCGGGGCGATGGCGGACATGGGGCGATTTTGGCAGAAGACTAATTTCAGCAGAACCCGCAGCCGATTTTGTTAACCTTTGACGTATGAAGCCGCTGCCATTGGCCGTGCACACCGCCGCACAAGTGCGAGCCCTCGATCGCCACGCGATTGACGATTTGCATATTCCTTCCTACACGCTGATGACCCAGGCAGGCGAAGCGGCGGCGGTGGCGCTCCGGAGTTGCTGGCCGTCCAAGCAGCGCATCGCTGTGATCTGCGGGCCCGGCAACAACGGTGGTGACGGCTATGTGCTCGCGCGTCTGGCGCAGGCGATGCGCATCGATGTCACGGTGGTGTCACTCAGCGATCCGACCCGATTGGGCGGGGATGCCAAGCGTGCTCATGATGATTTCGTGGCGGCGGGTGGCGCCGTTCAGGCGTGGAGCGATGGCTGTCTCGACAAAGCTGAAGTCATTGTCGACGCGATCTTCGGGACCGGTCTGTCGCGCGATCTCGATGCCGTCATGATCGAGCGGATCAACACGATCAACGAGTGCGGTGTGCCCATCCTGTCGCTCGATATTCCCAGTGGGCTCGATGCCGACACCGGTAAGGTTTGGGGCGCGGCCATCGTTGCTGAGCGGACGCTGTCATTCATCGGCTTGAAGCTCGGCTTCTATCTGGGCGAGGGCCCGAATCACACCGGCATCGTGCTGTTCGACGATCTGGATTTGCCCGCCGGTGCGAGCGAATTCGTGCCGCCGTCCGCGCTGCGAATCGATGAAGACTTCGTCGCGCAGCTGTTGCCGAGGCGCCGTCGCACGTCTCACAAAGGTGAGCAGGGCAGTGTATTGGTCATCGGTGGTGGGCTTGGAATGGCCGGTGCCGCGCGCATGGCGGGCGAAGCGGCGTTGCGAGCGGGGGCGGGGCTCGTGACGGTCGCCACTTGCCCTGAAAACGTCGCTTCCATCACTGCGAGTCGTCCCGAGCTGATGTGTCGCGGTGTCGAAAGCGCGAGCGATCTGACGGCTATGATTGAACGCGCCGACGTCCTCGCGATCGGGCCGGGGCTGGGTCAGAGCGATTGGAGCAGAGCGTTGCTCGACGTCGCGTTGGCAAGTGACAAGCCGACGATCATCGATGCGGACGCGCTCAATCTGCTGGCGCACGCGCCGTGCTCCAATTCGAAATGGATTCTCACACCGCATCCCGGTGAAGCGGGGCGGCTGCTCGGCATCAGCACTGCCGAGGTTCAAAGTAATCGTCTGCAATCCGCGCGTGAGATCGCCAAGAAGTTTGGTGGCACGGTTGTATTGAAAGGCGCGGGCACGCTCGTCGTCACAGGCGATTCGCTGCCCTACATCTGCGACCAGGGTAATCCGGGCATGGCATCGCCCGGCATGGGCGATGTGCTCACGGGGGTGATCACCGGCATCGCCGCGCAGACGGCTGATCTGCCTGGCGCGGCTCGCGCGGGCGTGTTGGTTCATGCGATGGCGGGCGACATGGCTGCGCGGCGCGGTGAGCGCGGTCTTCTGGCTACCGATCTATTTGGATACTTGCCCACGTGCGTGAACCCGGCACAGAGATTCTGAGCGTCGGCTCGGCCGAGCAGATGCAGGTGTTGGGTCGGGCGATCGGAGCAGCGGTCGATGCGACCGAGGGCACCTTCATCATCGCGCTCGAAGGCGAGCTCGGCGCGGGCAAGACCACTTTGGTCGGCGGCATCCTCCGCTCGTATGGCGTGACCGGCCCCGTGCGCAGCCCGACCTATACCTTGATCGAGCCTTACGAGACGGCGAGCCGCCCGGTCTATCACCTGGACCTGTATCGGCTGACCGATCCCGACGAGGTCGAGCCGCTGGGCATCCGCGACTTGCTGACCGGATCGGCCCTGCTGCTCATCGAGTGGCCGTCGCGGGCCGCGGGTGCAATTCCCGCCGCCGACTTGTGGATCGATATCGCCTATCCCCCCGTGGGAACCGAGGGGCGGCGGGTCAGATTAACCCCGCATTCCCTTAACGGCGCTAACGTCGTGCGGCACATCGTTGCAGCGATACCGGAATTGCGTCCGCTATCCTCATAATTTCGTTGAAAACTTACATATCGGCGCGGTAGATTACCGGCCATATGCGAGGCTCGCGGCAAAGTGCGTTCGTTTCCATGGTGGTGGGCTGCCTCGGCCTGCTCCTGGCCGCCTTTGGCGCGTCCGCCGCCAAGCCCGTGACCATCAAGGATGTGCGCCTGTGGGCCGGTCCGGATGGCACTCGGTTGGTGTTCGATTTGAGTGCGCCGGTCGATCACACCGTGCTGACCCTCGAAAACCCGGATCGGGTGGTCGTCGATATTCCCGCCGCAACGATCGAGAACGGACGTGCGATGCCGGACGGCCAGGGCTTCGTGAAGCAACTGCGCGCGGCGGCTCAGCCCAATGGCGATCTGCGCGTGGTCGTCGATCTCACCGGGCCGGCGCAGCCCAAGACGTTCACTGTCGGTCCCCAGCAGTCCTATGGCCATCGGCTCGTGCTCGACCTCGCGCCGTCGAAGGGCACAGTTGCAGCGGCGCCGGCACAGCCTTCGGTTGTGAAGGCCGCAGCCGATGCGCACGGTCGCGACATCGTCGTGGCCATCGATGCCGGTCACGGTGGTGTCGACCCGGGTTCGATCGGCAAGCGCGGTACTTATGAGAAGCATGTGACGCTGGCGATTGCGAAGCGCTTGAAGGAGCGCATCGATCGCGAGCCGGGCATGCGTGCGATCCTGACTCGCGACAACGACATGTTCGTCGAGCATCGCGAGCGCATTGCTCGTGCCCGTCGTCAGCAGGCGGACATGTTCGTGTCCGTGCACGCGGACTCGTACACGAACCGATCGGTCGCTGGCTCGTCGGTGTATGTGTTGTCCGCTCGCGGCGCGAGTGACGAGTCGGCGCGCTGGCTGGCCGATCGCGAAAACGCGGCTGACCTGATCGGCGGCGTGAAACTCGACGACAAGGACAGCGTGCTGGCCTCGGTGCTGCTCGATCTGTCGCAAGGCGCCAGCATGAGCGCCAGCGTCGATGCGGCCGATCTGGTCATGCAGGAGCTGTACAAGATCGGCAACATCACCAATCGCGGCGTCAAGCACGCCGGCTTCCTGGTGCTGAAGTCGCCGGACATTCCCTCGATGCTGGTGGAGACCGCCTTCATCTCCAATCCGACCGAAGAGGCGCGCCTGCTCGATCCCAAGCATCAACAGCGGCTGGCCGAGGCGATCCATCAGGGCGTGCGGGCGTACTTCTACGCCAATCCTCCGCCGGGCACGGTCGTTGCGGAATTGCGCGCGAAGCAGTCGGGCGCGACGGTGATCGCGAGCACGGCCGACGGCGAAAGTGCTGGCAGCACAGCGCACTAAGACGCGTCGCTCAGACGGGCGGACAACGTCCGCAACCCTCGGTTAGTGAAGCGGAACGATTCGCGCAATAATGCCGCGCTTTCCACCAGCGCCAGCCATTCCCTGATGCCGATTCGCGTTCTTCCCGACCAGCTCATCCACCAGATCGCCGCCGGCGAGGTGATCGAACGGCCCGCCTCGGTCCTCAAGGAGTTGATCGAGAACAGTCTCGACGCCGGCGCCAAGCGCGTCGACATCGAGATCGAGGAGGGCGGTGCGAAGTTGTGCCGCGTGCGTGACGATGGCAGCGGCATCGAGCGCGAGGAGCTGGCGTTGGCGTTGTCGCGTCATGCGACCAGCAAGATCGCCAACATCGACGATCTGGAGAAGGTCGGCACGCTCGGGTTTCGGGGCGAGGCGCTGCCGAGTATCGCGTCGGTCTCACGCACGAAAATCTCCTCACGCACCGCGAACTACTCGGTGGGCTACAGCGTCAGTTCCGATAACGGCGTCCTGAGCGAGCTGGAACCGGCGCCGCATTCGATCGGCACGACCGTTGAAGTGCGCGATCTGTTCTTCAACGTTCCCGCGCGGAAAAAATTCCTGCGTGCCGAACGCACCGAGACGCAGCACATCGCGCGCATGGTCGAGCGACTCGCGTTGTCGAAGTTTGAGACTGCGTTCTCGCTGTCGGCGTCGCGTCGCTCGCTGGGCGATTTCCCGGCGGCGAGGTCACAACTCGAGCGCGAGAAACGGGTCGCGCAGATCGTCGGCGACGAGTTCATGGCGAACGCCATGTACGTCGAGCACGAGTCGTCGGGTTGCAAGCTCACGGGCTGGCTGTGTCAGCCGACCTATGCGCGAGCGCAGCCTGACTTACAGCATTTCTATTTGAACGGTCGCATGTTGCGCGATCGTTTGATCAGCAGCGCCATCAAGCTGGGTTATCGGGACGTGATGTTCCATGGCCGGCATCCGGCGTTCGTGCTGTTCATGGAGATCGATCCGCGGCAGGTCGACGTCAACGCGCATCCCGCCAAGCTGGAAGTGCGTTTCCGCGACGGTCGTCATATTCACAACTTCCTGTTCAAGACCGTCGAACGGGTGTTACGGGAAACGTATGCGGGTGCGGCCAGCGCTGCACCGCCGCCTACGGATGCCGACCACCTCATGCCGACGAGCGAGCCCACCTCGATGTGGCCGATGCGTGGGCCGAATCAGTCGTCGCTCGGGCTGCGCGTGTCCGAGCCGCCAATGCCTGCGTATTTCCGTCAGCCGTCGGCGGCGTATCCGTCGCCGCCTGCGTTCGAAAGAACCAGTGCGGTGCCGACGACTGCCGTCGGTATGGAGATGCCGACGGTCGAATCGCAGCCGCCTGAAACGCCGCCACTGGGTTTCGCGTTGGCGCAGTTGCATGGCATCTACATTCTTTCTCAGGCGCCCGACGGCTTGATCCTCGTCGACATGCATGCCGCTCACGAACGCACGACCTATGAGCGCATGAAGGCGGCGATGGAGAACGGCGGCGTGGCCAGTCAGCCGTTGTTGGTGCCGCTGTCTGTTTCTGTTGCGGCTTCCGAGGCGGATGTTTTGGAAGAGCATGCACCCTCGTTGAATCGACTCGGCCTCGACGTCGAGCGTTCCGGTCCTGCGAGCGTGCAGATCCGCGCCGTGCCGGCGTTCCTGGCGCAGAAAGATCTGGATGAGCTGTTGCGACGGATCAGCGCCGACTTGTCCGCCGACGGCTCGACCCGTGGCATCGAAGAAGCGATCAACGAAGTGCTGGGCACGATCGCCTGTCATGGCGCCGTGCGTGCGCATCGCATTTTGTCCGTGCCCGAAATGAATGCGCTGCTGAGAGAGATGGAGCGCACCGTGCGCAGCGATCAATGCAATCACGGCCGGCCCACCTGGACGTATGTCAGCATGGGCGACCTGGATCGAATGTTTCTTCGAGGCCGATGAGCGAGCTCACGTCCGCGGTGCCGATCCCGCTCATCATGGGCCCGACCGGCGCGGGCAAGACTGATCTTACGTTACGCCTCGCCGCCCGCTACCCGATCGAGATCGTCAGCGTCGATTCGGCGCTGGTCTATCGCGGCATGGACATCGGTACGGGTAAACCCTCGCGAGAAGAATTGGAACGTTTCCCGCATCATCTGGTCGATATCCTCGATCCGTCGCAACCGTACTCTGCTGGGCAGTTTGTGCGCGACGCGTTGACTGCAATTGGAGACATTCGCAAGCGCGGCAAACTGCCGGTGCTGGTCGGCGGCACGATGTTGTACTTCCGTGCGCTTCGTCGAGGCCTCGCGGAAATGCCGCAGGCCGATCCGAAAGTGCGACAGGAAATTGACGCCGAAGCCGCGCGCTCGGGCTGGCCGGCGTTACATATGCAACTCGCATCGATCGATCCGTTGACCGCGCAGCGAATCCAACCGAACGATGGACAACGAATACAGCGGGCGCTCGAAGTACACCGGTTGACCGGTAAAACGCTAAGCGAGCTGCACGCACTGACCCGACCGGCCGATCCTGCGATGAAATTCGCTGCTTTTGCCTGGGCGCCGAGCGATCGCGAGCGTCTTTACCAGGCGATCGAGCGGCGCTTCGAGCTGATGATGCAGGCGGGCTTGCTGGATGAGGTGCGACGATTGCAAGCGCGTGGCGATCTGCATGCCGAGTTACCCGCGATACGTTCCGTCGGCTATCGGCAACTATGGGAACATTTGTGTGGTAATGAGTCTTTAACTGCTTCGGTGCAGCGCGCGATTTTCGCAACCCGGCACCTGGCACGACGACAATTGATCTGGTTACGAGCCGAAGACGATGTGCAATGGTGTGATGCCCTTGATTCCACCGCGGCCGGCCCGATAGAGAATGCCGTCGCTACGTTTGTTCGAGGCATATAGTGTGATGAGTGTGATTGGCGTTGTGGGCGGGCACAGCGGTTCACTCGTGACACTGATGCAGCTGCGTATTGAATCAAAGGCAGCTTCGACGGGAACATCGCTGTGCTAAACTGCGGCATCGCAGCGGTTACCGGATGGTGCCCGTAGGCTGTCGCTCAGCTGCAGGGAAGCGGCATTAGTCGGCAAAGCTCAACCAAAGAATTCGAAGGCATAACAAGGAGATAAATGATGGCCAGAGGGCAATCATTACAGGATCCGTTCCTGAACACATTGCGCAAGGAGCGCGTCCCGGTCTCCATTTACCTGGTGAACGGTATCAAACTACAAGGTCAGATCGACTCGTTCGATCAGTTCGTCGTCTTGCTGAAAAACAGCGTCAGCCAGATGGTCTACAAGCACGCAATTTCCACCGTCGTTCCGGCGCGGGCCATCCGCTTGCCGACGAGCGAAGAAGAAGGTGCGGAGCCGGTAGCCGTCAGCGAGTGAGATGACCGTGGAGTTCGTTGTTGTTTGAACGTCCTCGCAGCGGCGAACGCGCGCTCCTGGTCCGTATCGGGCTGGGAGGTCCTCCCGGTAAAGATGAGCTGAGTGAGTTCGAGGCGCTGGCCCGTTCGGCCGGCGCCGAAGTCCTCGCAACGATCACCGGCACTCGCAAGGTGCCGGATCCCCGCCTATACATCGGCAGCGGTAAAGCCGAAGAGATTCACGCCCGGGCGAAGGAGCTCGGCGCGGATCTGGTGGTGTTCGACCACGCTCTGTCCCCCAGCCAGGAACGCAATCTAGAAAAGCTGTTCCAATGTCGAGTGCTCGATCGCACTGGATTGATTCTAGACATCTTCGCGCAACGCGCCCGCAGCTTCGAAGGCCAATTGCAAGTGGAGCTGGCGCAGCTCAAGCATCTCGCCACCCGACTGGTGCGAGGCTGGACCCACCTGGAGCGGCAAAAGGGCGGTATCGGCTTGCGCGGCCCTGGCGAAACCCAGCTGGAAACCGACCGCCGCTTGCTGGCGGCCCGGATTCGCACCTTGAACTCTCGTCTGGACAAGGTTCTTACGCAGCGTGCAACCACGCGGCGTGAGCGCAAGCGGGCGGAAATCCCAACCGTTGCGCTGGTGGGTTACACCAACGCGGGCAAGTCCACTCTATTTAACAGGTTGACCGGCGCCGGCGCTTACGCGGCCGATCAGCTGTTCGCGACGCTCGATCCGACGGTGCGTCGTCTGGAACTGCCCGATGCGCGGTTCGCATTGCTGGCCGATACAGTCGGGTTCGTTCGCGATCTGCCGCACGAACTGGTGGCGGCGTTCCGTTCGACCTTGCAGGAGGCGCGCGAATCGACGCTCTTGCTCCATGTCATCGATGCCGCGGATCCGAATCGCAGCGAGCGCATCGCCCAGGTCAATCAAGTCCTGAGCGAAGTGGGTGCCGGCGACCTGCCGCAGATCGAGGTCTTCAACAAGGCCGATCTGATTGGCGAGGCCGCGCATGTGGAGCGGAACGAGAACGGCGGGACCCGCCGGGTCTGGCTGTCGGCGCAAACCGGCGAGGGCACCCAGCTGCTGATCGACGCCATCGGCGAATTCCTTGGACCGGAGCTGGTCCACCGTCATATTGTCCTGAAACCCGAGGAAGGCCGTGCGCGGGCGCGGTTCTTCGCGGCTGGAGCGGTGCTGGCCGAACAGGCCCTGCCAAGTGGCGCGGTGGACCTGGAAGTGTCCATGCCCCGGCGTGCCTTTGAGCATCTGTGCCGATCCGAAGGATTGCCTGAGGCCCTCACGGAAGGTTAAAAGCTTGTAACCTCCCGAAGCCATTCCTAAAATCGACCGTTTCGGGTCCGGCAAGCTTAATCGCCAGCTGATGCCCAAACCTCCCAAAACCTCTTAGCTCTCAAGACACAAAGTCATCCAACATGGCGTGGAACGAACCCGGCGGTAACTCCGGTGGCAAGCGCAACCCCTGGGGGGGCGGCAACAAGCCCGAGCAGGGACCGCCCGATCTGGACGAGGTCCTGCGCAACCTGCAGCGTCGGCTGGCCGGCTTGTTCGGCGGCAGCGGCGGGGGTAACCGAAATGTCGGCGGCTCAGGATCGGGCCGAGGCTTCGGGATCGGCACTATCGTGCTGGTGCTCGCGGCCATCTGGGCGTTCAGCGGCCTGTACACGGTCGACGCCGCCGAGCGCGGGGTCATCCTGCGTTTCGGCAAGCATGTCGCGACCACCATGCCCGGCCTACGCTGGCATCTGCCCTGGCCGATCGAGACCAAGCAGATCGTCAACATCCAGACCATCGAGAGCTTCAGCGAGCAGACCCGCATGCTGACCTCGGACGAGAACATGGTCGACATCAACATGGAAGTGCAGTTCCGCCGGGCCAGCCCGCTGGACTACGCCTTCAATGTCAACGAGCCCGAGCAGACGCTGCGCGAAGTCAGCGAAAGCGCGATTCGCGAGATCATCGGCCGTAGCAAGCTGGATGGCGTGCTCGAAAGCGGCCGTCAGGAAATCGTGGCCCGCACCAAGGAGCTGATTCAGCGCACGCTGGATGCTTATAAGGTCGGTCTGGAAGTCACTGCGGTGAACCTGCAGGACGTGAAGGTGCCGAACGAAGTGGCACCCGCTCAGCAGGATGCGATCAAAGCTCGCGAAGACCGCGACCGTCTGTCGCTGGCCGCGCAGGCTTACTCGAACGACTTGATTCCGCGCGCTCGCGGTTCTGCCGTTCGCGCAGTTCAGGAAGCGCAAGCGTATCGCGCTCAAAAAGTTTCGAAGGCCGAAGGTGAAGCCGATCGCTTCCTGGCGTTGCTCTCCGAGTACGAGCGTGCTCCGGCCGTGACCCGCGAACGTTTGTATCTGGAAACGGTCGAGCGCGTGCTCGCCTCCAGCAAGAAGGTGGTGCTCGATACTCAAGGCGGCGCGGGCAATCTGGTGTATCTGCCCATCGATAAGCTGCTCGAGCAGAACCGTCGCACGCCGCGCGTTTCCACGAGCGAGTCCAGCATGACTGTCGAGAGCCCCGATACCAGCGACGCGACCAGCGTCTCCGGCGATCGTCGTACCCGAGGGACCCGCTAATGGCCGGCCGCGGTTTTCTAGTTCTGATTCTGGCGGCAGTGGTGGCCTTCGTGCTCGCCATGTCGACCTTCACCGTGCGCGAGACGGAGCTGGCCATCAAGTTCCGCTTCGGCGAAATCGTGCGTGCCGACTACGCACCGGGCCTGCATTTCATGGTCCCGATGGTCAACAACATCCGCAAGTTCGAGCGTCGCATCGACACCAAGGGATATCCGTCGGAGCAGTTCCTGACCAGCGAAGGCAAGATCCTGCGCATCGACTTCTATATCAAGTGGCGCATCTCCGATGTGTCCACTTACTACCAGGCGACATCCGGTGGCGATCGCGAAATCGCCGCGGGCCGTCTCGGCAGTATTGTGAAGGACGGCATCAAGGGCGTGATCGCCCGTCGCACCATTCAGCAGGTGGTGGCCGCCGAACGCGCCGAGTTCACCGGTGAGATCCTCAAGCTCGCGGAAGACGCCACCAAAGGGCTCGGTCTGCAGCTGGTCGACGTACGCGTGAAGAAGATCGATCTGCCGGAAGAAGTCAGCGAATCGGTGTTCAGTCGCATGCGTCAGGACTTCGACCGCCAGGCCAAGCGGCTGCGCGCCGAGGGTGAGGAAAATGCCGAGAAGCTGCGGTCCGAAGCTGACCGTCAGCGCACCGAGATTCTGGCCGAGGCCTACCGCGAGTCGGAAATCATCAAGGGCGAAGGCGACGCGAAGTCGGCGGACATTTATGCGAAGGCCTACAATCGCAACGCCGAGTTCTATTCGTTCCATCGCAGCTTGCAGGCGTATCGCGAGGCCATCGGCACCGATAACGACGTGCTGGTGATCTCGCCCGACAGCGACTTCTTCAAGTATCTGAATCGCGCCAACAAGCGCTGATGCGGCCGTGAACTGGTCGGACCTGTTCGCGGCCCTGGCGCTGTATCTGGTGCTGGAGGGCGTGATGCCGTTTCTCCGCCCGCAATCGGTGAAGCGCCTGATGCAGGCGCTGTCCAGCCTGCAGGACCGACAGCTGCGTCTGTTCGGTCTTGCCAGCATGAGTGCCGGCCTCGCGCTGCTGTACCTCGTGCGCTCCTAGAATTCTTTCTTATCCCGAGTCCGTAATGAGTAGCCATCGCAATGTTGTCGTCATCGGTGCCCAGTGGGGCGATGAGGGCAAGGGCAAGATCGTCGATCTGTTGACCAATCGCGTCGCGGGCGTGGTGCGCTTCCAAGGCGGCCACAACGCCGGCCACACGCTGGTGATCAACGGCCGCAAGACCATCCTGCGCTTGATTCCCTCCGGCATCCTGCACGAGGGTGTCACCTGTTTCATCGGTAACGGCGTGGTGCTGTCGCCGAAGGCGCTGCTGGATGAAATCGCGGAGCTGCAGACCGCCGGCATCGACGTGCCGAAGCGTCTGCGCATTTCCGAAGCCTGTCCGTTGATCCTGCCGCATCACATCGCGCTCGATAAGGCGCGTGAAGAAGCGGCCGGCGCCGCCAAGATCGGTACGACCGGTCGTGGCATCGGTCCGGCGTACGAGGACAAGGTCGCGCGTCGCGCGATCCGCGTGCAGGACCTGTTCGCGCGCGAGCGTTTCGCCGCCAAGCTCGGCGAGGTGCTCGATTATCACAACTTCGTGTTGCGCAATTACTTCAAGCAGCCGGTCATCGATTTCCAGCAGACGCTCGATGAAGCGCTGGCGTTGGGCGAGCAGCTGCGGCCGATGGTCGCGGATGTTTCCGGCGAAGTGAACGCGTTGATCCGCGGCGGCAAGCGGTTGTTGTTCGAAGGCGCCCAGGCGGCGTTGCTCGATATCGATCACGGCACCTATCCGTTTGTGACTTCGAGCAACTGCATCGCCGGCCAGGCGTGCGCCGGTGTCGGCGTGGGCCCGCAACAGTTGCACTACGTGCTCGGTGTCGCGAAGGCGTATGCGACGCGCGTCGGCAGCGGCCCGTTCCCGACTGAGATCGACGATGAGATCGGCGAACACTTGCGGGTGAAGGGCAACGAATACGGCTCGGTCACGGGTCGTCCGCGTCGTTGCGGCTGGTTCGATGCGGCGAGCCTGCGTCGTGCCGTCGAGATCAACGGCATCTCCGGTCTGTGTATCACCAAGCTCGACGTGCTCGACGGCCTCGACACCGTGCGCGTCGCGACGGGTTACAAAGTGAAGGGCGAGCGTCGCGATCTGTTGCCGGTCGGCGCCGAAGCGCTGTCGATCTGCGCCCCGATTTATGAAGAGCACCCCGGTTGGAAAGAAAGCACCGCCGGTGTGAAGACCTTCGAAGAGCTGCCGAAGAATGCGCAGTCCTATCTGCGTCGTCTCGAAGTGCTGGCCGGCGCCCCCATCGCCATCATCTCGACCGGTCCGGACCGGCTCGAGACCATCGTGTTGAAGCATCCCTTCGACTGATTTCGCTCTAGCTCTGTAAGAAAAAACTCGCGCGCGTAACCGATTTACGCGCGCGTTTTTTCGTGCGCGCCGGATTCGGAACCCACGCGGTCTCGATGAATTGTTTCCTCACGTCGGCGATCAATGCCAGCAGCGCGAGGAGATGCAAATGGCTTACAGCAATTACCGAAGTGATTGGGGTCGCGATCGCGATGAGCGCTGGCGCTCGCACCGCGATTGGGACGATGACGATTCACGTCGCGCTCGCGAGTCGATGGAGCGCGACTACTACGGCAGTGAGACGCGCGGCGGCTATGGAGGGTCGCGTGGAGAGCACGAAGGCCAGGGTCCGAGTTACAACCGAGGCTACGGGCAAGGCGATTACGACCAGGAATACGGCCAGAGAGAATCCGGACAGGGCTCGCGTTACAGCCAAAGCGGACGGATGAGTGAAATGGGCTACGGACGCGGTCGTGAATATTTGGGGGGCGGCGGTCGCGGCGGTCGCCACTACGGCAACGAGATGGGCGGTTGGCAGGGCCGCGAGGAGGAGCAGTGGCGCAATCGCGATGTGCACGGTCAATACGATCGCGACGCGAACTACGGCGGCTTCAGCAGCAGCGGCACCGGTAACTATCGCGGCTACGGCGGTAGCGGCGGCAGCTATCAAGGCGGTCAGGGACGCTGGGGCGAAGCGGGCACCCAATACGGCCAGGGCGGCGGCAGCCAAGGCGATTACAACTATCGCGGTTACGAGCGCAGCCGCTACGGACAAGGCGGTTACGGCGGGCGAGGTCGCTTCGGCCAGGGCGAAGACTATGGACGGTCCGGGCGGCCGAGCGGTGGCCGCGCCTACGGCAACTATGGCGGTAGCGCCAGTGGCTCAGGCGACGAGTACGGCAGCCGCAGTCAAGGAATGGATCTGTACGGCTCGCAAGGTTCGCAGGGACGGCAATGGGGCCAGGAAGATTACGGCGCCCATCGCGGTCGCGGCCCGCGCGGCTACAAACGTTCCGACGATCGCATCAAGGAAGAAGTGTGCGATTGCCTGACCGACGATGACCGTCTGGATGCAACCAACATCGAAGTCTCCGTGAAGGATGGCGAAGTCACATTGAGCGGCTACGCCACCTCGCGTGAAGACAAGCGTTGGGCCGAATCGCTGGCTGAACGGATTTCCGGCGTGAAGGAAGTGCAGAACAGCTTGCGGGTGCAGGATCAGCAACGCAGCCAGTCCGGCAGCCAGTCTTCGACGCAGGGCCAATCCTCGACGCAAGGCGCCGGCGGCACTGCCGGGACGGGCCGAAGCGGCGACAAAGGCAGGGAATCCAACATCCAGCACTGACGATATCGCTCGGGGCGCTTCGGCGCCCCGATGCGCCGGGGGGACCGCTCATGAACACAGTCGCCGAAACTCCGGGCGAGCATCCGGTCACCGACATGAAGCGGTGTATCGAGGATTGCCTGCGCTGCTCTCGGGTTTGTTTCAGCATGGCCATGAACCATTGCCTGGAGCAGGGCGGCCCGCATGTCGCGCCCCCTCATTTCCGGTTGATGATCATCTGTTCCGACCTATGTCGGGTGACGGCGGACGCGATGCTCGCCAACTTCGTCCTGCACGAAGAGCTGTGCCGTGCCTGTTCACGCGTATGCGAGGAATGCGCCGCCAGCTGCCGTGACCTGGACGGCATGGAGGAGTGTGTCGACGCCTGCGAACACTGCTCGAAAAGCTGTGCCGCCATGCTGCGACGTTGATGGCTCGCGGGGGCCAAACTCAGCGAAAACCTTAGGCCCGAAGCGTCGAGTCGTTCACACTTAGCTACTTAGCTGGGCCCTAAAGTGCGCCCCAGGCACTTTGAGGTTATGTAAGCCAAGCATGAGCGAATCTTCCGTTTCGGCCATGCCAACCGCGGCTGCAAAGCGCGGTGGCGTTTTCTACCTGTACAAGAATCTTTGGGAGCAGTCGCACGGGCGACAGGGCGAGCTGTTGGGCGCCGTGCTCCTGCTGTTAACGGCTCAGTGCGTGCTGTTGAGCGTGCCGTATTTCGCGGGCCGCGCCATCAACGTTCTGCAGGCCTCCGGCTCGGCCGGCATTGGCGAGGCGGGAATCTGGCTGTCGCTGGTGATCGGCGCGACCGCACTCAGTTGGGTGTTTCATGGCCCGGGCCGATTGCTCGAGCGCAACGTCGCGCTGGAGATTCGCCGGCGCATTTCCTTTGGCCTGTTCGACCGGTTGTTGTCGCTGCCGCTGTCATGGCACGAAGCCAATCACTCCGGTGTGACCGCGCATCGCGTTCAACAGAGCAGCTCCGCGCTGTCGTCGTTCACGCAAAGTCAGTTCATCTATCTGAGCAGTGCGGTCCGATTGGTCGGTCCCATTGTCGCGCTCTGGCTGCTGGAGCCGTATGTCGGCATGAGCGCCATCGTGGGCTTCGTGATTATCTGCGTCTCGGTCGTGGGCTTCGATCGCGCCATGATTCGGCTCGCGCATCGTGAGAACGATGCCGAGCGTCGCTATTCCGCGGCCCTGCTCGACGCGCTGGGTAACATCACCAGTGTGTTCGCGCTTCGCCAGTCGCGTGCGATCACCGATTTGTTACAGCGCCGGCTCGAGGCGATCTTTGCCCCGCTGCGTCGTTCCATCGTGTTGAACGAAGCGAAGTGGTGCACCGTCGATGTTTGCAGCAAGGTGCTGAGCTGCAGCCTGGTCGCGCTGTTTGCCTGGCTCGCGGTACGGCACGTTGATGCCACCGTCGGTCAGAAGACCCTCATGCTCGGCAGTCTGTATATGGTGTGGGAGTACGCGTCGCAGGCGGGTGGAGTCATCTCTACGTTCGCGTCCAACTTCCAGAACTTCGCGCGTCAGCACGCCGACTTCGCCAGCGCCGATCCGATTCGCGATGCGAACGTCAAAGCCGCCGACGCGACTACGCCGGAGCTGTTGCAGGCTTCGTCGCCGGATTCCGAGTACTACATGGTTCGCGATCTCGTGTTCAGCCATCCCGGCGGTCGCGATGAGCGGCCGACGTTGAACGGAGTGTCGTTGTCGCTTCAGCAGGGCCGTCGCTACGCCCTCATCGGTGGCAGCGGCTCAGGCAAGAGCACGTTGCTTCGCGTCCTGGCTGGTTTGTATGAGGCGGATCGGGTCGCCGTCGATCGTCGCAACGGTCCGGCCATCGTGACGCCATCGGCCGCCGCTCAGATGTTGAGATCGAATGTGACTCTCGTGCCGCAGGATGCCGAAGTTCTCGAAGGCTCGCTGGCGGAAAACCTGGCGCTGTGTGCGACGCATGCGGGAGCGCCGGCCGAAGGTCAGTACTCGGAGGCGATGAACACCGCGTGCGTCAGTGACTTCATCTCGGCCGACGCGAACGGCTTGAGCACGGCAGTGGTCGAGCGTGGCGCGAACTGGTCGGGCGGTCAGCGTGCGCGTATCGCGCTGGCGCGAGGCATTCTCGCGGCGGCCGATAGCAATCTGGTGTTGTTCGACGAGCCGACCGCGGCCCTGGATTCCAGGACCGAGGCGCGTGTTTACGACAATATCTTCGCGGCCCTGCCGAACTCGTGCATCGTGTCGTCGATCCATCGTTTGCATCTGCTCGATCGTTTCGACGAGGTGATCGTGATGCATGAAGGTCGCGTGGTCGCACAAGGCCCCGCCGCGTTGCTCGCTGCGACCTCGCCTGACTTCCGTCAGTTGCTGGCGATGTATCGTAAGGAAGATAGCGCGCAGCCAGCGTCGCAATCAGCGGCTGCTTGATCCACCGGGCCTGGTTTTCAGCCAGGCTCGCAAAACCTCCGCCACGCTCCAGGCCTGCGCCATGCAACCGCCTGGGGCGAATGGCTCCTCGGCATCGAAGATCTCGCTGATGCTGCCGATGCCCGCGTCGTACAGATGGCCGGGGAGTGCTTCCAACAGGGCTCTGGCGCCTGCCGGGTCCGGATATACACGCAGATAAGCGTCGATGTAGTGCCCAAGCAGCCAGGGCCATACCGTGCCCTGGTGATAGGCGGCGTCACGCTCGCGCAAGTTGCCTCGATAGTGAGATTTGTAATCGGAATGATCCGAGCTCAACGTGCGTAGTCCATGAGAGGTGACCAGCCGGGCCTGGACCATGTCGACGATTTGTTTCCAGTAGCGTTGGCTGAGCACCGGGTGCTGCAACGACAGGGCGAAGACCTGATTGGGGCGAATGGCGTCGTCGTTGCCGTTCGGTCCGTCGATGACGTCGTACAGGCAGCCTCGCTGCTCGTTCCAGTAACGCTTGTTGAAGGACTCGCGCACTTGCACGGCAAGATTGTGATATTGCTCATGCGGTTCGCGCAGCTCGCCGGCCCAATGCGCCATCAGCTGCAAGGCGTTGTGCCACAGCGCCTGGATTTCCACTGGCTTGCCGCGACGGGGTGTCACTACCCAGCCATCGACCTTTGCGTCCATCCACGTCAATTGATAACCCTCGGCGGCGGCGGAGATCAGGCCGTCCTGCGGATCCATGTGAATATTGAAGTGCGTCCCCTCGATGTGATGCTGGATGATGGACTGGAGCACGGGAAACAGATTTCGCAACAGCGCGCGATCCGTCGTCGCTTCCACGTAGCGTGAGATTGCGTGGAAGTACCAAAGTGTCGCATCTACCGTGTGATACAGCGCCTGGCGCTCGCCTTCGGGAAATAGATTCGGCAGCAGACCGTCTTTCACGTAATGCGAGAACGTGCTGAGGATGGCGCCGGCCTCGCGATAGCGGCCAGTCGACAGCGTGAGTCCTTCCAGACTGATCATCGTGTCCCGGCCCCAATCGCCGAACCAGTGATAGCCCGCGTAGATACTGCGCAGCTCGCCGCCGCTGGCCTGGGCCAATACGCTTTCTTCGAGACGACTGCCGGGAAGCACGATGAACTGATCCGCCGCCATCGCCAGCTGCTCGGCCACGGGATCGTTCTTCAGCGCCGGCGTGAGGCTCAACAAGTGATCGAGGCGTTGCCGCTCGGCATCGAACACTGCCGTCGCATCGAACCCGAGTCGTTCCCATGCGTGCGTCGAAGCGACGAAGACCGCCGGATGATTCGGCCGGACGCTGGCCAGCAAGTAGCCAGGGCTGAAGGCGCTCTCGAATTCCGGATCGCCGCGATCGCGCTCGATGCGATACACGAAGTTGGTTTCGTCGCGCTCTTCAGTAACGAACGCCGTGGGGCCGGGACGCAGGCCGAATCGCAGCACGATGTCAGAATCGATGTGTCGGACTTCATGTCGGCCGCGGCGCACTTCCAGCATGAACGAGCCCGGCTCGGCGCGCGGCGATTCGTCGTGACGGCGGAAAGAAACAAACGGCCGGACTTCCAGCTCGAGCGCTTCACCTTGCAGCAGGCGATATTGCACGCACACCGTGTTCTGGTTGTGGACCATGGTGATGGATTTCTCGAACACCACGCCTTCATGTTCGAAGGTCCAGACGGCGATGCGATGATCCAGCCGGAACTCTTTCAAGAACAGATGCGATTCGCCTTCGAAGCGCTCCGAGTCGTACTCGGCACCGCCCAGGTGCATCTGACGGTCGTTGATGGTGACCCATTCGTCGCAGCGGGAGATGAGGATGTGCCGGCCTTGGGGCGACGCCAGGTTGGGAACGAACAGTCCGTGATATTTGCGCGCGGGAATGCCAGCCAACGTGCCGGACGCGTAACCGCCCAGGCCGTTGGTGACCAGCCACTCACGGCTGCGCAGGAATGTGGGATCGCTGTCGCGACTCCAGTTCAAGACGATCTGCCGACCGTTAATCATGCGGGTACCTCGGGAAGGACAATGCGCGGTGCCGCCACCAACAGCACGGCGCATTGCGCCTGGATGCGCCAGGCGCCCCGGCCGTGCTCGGCGACGGGCTCGAATCCGCCCAGTCCTCCGTACTCGGGCGCTTCGCTGTTCCATAACACTTGCCAACCGCTACCGCGTGGGGGCGCGAGTAGCGGCTCGGCGATCGAGCCGTTACTCAGCTCGTGACCCAGATTCACAATCAGCAAACGATCGCCGTGGTCGGCATCGAACCAGCGCAGCGCGAAACTATGCTCGCTCAACGTCGCACCTTCGATGGCCGCGACGTTCTGTCGTGAGATCGTCGGATCGTTGGCCCGTAGACGCAGCAGATCGCGATGGAGCCTCAGCAGCGGCGGGTTGCGCTCGCATTCCGACCAGTCGAGCTTGGATTCTAGGAAGGTTCGCTCGGCGCGGGGATCCGCAATCGACGCCTGCAATCTCGGATCCGCGTAGGCGCGGAACTGGCCGAGGAATTGGCGCCGACCGGCATGCACTTGATGCGAAAGTTTTTCAGTGTGGTCGGCGAAGAACGTGAATGTGGTCGATGCACCGAACTCCTGTCCCATGAACAACATCGGCGTCTGGGGTGCAAGCAGCATCAATGTCACTAACGCGCGATAACTCGATGGGGCGGCGTTCGAATGAATGCGCAAGCCGGTCGCCGTGTTTCCCACCTGATCGTGGTTTTGCAGGAAGATCACGCAGGCGGCGGCTTCACGATCGTGCAACGGTGCGCCGCGGCTTTTTTTCTGCCAGCCATACCACTGTCCTTGATATAGAAATCCTCGACGCACACAAGATAGGAGCTCCTGCGCTCGTCCGCTGTAGTCGTGGAAATAGCCGTCGCGGCTGCCGGTCAGTGCGACGCGCGCACTGTGATGAAAGTCATCGTTCCACATCGCGTCCATGCCGAGGCCGCCGGCATTAACCGGCAGCAAGTGTTCGCTACATTGGGGCTCGTTCTCGGCGATGAAGAGAATGCGTCGGGGCTGTGTCACAGCGCGGGCACGCTGTGTGAGTTCCGCGAGCAGGTGAGTTTTACTCGCGTCGAAAATGGATTGGGTGGCGTCGAGGCGGAAGCCGTCGAAATGAAACTCTCGAAGCCAGTAGCACGCGTTGCCGATCAGGAACTCACGCGCGCCCGCATTGTGCTCGCCGTCGAGATTGAACGGCTCGCCCCACTCGGTGCGATAGCGCTTGCTGAAATAGTACGGGCTGAAATGGCCGAGATAGTTGCCGTCCGGGCCGAGATGGTTGTAGACGACATCGAGAATCACCGCCAGTCCGAGCGAATGCGCGCGATCGACGAATCGTTGCAACGCTTCGCGATCGCCATACACATGATAGGGCGCGTAGATCTGCACGCCGTCGTAGCCCCAGTTCCAGCGGCCGGGACATTCAGCGATGGGCATGATCTCCAACACCGTGACGCCGAGGTCGCGCAGGTACTCGAGCTTCGTGGCCGCCGCGTCGAATGTTCCTTCGGGCGTGAACGTGCCGATGTGTAATTCGTAAATGACTTGCCGCTCGATTCCGACGCCGCGCCAGCTCGCATCGGACCATTGGAACGCGTCCGGATCGACGAGCAACGACGGGCCGTGCACGCCGTGCGGTTGAAATCGGGAGCAGGGGTCGGGCCACGGGCCGGTATCGTCGACGCGATACTTATAAAGCCGGGCGGACGTGCGCGTGGCGCCGGAAAAATAACCACCGTCGTCGCGAGTCAGCGGGAACGGCTCATGAACGCCGTCCTCGAATATCACATCGATACGGCGTGCCTCGGGCGCCCATACACGAAACTGTGCGGTGTCGTCCGTGCACACTGCGCCGAGCAGTTCAGGAGGCGGAGACGGCGACATGCGAACCATTCGAACACGGAAGGTGATGACCACTGTGCGAGGAGCACATGAAGTCAAGCGCCGGGCCGGGAGCAGGGTTCCCACCGATCCTGATCGACCCGTCTTTTCCCGTCGCTTCTATTTACATTCGACCGGCGCGAGTCCGTGAGCCAATGGTTGTGCCTGTTGATTGCAAAGCAGTTCTTCGCTGCTCGGTATGGAAATTGCTCTCAACGAGCCCAACAACAACGCGAGGATGAAGCGTGACTTTAAAAACAGGCAAGTGGCTGCTTGCGATCGGTCTGACACTCAATCTATCGACAGCGGGCGCGACGATCATTCTGGATACGCCCACGACCTTGTCGGTGACCGAGGTGCTCAACGACAGCGTGACTCTCAATAACCGGGATGCGTCGTTGCTGGTGGGGACGGGCGGGGTGGTGCAACGGACGCGCGTCTATACGGGATCGGTGGATGTCACCGGTAACGGTCGCGTGATCGGCGGGATCTTGTTGGGCGGCGGTACGTCGATGGCTCGGCTCAGCGATCAGGCCACGATCTCCGGCGGGATCGGGTCTGACTTCGCGGCGAATTGGGACGATGAATCCAAATCCACCGTCAAGCTCTATCTGCAGGATCGCGCGACGGTCACTGGCAGCATCAACTACAGCGGTTACCTGCGCATCGAAGATCAAGCGATGGTTCTCGGCAACGTCACGAATGTCGTCAGCGGCAACGTTCGCATCGATATGACAGGCGGTCTGATTGCGGGTGGGGTCAGATTGGGCGCTGGCAATTCGATGGCGTTGAATCTGGACGGCGGCGCCATTCTCGGCGGCTTCAGCGCGGTGTGGGGCAATTTCGATCTGAACATGACGGGCGGCACCCTCGACGGTGGGCTGTGGACCGGCGCAACCGTCAACGCGGACATCAGCGGCGGGCGCATCGACGATGGCATTTTGATCCAATCGGAATATGGCTCGAACCATTTACGCATCACCGGCGGCCAGTTCGATACGGCCCTGGACAACTGGCTGTTGCAGTTCGCTGGCACCCATTACGAGACTGGCAATGCGAGTGGGTTACTCGAGATCTGGGGTGGGCAGTTTGGATACGCGGGCGCCGGCCAGGGCCTGATGATCGACGATCGGATGGACTTCTCTGTGTATGGGCGCGACCTCGTCTATAGCAACGGTTGGTTGACCGGCTACTTGATGGACGGCAGTTGGTTTAGCAACGCGCTCACGTTCGGCTCGCGATGGCAGGGAACATTCACCATCCACAATGTGCCCGAGCCGGAGACCCTCGCATTGTTTCTTGTGGGGCTCGTGGGCATGACCCTGGCACGGCGGAATAAAAAGAACCGGGCGTAGTCGAGAAGACTGGAATGGTGTCGGCCGGTCGTTTGCCGGCCGGCATCAGTTCCGTCGCCAACACCTTTGCTGTGCTAAGGTGTCGACTGTTGTTAGCAGGTCTTACGTGGAACGAAGCCCGCTTTGACGGGTCTTATCTGCTTTTGAGATGGTGCCCAGGAGAGGACTCGAACCTCCACGGATCGCTCCACTGGTACCTGAAACCAGCGCGTCTACCAGTTCCGCCACCTGGGCAAGGAAGGGAACGCGGGGCTTGCCCCGCAAGAGGCGCGCAATGTACCGATGACGTTTAGGGCTGTCAATGACAAGCCCGCGTTTTTCCCCCTGTGAATCCCTATGAAGTTAAGAAAAAAAACTCGTAAACCCAAAAAAACCTCCAAGCGCCCGGTCGTCCGTGCCGGCGCACCCGCCCGGCCCCGGGTCGCCCGCGACCAGCCAGGCATTCCCCAAGTACTGCAGGCCGCCGGTCGGCCGCTGGATTTCGACGAACTGGCCCAGCGCGCTCAGCGCAATGGCGCCTCGGCCCGTAAACGGCTGACCAAGGAGCTCGAGGAGCTGCTGCAGTCAGGCGCCATCATCCGCAACCGGCGCGATGAGTACTGCTTGCGTGAGCGGCTGTCGCTCATCGTCGGCACGGTCAGCGCCCACAAGGATGGGCACGGCTTCCTGATGCCGGACGATCGATCGGCCCCGATCTACCTCGCACCACGACAAATGGCCGAGACCATGCACGGCGACCGCGCCGCTGTGCGCGTCAGCGGCACCGATCATCGCGGCCGGCCGGAAGGCTCCATCGTCGAGGTGCTCGAACGAAATACCCGTGAGATCGTCGGCCGGCTGTACGACGAATCCGGCATCTGCTTCGTCGTGCCGGACAATCCGCGCATCGGGCACAAAGTGCTCGTACCTCGACAGCATCTGGGCCAGGCGCGGCCGGGCCAGGTCGTGCTGGTCAAATTGATCGAACAGCCCTCGAAGACGGCGCAGCCGCTCGGGCACATCACTCGAGTGCTGGGCGAGCATGCGGCGCCGGGCATGGAAACCGACATCGCGATTCACTCGCACGGTTTGCCGTTCGAATTCCCGCCCGAAGTGGTGACTGAGGCGGAAGCATTCGGTAACTCGGTGTCGGCGGCGGCGAAGCGCGGTCGTGAAGACTTGCGTGAATTGCCGCTCGTCACCATCGACGGCGAAGACGCTCGCGATTTCGACGATGCCGTCTATTGCGAGCCGTTGCGAGGCGGCAGCTGGCGCTTGCTGGTAGCCATCGCCGATGTCGCGAGCTACGTGGCGCCGAATTCAGCGCTGGATCGTGAAGCGACCTTGCGTGGCACGTCGGTCTACTTTCCGAATCGCGTGCTGCCGATGCTGCCGGAGGCGTTGTCGAACGGGTTGTGTTCGCTCAATCCCAACGTCGACCGGTTGTGCATGGTCTGCGAAATGCGCGTGAGCCCCGAGGGCAAAGTCACTCGCGCGACGTTCTTCGAAGGGCTGATGCGTTCGGCGGCTCGACTGACCTATACGAAGGTTGCGGCTTATCTCGCCAATCCCGCCGCCTCACATGCTCCCGAAGTGATGGCGGTGGGCTCACAATTGCAGAGCCTGTACGGCGTGTTCAAGGCATTGCATCGACAGCGCCTGCAACGGGGCGCGCTGGACTTCGATGCGCCCGAATTGAAAGTGAAATTCGATACGCAGGGTCGGATCGCCTCATTCGTCGAGGCACCGCGTAACGACGCGCATCGCCTGATCGAGGAGTGCATGATCGCCGCGAACGTGCAGGCGGCGCGCTTCCTGAAGAAACATCGCATCCCGACGTTGTTTCGAGTGCACGGTCAGCCCGAAGCGGATCGACTGGAACAGCTGCGTCAATTCCTGCAGGGCTTCAACATTCACTTGCCGACCGATCGAGACATCGAGCCGACCGACTTGAGCGAGGTGTTGCAACGGGCCGTCGGTCATCAAGAGGCGCATCTGATTCAGACGGTCGTGATCCGCTCCATGCCGCAGGCGGTGTATCAGCCGGAGAACATCGGTCACTTCGGCCTGGCGCTGTCCGAATACGCGCACTTCACGTCGCCGATTCGTCGCTATCCCGATCTGATGGTTCATCGTGGCATCCGGCATGTCCTGCGAGGCGGCAACGCGGAGACGTTCCCGTGGACGGCGGGCATGGTGGCGACGTTGGGGCAATCGTGCTCGTTCACCGAGCGCCGTGCCGATGAAGCGACGCGCGACGCGATGTCCTGGCTCAAGTGCGAGTACATGCGCGACAAGATCGGCGAAGAGTTCGACACCCTGGTCACCGGCGTGGTCGACTTCGGTCTGTTCGTGCAGATCAAAGGCCTGCAGATCGACGGGCTGGTGCACGTCAGCGCGTTGGGCGCCGATTACTTCTCGCGCGACAAGTCCGGCTATCGCATGGTCGGCGCGCGTAGCGGTCGCATCTTCCGCCTGGGCGATCATTTGCGCGTGCGGTTGATCAATGTGGTCATCGATGAACGTAAAATCGACTTCGAGCTGGCCGAGGCGGGCGGCGGTCAACGCATGGTGCGCGGACCGTGGCAGCGTCGACGCAACCAGCATCGAGGCGGACGATGACTGATTCCACGACGATTTTCGGACTGCACGCGGTTCGTACCCTGTTACAGCAACGGCCCGAGCGCGCCGCGCTGCTGATCCTGCAGAAGGGCAGGGAAGACGCGCGCATTGCCGAGGTGCTGAGGCTGGCCCAGTCCAAGGGCATCAAGACCGAGCTGCGCGATAGCAAAGAGCTGGATCGACTGGCCGGCGACGAGCGCCATCAAGGCGTGTGCTTACAGATTCGTAGCGTCGGCGTGCTGGGCGAAGGCGCGCTCGATGACTTGCTCGATTCAACCAAGGGAGCGCCGTTCCTCCTGGTGCTCGACGGCGTGCAGGATCCGCACAATCTCGGCGCGTGTTTGCGGACTGCCGATGCGGCCGGCGTAACGGCGGTGATCGTGCCGAAGGATCGCGCGGCGGGTCTGTCCGCAATCGTGCGCAAAGTTGCGTCGGGCGCCGCCGAAACGGTGCCGCTGATTCAGGTGACGAATCTCGCGCGCACGTTGCGGTGGTTGAAGGAGCGGGACATTTGGATCGTCGGCACCGACGATCAAGCCGAGCACTCGCTCTATGCGAGCAAGCTCACCGGGCCGCTCGCGGTTGTATTGGGAGCCGAGGGCACGGGACTGCGCCGGCTCACGCGTGAGAACTGCGACGCGCTGGTCAGCATCCCGATGCGTGGCGTCGTGGAGAGCTTGAATGTTTCCGTCGCGACCGGCGTCTTGTTGTACGAGGCCGTGCGTCAGCGTCAGTAGCGATCAGCTCGCCGTCTTGCGCGCTTTCACCGGCACGTACAGACGGCTCATGGTCGCGAGCGGATCGAACTTCTCCGGGTTCTTGGTCCGCATCATTTCTGCGAACGCTTCCGGCATCATCGCGGGGCTGCAGAAGAACCCTTGATATTGATCGCAGCCCAGCGAGCGCAGGAATTCCAGCTGCTGCTCGGTCTCCACGCCCTCGGCGATCACCTTCAGTCGCAGACTGTGAGCCAGCGAGATGATCGCTTGCACGATGGCGGCGTCTTCGGGATTCGCGACCACATCCTTGATGAACGAGCGATCGATTTTCAGCTTGTCGAGCGGGAAGCGGCGCAGATAGTTCAGGCTCGAGTAGCCGGTGCCAAAGTCGTCGATGGAAATATGCACGCCGATGCGGCTGAGCTGTTCGAGAATCGCCGCGGACTCGGCGGCGTTGTGCATGACCGCGCTCTCGGTCAGTTCGATTTCCAGATACGTCGGCTCGAGGTTGGCGCTTTCCAGTGCCGACTTCACGATGCTCACCAGATTCTTCTGCCGGAACTGCTGGGCCGACATGTTGATGGCGACGCGCACCGGCGTCATGCCGTTGACCTGCCACTGCCGCGCTTGCCGACAGGCTTCACGCAGTACCCATTCGCCGATCTGCAGGATGAGCCCGGTTTCTTCGGCGAGCGGAATGAAATCGCCCGGCGGCACCAGGCCGCGCTCCGGATGACGCCAGCGGATCAACGCTTCTGTGCTGCTGATGCGGCCGGTGGTGACATCCACTTTCGGCTGGTAATGCAATTCGAGCTCGCCATTGCCCAGCGCGCGGCGCAGGCCGTTCTCCAGCTCCAGGCGCTGCTGGGCGAAGGCGTTCATCGACGGCGTGAAGAATGAAAAAGTGTTGCCGCCCACTTTCTTCGAGTGATACATCGCCGCGTCGGCTGCAACCACCAGCTCCTCGGGGCGTGAGCCATCGTTCGGATAGAAGCTGATGCCGATGCTGGGCGCGGTGTGAATGTCCACCGACAGAATGTGGAACGGCTTGGTGAAGCAACCGAGCAGACGCTGCGCCAGGATCTCGATGTCCGCCTGGCCGTTGACTTCATCGGCAATCAGCACGAACTCATCGCCGCCGGTGCGCGCCAGCGTGTCGCTCTTGCGGAGCGTGCCGCGCAGACGATTGGCCACTTCTTTCAACAACTCGTCGCCGCCGTGATGGCCGAGCGAGTCGTTGATCATCTTGAACCGATCCAGATCGATGACCAGCACGGCAATGCGGCCTTCGCGCCGTTCGGCATAGGTGATCGCTTGCGACAGACGATCGTCGAGCAACAACCGATTGGGCAGCTCGGTGAGCGCGTCATGCGTGGCCAGATGGCGCAGGCGCGCGTTGGCATCTTCCAGCGCGACGGCATACTGACGCGAGCGCGATTCCAGATGCGCGTCGTACATCAGCAGAATCATCGTGATCAGCAGCACGCCGAGCGCGAAGCTGCCGATGAGCAAGGCAAGGAAGCCGCTGCTGGTGCTCGTGGCACCGATGCAATACGAGCCCGGCGCGAATCGCGAAGCGAACATGCCGGTGTAGTGCATGCCCGAGATGGCCGCGCCCATCACCAGCGACGCAACCATTCGTTGCAGGAGGATGCGCCACGAGGCGCCGCCTCGCAGCCGGAAGAACAGCCAGAGCGCGGCGAACGACGCCACGATCGCAATGACGATCGAGAGGATCAGCAGTTTCGGTTCATAAGTAATGAACGGCACGATGCGGATCGCGCCCATGCCGGAGTAGTGCATGGCTGCGATGCCCAGGCCCATGAGGACCGCGGCACCCGCTAGGCGAGGCAGCGTGCTTTGTTTCTGGCTCGCGATACTGAGCGCGAAGCCGGCCACGAGCATCGCGACGATCAGCGACAGTAGCGTCTTGCCGATATCGTAAGAAAGCGGGATCGGCAGTGTGAACGCGAGCATGCCGATGAAGTGCATGGACCAGATGCCGACGCCCATGGCAAAGGCACCGCCGGCGAGCCACATGCGCACGTAACGGCGCCGGGCCGTGGCCACGCGCGAGGCGAGGTTGAGCGCGGTGTACGACACGCAGACCGCTACCACGAACGATAGCGTCACCAGCCATGGATTGTAGGAACCGTTCACTATGTAAAGTCCTGCGTCCGGCAGGGTTGCCACCGCCGCTGGCTATAACGGCCGCTGCCGAATTGTCTTGACGCGGTCCAGCAACGAATCAGTGCGGGGCTGGCGGCCCGGTTCGGGGAAAGCCCTAACGGGCATTGCTTACATTTGCTTCGGGCGGGGCGCTCGGCTAGTATCCGCGGCCCTGTTGCGCCCCGGGGGCTTTCCCGTGGCGGGCAGTTTCTTTCCACTCCTTGCCGCACCTGGATTCTCGACCTTGGCGGCATTTCCATAAGGAGCAGCAATGCGACACTACGAGATCGTTTTTCTGGTGCACCCCGACCAGAGTGAGCAGGTTCCGGCCATGCTGGAACGCTACAAGAGCATGATCGCGGCCGGTAACGGCACCGTGCATCGCCTCGAGGACTGGGGCCGTCGGCAACTCACGTTCCCGATCGCCAAGGTCCACAAAGCCCACTACGTGCTGATGAACATCGAAGTCGACGGTAAGACGTTGGCCGAGCTCACCGGTGCGTTCCGCTTCAGCGACGCGGTCCTCCGCCACCTGGTCATCAAGATGGACAAGCCCGTCACCGAACCCTCGCCGATGGCGAAGGGCGACGAGGAGCGCGACGAGCGCTTCGCGCGTGACGACGAGGAAGAAGGCTCTTCCGCCTCGGCCTGATCCGTCCACTCACTTTTTAGAGGTTCGCCATGTCCCGCTTTTTCCGCCGTCGCAAGTTCTGCCGCTTCACTGCCGAAGGCATCGAGCAGATCGATTACAAGGATCTCGGCATCCTGAAGAGCTACATCACCGAGACCGGCAAGATCGTCCCGAGCCGTATCACTGGCACCAAGTCGCACTATCAGCGTCAGCTGGCGATTGCCGTGAAGCGCGCTCGTTACCTGGCGCTGCTGCCGTACACCGATCAGCACTAAAGAGTTTCGGGTTCCGTGCCCCGCCCGTGAAACCAAGGGGCGGGGCTGATACATGCACCGTGCAATTGCTGTCTGGCTAACAGGGCATCCGTGGCGCGCCGCCTTTGCGAGCGCCATGAGCGGAGCGCTTTCCCCGCAGCTGCCGCTGCCCTTCCTGGTGATTGCCGCTGCTATTGCAGTGCTGGTGGCGTTGCGTTTCGATCTACGCTACGCCGTCGGCATGGCATTCACCGCCGGCCTGTCGGCGAGCTGGGTGGTGCTGTCGCTGGCGCGGCCCGGTGGCTGGCTGGTGTTCGGGGTCGGCATACTGTTTTTCGGCCCGATGCTGTTGGGCTGGCTGCTGCGGCAGACCGGCTCGCTGAATCTGGCGTTCCAGGTCGCCTTGCTGAGCATGGCGGTGCTATTGATAGGGTTGTTCGCCGTGCTGCCCGATCCGGTCGGCATCTGGCGCGAGCAGCTCGAGCTGGCCTGGACCTCGATGGCCAAGGCCGGTCTGCAGATCGAAGGCGATCGCGAAGTGATCATTGCCGCCTGGGCGCGCACCATGTGGGGCGGGCTGGCGGCGCTGTCGCTGGGCACGGTGTTCGGCGCGGTGTTGTTGGGCAGATGGTGGCAGTCGCTGCTGGACACGCCCGGTTCGTTTGGTGTCGAGTATCGTCAGTTGCGCCTCGGGCGCGCGATGGGAATCGCGACCACGGTGTTGTTCATCGTGGCGCTGCTGACCGACTCGGCGCTGGTGGCTTCGTTGGCCTGGGTGGCATTCGCCGCGCTGGCTTTTCAGGGGCTCGCGGCCGCCCATCGCAGCAAGGCGGTCGGCCGGCTGGATCGCGGCTGGCTGGTGGCGATCTATGTATTGCTGATCGTGCTGCCGGTGACCTCGTTCGTCGTGCTGATGCTCGCGATCTGGGGCTTTGCGGATAATTGGCTGCGTCCTCGGACGCGTAGTGCTTAGTTAGAGGATAAGGCTGTGGAAATCATTCTGATGCAGAAGGTTGCCAACCTCGGCAACATCGGTGACAAGGTCAAGGTCAAGGCCGGCTACGGCCGCAACTACCTGCTGCCGCAGGGCAAGGCCACGCTGGCCACGCCGGAAAACGTCGCCAAGTTCGAAGCCCGTCGCGCCGAGTTCGAGAAGGCCGCGAAGGAAGAGCTGGCCAGCGCCCAGACGCGCGCCGCCAAGCTCGAAGGCTTCAAGCTGTCGCTCACCGCGAAGGCCGGTGGCGAAGGCAAGCTGTTCGGCTCGGTCGGTAACAGCGACATCGTCGAAGCGCTGAAGAAGGCCGGTCACACGGTCGAGCGCGCCGAAGTGCGCATGCCGAACGGCCCGATCCGTCAGGCTGGCGAGCACGTCGTGCAGCTCCACCTGCATACCGACGTCAACGTCGATCTGCCGGTCGTGATCATCGGCGAAGAATAATCTTCGCCGTTACCGATGGCCGAAGCCGACAAAAAGGTTTCGTTCGCGGGCTCGCGTCGTGCCCGCGATATGGATCGAGATCGAGACACATCGGTAGACGACATTCGCGTCCCGCCTCATAACATCGAGGCGGAGCAGGCCGTGCTCGGCGGCCTGATGCTGGACAACCGCGTCTGGGACAACATCGCGGACCGCATCGTCGCCGACGACTTCTATCGTCGCGATCATCAGATCATTTTCGAAGCCATCGCCGAGCGCGGCGCGCTCGGTGAGCCTTCCGACGCCGTCACCCTCTCCGAATGGCTGGAACGCAAAGGCACGCTGTCCGAAGTCGGCGGCCTGCCTTATCTCGCGCAACTGGTTCGTGACACGCCCAGCGCCGCAAACGTTCGAGCCTATGCTGATGCAGTCCGCGAGCGCTCGACACTTCGGCAACTGATCTCTGTCGGCGGTGAAATCGCCAACGGCGCCTACGATCCGCAAGGCCGCGCGTCTGCAGAGATCCTGGATGAAGCCGAGCGGCGCGTGTTCGAAATCGCCGAGAGCCGCAACAAGACCGGCTCGGGCTTCGTGCCGCTGCGAAATGAAGTCGGCAAGATCATCGATATGATCGATACGCTGTCGCAGAACCCCGGTGCGATCACCGGTCTGTCGACAGGGTTCAAGAAGCTCGATGAAATGACCGCCGGTCTGCAGAAGGGCGATCTCATCATCGTCGCCGCCCGTCCCTCGATGGGTAAGACCACGTTCAGCCTCAACATGGCGGAAAACGCCGCCTTCGGCCCGAAGCAGGCCCGGGTGGGCGTGTTCAGTATGGAAATGGGTCGCGAGCAGCTGGCGTTCCGTATGGTGTCCTCGCTCGGGCGCGTCGATCAAACCAAGCTGCGTACCGGTCAGCTCGATGACGACGACTGGTCGCGCGTGCAGATGGCCATCTCGATGATGAAGTCCTCGCACATCTTCATCGACGACACGCCGGCGTTGTCTCCTACCGAAGTGCGCGCCCGCGCGCGGCGCTTGAAGCGCGAGCACGGCCTCGATCTGATCGTGGTCGACTACTTGCAGCTGATGCAGGTGCCCGGCAACAAAGAAAACCGCACCGCCGAGATTTCCGAGATCTCGCGCTCGCTGAAGGCGCTGGCGAAAGAGTTGTCGGTGCCGGTGATTGCCCTGTCGCAGCTGAATCGCGCGGTGGAACAGCGCACGGACAAGCGACCGGTGAGCTCGGACTTGCGCGAATCGGGCGCTATCGAACAGGACGCGGACATCATCATGATGATCTACCGCGAAGAAGTTTATAACCCCGAGACGCCGCGCAAGGGCATCGCCGACATCATCATCACCAAGCAGCGTAACGGTCCGACGGGTGACATCGAGCTGACCTTCCTCGGCAAGTTCACCAAGTTCGAGAACTACGCGCCCGAGGCGGCCTTCGGCGACGGACCTTTCTAGTGAGCTTTCCGGTTGCGACCATCGATGCCGCGGCACTGCGCAGTAACCTGGCAGTGGTGCGACGGATGGCGCCCCGTTCTCGTGTCATTGCTGTCGTCAAAGCGAATGGCTACGGCCATGGAATGATTCGCGTCGCTCGCGCGCTCGCGGACGCGGACGGTTTGGGTGTTGCTCGTCTGTCCGATGCGGCGGTGCTTCGCGAGGCCGGCGTGACTCAGCGAATCCTCCTGCTCGAAGGCGTGTTCGGTGTCGAGCAATTCGAGCTCGCCGCCAACAAGCACTGTGAGATTGTCATTCATTCCGCCGAACAGCTCGACGTGCTGGAGCAGTTCGCCGGATCGCATCGCTTTACCGTCTGGCTGAAACTCAACAGCGGCATGAACCGGCTCGGCTTTCGCGTCGAGGATTTCGCCGCCGCTCATGCTCGATTGCAGCGCTGCTCCGCCGTCAGTCAGATTCGAGTGATGACTCACCTGTCTGCATCGGAAGAGCGCGGTCATGTCACCGCCACTCAGCTGAAGATCTTCGACGATCTGGTCGCACCGCTCGGCCACGAGCGCAGTGTGGCCAACTCCGCCGCTGTCATCGGCTGGCCCGAGGCGCATCAGGATTGGGTGCGGCCGGGGTTGATGTTGTATGGCATGTCACCCATGTCGAACCAGACCGCCGCCGAATTCGGTCTGTGTCCCGCCATGACGCTGTCGACGCACCTCATCGCCGTTCAAAACATCGGCGTCGGCGAGCCGGTGGGTTACAACGGTATCTGGCGTGCACAACGTCCGTCACGCATTGGTATTGCAGCCATTGGTTATGGCGATGGCTTCCCGCGTGGCACGCGCAATGGGGCGACGGTGTTGGTCGGCGGGAAGGAAGCGCCGATCGCCGGGCGCGTGTCGATGGACATGATTTCCATCGATATCACCGATCTGCCCGAGGCGAAGGCGGGCGACGAAGTAATTGTTTGGGGCGCGGGGCTGCCGGCGGAGCGACTGGCTCCCTATGCTGACACGACATGTTATGAGTTGGTCTGTCGGGTCGCGCAACGAGTAACATTGAAAGACGCGGCGCAACGCTGATGTCTACGTAAATGCATCGGGTTGCCGATATCGGCGCCGATGCTACGTTATATTAGGCTTGTCACAACAACGACGATCGTTCTTTTTTCCGAATCTTCATACCAATAAGAGACTCGCCTGTCGTTGGAGGTGGGTCGAGTCGGCGCGCTCGGAGCGAGAACATGACGTTCGCGGAACTGTTGCCGCGCCTACAAGGCCGGCTGCACTGGCGATTGTTTATTTGTAATCTGAAGTTGGCAATGAATCGGGGCTTGTTGAAGCCCGCCGATATTCAGAAGATATTTCAGTTACAGCCCGATCCGACGATTCTGGAATCGGATTCTCACTCGCTGCTCGGCAATCTGCAGCGGCAGATCCATGACCCGCGCCTGCAGCTCCTGCTTCGACACCCCTTGCCAGACCTGCCCGCGGAATTCCAGGATGGGATCACTACTGTCATCAACGCGGACGACCGCGAGTACTATGTCCATCCGAATGACTTCAGCGGTCATGATTTCGATCTGCCAGGTAGGGCCGTGCGCCGCTTCAAGTCCACGGCACAGACACGTGAGTTTTTCTGGGTTGCGCCTCGCGCGCTGTTCGAACTCGCCATCCAGGAGTTCCACGCTCAACAGGATCCGACTACGGACGTAAAGCGCACCGACACGGCCAAGGAGGAGGGCGGTCCCATGGATGACCGGAGGCTCGCGATCGCGGACCGGATTCGTGACCTGCTCGGACTCGTGCATCACGGCCGCAAGGTTCAGTTGATGGCGATCTCGTTGCGCGTGCCGGCCGCTCAGCGGACTTGTTTGCCGACAGTGATCGAGGCCTTGCCCAATCTCCGCTTTTTACAAAGTCACTCGAAACCGCCGCCCGGCACTGGTTGTGGCTACACCGTGGATTTACAGAAGCTGGAGACCCAGGCGCTGGGCGAGGCGATCGCGGGCGCACCCGAGCTGGTGATGGAGCGGGTATTGTTGAGGGACTGCGACGAAGTCGAAGTGGTGACACTGGGCGTCACCCGTAAGGATCGTGCTACTTTGCGGGCCAGTCGTCGCTTCCTGGACCAGATGGAATATATTCTGCGACTGAAGTTCAGCGAGGTCTTGGACGAATTTCTGGCGCTGGTGCAGCCGTCCGGGAGCCGAACATGAGGCCACGGCCCGAGTCTGTAAAAATCCTGGCGGCGAAGTCGCCCGACGAAGTCGCCCTGTGGCTGGCGCGCGGCTTTTTCGAGACAGCTGCGGGCTTCTCCCGAGATCCCTTCGCTCCACACTCGTTCATCAATCTTGCCGCGCATCCCGCCGAGGGCGTCGAGTCGTTGTATGCGGTGGCGCCACCTGGGCTGCAACGGGCCCTGCGGGTCGGCATCACGATCCTGGGCAGATATTGTCGCTACGAGTCTCCGGAATCGGAGTTGCTGGACGAACAGCAACGCCTGCGGCTGCTCACGGAATTCCTGCGGCTGGCATCGAATCTCATCTGCATTCCCGCCGCGCCCATCGTCGCGCGGATAGCAACGGAGGATGCCCGGCACTGGTCCGACGACGTATTCGTGTCAGAAGTGTTTCCGGCGTGCTGTGTGTGTCTGCAGACGCTCGGCTTGCGGTTCGACGAAAGCGGCTACGCGGACCTCGAGGAGACGCTGCGCGACGATGTCGAAATTGCGCTGTATCAAGTCGTGATGAAAAAGAAACACTTCAACGTCGGCTTTGCGCCCCGCACCCTGGCCGCGTTGATCAACGTCACCCCCAGGAATTTGATTCATCATCTGGAGTTGCTCGGCCGGGACATGCTTCGCATGCATCGGCAGGAGCCGGAGCAACGGCGCCTTTCCCACCTGACGGCAACGCGCATCGTCGAGAAGGAATTCAATGTCCTGCAGGACCAGTTTCCCAAGTTGCACATCGCTCGCGCGATCTCGCGCGATGCCTGGCTGCTGGAGGCGTTGTTCGGCCCGGAGGGCCCGCTTATCTATTGGGGCAATCCGAAGCGGGAGCGGCGGATCACAGTGGCGCTGCGCACGGAGATCAAGCGGCGGGCAATCTTTTTCAACGAAGGTTTTGCCACGGCACGCATGCCGCCCGGCACGCCGCCTCCGGACAATCTTTATGCCCTCGCGCTGATCGGACAGTTGGAGACCGATTTCTTCGATGCCGCCAGCAAGGTGCCGCTGGCCGATTCGTGGGCGAGTCTGATGAGCGATCGAGATGTCTGAATCAACTTCGCCCCTGGATCAGCGTGAAGCCACGCGTGAGCTGCCGCGCCTGCGTGCGGAGGCTGGCAAGCTGAAAGCGCAGTTCGAGCGCCGCCACGACGATCGCGAGCGGGCGCGTGACGGTGGCACGGTGTTTTATGCCTTGGACAATGACGTCATCACCAACACCACCGCGCCCTGGAAAGTGCATCAGAAGGCGCTGGCCCGGGCCCTGATGCGCAAGCCGCGTCGGCGTATCCGGCACTATCTGCAATATCTCATCTGGGACGATCTGGCCGCGCAACGGGCGCTCGGCTACATCCTGGCCGAATACTACCTGCGCCGGCCTGCCAATTCCCGGTCCATTCCTTTTCTGCTCATCGAGCCGGGCGATCGCGAGACGCGGTCGCTTTGGTATGAGGTGTCGTTACTGGCACGGCAAGCGGAGAGCTCGATCGAAGATGAGTACGCGGAGGTCGACGAGCTGCTCCGGTCGGACCGCATGATGACGGGCCTCGAGAAAGGCCAGATCGAAGCGCTGGTGACTCATCTGCTCGAATGTGTGCACGAAGGACCGGTCGCCGAGCTGCAACGGATCGTTTCCCTGCAGGAGTCGCGGAGCGTATTGCCGGCCGAGCGCATCGTGGTCGGCAATCAGCCGCTGTTGCCCGTGCCCGATGCGGAGGACAAGCAGGAAATCGCCCGGCTCCAGAAGATGTGGGCGGATCTGTTGCACAGGCATCGAGTGCCCAAGCAGCGCGGCGGCGTGGGAGAGGGCGACGAAGGCGACGAGTGGCCCACCAATAACGATATCGATGCCGCGGTGCTGGCCCGAATCCAATGGATCAACGAACAGTTCGAGCTGGAAGCACTGGCGCTGGCGACCGAAGACAAGAAGCCACCCGCGAAGCGGCTTTGTTTCATCACCGGCGACCGGACTATCGAGCAGATCGCCGCCAAGCTGGTGCTGAAGAAGACCTCGGATACCTTTGAAGAGCGATACCTGCGCAATCCCGTATGTTTTCTCGCCGACGTGGATTTCTTCGAGATTGCCAACGTCGAGACGCCGCAATTTCTCGCTCGCTTTCCCGCCTCGGCGCCGCCCGTCGAGAACAATCCGCAGAGTTTGGAGAGCGGTGCGCGCCAGACGCCGGGACGTTCGCTTCGACACTGGTTGATGATGTTGTTCCCGGAGATCGAGAACGAGCCGGTGGCACAGGACAAGGTTGCAATGGCAGCCAAGGAGGCCAGGCTGGAATGGGCCAAGTATCTGTGCAGCACCGCCAGCGTTTCCCGGCTGGGGCAGATCGACCGCAACTACCAGGAGCAGGCTCGCCGGATCGCCGGCGGCAAGCTGAGCAATCAGCAGATGCGGGCCCAGTTGCAAGAGCTGCGGCGTGAGATGCAGAAGGTCAGCGAGAGCGCGATGACGCGCTTCAGCGCCGTCGGTTTGCTGGCGGGTTTCTGGAGCATCGAGCGGGTCGCCGATCGCTGGCCGAGCCGCGTCATGCCGGCGGTCAAGTTCAATTCCCTGCCCGAGGCGAAGGCGTTGATCGATCGGTTGCGTAAAGCCGGCTCGCTGGCGAAGGCGCAAACCGTGCTGGATCGCGACGAGCTCGACAAGCTTGACCACCATCCTCGCGACGGTACCGTCTACTCGCGCTACATGGTGTTCGCGATGGCCTTTGCGCTGGCCGGTGAATGGCGTTCCGCATACACCGTGGCCAGCGCCGCGTTCTCGGTGGCGAAAACGTTGGATCCCAAGGAGCGGCCGAACACCACCGTCAAGGGCGACGAAGCGGCTTATCTATGCGCGGTGTTTCGCCTCCTCAGTGCCACTCGCACCGAAGACCTCGACGACAGCGAACAATGGCTCGACATTGCCAGGGAACGACAGCTGACGAAGCCGCTGCGTCCCAGCTTGCAAGCCCTGCCCGATCCGATGGCCTACCGCGACCCGCGCTTCGAGGCGGAAGCATTGACGATCTGGATCGCGCGCCTTCACTTCGATGAATTCGGTCAGCGTCCGCGCTCCGAGCAAAGGGGCTTGCGCGAGCACTTCATCGGTTACCGCTCGCTGCGTGATTTCTGCGAACGCCACCTCGACGTATTGCGAGGGATGTCGGAAGACGAACCGTTGGAGGTCCGTCACGCCGTACGTCAACAGGTCGCCACGGGTTTCCTGCAACTGCAGTTGCTGGCTCGGTTGAGAAACGATGAGAAAAGCGCGATGCCGGAACAGGCCGCGCGCATGATCGAGCTGCTGCAGCAGTGCGACTCGGAGTACGCGACGACGGGCATCGAGCACGATCGGCGACACACCAACATGCCGACGATCGTGCGGCTGGTGTTTCTATGCGCCAGCGCATTGTTTCTGCCCGAGGCGGCGGGATGGGACTCGCTGGAGCAACGGTTGCACGAGCTCAAGCAAGTGGCGAGCCGGTTTGCCGAAGCGGGCGTCATGCCCTATGACGCCGCTCGCGCCGAGCGCTGGGTGAGGCTCGTGGAAGACGAATTGATCAGACGCGCCGGTTGATCGGCGCGTGAAGCGCTCAGCCTTCGAAGAATCCCATCTTCACGCCGGCGAGCAAAATCACATCGTTGTCCGCCAGCTTGCGAGCCTGCTCGCCGATGGCGGAGCCGTTCACCGACGGATAGTCGCCGGGCTTGCCGCTGTCGACGTGCACGATGAAGTAACCATCGGCGCGACGAGTGATGGCCGCGACTTGCACGCCAGGGCGGCCCAGCGTCGTCAAAGCTTTGTTCAACTCGAGCTCGCGGCCAGCGAACGCGCCGCTCAACACCTGCAGCTTGGCCTTCGGCAAAGCGATACCAGCGTGCTCGCCGGTTGCGCCGGTGCTGCCGGCGGGCGGCATCGGCCGGGTGACAGCGGGAGCTGAAGTGGAGACGGGCGTCGGCGTCGCTTTCGCAGCGGGGGCCGGCGGAGGAGGCGGAGACGAGGCAGCAGCTTTCTTCGCGGCGATGGCGGCCACGGCGGAGCCCGGGGTGATCACCATCGTCTTCTCGAATTCATCGGGCTCGCTGTCCGAGCTCTGCGTATCGACGAAGCGCAGCTGATGATGACCGACGGTCACGACATCGCCGTGCTGAAGCGCATGTTTCTTGATCAGCTTGCCGTTGACGTAAGTGCCATTGGTGCTGTTCAGATCTTCCAGGAACGAGTCGTTGAGGATGTTGATCACCAGCGAGTGGTGACCGCTCACGGCCGGGTTGTCGATGCGAATATCGTTATCGGGGAGCCGGCCAACGGTATACCGCTCCTTGTTCATGTTGTACTCGGCCATCACCTGACCGTCCAGGCTAAGGATCAACCGTGCCATTTGCTCGTCCCCGGAAGTGGTGCCAGTCAGCGACCCGTGTGACTAGCCGAACCAGCGCAAGATTCTGTCAACTACCCCCGTCCGCGCTGCGAACGAGTCCACAACTTGCGCAAGGATGATCGACACATTGTCGCGACCGCCGTTGTCGTTCGACAATTGAATCAATTGCTTAGCTACCGTTTCAAGGCTAGCACTAAAGGTGCTCATAGTTAAGTGAATGTCGTCGTCTTCGACCATGTCGGACAGGCCGTCCGAGCACAAACAGAAGAAGTCGCCCTTATCCACAGGTTGTTCATGGACCTCGACATCGACCGTGGGCTCCACGCCCAGGGCACGGGTCACGTAGTTCTTGTTGGTGGCCCGCTGGGCCTCGGCCTGGGAGTAGAAGCCGCGGTCGACCAGCTCCTGGAGCAGCGAATGGTCCATGGTCATCTGCTCGAGGCGGTTGGCGCGCAGGCGGTACAGGCGCGAGTCGCCGACGTGGGCGATGGCCACGCGGTTGTCGAAGAACAGGCAGGCCACGATGGTCGTGCCCATGCCCTCGCATTGGGGCTGGGTCTTGGCGGTCTGGTAGATGATCTTGTTGGCTCGGGCGATGGCATCCCGTAACACGATGCTCGGCCGGGCCATGCCGGTCTCCGGATCGCTCGAGGACATGTCCTGGTGCTCGACCGCTTCTTTCACCAGGCTCATCACGGTCTTCACGGCGATGCCGCTGGCGACTTCGCCCGCGTTGTAACCGCCCATGCCGTCAGCGAGCACGAACAGACCGATGTCGGCATCGACGCCGATGGTGTCTTCGTTGTGCTCACGGACGCGACCGACGTCGCTCAATCCTACGGAGCGGATCTTGCCGCGCACCTAGTTGACCCTCCTGGTCGTCATGGCAGCAACCACTCGTGTTCCGCCTGTGCGGCGCTCTTCTCCGGCGGACCGGCGACAGCGCGCAAGGCCATGGCCATTTCGGCGCAGGTCACATAGCGATCGTCGGCCGACTTGGACAGCGAGCGGTCGATGATTGCCTCGAGCTCCTGCGGCAGATCGGGACGGATCATGCGGATGGGATTGTGCGGCTCAGTGGCGATCTTCTGCATCAAGCGCGGCATCGAGTCGGCGCGGAACGGCAGTTGACCGCACAGCAGCTGATACAGGCTCACGCCCAGAGCGAATTGATCGGAGCGACCGTCGAGCGTGCGCCCTTCCAGTTGTTCCGGTGACATGAATGAGGGTGTGCCCAGGACGATTCCGGTTTTGGTTCGGCTTGTATCGGTCAGGCGTGCAATTCCGAAGTCGGTGATCTTCAGCTCATCCGTTTCGGGATTGAACATTATATTAGCTGGTTTGATGTCGCGATGAACGACGTTCTGCCGGTGCGCATAGTGCAGAGCCTCAGCGACGCGGGCGACGAGCAGCATCACGGTTTTCGGCGGCAACAACTGCTTCACGTCGGTGTGGGTGCTGAGATGATGGCCGCGCAGGTACTCCATCGCGATGTACGCAAGGCCGTTGTCCTCGCCCGCATCGTAGACTGTGACGATGGCCGGATGGTTCAGCCGGCCCGCCATCTCCGCTTCGCGGAAGAAGCGTGCGCGTGCCTCGGCCAGATCGTCTTCCTCGAACTCCTCGGCCAGCGGAATTGCCTTGATCGCGACCACGCGATTGATCTTCGGATCGCGGCCCAGGTACACGATGCCCATGGCGCCCTTGCCGAGCTCGCGCTCGATTTCGTAACGGCCGAGGGTGCGCTTCGAGGAGGCACGCGCCGTGGAGGGCACGTCGAGCAGATCGGGCACGGTTTCTTCGTGGTCTTTTAAATCGATGGCGGGCTGTCGCGGCCGGATCGGGCGCGGCGGTTCGCGTTTGACGGGCGCCACGGGCGTTGCCGTGTCGTGCGTCATCGATTCGCGGGACTCGCGCATCAGCGGTCCGCGCGTTACTGGCTCGCGAGTCAGCGGTTCTTCGCGCACGCGAGCGCGACGCGCTTTGAGCTCGCGGTAATTGGGATCGCGTGTGGCGATGTAGCTGTATACCGCCGACGCTTTGGAGAGTTGCGCACGCCGCTCGAAGTCCATGCCGAGGTTGTAGAGCAGCTCCATGGTCGGTGCATCCAGCGCGCAGCGTTGATAAGTCTCGAACGCGAGATCGAGCTGACCCTGCTTGTGGAACGTCTGTCCGAGCGAGCGCAGATTCGCGCCGGGATCGCGTGCGCCATCGCCCGCTCTCATGTTGGCGCGACGGATCAGCTCGCCGACCAGATACAAACCATAACTCGCGGCCAGTGCCACGCAAGGAAGTACGAGGTGCAGCCAGATCTGCGACGACCGCAGCAACATCACCTCGGCGCCAGTGAGCAGCACCATGAACAGCAACGTGGTCATTCCGCCGATTGCGGCACCGGCGGCGGGCAACATGAAAGCCGAATACAACAGCACCAGCGCGACGACGCCCCACTCGATCGCGGGCGCATACGCAGGGCGTGAATACATCTGCGCAGCCAACGAGCTGGAGACCGCGCTGGCGATTGCGACCACCGGCGGTGTGGCTTTGCTCACAGGCGTCGTGATGGCGTCATCCACGCTATCGCTATTCATCAATCCGATGAGCACGACCTTGTCGCGCAACTCGCCCTTCGGCACGCCGCCCGATAACACCTGCCAGTAGGGATATTGCTGAAATGCCTGCACGCCGCTCGGGGGGAAGTAACGTGGCCGACTGTGCTGAGTGGAATCCAGCGGCGTCCGGCGAGTTCCCATGGTCAGCGCATTGTTGGAATGAAAGATCATTTCATTGGGCGAAACGCCCAACGCGCGACCGGTGATGACCGCAGATAGCGACGGCACCAGCCCGGTGCCGACGCGAACCGCGGCGAGATTGGTGCGCACGACGCCATCGGAGTCCGGCTGTATATAGGTGTGACCGATGGCGCTGGCCTCGGCGAGAAACACGGGCGCCGGCAACATCGTGATTTCGGCATCGGCGGCGCTTTGTAACACCGAGGCATCGGTGGCCGGCGAGAAGCGCGCGGGGATCCGATCGCCTTCGCTGGCGCTGTCATTCAAACGGATATGCACCGGCAGAATGACATTGCCGTGAGCGGCCATGGACTTGGCGAGATGCGCGTCCGGATCGCGGCCGGCGGCCGATTCGCCGAGCAGCTTGCGCAGTTGACGAGCTTGTTCGGAATTGCCGAGGTTGCTGGACTCGAGCAGCGCGAGCGCAGCACGAACTTTTTCACGCTCGCTGGTGCGTCGGGCGGTGTCGAACGGCACGGTGAAGGCGACGACGCGGGCGCCTTCGGCTCTCAGCTTGTCGATCAAGCTGGCATGCACATCGCGCGGCCAGGGCCATTCCCCGAGCTGCGCCAGGCTGGCGTCGTCGATGGCGACGATGGCAACCTCGCGCGACGGCGTGACCTCGACCGAATTCATCATGCGGTCGTACAGGCCCACTTCCAGCGGCAGCTCGGCGGGGGAGTAAACCCAATTGCCCACGGCAACCACCAGGGCTGCCGCCAGCCCACCGGGAAGCCAGGAGAATCGCGCCAGTTTTGCCGCCACGAGTTGAGTACCGCCTAAGACTTCAATCCCACAGCCGGACCCGTCGACTACCCTGGCCGTAACAAACCTGATGGTCGCAAGACCATCTTGATCGCAGATTCTCGGCCAAGTGTCAGGACTTGGTTGGTGTGGGGCGAAATTGCGGCGCGAGTATAGCGAAGGACGATAGGTTAAATTGCCGGTGGCGTCACACCCGCGATGCCCCCTAGTCCCGCAAACGACATGAGGCAAACTCCGGGCTACGGTGCTGCCGATCAGTTCACATTCGGAAATCATGGCCAAATCCAAGGAAATCTTTGTCTGCGAGCAATGTGGCAACGACAGCCTGCAATGGCAGGGCATCTGCCCATCGTGCGGTGCCGCCGACACGCTCAAACGGATGAGTATTAGCCGTAGCCCGCGCACCGGCGCGGAGCGCCGGCCATTGGCGGCGGGCAGCGAGCGGCCGCGGCGACTGGTCGAGGTGTCCGAAGCGAACGAGCCGCGGATCGCCACGGGCTTGCAAGAACTCGATCGCGTGCTCGGCGGTGGCTTGGTGTTGGGCTCGGTGACGTTGCTCGGCGGCGATCCGGGAATAGGCAAGTCGACGGTATTGCTCCAAGCGGGCGACGCGCTCAGCCGCGCGACATCGACGCTCTATGTCACCGGCGAAGAGTCGTTACAGCAAGTGAGCTTGCGCGCCCGTCGGCTTGAAGTCGTCAGCGACACGTTGCAGCTGCTGGCGGAGACGAACGTCGAGACCATCCTCCAGCATGCTCAACAGTCCAATGCGCGCGTGCTGGTCATTGACTCGATTCAAACCATGTTCGTCAGCGACGTGGATTCCTCGCCGGGCTCGGCGACACAGGTCCGCGAGTCGGCCGCGGCGCTGGTGCGCTTTGCCAAATCATCGGGCGTGTCGGTGATGATCATCGGCCACGTCACCAAGGAAGGCGTGATCGCGGGCCCGCGCATTCTCGAGCACATGGTCGACACCGTGCTCTATTTCGAGAGCGACGCTGGCAGTCGCTTCCGTCTGGTGCGCGCGGTGAAGAATCGCTTCGGCGCGGCGAATGAAGTCGGCGTGTTCGCGATGACCGAGCAAGGGCTGCGCGAGGTGAGGAATCCGTCGGCGATCTTCTTGTCACAACATCCGCAACCCGTGGCGGGCAGCGCGGTGATGGTGGCGCGTGAAGGCAGCCGCCCGATGTTGATCGAAGTACAGTCGCTCACCGATGAAGCACAGGGTATGAACCCGCGCCGGGTCGCCGTGGGGTTGGAAGCGAATCGGCTCGCGTTGTTACTCGCGGTCTTGCATCGACATGGCGGCGTCTCGACGGCGGGGCGCGACGTGTTTCTAAATGTCGTCGGCGGTGTGCGGATTTCAGAAACGGCCGCGGATCTGCCTGCAGTGCTGGCTTCTGTATCGAGTGTGCGAGACAAGCCGCTCGCGCCTCGATTGGTTTGTTTCGGCGAGCTGGGCCTGGCGGGCGAGGTGAGGCCGGTGCCTTACGGCGAAGAGCGTCTGCGCGAAGCCGCGAAACATGGTTTCGAGCGCGCCATCGTGCCGGAAGCGAACAAGCCGCGCCGTGAGATCGAGGGCTTGGAAGTGATTGGCGTGGAGCGCCTCGACCAGGCGTTACGCAGCGCCTTTTGATTGTTCGAGCGGCACACCGATCGGTCGGATGCGCGCGGTCTTCACGCTGTTCTCCGCGGTCTGAAGAATCTCCACCGACAGGTTGCCGAGCTTCAGCCCGGTGCCCGGCTGCGGAATCGTTTCCAGATATTCCAGGATCAAGCCGTTCAAAGTACGCGGGCCGTCGGTGGGCAGATCCCAGCCGAGCGTGCGATTCAGCACACGGATGCTGATGGCGCCGTTGATCACGAAGCTGCCGTCGGCATCGCGATGGATGTCTTGATGTAGCGCGCCGGGCGCGCTCGTGAAGTCACCGACGACTTCTTCGAGAATGTCCTCGAGTGTCACCAGTCCGCGGATGTCGCCGTACTCATCGACGACCAGCGCGATGCGCCGGCGATCGCGCTGGAAGTTCAACAGCTGCACGCTGAGCGTCGTGCCCTCGGGCACGAAGTAGCCTTCGCGCTCGCGGGCCAGTTGTAACAATCGGTCGCGCGTCAGGTCGCTGCGTGCCAGGGCATGCGCGACCTTCTTCATGTGCATGATGCCGATGATGTTGTCGAGATTGTTCTCGCACACCGGCAGGCGCGTATGAGGGGTCGAGCGCAGCGTGTCGACGATGGTGTCCCAGTCATCGGCGATATCGATGTACGCGATCTCGCTGCGCGGGATCATGATGTCGTCGACCTTCATGGTGTCGAGGTCGAGCAACTTGTCCGTGATGCGACGGCGCGGATTATCGGGCGGCCACGGGATCTGCTCCTTCTTTCGGCGTGGCTTGGCGGGCGCGCGTATCAAAGCGCGGGCCACGAAGAACCCGATGGCCGCGGCCGCGAGGACCGCGAGCACCAACGTGCTCATCCAACCGATCGCATGCAGACTCAAATCCGTTCCTCAACCCCAGTGCCGGCCCAGAATGGTTTCCAGCACGATTTTGGAACCGAAGTACGCCAGCCCCAGCAGCGCGAAGCCGCTCAACGTCCAGTTCCGCGCGACGCGTCCGCGCCAGCCGAAGCGCCAGCGACCGAACAACAACACTGCGAAAACGATCCACGCGAGACATGACAGCACCGTCTTGTGAATCAGGTGCTGCGCGAACAGGTCACGCACGAAGATAAAGCCGCTGAACAGTGCGAGCGTCAGCACCGCGAAGCCGGCACCGAGCGCCTGGAAGGTCGCCGACTCGAGCGCTTCCATCGAAGGCAGGATTGTGAGCATGCCGAGCGGTTGACGGCTGCGCAGCCGCCGGTCGAGCAATGCCAGCGCGATGGCGAGCGCGACGGCGATCGTCAGAAGCGCATAAGCCAACGTCGAGAGCACGATGTGCGCGGCGATTTCCCAGCTCTGTTGTTCGAGCGCGTAGCCCGCGTTGCCTTCCACGGTGGTCGCCGCCACCACACCTGCAATGGCCATGAGAATAGAGCTGACGCCAGCAAAGCGCGGCCGCGACCATGTGAGGATCAGCGCGATCAGACCCGTGGGCCAGCCGATCAGCGAGGCTGTCTCGGCCACCGTGAATGCCAGCTCGGGCTTGGCGAAGACGCTCTGCCAGAGCAGGGACGCATGGAGCGCGACGGCGATGGCGCCCAGTCCGAGCCCTGCGATCCGACGGCCACGCGCGGCGTTCTCGTCGGCGCGGTAGACGCTCGAGGCGAGCCATGCGGCGCAAGCCAGATAGCAAGCGAGGACGACGATGGACAGCACTGAGGTGGGGAGCTCAGAAGGGATGACGGCTAGATGATAGCGGATCGCAGTTGGCGAGGTAGGGCAGTCGGCTGCCCCGCGGGCGCCACTTGGTCTTACACTAACGCCCAATCCCCAACTTCACCCTGCCAATTCCATGTTCGACAAACTGACTGAACGCCTGCAAGGCGTTATGGAGAGCCTGCGCGGTCGCGGGCGCCTCACCGAGGAGAACATTGCCGACACGCTGCGCCAGGTGCGCATGGCGCTGCTCGAGGCGGACGTCGCCCTCCCGGTCGTGAAGGGCTTCGTCGACACCATCCGCGCCAAGGTCGTCGGACAGGAGTTCGATAAGAGCCTGACCCCAGGCCAGATGCTGGTGAAGCTCATCCACGATGAGCTGATCGCGCTGATGGGCGCGGGCGTCCGGCCGCTGAACCTGCGTGCGCAGCCGCCGGTGGTCATCCTGCTCGCGGGCCTGCAGGGCGCGGGTAAAACCACCTCAGCTGGCAAGCTTGCCAAGTGGCTGAAGGAGAACGAGCGCAAGAAGGTGCTGCTCGCCAGTACTGACGTTTACCGCCCGGCCGCCATCCTGCAGCTGGAGCGGCTGGCGCAGCAGCTGGACGTGGCGTTCTACCCGTCCGACCCCAAGAAGCCGGCCGTGACCCTGGCGAAGGAAGCGCTGAGCGAGGCGAAGCAGTCGCTGTACGACGTGCTGATCGTCGACACCGCCGGCCGTCTGCACGTCGACGACGAGATGATGGTGGAGATCAAGGAGATCGCTGGCGCCGTTTCGCCCACGGAAACCCTGTTCGTGGTCGATAGCATGGCGGGTCAGGACGCAGTGAACGCGGCCAAGGCCTTCGGGGCGGCGCTGACGCTGACCGGCGTCGTGCTCACGAAGACCGACGGCGACGCCCGCGGTGGCGCGGCCTTGTCGGTGCGGCAGATTACCGGCGCGCCCATTCTCTTCATGGGTACCGGCGAAAAGACCGATGCCCTCGAGCCCTTCCACGCCGAGCGCGTGGCCTCGCGCATCCTGGGCATGGGCGACGTGTTGTCGCTGGTCGAGAAGGTCACCCAGAACGTCGACCGTGAGCAGGCCGAGAAGCTGGCCCGCAAGCTGAAGAAGGGTAAGGACTTCGACCTGGAGGATCTGCACGATCAGCTGCAACAGGTCGAGAAGATGGGCGGACTGAGCGCGCTCATGGACAAGCTGCCCGCGCAGCTGGCCGGCAAGGCCGCGCAGATGCCCCAGGGCAATGAGAAGGAGATCAAGCGGCAGCTGGCCATGATCCGGTCCATGACCCCGGGCGAGCGCCGTTACCCCAAGACCATCGACGCCTCCCGCAAGCGCCGGATCGCGTCCGGCTCGGGCGTGCATGTGTCGGAGATCAATAAGCTCCTGAAAAACCACATGCAGATGCAGAAGATGATGAAGACGTTCTCGAAGGGCGGCGGGCTGCGCCGGCTGATGAGCGCGTTCGGCGGCGGTGGGGGTTTCCCCCGCCCCGGCGGCTGACCATCCAGAGGCCCTCAATCGCCGTACGGCTCGAACAGCTCCGTTCCGAGCCGTACGGCGATTGAGGGCCTCTTACTCCGGACTCAGCTGTCCGACTTTGAAAAAACCTATACATCCAGTATAGTTCGCGCCCTTTTCCGGGAGCCCCGTGCCCGGACGCCCGGCTTTACGTATTGATTTCGAGGCTTTAGCACATGGTCACGATCCGGCTCACCCGTCGTGGGGCGAAGAAGACGCCCTTCTATCACATCGTCGTCACGGACAGCCGTATGCGTCAGGGCGGCACGACCCTGGAGCAGGTCGGCTTTTTCAACCCGATTCCGACCGGCAAGCAGCGCCGTCTGGAGCTGAAGCTGGACCGCGTCGACTACTGGGTCGGCAAGGGTGCCAAGCCGTCCGAGCGCGTCGCCGAGCTGGTCAAGACGCATCGCAAGCAGGCCGTCGCGGCCTGATATTCGCCCGTGCCGGGCGCCGCGCCTGTGTTATCGACATGAGCGACGCGCAGGGTACGGCTGAAGACCGCTGGGTGGTGCTGGGCAAGATCGGCAGCGCATTCGGCGTGCAGGGCTGGGTTCGGATTACTTCGTACACCGACCCGCCCGACAACATTCTGGAATACGACCGCTGGCACCTGCGCCGGGCCGGGCAGTGGGAAGTGGTCGAAGTCGAAGACGGGCGGATGACCGCCAAGGGCGTGCAGGCCAAGCTGGTCGGCATCGACTCTCCGGAAGAGGCGCGGTTGCAGGTAGGTATCGAGATCGCGGTCCTCCGCAGCGAGCTGCCGCCGACGGCGCCCGGAGAGTATTACTGGAGCGATCTGGAAGGACTGGAAGCGCTGACCCCGAGCGGTGAATTGCTCGGTCGCGTGGACCACTTCCGCTCTACGCCGGGTGGCGATATCGCGGTGGTGAAAGGTGCCAAGGAGCACTGGATCCCGTTCGTAAAGGACCGGATCGTCAAAGTCGACCTGGATGCCGGGCGCATCGTGTTCGACTGGGGTGTGGACTGGCTGGACGATTGAGGCTTCGGACGATGCGCATCGAAGTGGTGACGCTGTTCCCGGAGTTCGTCGCCGAAGCAGTTCGAGTGGGTGTTCTGGGTCGCGCCATCGAGCGCGGCACCGTGGCGGTGAATGCCACGACCCCGCGCGAATTTGCGACGGACGTGCACAAGTCCGTCGACGACCGTCCTTACGGGGGCGGGCCGGGGATGGTGATGACGATCGAGCCGGCGCGGACGTCGATACGAGCCGCGAAGGCGCGATTGCCCGAAGGCAGTCGCAGCGTCTATCTGGCCGCCGATGGAGCGCCGTTGACGCATGCGAAGGCGCAGGAGCTGGCGAAGTTGCCGGGCCTGATGCTGCTGGCGGGGCGCTACGAAGGCGTCGATGAGCGACTGATTCAGTCGGAGATCGACGAGTGCGTGTCCATCGGCGACTACGTGTTGTCGGGGGGCGAGCTGCCGGCGCTGGTGCTGATCGACGCGGTGGTCCGGTTGCTGCCGGGCGTGCTGGGCGATGAGGCTTCTGCGGTCGAGGATTCGTTCGTCGCCGGGCTGCTCGACTGGCCGCACTACACGCGGCCGGAAGTGTTCGAAGGGCAGTCGGTGCCCGCGGTGCTGGTCGGTGGCAATCATGCCGCGATCCGCCGCTGGCGCGAGACTCAGGCGCTCGGGCGCACCTGGCTGCGGCGGCCGGACTTGATCGAGAAACTGGCGCTGACGGCCGAACAGCAGCGCTTATTGAAAGAATTTTTGGCGGAGCACGCGTCTCCGCCGCCGGTTTGATTACGGATGGGTACGACCATGAACATCATCGAAAAGCTCGAGAGCGAAGCCAGCGGCAAAGAAATTCCGGACTTCTCGCCCGGCGACACCGTCGTCGTGGAAGTGAAGGTGAAGGAAGGCGACCGCGAGCGCGTGCAGGCCTATGAAGGCGTCGTGATCGCCCGTCGCAACCGCGGTTTCAACTCGTCTTTCACCGTGCGCAAGATTTCGCACGGCGAAGGTGTGGAGCGCGTGTTCCAGACCTACAGCCCGTCCATCGGCGGCATCACCGTGAAGCGTCGCGGTAACGTGCGTCGCGCCAAGCTGTACTACCTGCGCGATCTGACCGGCAAGGCCGCGCGCATCGAAGAGAAGGTCTGATCGACCTGGATTGCAGCGCTGGCGTGGGTGCAAAACTACACGCCAGCCGTTCGCTCCCATCCGAGTTGGCCGCGCGGTTCACGCGCGGCTAACTGCTCGGTCTCCCGGCTGGTTAAACTGTGTCTCCCCAGAGGAGACACGATGCCCACCCCTCTCCACCGCCTGCTGTTCAGCTTGCTCGCGACCTGTTGCGCGACGGCTGCAATCGCCAGTCCCGCGACTGACAAGGTCCTGCAGAACGTTCGTCTGCCCGGTGGATTTCAGCTCGAGGTCTACGCCGACAATGTGCCGGCCGCGCGCTCCATGGCGTTGGGCTCGCAGGGCACGCTGTTTGTCGGCACACGCGGCACGACGGTCTATTCCGTCAGCGGCTCCCCTGGCACCGGTCTCAAACCCACGGTTCGCGTGATCGCGGACAAGCTGAACATGCCCAATGGCGTGGCCTTTCGCGATGGCTCGCTGTACGTCGCCGAGGTCAATCGCATCCTGCGCTACGACGGCATCGAGTCGTCGCTGACCAGCGTGCCCGCGCCCAAAGTGGTGCGCGACGATCTGCCGAAAGATCGTCATCACGGCTGGAAGTACATCGCGTTCGGCCCCGACGGCAAGCTGTATGTGCCCATCGGCGCGCCCTGCAATGTTTGTAACGAGCCGAAGTACGCCAGCATCACTCGCATGAATGCCGACGGCTCGGGTCACGAAGTCTTTGCTCGCGGCATTCGTAACTCGGTCGGGTTCACCTGGCATCCCGTCACCAAGGAGCTTTGGTTCACCGACAACGGCCGCGATTATCTCGGTGACGATTCGCCGCCGTGCGAGCTGAACGTCGCGCCGCGCGCCGGTCTGGATTTCGGCTTTCCTTACTGTCATGGGAAGGACACCAAAGATCCCGAGTTCGGCAAGCTCGGCGACTGCGCGCACATGACGCCGCCGGTACAAACATTGGGTGCGCACGTCGCGCCGCTCGGTGTGAAGTTTTATACCGGCACCGCGTTCCCCGAGAAATATCGCAACCAGGTGTTGATCGCCGAGCACGGTTCCTGGAACCGTAGCAAGAAGAGCGGTTATCGCTTGACCCTGGTGCGCCTGGACGGCAACAAGGCGATCAGCTACGAGCCGTTCGCGACCGGGTTCAATCAGGGCGACACTGTGTTCGGCCGCCCTGTCGACCTGCTGGTGCTCGAGGACGGCTCGATGCTGATTTCCGACGATACCGCCGGCGCCATCTACCGACTGACTTACTCCGCGACTTAACGGCTGCTCCATGAAAGCGATCGCTTCCATTCTCGGTTACATCTGGCGCGGCCTCGATGGCTTGCGCAAGGTGCTGCACCTCATCGTGTTGCTGGTGTTGTTTCTATCGATCGGGGCGGCGCTGTCGCCGAGCATTCCCATCATTCCTCACAAAGCGGCGCTGGTGGTCGCGCCGCAGGGCGCGCTGGTCGAACAGCTCGCCGGCGATCCGTTCGAGCGCGCAGTGGCGGAGGCCTACGGTCAGAGCCGTCCTGAAACATTGCTGCGAGATCTGGTCGATGTCATCGATACGGCCTCGAAGGACAAGCGCATCGAATTGATGGTGCTCGATGTGAGCAGCATGAACGGCGGCGGCATCGCGAAGATGCAGGAGCTGGCCGCGGCGATTCAGCGCTTCCGGGCGGCGGGCAAGAAGGTGTACGCGTACGGCGAAGGTTTCGATCAGGCGCAGTACTACCTCGCTGCGCAGGCCGATGAGATCTATCTCGACCCGCACGGCTTGGTGCTCATCGAAGGCTTCGGTTATTACCGCACGTTCCTGAAAGGCGTGATCGACAAGTTGCAGGTCGATGTGAACGTGTTCAAGGCCGGCAAGTTCAAGTCGTTTACGGATCAGTTCAGTCGCGCCGACATGTCCGAACAGGAAGAGCAGGAGAGCATGGCGTGGTTGAACGCGCTGTGGGCTCAGTATCAGGAAGGTGTCACCAAGGCTCGCGGCCTCGATCCGGGCGCGATTGCCGCTTACGCGAACGAGTACGCCGAAATCGCGAAGGCCCATCGCGGCGACCTGGCCACGGCGGCGCTGGAAAAGAATCTGGTCACCGAGCTGAAGTCCCGCCGGGAATTCGAGGATCAGATCAAGGCGCTGGTCGGCGAGGACAAGGACGATCATTCGTTCAACGGCGTGATGAACTGGGATTATCTGACTGCGGCCCGCTCCAGCGAATCGCTTATCGAAGGCGATCACATCGGCGTCGTGGTGGCCTCGGGCGAGATTCTCGACGGCGCGCAACCGCCGGGCACCATCGGCTCGGATTCCACGTCACGCCTGCTGCGCGATGCGCTTTATGACGACAAGGTCAAAGCGGTGGTGCTGCGAATCGACAGCCCCGGCGGCAGCATGCTGGCGTCGGAAGTCATCCGTCGCGAGATCGATGCCTTGCGCCAGGCGGGCAAGCCGGTGATCGCGTCGATGAGCAGCACGGCGGCGTCGGGCGGTTACTACATCGCCATGGATGCGGATGAAATCTGGGCGAGCCCCGCGACGCTCACCGGCTCGATCGGCGTGTTCGCCGTGTTCCCGACCATCGAACGCACGCTCGAAAAATTCGGCGTGACCATCGATGGCGTAGGCACGACCCCGTACGCCGGCTCGCTGCGTCTCGATCGCACGTTGAACGACGGCGCGAAAGAGATCCTGCAGAACTCCATCGATCATGCGTATAGCGTGTTCGTGAACAACGTAGCGACGGCTCGCGAGAAGTCCTTCGAAGACATCGATGAAGTCGCGCAGGGGCGGGTGTGGGCTGGCGTCGATGCTGCTCAACATGGCCTGGTCGACAAGCTCGGCTCTTACAAGGACGCGCTGGATTCCGCCGCGGAGCGCGCGGGCTTGGGCAAGGACTACAAGGTTCATTACATCGAGCCGCCGATGGGCTGGCGTCAGGCGCTGGCGATGCGTTCGCAGGGGCTGGCGGCGCGCATTACCAAAGCGCTCGTGCCGGAACACGACCTGTTCGCCAGCGCTCGCCGAGTGCTGGCGCCGCTGGAAGCGGAGTTGACGCGTCTGGCGCGGTTCAACGATCCGCAGAATGTTTATTACTATTGCCCGTGCTCAGCTCCATGAGATGAATGTTTGTGAAAAACTGGCGGGCCTTCCTGGCCCGCCAGTGAGCGCCCTCAGAACTTGAACGAAACCTGTCCAAACAGAACCCGGCCGCGCGGATCGTAGTAGCGCGCGTCGTATCCGATCTGGAAGTTGTGCGCGGTCAGCGATAGCGGCGGGTCTTGATTGAACAGGTTCAACGCGCCGACCGTCACCCGCACCCAATCCGTGACTTGCCAGCTCGATTGCCAGTCGAGCGTGAAGTAGTCGTCCACATCCAGGCGAACGTCGGCGGTTTCGCCGTTGAAATTGCCATCGGCGTCGATGCCGTCCACCGTGGTCTCCACATCCAGGTAGCCGCTCTTGTAGTTCATGGTGAAGGTGTGTGAGAACGGCCCGTGATCAAGCGTGGCCAACAATCGACCCACCCAGCGGAAGGTCACCTCATCCAGCGGCGTCGAGTAGTTGCCGATGTTCCGGTAGTAGGGGCCGTCTTTCGTCAATTGCTCTTCGTCTCTGAGCATGTACGTGGCCACCAGTTGCGTGCGCAACTTGCCAAACGGCAATTGCCAGCTGGCGTCGGCATTGAAGTCGATGCCGCTGTAAAACTCCTTGCCGGTGTTGATGTTGGTCTGGTTGTAGGCGAGGTAAGTCGTGCCGGTACCGATATCCGTGAAGGTGGTCCACGCATCGGGGTAGCGCGTCGGATTGGCGAATGCCTCGGTTTCCTCGATCTGGCCGAAGGCGTCTTTGATCGCCACCCACCAGTAGTCGAGACCGGCGGACATCTCCCGCGAGAACTCGAACACCATGCCCAGCATCGCTTGACGCGACTCTTCCGGTGTCAGATCCGGATTGCCGCCCGCGAAGACGTCATATTGTGTTTGTGGCGGCCGGCAGATGGCGCCCAGGCGGGCGGCGATGCTCGCGAGGTCTGGAGTGCAATCGTAGGGATTCGCGGTGACGCCGTAGTTTTGCAACGATGCATTGAGTTGCGGAACGGTTGGCGCATGGAAGCCCGTGCCGTACGAGCCCCGAATCAGGAACTGCTGCGCCGGTGTGATCCGAAAGCTCGCTTTGTAGTTGGTCGTCGAGCCCACATCGCTATAGTCGTCGTAACGGCCGGCGCCCGTCAGTTCCAGCCACTCCAGCGGTTGCAGGGAGATCTCCGTGAATACACCGTTCACTTTGCGGTCGGCGCCGTATGGAATGGACGCGGCTGCGTCGCCAAAGCGCTGATCGCCGGTGCCGGGGCCGTCCGCGGCCGGGGTGCCTGTGACTGGATCGTCCAGATTCGCTTGCGCGAACTCACTGGGCTTGGATTGGAATTTTTCTCTGTAATGACTCAGGCCCGCCGCGAACATCACCGGCTTGCCGTTCGGCAAATCGAACAGGGCGCGAGATGCCCTCAGCTCCGCTGTTTGCATGCGTGAAGTGCCGCCATCCCAATAGCCGCGGTAGTTGATTGCGTTGAGCGCGGCGAGACCGGCCTCGGTTTGTTGTCCCGGCCCGACGAAGGGATTGATGGCCCCGCTCTCCAGTGCTCTATCGAACGCGAGGGCGCCCGGATAGCCGGCGATGTGCCCTCTCACGTTGCTTTCGGACTGCGTCAGCGCGAAGTCATAGTTCCAGCCCGCGAGGTCGCCTTCGAGACCGAGGGCGACGTGATAGAACTTCGCGTCATCATCGTTGATGCGCTGACCCAGATCGAAGGTGCGATAGGGCGCGACGATCGGATCGGTGACGCCATCGCCATCTTCGTCCGCCGCTCCGAACAACGGGTTGCCTTCATCGTCCGTCACGCCCGCGAGGTATTGGTTATACAGCGCGGAGCCGACTTCGATGCCCAGCTCGCCGGGGACCGGAGCGATCTTCGATAGCGAATTGGCTTCCGACCACAGCGCATCCATGAACAGGTTCTGTGCTTCACCCAGCTTCACGTTGAGCGATGCCGTGGCGTTCTTGCGCTCGCGCTCGGGATAGAGCTGGATGTTGCGGACGTAGTCGTAGTAGCACGCGGATCCGACCGGTGCCGAGCCTTCAGGACAACTGCCGGTGCTCAGATAGCCGAGGCTGACGGTCTCGCCCGCCAGATTGCCGGTCGTTGCGACCGCATTCGCAGGAATGTTTCTTGGCGAGCCATTGAAGAAGGTCCACCGTTGACCGCCGTAGTCGAAGTTCACGATGGCAGACTTGGCGAAATCGCGGTCTCTGGAGTTGAGCTCGTTGCGCTTGTCGCCCGCGAGTGCCACGAACAGATTCCAGCCATCGTTCTCATAATTGCCGATGCCGGCGCTGAGGCTGACGCCGCGTTCCTGCGCGCCGTCCTCGGGCGCGTAGTAGCGCGCCGATACGTCACGATCCATCGTCTTGTCTTTAGTGATGAAGTTGACGACGCCGGCGACCGCGTCCGAGCCGTACAGTGCCGAAGCGCCCGACGTCAAAATCTCCACTCGCTGGATCGCCGAGACGGGAATGCTGTTGAGATCGACGGCGGCCGCGAAGCCGGTGAGCGTTTGCCCGCCGAATTGGGCCATGCGCCGGCCGTTGAGCAGCACCAACGTGCGGTTCTCACCGATGTTGTGCACCGAGACGCCCGAGAAGCCGAACGTCGCGGCGCCCACCGCGTCGGACTCGACGGTCGCGCCCTGGATCGTGGGCAAGCGTTGCATGAGATCGACGACCGAAGCGGCGCCGGTGCGCGCGATGGCCTGCGAATCCAGCACTTGCACGGGCAACGAGGCTTCGGCTTCGACGCGTCGGATGGCGGAGCCGGTGACAATCACTTCTTCCAGCGGGCCTCCCGCCTTTTCCTGTACCTGCTCCTGTGCCACGACAAGTGAAGTCACGAGAACGATCGGGCTGGTCCAAAGCGCGCAGCTGATGGCGCGCCTCAAATAGTTGCTGGTCATGGATGCTCTCCTGGTGAAAATGAAGAGGCCTCCACTGCTGTTGGCGATGGGCTTCCTTGGGAATTGAGCGAAACGGGGCCGCGTTGCCCGGTCGACGCCGGGCTCGGGATTGAGCTGTGACAGCTCCTGCGGCCAGCAGGCGGCATGATTGCTCGCCTTTTTCGCAATGAATGCGATTTACTTGTATCAGATCTGCAAAGGTCGCGTCGAGCGTTGATTCCGCATCGACGCTGCGCAGTCCAAAAAAGATGAATTCAAAAGGGGGCGTGTATAAATAAGCGTGGCTGTACGGCAACAGCGGGTTCGTCTGGCGTTGCGATACAAAGGCCCGCTAGCGATAGAAGATGTGGTTGCCAATCCTGGCAACCACTTTCTTCGAACTCGCCCAGTACGGCTGCACGCTGGTCGCGTGATAGAACAGCGCGTCGGGTACCACCGGTTCGTAGTAGCCGTGATAAACCGTCGTCGCCACGTCCATCGCCTGCTTCCAGGCCGGGCTGCCCGACTCCAATCTCAGCTTGAACGCCGTCCACGAGAAGTGCGCGACCAGGCGTTGTCGCAACGGGTCCCAACGAGTGTCGTGCACCACCTCGCAGATCGTGTCGGGGAAGTACGGCGAGGCGAGTCGATTCATCGTTACTTCCGCGACCGCATACTGCCCCTGTAGCGTTTCGCCGCGAGCCTCGAAATAAATATTCTCAGCGAGGCAGCGGATCTCACGGGCGCGGATCTTGGCCGCATCGATGCGCGAGCCATCGATGGTCGAACGCGCGCTGTAGGCGAAATAGAAGATCAGGCCGATCACGATGAAAGGCACGCTGAGGATCGCGAAGAAGGGAACGTCGCCCTTCTCGCGAAGCAGCCAATACATCTTCCACCGGCGCCGGCGTAGTACGAGCCAGGCGCGGACGTCGTAGAACAACGATCTCAGCATCGGGTCGCTTCAGCCGACGTCACAACAGGCCGTCGAGGCGCTCCAGATCGTTGATCATTCGCCACCGGCCGCCGGCCTTCTCGACACGCTGGCGCCACATGTCCACGCGCGCGAGATATTCGCGCGGATCGTAGTTGTCGGAGCGCAGCTTGGTAACGTTGAGAGCAACGACTTCGAAGCCATTGAGGTCGAGCGGCACGTCGCGCACGTAGCCTTTCTCGAGATCTTCCTTCAGGTCCGAGAAGATCAGGATGGCTTTGCGGCCGGGGCTTTTCTCGTTGAGGAACTCGATGCCCTGGAGCAGGCCGCCGGTGATGTCCGTATAGCTCGCCGCTTGCGAATGATCGACGAAGACCTTGATGGCATCGGCGAAGGCGCGCTTCTGCACGTTGGCGCTGCTGGGCCGGTCGTCGAACGTGGCTTTGGCGATGATGTCCTTTTCACTGAAGCTGCCGGTGTCGATACGGGCCACGGCGAACGAGTCGGTCGGTTGCAGCTTCGAGAGCGTGTACAGAATGATGCTCTGAGCTTTCTTCAGCTCCTCGTTGTACGTGCCCGACGTGTCGAGCAACAGATAGACGCCCGTGTTACGCGGTGCCGTCGGCGTGCAGCCGCCGATGAGCAGTGCGGTCAGGACCAGTATGAACGCTCTCATGTCTGGATCTCCTGTACCGGAGCCGCGTCTTGAGCGCGTTGCTCATTGGCTGCGGCTTTCGCGCGGTTTTCCAGCCACAACGGCACGAACAATGGCAGGTCGTAAAGGCGCTCGAGCAACTTGCCGATGTGATGGAACGAATTGCTGAGCACTCGGAAGATCAGCGCCACTGCCCGTAACAGGCCGATGCCACAGATTCCGAGCACGGTTCGCGACGAGTGCACGAACGTTTCGAACGGAATCGCCACGAACGTCAGCGCGAACGGCAGGATGAAGCCCATGCCCATCTGCGCGGCCGTCGTGATCCACAGATACTCGTTCTTCAGCCCGCCACTGTCTTCTCCTCGCAGCAGCGCGCCGGTCGCCAGTTCGTCCTGGAGCAACACTTCGCGCATGTACGCCAGACCCGCTTCGACGCTGGCGAGCAATGTCAGCAGACAGAACGTGATCCAGATCATGCGCACGCGCATCTTGTCGGGCAGTGCCGCGATGACAGGAAACAAGCGCGTGATGCGCAAGGACTCCATCAGGAACAGGCCCATCGAGATCTCGACCATGATGATCACGAGGGCCGCGATGTCCGCGGTCCGGAACGTGCCGATATAACTGGTGCCGCCCACCATTTCCGACATGGGGCGCGCGATCAGCGAGAAGTTGATGGCCGCGCCGCCGATCGCGATCAGCAGCACCAGCCCTGAGACGAAGAACTGCACCACCGATGACGAGGATAACGTCGATACCGCGTGGTCATGGCCGCGCACGATGTCTTGATAATCCTGCATGTGCCGGTCGATGGCGTTCGACCGGTTCAGCAAGCTCTCGACAGAGGCCATCACGCGGTCGAGCGTTTCTTTGATGACGCGCCACTCCGGCATCATCTTGCGCAGGAGCCCATGTCGCTCGGCGCTCGCCTCGCGATATGTATCCATCGCTTCTTTGTGAGCTTTGACCAGCGACTTGTGAATGTCCTCGAGAATGGCACCCGCGCCGTTCTTGCCTTCCATCTTCGCGACCGCATCGACCGCGCGCACCCAGCCCGGCGCCTCCGGAGGCACATCAACGGCGGCCTGATGATCTTCATCGATGCGCCGGATCGACTCGCTCAGCGCTCGATGCAGCGTGGGATAGTTGGACAGATCCTTCCGCACGCTCTCGCTGATGCGCTCGAACTCGCGTTCGATGATGCGCTCCTTCGCCTCGCGTCCCGCCGCCAGCAACACGTCACGGTTGCGGGTCGCGAGCCTTTCTTCGAGATGCGTCGTCGAATGCGATGCCAATCGCAGCCCGCGCGCGATCGCGCTGGTCGCCGTGCGAATCGCCTGATGGGCCGTATCTCGCGCCAGAAACAGTACGAAGACTGCCACGATGAATAGGATCAATAAGGAGAGGGTGGGCCAGGGTGTGAATTCGAGAATCGCGCTCAAGGACATAGCTTTCCCCTTGCAATGGGAGTCCGGCGCGGCAACCTGAATGAAGGTGCCGCTAGCGATCTGAATTCGGCTGAATGAGGCGGACGGATGCCGCCTGAATGAACGGAAGGAGGGAAGTTAGACGCAGGTCTCAGGCCGGAGACCTGCGTCGTTCAGGGAATCGTTCAGGTTGTTTCCCAGTTCAGCACCACTTTACCCGACTGCCCGGCGCCCATGATCTCGAACCCGCGCTGATATTCAGCGATGGGCAGGCGATGAGTGATGATGGGGCGGATGTTCAGGCCGCTTTGGAGCATGGCGGCCATCTTGTACCAGGTTTCGAACATCTGGCGGCCGTAGATACCTTTGATGGTGAGGCCTTTGAAGACCACTTCGTTCCAGTCGATGGCGACCTCGGTCGAGGGAATGCCCAGCATCGCCAGGCTGCCGCCGTGATGTAGCGTGCGGAGCATGCTGCGAATGGCGGAGGCGTTGCCGGACATTTCCAGGCCGACGTCGAAGCCTTCCTGCATGCCCAGTTGTTTCATCGCGTCGTCGAGGGAATCGCGGGTGACGTTCAGTGCCAGCGTCGCGCCCATTTTGCGGGCGAGGTCGAGGCGATAGTCGTTCACATCGGTGATCACGACGTTGCGGGCGCCGATGAAACGAACGATGGCGACGGCCATGATCCCGATCGGGCCGGCGCCGGTGATCAGCACGTCTTCGCCCACGACATCGAAGGCCAGCGCGGTGTGCACGGCATTGCCGAGCGGATCGAGAATGGAGGCGATTTCATCGTCGATGGCGGCCGGCAGCTTGAACGCGTTGAAGGCGGGAATGACGACGTAGTCGGCAAACGAACCCTGGCGATTCACGCCGACGCCGAGGGTGTTACGGCACAGGTGGCGGCGGCCGGCGCGACAGTTACGGCAGTAGCCGCAAGTGATGTGGCCTTCGCCGGAAACACGATCGCCAGGCTTGAAGCCCTGCACTTCGCTGCCGACTTCGACCACTTCGCCGCTGTACTCATGACCCACGGCCATCGGCACCGGAATGGTCTTCTGGGCCCAGGCGTCCCAGTTGTAGATGTGCATGTCGGTGCCGCAGATCGCGGTCCGCTTCACGCGGATCATCACATCGTTCGGGCCGACGGTCGGCTTGGGAATGTCTTGCAGTTCAATGCCGACGGCCGCATGGGCTTTGACTAGTGCGCGCATGAGAGTGTTTGCTTGCGTTGAATTCAGAATTATTGGATGACGCCGAGTTCTTTGCCTACTGTGGTGAATGCGGCCACGGCTTTATCCAGTTGTTGCGTCGTATGGGCCGCCGACATCTGCGTGCGGATACGCGCTTTACCGTGGGGGACCACCGGGAATGAGAATCCGATGACATAAACCCCGTGATCGAGCAGCCGCTGGGCGAACTCCGACGCAACCTTTGCGTCGCCGAGCATGACCGGAATGATGGGATGTTCGCCCGGCACGAGATTGAACCCGGCCGCGGTCATATGTTTGCGGAAGTGCGCCGAATTCTCCCAAAGGCGCGAGCGCAGCTTGTCATCGGCTTCGAGTAGATCGAGCACCCGCAGGCTCGCGGCAGCGATGAACGGCGGAATGCTGTTGGAGAACAAATAGGGCCGCGAACGCTGCCGCAGCCACGTGATGATTTCTTTGCGGCCCGACGTGTAACCGCCAGCGGCGCCGCCTAGCGCTTTGCCAAGCGTACCGGTGATGATATCGACGCGATCCATCACGCCTCGCAGCTCATGCGTGCCGCGGCCGCGCTCACCGACAAAGCCCACGGAATGCGAGTCATCGACCATCACGAGCGCGTCGTAACGATCGGCCAGGTCGCAGATTTCCTTCAAGCGCGCGATCACGCCGTCCATGGAGAACACGCCGTCGGTGGCGATGAGTCGCACGCGGCAATTCGCGGCTTCTTTCAGGCGGGTTTCGAGCTCGTCCAGATCGTTGTTCGCGTAACGAAAACGCTGCGCTTTGCACAGACGAATACCGTCGATGATGCTGGCGTGATTGAGCGCGTCGCTGATCACCGCGTCCTGTTCGTCGAGCAAAGTTTCGAACAAGCCGCCGTTGGCATCGAAACAGGACGAATACAGGATGGTGTCGTCGGTGCCGAGAAAGCGGCTCAAGCGCTCTTCCAGATCTTTATGAATCTGGTGCGTGCCGCAAATGAAACGCACCGACGCCATGCCGTAGCCGTAGCGATCGAGCGCCAGCCGGGCGGCTTCGCGCACGGAAGCATGATTGGCCAAACCGAGATAGTTGTTGGCGCACAGGTTCAGGACTTCTTCGCCGCCGACCACCCGCACCGACGAGCTTTGCGGCGAGCTCAGGACGCGCTCCGGCTTGAACAGGCCTTGCGTGCGCAATTGTTCCGTGTCCGCCGTCAGTCGCTGAAAAAAGTCGCGCTTCACCTTGACCTCACTGCCCCTGTGCAAGGGGCGGATTGTGCCACTGTGCGGATGACGGCTAGCAGGTCAGCTAGGTTCCGCAGCTTGGAGTACAGCTTTCTAGAACAGTGAGTACAGTTCTGTCGTGCGGGATTATCAGGGCGTATTGCGGAACTCGACTAAAAATTCTTATTCTCGGTATGTCTGCAGATCGACCCTTAGATTCCAAATAACTATTCGGACCGCACCGCAGGCGGTGCGAGGGGGATTCATGAAGGCGACAGGACGAGCGTGGCTGTCCATCGGCAGCCTGTTGGGTTTTTCTGCGACAACTCTGGCTCAAGGAGCAGACAACCTGCTGGAAGAGATTGTGGTCACGGCACAGAAGCGCAGCGAAAGCTTGCAAGAGGTGCCGATCGCGGTGACTGCGATGACTGCGGAGATGCGCGATCTGCTGGGTGTCATCAGCATCGGCGAGCTGACCGATTTCACGCCCGGTCTTTCCTACGCGACCACCCTGGATCGCATGAGCCTGCGCGGCGTCGGCCGACTTACTAACAACTACGGTTCCGATCCAGGCGTCGCGACTTACTCCGATGGCTTTTACACGGCGAGCAATACCGAGGCCGGCAAGCGCCCCATCATCGTCGATCGCATCGAAGTCCTGAGAGGGCCGCAGGGCACGCTGTACGGCCGCAACTCCATCGGCGGCGCGCTGAATATTGTCTCGAAACGACCCACGGATACGTTCCAAGGCGAAGTGCGCGCAACCGCCGGCAACTACGAAACCAGATATTTCGAGGCCGCGCTCTCCGGTCCCATCACGGACTGGTTACGTTTCCGCACAGCAGGCACCAAGGGCGGGCAGGGGCGCGGTTTCTTTCGCGATGTGAACAGTGACGAGACCGAAGGAAACGTCAACGACGATCTTTATGTCGAGGGGCAGCTCGAATTCAACATCGGCGAGCGGGTCGACGGCTGGATTCGTTACAGCCACGCCGAGTGGAACCAGGCACGCCGCTCGACCATCGCGACCACGCCCTACGACATCGCGCCCACCTATTTCGGCGGATTGTTCCCGAACTCCGCGTTCAACGGCACCGCGACGCAGCCGGTGTCGTCGCAGTTCACGGCGACCAATCCGAGCAACGACAATCATCGGCTCTACAACAACGACACGCCGTTTCGCGCCAACCTCGACGGTCAACACGCCTATGTCGTCGAGCTGATCGGGCACATGGATTGGGCGGATCTGAAGTATGTCGGCGGCTACGCGGCCTCGACGTATTCCCAGGTCTCCGACTACGACACCATCGAGCGCGGTCCGTATCAAACGGTGGCCGGCGGCGTGCCGTTCACGATCTATCCGCAGATCGAAGCCTTCTATATGGAGGACAAGGAGTATTACAGCAACGAGCTGAACCTGATCTCGACCGGCGATGGCGATCTGCAATGGATCGTCGGCCTGTATCAATATCACGAGCAGGTGAATCAGAACTCCGGCATCCGAGTGCCGCAGCAGATGCAACTGGCGACGCCACGCGCGTCATCGAGCGTGTCGTCTCCGCTCGGACCGCCGAACCCCGATCACAACTTGCAGATCGCGGGCGCGTTCCTGGATGCCGATGCGCGGGCCGTGTTCGGTCAGATCGACTACGACCTCTCGCCGAATTGGAAGACCACCATCGGCCTGCGCTACACCGAAGACAACAAGGACGCGAACGAGTATCGGACGCGCGTGTTGTACGGCTACCCGGGCGTTCCCTATGCGTTCTATAGCGAGATCGATCGACGCAATCCGCTCAGCGGCAAGTGGAACGCCTCGACCGGCACGGCGGGCCTGCAATGGAATCCGACCGCCGACACGATGGCGTTCGCGAAGTACACGCGGGGTTACAAGAGCGGCGGCTTCAACGCTGGCGCGTTCGCGCCCGATCGCACCGGTTACACCGAGCCGGAATATATCAATGCCTATGAGCTGGGTTTGAAACAGACCTTGTTCAGGCGGTTGACCGCGAACCTGTCGATCTTCCACTACGACTACAAGGACGCGCAGTACCCGTCGACGGTCCGTGATCCGGTCTCCAACATCAACGAGTCGCGCTTCTTCAATCTGGAGAATGCGATCTCGCACGGCGTGGAGCTGGAAGCGCTGTGGGCGGTGACGGACGCTCTGCAACTCAATCTGAGTTACAGCTATCTCGATACCGAGATCCAGGACAATCGCTGCTTCATCGATGGCGACGACACCGGCGCAACCGCGCCCGATGCGCGTCCTTGTGGCACGCCCGTGCCGGGTCAGCAGATCGGTCAACGCATCGACGGTGGACGCCTGCCGAGCTCGCCGAAGAACAAGATCGCGTTCAATGCCAACTACACGTGGCAGATGCCGCTGGGCGCGCTCACGCTCTCGGGCACATGGACGTATCGCGAGGAAACGTATTACTCGGTGTTCTCGCGCGACTTCAATCTCGCGCCATCGTATGACGAGACCGACGTGCGCTTGTTATGGAACGCGCCGGACGGTCGCTACACAGTGATCGGCTTCGTTCGCAATGTTTTCGATGACGAAGGTTACGAAGCAGTAGGCGCGACGCAATCCGCGTGGGGCGTGCGAACGCTCACCATCTCACCGACCGCGCCGCGAGTGTATGGCGTCGAGGCGCAGTTTCGCTTCGGGACTTGAAAGACGATCCCCCAATCGACCGAGCCATATATTCCGATCTGCAGGTTTGCTCCGGGTTGTTGCTGAGGAGGAGGTGAGTTCATACCATCGATGCGACCGCAGAGCGATCGTCGATTCCATACATAAATATTGGTCGGATGTCGCTCATCCGAACGGGGGTTCTCATGAAGATGCAACAGCGAGGGATGCTGTCCGTCATGGGCGGCCTGTTGTGCGTGAGTGGGATTTCAAACGCACAAGATACGAAGAGTTCCGTATTAGAAGAAGTTGTGGTCACTGCCGAGAAGCGCGAGCAAACACTTCAAGAAGTTCCGGTTGCCGTTTCCGCTTACACCAGTGCGCGTCGCGATCTGATCGGCGTCAACACCATTGAGGATGTGGCGCGCATCACGCCGAGCTTGAGTTACACGAACAACGACCGACTGTCGATTCGCGGCTTCGGTCGCCTCACCAACAACATCGGCACCGATCCGTCGGTGGCGTTGTACTCCGACGGTATCTTCTCCACGTCCATGGCGGACACGTCGACGCCGTCGTTATTCATCGATCGCACCGAGATTCTGCGGGGACCGCAAGGCACCTTGTATGGGCGCAACTCCATCGGAGGCACGCTCAATGTCATCGCCAAGCGGCCCACCAAGGACTTCAATGGCGAAGTGCGCGGCACGTTCGGTAACTATGGCAGCTGGCGGACCGACGCCTTGTTGCGTGGGCCGATCACCGATTCGCTGCGCTTTCTGGTTGGGGGCTCAAAAGACCGTCGCCAGGAGGGCTTCATCAATAACGTCGGCTCCGGCGGAGATACTGCCGATAGCGACCGATGGTTCGTCGAGGCGCAGATCGAAGCGGATCTGGGCGAAAGAGTGGTGGCGCGACTGAGATATTCGAAGTTCGAGTGGCAGGACAGTTATGGCGTGGGCAACACGCTGGGTACTGTCATCTCGCCTTACAACAATATCTCGTTGGCGGGCACGGGCACTTCGGCGCTTTACTACAACACGGTGTTCGGCTACACCGAGCCAAATCCAAGCGTTGCAGACCCATACACCATCAACACCAACTCGGACGCCGCGGGCACGCTGTCGCATCAGCATCGCATCCATCTGGATGTCACCGCCGATTTCGACGGCGCGACGCTCAAGCTGCTGTCGGGCTATCAGCAGTACACGTACTTCACTTCCTCAGATAGCGATGGCACGCCGCGCACGACGCCATTCAACATACCGGCGAGCGGTACGTTGTCTGTCGATCTGGACGGTCCCGCCGGGCCGTTGCCGAGTCAGACGGTGACTGCGGCATTCAACGCACTCAACGTGACGCCCGACGCGAGAACGTACTATCACGAGCGTCAGCAGTGGCAATCGAATGAGTTGAATCTGTCGTCCAACGGCGATGGCGATCTGCAATGGATCGTCGGTTTGTATCAATACAGTCAGAAGTGGGATCAGCCGCAGGGCATTCGGGTGGTGGGCGACAACGCCATCTTGAATCCCCTAGGCGCACCCGCCAATCCGAGCGGCGCATTCCTGGCGGTGGACGGTCATTTGGAAACGGACTCGTACGCGGGGTTCGGTCAGATGGATTGGTCGTTCACAGACAAGTGGACCTACACGCTGGGCTTGAGATACACGAAGGACAAGAAAACAGGCATCGACATGGCGCGGTACGTGGCACGCACGCCGGGTACTGCGATTGCCGCTGCCGATGCGGCGCCGACGCTCGAGAATGCCATCATCGGGTTGTTTCCTGCTGGCACCCCGCTCTCTTTCATACAAACGCAGGTGCCATCCATTGGGCCGCTCGTGGCGGCCGCGGTGTTGGCGCAGACTCAGGCGCTCGCGCTCGATGTGACGCAGAGTCAGGTCTGCGGCGCGACGGCGTGTGCTCCGGATCTGCAGCCCAATCCCGGCGGTGGCTTGCGACGCAATCTCGCGGGCGATTGGGATGCGGTGACCGGCACCACCGGCTTGCAGTGGGAGCCCAACGACAACACGAATTTGTATCTGCGTTACAGCCGCGGCTACAAATCGGGGGGCTGGCTCGGCTCCAACGGGTTGACGCCCAATCCTTACGCCGATCCCGAATACGTCGATTCGTATGAGCTCGGTGCGAAGCTGGTGCTGGGCGGGCGAGTGCAACTCAACACGGCCGTGTTTTACAGCGACTACGACGGCTTTCAGACGCCACTCACGGTTTCGCTCGGCACGATCACGGCGGCCCGCTTCTTGAACTTGCAGGCTCGGGTGCAAGGCGTGGAGCTGGAGGCGACGTGGTCACCGATCGATCGCTTGCAGTTGCTCGCGAGCTATTCGTATCTCGATACGGAGATCACTCGCGGCTGCTGCTTCGTCGACAACGCCGATCCCGGAGCGCTCGAGGCCGGGGCCCGGCGGGACAGCGTGCTGCCGAATGGCGAGGTGGCGCAGACGCTGGTGGGCAATCGTTTGCCGCTGTCGCCGGAGCACAAGTGGACGGTCGGTGCGAACTATACGTGGGGCTTTACGGCGGGATCGCTCACCGCCAGCGGCATGTACACCGACACCGGCGATCAGCAGTCGACAATCTGGTCGAATCCCATCTATACGGCGCCATCGTTTCAGATCGCGGACTTTCGGTTGTTATGGAACGATGCCGAGAACCGCTACACGATCATCGGCTTCGTAAAGAACGCGCTCGACGAGATTGGTTACGGCAGCTCGACAGGAGGCACGCCCACGCCGGTGGGCTCGCGTCGCACTGTTTCGCTGACGTATCCGAGAACGTACGGAATGGAATTGCAGTATCGATTCTGATCTTGTGGTCGAAACGGCCAAGGCCGTTTCGACGGGATGTGTGATTGATCGCGCCCGTCAGCCGGGCGCGGTCTTGCTCCACTGATCCACCGCGGCGTGCAGCACGTCGATGGGCACTGGCCCCGATCTCAACACCAGATCGTGGTAGAGACGCACATCGAAGCGGCCGCCCATTTTCTGTCGGGCACCTTCGCGGGCCGCACGGATTTCCGTTGCGCCGACCATGAAGCTGCAAGCCTGGCCCGGATATACGCAGTAACGGTCGATCTCGCGCTCGGCGGACATTTGCCGTTCGCCCGCGTTCTCCACCATCCAATTGACCGCTTGCTCGCGAGTCCAGCGATGATGATGAATGCCGGTGTCGACCACGATGCGAGCCGCGCGGAACAGCTCCGACTGCAGCAGCCCGATCCGGCCCGCCGCGTTCTTTTCGTAGATGCCCAGCTCGTCGGCCACTCGCTCGGCGTACAGCGCCCAACCTTCGGTATAGGCGGAGAAACGCACCAGCCGACGGAACAATGACAATTCACCCGCCGCACGCAGCACGCTGAACTGAAAGTGATGTCCTGGAATGCCTTCGTGATGAGTCAGCGTGGGCAGTCGCCACAACGGCAGCTCGGCGGTCGATTTCAGATTCAATGAGAACGTGCCGGGCTGGCCGCCGACACCGTCGCTGTAGAACGCACCCGGCGCGCCATTCTCGATGGCGACCGGAATGCGCTTCACGAGCAGCTCGTCCTTCGGAATCGTCTTGAAGCCTTTCGGCAGCAAGGCGCGAATCGCGGCGATATCGTTGCGGGCGGCGGCGAGCAATTGCTCACGTCCGGCATCGTTCTCCGGCACGAGGAAGCGGGGGTCGGCATCCAGCGCCTTGATGCGCTCGCCGATCGGGCCCTTCTTCAAGCCTTGCTCTTGCAGGCTGCGGTCGAGTTGCGCCGAAATATCGGCGACGAGTTGCAGGCCGCGCTTGTGCAAATCGCCGGGCGCGATCCTGGTGGTCGTGTTCGAGTGCACGGACGCCGCGTAGTAAGCGTCGCCATCCGGAAGTGCCCAAACACCCGCGGATGTTTTCGATTTCGGCGCGAGTGTCCGCAGCGCGTCCATCTGTCGCGTCAGTGCCGGCACAATCTGAGTGCGGAATATTTCTTCCGCGCGCGGTCCGAGGTCGCCGAGTTTCTTGGCTCGAGCGCGCTCGATGGCCGGACCGATCATTGCGGTACGAGCCGGCGGCGTCTCTTGCAACGTGCGGATCTGATCGAGCGTTCGCGTGATCACGAAGCTGGGCGGGATCACGCCGATGCCCGCATCGTGACGAATCCTCTCGGTTTCCTGATCCAGCGCACGTGCCAACGCGCTCATGCGTGAGAAATAAGCGTCGACATCCGGTGCCGACTCGAGCGGATGACGCGAGCCCAGGAACTCCGGCAGCCAATAGTAAGTGCCGTTCATCTGGCTGACGGGATACGGACTGGGCCGCAGATCGATATCGGCGGTGCCGTAGCGGCCGGTCAGATCTTTCAGCGTGGAGTACACGAACACTGCGGTGTCGTAGTCGAGCTGAGCGGCGGCCCCGAGTTTCGTGCGATCGATCTTGGCGAACTCGCTCAATGCACGGGTCGCGGATTCATGATCTTTGACGGTGGCGGTTAGCGAGCGGTCGTCGAGCTTGGATCGAAGATCGGCATTCGCGCCGACATCGAACTCATACTGTGTCGCTTGTTCCGGGCTGCGTCGCAGATACTCTTCCGCTAAACGTTGCAGAAGAGCGTCGAGCGCGGGGGACCTGCCATTAGCTGCGAATGCGGGCAGCCCGCTGACGGCTGCAAGGCTGGCTCCGACGGCGGCGCGGAGAAGGGTGCGGCGGTTCATGAGGGAAGCTTACCGGACTCCCGGCGCCGCAGGCCATGCGGGTGCCGATCAAGTTTGTTGCGAATCGAACAACTGTGCGACCCGTTGCCGCTGCTGTTCGTTCAGATGCAGTCCGAGTTTGGTCCGGCGCCAGAGAACATCGTCGCCGCTTCGGGCCCATTCATTGGCGATCAGATAATCGATCTCGGCCTGCGTGAGGCCGGCGCCATAGTGCTCGCCCAGATCCAGCATGGCTTGCGCCTTGCCAAGAATTTTTCCGACGCGCGTTCCATACGCGTGCGCCAGCCGATGCGCCGTTGTGACGGGCAGGAACGGCCATCGCTTATGGACACCTTCAGCGAACGCGGCAAAGTCGGCGCGCGGCAGATCGCCGCCGGGCAGGGCCGCCTTATCGGTCCACTCGCGATCACTGCTGTTCAAATGGAGCTGCAGTTTCTCTAGCGCGCTTTCGGCCAGTCGACGATAAGTTGTGATCTTGCCGCCGAACACGGACAGCAGCGGCGGAGCGTCGGGTGTCGTTTCGGTCAGCTCGAGTTTGTAGTCGCGCGTAACTTTCGATGCGTTCTTCGATTCGTCATCCGAGAGCGGCCGCACGCCGGCGTAACTCCATTTCACATCTGACGGCGCGATATGTTTGCGGAAGTAACTGTTGACGGTACTGCACAGATACAGAATTTCATCGGGCGAGATGCTGACCTTGGTGGCATCGCCGGTGAACGGCACGTCGGTGGTACCGACCAGCGTGAACTGATCCTGATAGGGAATCGTAAACACGATACGGCCGTCGGGGTTCTGGAGCATGAAGGCGTGCTCGCCGTGATACAGCCGAGGCACGACGATGTGACTGCCCTTGACCAGGCGCACATGCGCTTCGTTATCCATGGCCGGAAACCCTTTGAACACTTCCTGCACCCAAGGACCCGCGGCATTGACGATGGCGCGAGCCTGCACCTGCGTGGTCTGGCCGCTCTTCACGTCTTGAATAGTCGCCAGCCACTGCGAGCTGTCGACCTGCGCAGAAATAAAACGGGTGCGCGTGCGAATCGATGCGCCACGCAACGCTGCATCGAGCGCATTCAACACGACCAGGCGGCTGTCATCGACCCAGCAATCGGAATAAGCGAAGCCGTGGTCCAGCCCGGGTCGTAATGCTCCGTACTGACCGTTGGCCAGTCGCACGCCGCGTGACGCGGGCAGAATCTTCCGACCGCCGATGTGATCGTAAAAGAACAAGCCGAGACGCATCAGCCAGCGCGGCCGCAACTCGGGCACGTGCGGCAGGATGAATTGCATGGGGCGGATGATGTGAGGCGCGATGCGCAGCAGCCGCTCGCGCTCGATCAGCGCCTCGCGCACCAGTCGGAACTCGAAGAATTCCAGGTAGCGCAGGCCGCCGTGAATCAGCTTGGTGCTGGCGGAGGAGGTGGCCGAGGCGAGATCGGCCTGCTCGACCAGCAGGACCTTCAAGCCGCGTCCGGCCGCGTCGCGCGCGATGCCAGCGCCATTGATTCCGCCACCGACGATGAGCAGATCGACGGCCGCTGCGGTCATGTGCTCATCACCTACCCATGCTCCAAAAGATCAGACCTTAGTTAATCGAAGCCACCCGGGTACATGGACGTACCCCATCCCCGCGGGGATGGCGAGAGATAAAAGTCACGCCCATATTTGTCAAAGTTGGGCCGACTCGCATGCGGGTCGTGGCAGGATGCCCGATCCCGCATTTAATGTGTATGCCCGTTCGTGCACCTGCGCTACGTGAACGGCGTACACTGGCTTCATGAGCGACGATAAAGCCCCCGGCGATCAGGCCGGCTTACGTATCGATAAATGGCTGTGGTTTGTCCGGCTGTTCAAGAGCCGTTCGCAGGCGACGGACGCGGTCGCCGGCGGCCTGGTGCATGTGAATGGCGATCGCGTGAAGCCCTCGCGCGTCGTGCATGTCGATGACCGGCTTCATATCACCAAGGACGAAACTCGGCTTGAAGTTATCGTGCGTGGCATGCCGGTGCGGCGTGGGCCGGCGCCCGAAGCCCGGCTGCATTATGAAGAGACGCCGGAAAGCATCGCGGCGCGAGAGCTGCAGCGGGAGCGCAATCGACTGGCGGCGCCCGCGCCCGACGGCCGACCGGACAAGCATTCCCGTCGAATCCTGCGGGATTTGCGCCGAGGTTAAGGAGGAGGCGCTTTGCTGAACGAGCCGCCTTCGCGGCCCGCCATCACGGCCTGAATCTCGGCGACGATGGCCAGCGCAATGGTCTCCGGCGAGCGTGCACCAATATCGAGCCCGATCGGTCCATACAAGCGACCGCTGAGCCGCGCGGCCTTGTCGCCGATCTCATGTAACAAGCGAATGCGCCGGGGCGCGGGGCCGAGCAATCCCACATAGGGAATTGAGCTGTCCGCGAGGGCCGCGAGATACGCTTGATCCGACAGCAGGTGATGACTCATCACAACCGCGGCGTCGTACTGCCCGACCTGTAACTCGTGTGGTAACTCGGCTGAAGGTTTGAGCGCGACACGTCGGGCGCGTGGAAAGCGATCGGCGATCGCGTACGCGGGTCGGTGATCGAGCACGGTGACCTGCCAATTCATCAAGCCCGCGATTTCCACGAGCGGCATGGCATCGGGTCCCGCGCCGAGCAGTAGCAGGCGCGGCGGCAATTCGATCGGCACGACCAGGAAGCTCGCATCCTCCGCTTCGATGGTCCGGCTCGACGGCCCGGCGCCACGAGGCGTTGACACGTCCATCGCAGCGGCCACCGACGCCGGGACCGAATGTTTGTTTTGGGTCCAGAACGCCGCGCCGAGAGGATACTTCGGGTTGCTCGACTGAGTGATCACGGCGAAGCTCGCTTCGGTCTGATCGAAGCGGCAACGCGACGCGAAGTTGAACGGCTGATAGTCGTTGGCGCGCTCCAGTCGACTCAACAGAATGGTCATCGCGCCTTCGCACCCCAGGCCGATGCCCCAGATCACGTCGTCCGAGCTGCGGGTGTCGTAGTGAACCGTGGCGGGCTCGCCGGTTTGTAGGACCCTCCGGGCGCGCTCCATCAAGTCGGCCTCGAGGCAACCGCCGCTCAGCAGGCCGGCGACGCGTCCATCGCCGGCAATCAGCATTTGCGCGCCGGCCTTGCGATAGGTCGAGCCCAGCGTCTGCGCCACGGTGGCGAGCACCAGCGGCTCGCCACGATCGAGGTAGTGGCGAAAGAAGTCGTCGGCGGCGACGCCGCTATGGATCAGTCCTGGCTGAGTCATGGCTGGGATCGGAACCCTGTTGACTGACAATCATCCCAGCTTCCGCGCCCCCCTGCATGCAAAACGGCACGCAATGCTTGCCTGATCCAGCAAGATTTCACACAGCAGTATGGTGTAAGACGCTAGCAATTCTGCACGCACGCGCAGTTCCTGCATGCGGGGTACGCGCTTACAATGACCCGCCGAACCGATGGGGAGACGACCAGCAATGCCGGGGCCCGAACTACACGCGACGACGCCAGCCTCTGACGTTTCTCTGATCGACGTCCTGCCCCAGCACCGTTTCGACGAAGCCTCTTTGTGGCGGTACCTGCAACAGCACCTGGACGATTTCTCGACGCCCGCGCAGCTGCGCCAGTTTCAGGGCGGGCAATCCAACCCCACCTACCTGATCCAGACCCCCACCCGGAAGTTCGTGCTGAGGAAAAAGCCGCCGGGCAAGCTGTTGCCGTCGGCGCATTTGATCGAGCGCGAATATCGCATCCTGCGCGCCTTGCCCGATACGGAAGTCCCCGTGCCTCGTGCACGCTTGCTCTGCGAAGACGCCAGCATCATCGGCACGCCGTTTTATGTGATGGATCATGTCGAGGGGCGCGTGATCACCGGCGTGCATCTGCCGAATCTGACGCCCGCGGACCGCAAGGCGATTTACACCGACTACGCGCGGGTCGCGGCCAGGCTGCATGGGGTCGACTACAAGGCCTGCGGCTTGAGCGATTTCGGCAAGCCCGAAGGTTACGTCGCGCGCCAGCTGGATCGCTGGACTAAACAATATCTGGCGTCGCAGACCGAACCGAACGCCGACATGAATGAGCTGATGGCGTGGCTCGGCGCGCATCTGCCGGCGACCGATGAGACGGCGATCGTTCATGGCGACTACCGGATCGGCAACACGATTCTGCATCCCACCGAGCCGCGCATCATCGCGGTGCTGGATTGGGAGCTCGCGACGCTCGGTCATCCGCTGAGCGATCTGGCGTATGCCTGCATGTTCTATCGCATCCCGCCCAGCGATACGGGCAGCGGCGGGCTCGCGGGCATCAACATCGCGGCGCTCGGCATTCCGGACGAGCAAGAGTTTCTGAGTCTGTACTGCAAGTACTCCGGTCGCGATCGGATCGCCGACTGGCCGTTCTTTTTGTCGTTTGCCTATTTCCGCATGGCTGCGATCACGCAGGGCGTGTACGCGCGAGCCTTGCAGGGCAATGCCGCCGATCAACGCGCCATCAAATATGGCGAGCATGCCAAGGCCTTCGCCGCCGCCGGTCGCGACATGACGCGCCGGGTGGGCTGACGAACGCCGCTGCTTTGGAGAAAGTCACATGTCCGCACAACTGAATTCAGACGAGAGCTTGGACGCGTTCCGCCGCGACACCCGCGCGTGGCTGGAGGCGAATTGTCCGCCCGAGATGCGTCAGCCTGTCGTCGATGAATACGATGTTTGCTGGGGCGGTCGACGCGCTCAGTTTAAGAACGACGCGCAGCGCGTGTGGCTGCAAAAGATGGCCGAGCGCGGCTGGACCGTGCCCGAATGGCCGAAGCAGTACGGCGGTGGCGGTCTGAGCAAAGACGAAGCGCGCGTGCTGCGTGAGGAAATGGCGGCGTTGAAGTGCCGCCCGCCGCTCACGTCGTTCGGTATCTCGATGCTCGGCCCCGCGCTGCTGAAGTACGGCAACGAGAAACAAAAGAGCGAGCACATTCCGAAGATCGTGCGAGGCGAGATTCGTTGGTGCCAGGGTTATTCCGAGCCGGGCGCCGGCTCCGACCTCGCATCGCTGAAGACGCGCGCCGACGATCACGGCGATCATTTCATCGTCAACGGCTCGAAGATCTGGACCAGCTACGGCGACAAGGCCGACTGGATATTCTGTCTGGTGCGCACCAGCTTCACGGGCAAGAAACAGGAAGGCATCAGCTTCGTGTTGTTCGACATGGAATCGCCGGGCGTCACGACCAGTCCGATTCGGTTGATCTCCGGCTATTCGCCGTTCACGCAGACCTTCTTCGACAACGTCAAGGTGCTGAAAGAGAACCTGCTCGGCGAATTGAACAAGGGCTGGACCATCGCGAAGTACCTGCTCACGCACGAACGAAACATGATCGGCGGCATGGGCACGCAGCGGGTGACGCCGGTCAGCCAGCTTGCGATCAAGAACGTCGGTCTCGCCGCGGGGCGGCTCGCTGAGCCTGCATTGCGTACCGACATCGCGCGCTTCGAGATGGACGCGCTCGCGTTCGCGCTCACCATGAGCCGCGTGACCGACGAAGCGAAAGCGGGTAACGAGACCGGTGCGATGTCATCGATGCTCAAGTACTACGGCACCGAGCTCAACAAGCGCCGCGCCGAGCTGACCATGTCGGTCGCGGGCAGCGAAGGCTTGAAGTTCGGCGATGCGCACAGCGAAGAGCAGCTGGCTGCGATGTGGCTGCGGACCAAAGCCAACTCCATCGAGGGGGGCACCTCGGAAATCCAGCTCAACATCATCGCCAAGAACGTGCTGCGTCTGCCGGGCGCCTGACGCGGAGGATCGGTTCATGACTCTGGTACTCACTGACGATCAATTGATGTTCCGTGACGCGGCGAAGCGCTTTGCCGCCGAACGTGCGCCGGTCTCACAACTGCGCAAGCTGCGCGACGATCTCGACCCGGTCGGTTTCAGTCGCACGCTCTGGAAGGAAATGGCGGAGATGGGTTGGGCCGGCGTGCTCGCGCCCGAAGAGCATGGCGGTGTGGGATTCGGCTTTGTCGGCGCGGGTCTGATCGCCACCGAGGTCGGCCGCAATCTCAGCGCGACGCCGCTGCTGTCGAGCGCAGTGCTGGCTGTGACCGCGCTGTTACGGGGTGGTACGACCGCGCAGAAAGAAACATTGCTGCCCGCCATCGCCGGCGGCGATTTGCTGATTGCGTTCGCCACCGACGAATGCGTACGTCATGCTCCCTACCACATCGCCACTCGTTGCACCGGCAAGTACAAGCTGAGCGGTCGCAAGCTGCACGTGCTCGACGGTCACATCGCGGATCGTCTGATCGTCAGCGCACGCACCTCGGGCGACACGGGGTCGCGCGACGGAATCACCTTGTTCCTGGTCGATCCCAAAGCCAGCGGCGTCTCCATCACGCGCTCATCCATGGTCGACAGTCGTAACAGCGCGGTCATCGACCTGCGCGATGTGGTGGTTGGCGAAGGCGACGTCATCGGTACATTCGATAAAGGCGCGATTGTGCTAGACGCCGTGCTCGATGCCGGCCGCGCGGTGTTGTCGGCAGAATTACTAGGCGTCGCCGAAGAAGCCTTCGAGCGCACGTTGACTTACTTGCGCGAGCGCGAGCAGTTCAGCGTGAAGATCGGCACGTTCCAGGCGCTCCAACATCGTGCGGCTCACTTGTTCTGTGAGATCGAGTTGGTGCGCTCGGTGGTGCTGCGAACTCTGCAGGCGCTGGATGCTCAGGAGCCGACGGCGTCATCGCTGGTGTGTCTGTCAAAAGCGAAAGCCAGCGATGTGGCACGCATTGCGACCAATGAAGCCGTGCAAATGCACGGCGGTATCGGCATGACCGACGAATTCGACATCGGTTTCTTCATGAAGCGCGCTCGCGCCGCCGCGGAAACATTCGGCGATCAGTACTACCACACCGATCGGTTTGCTCAATTGTCTGGTTATTAAGGTCTGGCAGGCTATTCGCATGACATAGCCTGTCACTGCCCTGTAACCCGACCAGCGGAACCTAGCCTTCCCGCCATGCATTGGTTACGAAGCGTGCGCGAGGCCGCGCTTCGCGCGCGATGGTTCCCTGAGATGACGAGCTTGTGATCCGCCGCTCACGACCCCATTGGGGTTGCGGGTAGGGTGCCCAAATCGTCTTGAGATGAGTGTCGAAGATTATGACAACCGAGCGAGAATACGATCCCGAAGCCACTCTCGAGATGCCACGCCCGGTGCTGATCGATCCGGCGCTGGAAGAAGTGGATCCCGAGAAGACGCTGGTTCGCGAAGATTGGGAGAGCACGGTGATCCGTCGCGTCGCTCCTCATGTCGCGGCCGTGCAGAGCGCAGTCGGCGAGGATGCCGCCGCCGAAGCTCGCTTCGGTTGGGAGACTCAGACTCTGCGCCTGCTGTCGCGCGCCGTGACGCGCGAACAGGGCGAGTAATTCAGCCGAGACTCGCTTTGCTGGTGCCCGCGGTCACATCGAACTGCTGACCGACCTTCAATTCATTGCCCACGCCACCGGTCAGGATCATGTTCTGACCGAACAGCACGCCGCGCAGATTGCGATCGAAGCGGAATTCCTTCAGTGCCTTGAGCGGCTCGTCGCTATTGCGCTCGCCGGTGATCTGATCGGTGGTCGTGACCACGCAGCGATCGCAGGGCTTGACCACTTTCAGTCGCACAGCCCCGGCGACGAACTCATCCACGCTGTCCTCGCCGAAGGGCGGTAAGCCGTCCACCACGATATTGGGGCGGAAGCGGTTCATCGGCAGCGGCTTGTCCATGCGGCGATTCAACTCATCGAGCGAGCCCTGCGAGATCAGCAGCCAGGGATAGCCGTCCGAAAATTGATTCAGGGCCTCGACCCCGTCGGTCCACTTGGTCTCGCTGGCGCGCTTGTGGCGCTTGTCGAAACGCACCAGCCGCGCCGGCTTGCCCAGATGCTCCGTCAGCCAGCTCGCCGCCTCGTCGCCCGCGTCGAAGGCCTGCGCCTTGTCGCGCCAGATCGTGACTTCGCGCTCCGGGCCGGTCAGATTGAGCGGCAGGGACAGGTCGGCCCCATTCGGCTTGCGCAACACCAGTTGATCGCCGGTAATGGCGGTTTCCACCTGCGCCAGTTGCGGCCGTTCACGTTGCGTGAGGAAGCGCCCCTCGGGCGTGATGACCAGCCACTCGCGGTCATGCTCGAAACCGGTCTCGGTGAGGCGCGCCTGCGTGAGCGCGATACCGCGACATGACTTGACCGGATAGATATTGAGCCCTGTGACGTGGACCATGATGCGAACCGTACGGAGGAAAGAGCCGAAGCATAACCGGTTCATCCCGGGGCGGCATCGCTTACCGGTGCAGGAAGTGGTGCATACTCGTACAGATCCACAACCCCAATATCACCTGGTGAACCTTGGTTTCATCCGCTGACTCCTCCCGGCCCGGCTCGGGCCCGGCCGCGCAAGCCCTCGACCTGGTGGCGACGGCCGTGGTGGAACATCCGGTCGAGAACCGGGCCGCGAAGCTGTTCCTGGTGCTAGCCGCGTTCCTGGTCTGTAACGCCATCATCGCCGAGTTCGTCGGCGTGAAGATTTTCGCGCTGGAGCCGACGCTCGGCCTGGAGCCTTTGAACTGGAACCTGTTCGGACAGAGCGGCTCGCTGTCGTTCACCAGCGGCGTGCTGTTGTGGCCGTTCGTCTTCCTGATGACCGACGTCATCAACGAATATTTCGGCACGCGCGGCGTCCGTTTCATTTCCTGGCTGACCGTGGTGCTGATCATCTACGGGTTTCTGGCCGCTTACATGGCCATCTCGCTGACGCCGGCGGGATTCTGGGTGGCGGTCAACAGCGAGCGCGGCGTGCCGGACATGCAGGCCGCCTTCAGCAATATTTTCGGTCAGGGGATGTGGACCATCGCCGGCTCGGTCACGGCGTTCCTGGTCGGTCAGTTGATCGACGTGACCGTGTTTCACCGCATTCGCATGGTGACCGGCGAGCGTTGGATCTGGCTGCGGGCCACGGGCTCGACGGCGGTCTCGCAGCTGGTCGACAGCTTCGTGGTGCTGTACATCGCGTTCGTGATCGGCCCGCAGAAGTGGCCAATGTCGTTGTTCCTAGCCGTCGCCAGCGTGAACTACGCTTATAAGCTGCTGATGGCGTTCGCGCTCATTCCGTTGATCTACCTGACGCGCCAGTTGATTCGTGGCTACCTGGGCGCCAAGACGGCGCAGCAGCTGGAGGACGCGGCGCGCGTCGTTCGTTGAGGCACGGCGATCAGAACAACAGGCGCGCCATTTCCTTTCGGGTGCGCGCCACGATGGGATCGGCGTCGCCGATCAGCTCGAACGCTTGCAGCAGGCTCCGGCGCGCCAGATCGTCTTTATAGCTGCGATGATTGCGCATCAAGTCGAGCCACGTGTGTAGCGCCGGCTCGACATCCCCGCCCAATAGTTGGTGGACCGCCAGTGCATGCCGCAAATCGAGATCGTTGCCATTGCTCCCGACCCGTTCGCGCAAGGAGAGAACATCGGGATACGCGGCGATGATGTCGCTGAAGTTGAGTATCGCCGCCAGCCGTTTCACCGCGGTGTGATTCGGCTCGATGCCTTGCAAGCGCTCCAGCTCGACGCGGGCACTTTCGAGATCGCCATCCAGCGCCCGCAGCTCGGCCAGCTCGGTCAGATAAGAGATGTTCTCGCGATCGTCCGCCAGCGCGCTTTCGATGATGGTCCGCGCTCCGGAGAAATCGCCTTTGGTCTTGAGCGCTTGAGCGCGTTCCAACGGTGCGTCGGAGCTCGTGGGCAAATGTTTGTCGAGCAGACGCCGGATCTGCGCCTCCGGCACCACGCCGACGAAATGATCCACCGAAGTGCGGTCTTTGAATAACACCACCGTCGGCAAGCTGCGGATGCCGAGCTGCTGAGCCAGTTCCTGTTGCTCGTCGGTGTTGACCTTGGCGAGGCGGAAGCGGCCGCCGTATTCCTGAGCCAGGCGGTCGAGGATGGGCATGAGCTGCTTGCATGGCCCGCACCAGGGTGCCCAGAAGTCGACCAGCACCGGCACGCGCGCCGATGTCTCGACCACCTCGGTCATGAAGCTATCGGCGGTGACGACAGTCGTTTCCTGGCTCACTGAAGCCCTCCCGTCAGGCTGGCACTGGACTAGAAGGTAATCGTCCGCTCGAAGATTGAGTTCCTGGACGTGAATTCAAGTGCTTGAGACTACACCGGCTGTCGCCATCTACGTACAGCCTGTGCCGCATAGCGTTGTGTATACCGTGCTTCCGTGCGGAAAGAAATAAACCATGATGTCGTCCCAGCAACACACCCATGCTCGGCGGCCCATCGCCGACGCCATCAATCGGAACTATCTCGGCGATGAAGAACAGATCGTCCGCAGGCTGGCGGAAGCTGCGCGCGTCTCCGAAGGGCAACGCGCCAGGATTGCGAGCCGAGCGCAGACGCTGGTCGAAGGCGTCCGTACCTATCAGGCGCGTAGAACCGGCCTCGATGCGTTCTTGCGCAAGTACGATCTGTCTTCGCAGGAAGGCGTGATCCTGATGTGTCTGGCCGAGGCGCTGCTGCGCATCCCCGACGACGCCACCGCCGATCGCCTGATCGCCGACAAGATCAAAGCGGGCGATTGGGCTTCGCACCTGAGCGATGCCGAATCGCTGTTCGTCAACGCGTCCACGTGGGGCTTGATGCTCACCGGTCGGATCGTTCGTCCCAGCGATGCCGATATGCACGACCCGAGAGGCGTGCTTGCGCGTATTGCGGGTCGCATCGGCGAACCGGTGTTGCGCGGCGCGTTCCGTCAGGCCATGCGCATCATGGGTCACCAGTTCGTCATGGGCCGCACCATCGAAGAGGCGCTGGATCGCTCTGTCAGTGCCGAGAGCAAACTGTACCGTCATTCGTTCGACATGCTGGGGGAGTCGTCGCTGACCACCTGGGATGCCATGCGCTATCTGAAGTCCTATCACGAGGCGATTCGGAAGATCGGCGCGCACTCCAGCAAGCTGCCCGCGATCGAGCAGTCGCCGAGCATTTCGGTGAAGCTGTCGGCGTTGTTTCCTCGCTATGAATTCGCGCAACGCGAACGCGTGCTCAAGGAGCTTGCGCCGAGGCTGCATGAGCTGGCGGCTGCGGCAAAGGCAGTCAATATTCCGTTGACGGTGGATGCCGAGGAAGCCGAGCGGCTCGAGCTGTCGTTGGAGTTGATCGAGTACATCGCGCGCTCCAAGGAGTTGCAGGGCTGGGACGGTTTCGGCCTGGCGGTGCAGGCGTACCAGAAGCGGGCGATCGATGTGATTCGCTGGCTGAAGGCGTTGGCGGAGTCGAGCGGTCGGCGCCTGAACGTCCGGTTGGTGAAGGGCGCGTATTGGGACAGCGAGGTCAAACGCGCGCAGGAGCGAGGGCTGTCGGGTTATCCGGTGTTCACGCGCAAGGTGAATACCGATGTTTCCTATATCGCCTGCGCTCGCGAGTTGCTGGCTTCGGGCCCGGAAATCTATCCCCAGTTCGCGACACATAACGCTCAGACGGTGGCGACCCTGATCGAGCTGGCGGGCGAGAAGGGACGGAAGTTCGAGTTCCAGCGCCTGCATGGTATGGGCGAGGAGCTGTACGAGCAGACCGTCGGTGATCACAAGCTCGGCATTCCTTGCCGCGTCTACGCGCCGGTGGGCTCTCACGAAGACTTGTTGCCGTATCTCGTGCGTCGTTTGCTCGAGAACGGGGCGAATACTTCGTTCGTCAATCGCATCGTCGACGAGGAGCATGCGGTTGCGGACATCGTTCGCGATCCGGTGCTCGAGGTGGATGCGTTGAAACAAATCTCGCATCCGCGCATCCCGTTGCCGCGCATGTTGTACGGCTCCGCTCGCTTGAATTCCTGGGGCGTCAATCTCGCTGATCCGGCGGAACGCGAGCCGTTGCTCGCGAAGATCAAACAAGCAGCTCAGCAGCGGTGGGTGGCCGGTCCCATCGTCAGCGGGCAATTGCTGGGCGCCGGTGGTGTCGAAGTGCGCAATCCGGCGAATCGAAACGAAGTCATCGGTACGGTTAAGGACGCCGATGCAGCGCTGGTCGACAAGGCGCTTGCGGCTGCGGTCTCAGCCCAGGTGGAATGGGATGCGACGCCCGCGACCGAGCGCGCCGAGATTCTGGAACACGCCGCGGATCTTTATGAAGAGCGCATGCCGGAGCTGATTGCCTACTGCGTGCGAGAAGGCGGGCGCACGATTCCGGACAGCATTTCCGAAGTGCGCGAAGCCGTCGACTTCCTGCGCTACTACGCGGACCGTGCGCGCAATGAGTTCGGTGCAGGCGCTCGCATGCCTGGACCGACCGGCGAGAGCAATGAGTTGAAGCTGCGCGGTCGCGGGGTGTTCTGTTGCATCAGCCCCTGGAATTTTCCGCTCGCGATTTTCACCGGTCAGATTGCGGCTGCGTTGGCGGCGGGTAACTCCGTGCTCGCCAAGCCGGCCGAACAAACACCGCTGATTGCGACGCGTGCCGTTCAAATATTGCTGGAGGCGGGTGTGCCGCCGGATGTTCTACATCTCCTGCCGGGAGATGGAGGGACGGTGGGGGCGCGCATCGTTGCCGATCCGCGTGTCGCCGGCGTGGCGTTTACGGGCTCGACAGATACCGCGAAGTTGATTCATCGCTCGCTCGCCCAACGCGAGGGTGTGATTCCGGTGTTGATTGCGGAGACCGGCGGTCAGAACGCCATGATCGTCGACAGCTCGGCGTTGCCCGAGCAGGTGGTGCTCGATGTCGTGCAATCCAGCTTCAACAGTGCGGGTCAGCGATGCTCGGCGCTGCGTGCGTTGTATGTGCAGGAAGAGATTGCCGATCGAGTGGCTGAGCTGCTGGCCGGCTACATGGAAGAACTGACACTCGGCGATCCGATGCTGCTGACAACGGATGTCGGACCGGTGATCGATCCGCCATCGTGCGACATGCTTCGAACTCATGCGGAGAAGATCACGCGCAATGCTCGATGGAGTCACGCTTATAAGCTGCGCCCGGAACACGAGCAGGGAACGTTCTTTGCGCCAGCGGCGGTGGAGATCGAGGCGCTGTCTCAGCTGACGGGCGAGGTGTTCGGTCCCATCGTGCACTTGATTCGCTATGAGGCGCATCACCTCGACAAGGTGATCGAAGCGGTCAATGCGACGGGCTTCGGCTTGACGCTCGGCGTGCACACTCGCGTCGACGCGACAGCTCGTTACATTGCTTCACGAGTTCGCGCCGGCAATGTTTACGTCAATCGAAATATGATCGGTGCCGTGGTCGGCGTACAACCGTTTGGGGGCCGCGGATTGTCGGGCACGGGCCCGAAGGCGGGCGGGCCTTATTACTTGCATCGCTTCGCCACCGAGCAAACGGTGACCATCAACACCGCCGCCGTCGGCGGCAACGCCAGCTTGCTGACCATGGCCGGCGAATAGCTCCGACCGATCTGCAAAGTTCCGCACCCGGATGGTGCGGCTGGACGCCGTTGCCACGACTACCGTGGCAATGCCGGAAAATCGGCGCCGATTCGTCTTCAGTGGCATGTCCGGCAATCCTTTCCTGTTCGACGTCTTCATGGCATGCCGGGCACGCCTCGCGCGGGTCGTGTCCCGCATCGTGCCGCCTCATGAAATCGAAGACATCGTCCAGGAAACCTACGTCCTGGTGTGCCAATCCAAGACCCAAAAGGAAATCGCGCGGCCGCTCGGCTTCATGGTGAAGACCGCCCGCAACCTGGCGCTCGATCACATCAAGCGGGCCGAATGGCGCCTGGCTTCGTCGCTGGACGAGCAGATGGAGGCGTTGCTCGAGGCGGCCGCCGATCCCAATGACGACACCTTCAAGCGCGCCGCCTCGGATGAGGAGTTCGCCCGCTTCTGCGAGGTCGTGAGGCAACTGCCGGTGCAATGCCGGCGCGTCTTTGTGCTGAAAAAAGTTTACGGCTACTCACAGAAAGAGATCGCTCGCGAGCTGAACTTGAGCGAGCACACCGTCGAGAAGCATGTCGCCAAGGGACTCGAGATCTGCGCGCGGCATCTCCTGGCGAGCGATGCTTCGAATGCAAGCATGGACACCGCAAAGAGGCGGTCCGCCGCGAGGGCGCGAGGATGAGCAACATATATCGCCTTCCCGGGTCCCGTGGGATCTCTCCGGCTGCGCTTCCAGCGTCGCACGGCCTGGAGGGAGAGTCGGCCGCTGTGGCAAGCGAGGCCAGCGAATGGATCGCCAGGATCGATCGCGGCCTGTCGGCGACGGAGCAGCAGTCGCTGGAGCAGTGGTTGGCCGCCGATCCGGCCCGTGTCGTCGCGTTGATGAAGCTGGCTCGGGTTTACGACAAGCTCGACTCGATGGGACGGCTGGCCGATTTGTTTCCCAGGCCGGAGGCGTCGCGACGCGGCTGGTTGGTGCCGGCCGCCGCCTTGGCATCGTTGCTCGTGCTGATCGGAGTCGTTGGTGTCTCGACGTGGCGATCCGTGCCCGAGCCGGCAAGCACGATGGCTGCGGCGCCGAGCGAGGTGACCGGCGAGCAAACATTCGCCACGCCGGTGGGCGAACGCTCCACGATCCGTCTGCCCGATGGCTCCAGCCTGACGTTGAATACCGATACACGCGTTCGCACTCGCTTCACGGCGCAGGTGCGCGAGTTGTTTCTTGATCGAGGCGAGATGCATTTGCAGGTGGCGCACGAGCGCGACCGGCCGTTGAACGTTTATATCGGCGACCGCTTCGTGCAAGCGGTGGGCACCGAATTCAATCTGCGCATCGCGAACGATCGCCGGGTCGAGCTGCTGGTCACCGAAGGCAAAGTGCTGGTCGGCCGGCGCGGTGAGTTGCCGGCGACGACCGGTCGCCTGCCCGGCCCGCCGCCCGCCGGCATGTCGATGAAGCTCGCCAGCGCCGGCGATCTGCTGGTCGTGAACGATGCGACGGCGGGCAACGCCCTGCACCTGGCGCCGGAAGAGATCGTCGTCCGCCTGTCCTGGCGCGCCGGCAACCTGGTGTTTCGCGGCGAATCGCTCGCGGAGGCGCTGGGCGAGATCGAGCGCTACACCTCCGTGGAATTCATCATCTCCGATGAGCGCTTGAAACAGATCCGCGTCGCCGGCCTGTTCAAGACCGGCGATGTGGAAGGCCTGCTCAAGACGCTGCAGGAGAACTTCAACGTCAGTTACCGGCGCGTGGGCGATGACAAGATCATTCTCGCCAGCAGTCGCCAGACTGTTCTTTGATCCGTTCCTTCGTGATGGCATGGCGGAAAATTCGAGCACAGTCGTCCTTGGTTGCAGCGTGCGTGAAGCGCGCGGCTGAGGAAGACCGGAACGAATTGCAGCGATGCCTGGCCAGCATCGCGCTCGCGCTCGCCACGACGATGCTGTCGACGGCGGTGTGGGCGGGCGAAGCCATCGCCGGCAAGCGGGTCGCTTTCGATATTCCTCAGCAAAGAGCGGATCAGGCGCTCATCGAGTTTGCTGAGCAGGCGGATGTGACCTTCATGTTTCCTTATGAAGTGTCGCGGGACCGGACGGCCAATCGGGTCGTCGGGGTCTATGCCGTGGCCGAGGCGATAACGCTGCTGCTGCGGGATACAGGATTGCATGCCGAGTTCGGTGTCGATGGCGCGTTGACCGTGAGTAAGGGGTCACCGGCCCCGGCGTATCGCCGGGCCGACCATACAACGAGAGACGACACCATGGGCGCGAGCAAACAAAGAATCTCTTTCCTGGCACGAGTCACCGGCGCGGTGGGCTCGCTGTTCTCCCTCGGCGCAGCGGCACAGATCGCCGACAACGGAACGACCAAAGTGGAGCCGACGACGGTCGAGGAAGTCGTCGTGGCGTCTTCGCGCATCACGCGCGAAGGCTTCAACGCACCGACGCCGACGACCATCCTCGGCGCCGAGGAATTGCAGAACAGTGCGGTCGTCAACGTTGCCGATCTGCTCAACGAATCGCCGGCCTTCAGCGGCTCGGTCACGCCGTCCACCACGGTGGTCAACTCACAAAACGCCGGCGGCAACTTTCTGAATCTGCGCGGACTTGGATCGGCGCGCACGCTGGTGTTGTTGAATGGTCGCCGGCATGTGCCGACGCGCGTCACGGGCTCCGAAGTCGACATCAACGTCATTCCTTCGGCGCTGCTGGAACGTGTCGAAGTTGTCACGGGCGGCGCCTCGGCGGCCTGGGGCTCGGATGCAGTGGCGGGCGTTGTGAATCTGGTGCTGCGAACCGACCTCGATGGTTTCGAAGGCAAGCTGCAGTCCGGCATCTCCGAGCAGGGCGACAACGAGGAGAATCTCGGCACGCTCGCATTCGGCACCGGCTTCGCCGGTGGGCGCGGACATTTCACCGCCGCGGCTGAGATGTCACGTAGCGAAGGCGTGTCGCCGCAGACCTCGCGCGATTGGGCGATCGGCGCGTGGGGCATCGTCGCGAATCCGGGTTATGCACCGGGCAACGGTCAGTATCGTCAATTGATCGTGAGCGGTTACGGCATGTCGAACGGTGCGCTCGGCGGCTTGATCGTGAACGGTCCGTTGCGCGGTACGCAGTTTGGCGCCGGCGGCGAGCCGATTCCTTATAACTACGGCTCGTATGTCGGCAGTCAGTACATGGCCGGCGGCGATGCCGTATGGCTCGGCCAGAACATCGCGATCAAGATTCCGGTTGATCGCGACAACGTGTTCTCCAGCGCGCATTTCGATCTGACCGATAACTTGCGCGTGTTCGCCGAAGCCTCGTATGCCACATCGACGACCGAGAGCGATCTGGTGCCGACCTACAGTCTCGGCGCGACTACGATCTATCGCGACAACGCGTTCCTGCCGCAGTCGATTCGCGATCGGATGACGACGCTGAATCTGAGCTCGTTCCTGCTCGGTCGCTTCGACTACGACCTGCCGTTGATCACCACCGACATCGAGACGACCACACGTCGAGGAGTGCTCGGTCTGCAAGGCTCCGTTGGCGAATGGAAATGGGAACTGGGCTATCAGTACGGTAAGAGTCGCTATGACTCGAAGCTGCATGGCAATCGCATTCGCGCGAACTACGCGCTGGCCACCGATGCCGTGCTCGATCCCGCAACAGGTCGCATCGTTTGCCGCTCGACGCTGACCGAGCCGACCAATGGCTGTCAGCCCATGAATGTGTTCGGCGTTGGATCGCCGTCGCCGCAGTCCGTGGCATATACGACGGCAACGCAATGGCTCGACGCGTACTACACACAACGTGCGGTCGACTTCAGCGCGCAAGGTCCTCTGTTCAACACTTGGGCGGGTGAAGTGTCCGCGGCCTTCGGTGCCGGCTATCGCAAGGAAGAGTTGAGCTCCGCTGTGGATGACCTGTCCGCGAGCAATGCCTTCCTGATCGGCAATCCCAAGGCCAATTCCGGCTCGTTCGATGTGAAGGAAGCGTTTGCGGAAGTCGTCGTGCCGCTGTTGTCCGGGCGTGCGTGGAGCGAATCGCTCGAGTTCAACGGCGCCGTGCGTCACACGGATTACAATCTCAGCGGCAAAGTCACGACATGGAAGGGCGGCTTGTCGTGGCAGATCAACGATCAGGTCCGTCTGCGAGGCACGCGCTCTCGTGACATCCGCGCGCCGAATCTCGCCGAGCTGTACACGCCATATCAGCTGAGCCTGGGCAACATCATCGACCCGGCGACCAACGTTCAGGCCAACACGTATTTCATCACCACCGGCAATCCGAATCTGGATCCGGAGGAAGCGGACACCACGACCTTCGGCATCGTGTATGAGCCGTCGTGGGCGAGCGGTCTGCGCACCTCGGTGGATTTCTATGACATCAAGGTGGCGGGTGCGATCTCGACCATCAGCGGACAGAACATCGTCAATCGCTGCTACTCCGGCGCCGCGCATCTGTGCGCTCTGATTACTCGCGACGCAGGCACCGGCGTGATCACGCAAGTCGCGCTCAGTCCGGTGAATCTGAGCGAGCTGACGACCCGCGGCGTAGATATCGAGCTCAGTTACGATTTGTCGATGCCGGTCGGCAAGCTCGGGCTGCGGCTGTTGAGCACGTATGTCGATGAGCTTGCCACCAGCGACGGCATCACGACCATCGATCGCGCGGGCGATGTCGGCGCCGGGCACGGTGGCGTGCCGCACTGGAAGGCGCAGGCGAACCTGACGTACACGCTCGATCCCATCACTGCGAACATCGAAGGTCGCTACATCGGTGGCGGCAAGTACGACAACACGTTCGGCCCGTACGATATCAACGACAACACCATCGGCTCGGTCTTCTATCTGGATACAGCCCTGCGGTATGCGCTGGACGCGGACGGTCGCATGGAAGTGTATGGGCGCATCCAGAACCTGCTGGACAAGGATCCGCCGATCAACGTTTATAACTTCTCGCAATCCATGGCCACCAACTTCGCGCTCTACGATGTCATCGGACGCTCGTATGTCGCCGGAGTGCGTTTCAAATTCTGATTCTGGGGAGAGCGCTTTGCCTGTGACCAATATCTCGCGCGGTTCGAAAATTGCCCTGGTGGTTGCGCTGGCTCTGGCCAGCGCTTCCTGCAGTCGCGAGAGCGCGCCTGCTTACGACATCGTCGTCGCCGGCGGCACGATCTACGACGGCTCGGGCGGCGAGCCGTTCGTCGGCGACGTTGCTGTGAAGGGTGATCGCATCGTCTACGTCGGGCCGAAGGCCGAGGGCAAAGCGACGCAGGTGATTCAGGCAAAGGGCAAGGCCGTGGCGCCCGGCTTCATCAATTCCATGAGTCACGCCACGTACTCCTTGTTGACCGATCGTTCCGCCGAGAGCGACTTGCGCCAGGGCATTACGCTCGAAGTCATGGGCGAGGGCGGCTCGCCCGGTCCGCTGACCGATGCGATGGCGGCGAAGGCGGTCGCCGATTTCTCCACGCCGCCGCCGTTTCAATGGCGCACCTTCGGTGAGTACATGGAGGGCGTGGAGAAGCTCGGCGTTTCGGTCAACTTCGCGGGCTGGGTCGGCGCGACGACCGTGCGCAGTCATGTGCTCGGCGATGAGCATGTGAAGCCGACGCCGGAACAGTTGCAACAGATGGGGCAGCTCGTTCGTGGAGCGATGGAAGAGGGCGCACTCGGGCTGTCGACGGCGCTGATTTATTTGCCGGGATTGTTTGCCGATGTGGACGAGCTGTCCGCGCTGGCGACGGAGTCTGGGAAGTGCGGTGGCATGTATGTGAGTCACATGCGTAGCGAGGGCGATCATTTCATCGAGGCGCTGGATGAGTTGATCGAGATCGCCCGCCGCTCGCAGGCGCCTGCTGAAGTGTTTCATATCAAAGTCGGCGATCCGAAGAACTGGCCGAAGATGGATACGGCGCTGAAGCGGATTCGCGCGGCGCGTAAGCAGGGGGTGCGAATTACGGCGGATATGTACACCTATCCGGCATCCGGGACCGGCATGACGGCGTCGATGCCGCCGTGGGTGCAGGAGGGCGGGCCAGAGCAATTCCGAGCGCGTTTGAAAGATCCGAAGATCCGCGCGCGTGTGATTGCTGAAATGAGGGAGCCGGTGACGGAGTGGGAGAACGTCATGCGCGGCGCCGGCGGGGCGAAGGGTGTGATGCTGGCGTCGTTCAAGAAAGAATCGCTGCGACCTTTGATTGGTAAGACGTTGGCTGAAGTTGCGGAGATGCGAGGGGTGAGTGCGGAGGAGGCGGCGTTGCAGCTCGTCGAGGAGGACGAGAGTCGCGTTGGTGTCTTCTACTTCACCATGAGCGAAGAGAATTTGAAGCAACAGATCCAGGAGCCGTACGTTTCCTTCGGCTCGGATGCGCCGGCGGTGACGGCGGCCGGCGAAGTGTTGAAGTCGGGGGCGCACCCGAGGACGTATGGAACGTTCGCTCGCGTGTTCGCAAAGTTTGTTCGTGAGGATAAGTTGCTGACCGTTCAAGAGGCCGTACGCCGCTTGACCAGTTTGCCGGCGGCTAACTATTCGCTGTCCGATCGAGGCTCGTTAAAGACCGGATACTTTGCCGATATCGTCGTGTTCGATCCGGCGACGATTCAGGATCACGCGACCTATGTCGATCCGCATCGGTATTCGACTGGTGTGTCCGATGTGGTGGTGAATGGGGTGCCTGCGCTTGCGAACGGCGAGCCGACCACTGCGCGGCCAGGGCGTTTCGTTCGCGGGCGGGCTTGGACGGGGCGTGAAGGCGGAGGGTGTAAGGCGTCGGCGAGTGAATGGAGTTGGGTGGGGTAACGCAGCCGCTATCAATTCTTTTGCTGAGTTCGCTGGTCCGGAGCGGAGACGTCGGCTGCTTGCATCGACCTGGCGATGCCGATGTGTTCGTTTAAGCCGCTCGGGAGGGGCGGCTGATGGGTCAGCTCATCCGGCCAGGTCTTCGAACTCACCCGGGACATCGTCGCCGGCCAGCTTCTTGAACGGCCGGCGCTTCTGCTCGAAACGTTTGCGCGCATCCGGTTCGGAGAGCGCCGTGTCGAGTGCGGTGTTCATCTCGTACACGTTCGTGTCGTAGCCGGCTTCTCTCATCGCGCGCGTGAACGCGTCGACGTGGGCGCCGCCGGCTTGATAGACCATCGGCGCGAACTCCGGATCGATCTCCAGGTTGTCGGGGTCTTCGAATGACTGCTGACAGCCTGCGACGTCCGTCGCGTGATAGTTGCGGCACGTTTGGGGGCGGGCTTCGTAGATGGAGCAGCGGCCGGCGCTCAGGAAGGGGCATTTGACGTTGTGTCGCATGCGCTCCATGTCATCCATGCCCTTGAGTGCAGCGCTGTTCGCGCGCACTTCGGAATAGATGCGTGCTTTCTCTTCGGCAGGCAGCGAGCGTTCGACGAAATCGAGGATGGTGAAGACTTCGACCCCACGAACGTCCACGCTGAAATGGCAGCACCAAGTGCAGCCTGCGCGGCAGGCGAGTGTAGTGACATCCGGCGCCGCTGCGATTCGAGCGTCGTGACGAAGGCGGGAGTTCTCGTACGCCTGCACGACACCCAGCTCGCGAATCTCATCCTCCGCAAGCCGATGCTCCTCGGCGAGCACGCCGAGTACGAAAGGAACGTCGAGAGAAATCTCCATCGATCTTCCAAGAAAGCTATAGCGCGCCCGCAGGGCGCGCCAATCAAGAAGGGTTAGGGTCCTAGCTGCAGTTCTTCGGATAGTCCAGCTCAGCATTCACGCCGCTGTCCCACTCCAGCTCACTCCAGTCCTCGATGTCGAACTCCACCGTATAGATCGCGCACGTCGGCATATTGTCGATCTCGCGCTCCGCCGAAATACGGTCGGCGAATTCCGTCAGGCCTGGATTGTGCCCAACGATCATCAGATGCGCGGCCTTGCCGCCGAGCTCGCGAATGACTTCCTTCAACACTTTGGGCGACGCGAGATATAACCGCTCATCCTGCTGCAACTTCGTCGCGGGTAAGTGCAACTCACGCATAAAAATCTGCGCCGTCGCCAGCGCTCGCGCGGCCGGGCTGGTAATCACCAGATCCGGCTTGAGCTTGCGCTCGCGCAGGCGGCGCGCCATCTCGGGGGCGTCTTTCTGACCGCGAGGTTCGAGCATGCGATCCCAGTCTTCCTGACCGGAATGCTGAGCTTCGGTCTTGGCGTGGCGAAGCAGAGTGAGACGCATGTCATTCCTTAGTCAGTTTCGATCTCGACCAGGCCGTCGTCGTTGACGCGTGTGGGATAGGTGCGCACGGGCTCATAAGCGGGCGGCGTCAACGCCGCGCCGGTGCGCAAGCAGAAGCGGGCGCCATGGCGTGGACAAATGACAACGTCGCCATCGACCGCGCCGCCGGCCAGTTCGCCGCCATCGTGGGTGCAAAGATCGTCGATGGCGTAGAACGTGCCGCAGATATTGAACACGGCGATCAGCTGAGCGTCGATCTCGGTCTGCGCGTAGTCGCCCGGCGCGATCGAGGCCGCGGGAGCCACAGCGTGCCAGCTCATGAGCGGAACTCCGCGTTTCCCGCCATCGCTGCTCGGTAGTCACCAGTCATTAGTCACCAGTCACTTCTAATTTTTTACATCATTCCCGTCTGCAGGCGTGCCGCTTCCGACATCATGGTCTGATTCCAGGGCGGATCGAACACCAGCTCGACATCGGCGCGCGTGACGGTGGGGACCAGCTCGACCTTGTCTTTGACGTCCTGCACCAGCACTTCGCCCATGCCGCAACCGGGCGCGGTCAGGGTCATTTTGATGTCCGCGATGCGACCGCCCTCGGGCGTGTGCGTGATGTCACAGGTGTACACCAGGCCCAGCTCGACGATGTTGATGGGAATTTCCGGGTCGTAGCAGGTGCGCATCTGATCCCACACCAGCTGCTTCACGTCCTCGTCCGTGGCGTCGGGCGGGAGCTCGGGGGCGAGACTCGGTTCTTTACCGAGCGCGTCCGCGTCCTTGCCGGGGATGCGGAACAGATTGCCCTCCACGTAAACCGTGAAGCTGCCGCCGAGGGCTTGAGTGATGAAGCCTGTCTTGCCTTCGCGCAGAGTCACCGGGATGCCGGCGGGCACCATGATGGCTTCGACGTCGCGCTGTAGCGTTACAGGTTCGTTGTCGTGGCTGTGCATGAAAGAGCTAACTACTCTGTAGTCACCGGTTCAGCGGCGCGATCGAGCGCCGCATTCAGTGTATGCCAGCACAGGCTGGCGCATTTCACGCGGGCCGGAAACTCGCGTACGCCGGAGAGCGCGGCGAGCTTGCCGAGCCGGGCGGGATCGACGGCGGCATCGTGCTGAGTCAGCAGCGTGTGCACGTCGTCGAACAATTCCTTCACTTCCGATTTGGTCTTGCCTTTCACGGCTTCGGTCAGCAACGACGCCGACGCGACCGAGATCGCGCAGCCGGTGCCTTCGAATTTCACATCGGTGATGTGCTCGCCCTTGAGATTGGCGTACACCGTCAGCCGATCGCCGCACAACGGATTGTGACCGTCGGCGTGCGCATCGGCAGGATCGAGCTTGCCGAAGTTCCGCGGATGGCGGTTGTGATCGACGATGACGTCGCGATAGAGATCTTTCAGGTCCATGTCAGCCCAACACTTTACGAGTGTGCTCGAGGGCGGCCACCAGCCGGTCGATTTCCTCACGCGTATTGTAGAACGACATCGAGGCACGCGCCGTCGCCGGGATCTTGAAGAACTCCATCACCGGCATGGCGCAGTGATGCCCGGTCCGGATAGCGACACCTTCGGTATCGAGAATGGTGCCGATGTCGTGCGGATGAATGCCGTCGAGTGTGAACGACACGACGGCCGCTTTGTCCGGCGCGGTGCCGACGATGTTCAGGCCCGGCAGCGCGCTCAAACGTTCGGTCGCATAGTCGAGCAGCTCATGCTCGTAGGCGGCGATGCGCTCCATGCCGATCTTTTCCAGATAATCGATGGCGGTCGCGAGGCCGATGGCGCCGGCGATGTGCGGCGTGCCGGCTTCGAACTTCCACGGCAGCTGATTGAAGGTGGTCTTCTCGAACGACACCGACAGAATCATGTCGCCGCCACCTTGCCAGGGCGGCATCTTTTCCAGCAGCTCGCGCTTGCCGTACAGCACGCCCATGCCGGTCGGACCGAGCATCTTGTGACTGGAGAAGCAGTAGAAGTCGCAGCCCAGTGCCTGAACATCGACCGGTGTGTGCGGGATGGCTTGCGCGCCGTCGAGCAGCACGGGCACGCCATGCTGTTTGGCGACCTTGATGAACTGTTCGACCGGCACGATGGTGCCGAGCGCATTGGAAACATGCGCCAGCGCGAGCAGCTTGGTCCTCGGGCCGATGAGTTTCTCGAACTCGTCGAAGTCGACGACGCCCTGCTCGTTGATCGGAATGACCTTGAGCACCGCGCCGACCTGCTCACGCAGCAGCTGCCACGGCACGATGTTGGCGTGATGCTCGAGGGCGCTGATCAGAATCTCGTCGCCGGGCTGGAAGCCGGGACGCAGGAAGCTTTGAGCAACCAGGTTCACCGCTTCGGTCGTGCCGCGAACGAACACGATCTCTTTCGTATCGCGGGCATTGATGAAGCGACGGATCGTCTCACGCGCACCTTCGTAAGCGTCGGTGGCGCGCTGGCTCAGCGTATGAACGCCACGATGCACGTTGGCATGATCGTGCTCGTAATAACGGGAGATCGCTTCGATCACGGACTTCGGCCGCTGACTCGACGCCGCGTTGTCCAGGTACACCAGCGGTTTGCCATTCACCGTCTGATGCAGGATGGGAAAGTCGCGCCGGATGGCGGCGATATCGAGCGCAGTCGCGCTCCGCGTGGCTGTCACAGCAGCGTTCATGCCTTGGCCTCGTTCGCTAGCTTGAACCGCTCATCGATCTGCTTCTCGAGCGCGGTGCGCACTGGAGCAAGCTCGATGGTCGAGAGAATGGATTCGGCGAATGCCCGGATCAGCGCGGCGCGGGCGTCGGATTCCGACAGGCCACGCGAGCGCAGATAGAAGAGGGCGGTTGCATCGAGCTGACCGGTCGTCGCGCCGTGACTGCATTTCACGTCGTTAGCGTAGATCTCCAGCTCGGGCTTGGTATCGATTTCGGCGGTGGCCGAGAGCAGCAGGTTGCGGCTCGACTGACGCGAGTCGATTTTCTGCGCATCGGGTCGCACGATGATCTTGCCGTTGAAGACGCCACGGCCGCGCCCGCCGGCGATGCCGCGATAGTCTTCTTCGCTCGTCGTGTGGGGAGCGACGTGATCGATGCGTGTGTGCGCATCCAGATGCTGGGTGCCCATCGGCGCGAGCAATCCGAACAGCGCGGCGTGCGCGCCGCTGCCCTCGAGCAACGCGTTGATGCCAGTCCGGCCCAGCGTGCTGCCCAACTGGATGTCATGAACGGAATATCGCGCGTCCTTCGCGAGCTTCGTCTGGATGTGGCCGATGTGGAAGGCACGCGGCGCTTCCTGCTGAACGCGGAAGTGAGCAATCGCGCCGCCCGAAGCGACTTCGAAGCGAGTGACCGAATTCGTGAAGTACTCCGTCTCGTTCGCGCCGAGGTAATGCTCGACGATCGTCGCACGACTATTGCGGCCCGCACGAACCACGACGCGCGGATGACTCATCCGCCCCGCGGCTGCGGTGGTTGACTGATGCACGATGTAGATCGGCTCGTCGAGGATGGCATTGTCCGCGAGATTCACCACGACGCCGTCTTCGAAGAACGCCAGATTCAATTGCTCCAGCGCATTGCCGGTGAGCTGATCGTGTTCCTTCAGATACGTCGCGACGGCGGCAGGCTCACGCTGCAGCCATTGTTTGAGCGTAAGCACCGTCACGCCCGGCGGCTGCGCGGTCTGTGACGACAGAGCAGGGAGCCAGTGCCCGTTGACCAGCGCGATGCGTGTGCCGGTCGTCGTCAGCCAGTCAGGCTGATGCGCGTCCAAAGCGGACGCGTCGGCAGGCGTGAACGAGCGCGTCTCCAAACGACGCAGGTTCGTGTACTTCCACGCCTCGTCCCGCTGCGTCGGAAAGCCGGTCGACAGAAACTGATCGAGCGCGGCTCGGCGCAGCGCTGTCAGCTCGTCATTCCCCTGCCATCGCGCATCGAACGCGGCTTTGTACCGCTCGACAGGCGACGCAGTGCTTTTGACGTCGACCGCACTCACGCCGCGGCCTCCTGCTTCACCCAGTCGTAACCGCGCTTCTCGAGCTCCAGCGCCAGCGACTTGTCGCCGCTCTTGATGATCTTGCCGCCGGAGAGCACGTGCACTTTGTCCGGCTCGATGTAATCGAGCAGACGCTGATAGTGCGTGACCATCACGATGGCGCGATCCGGGCGACGCAGGCTGTTCACGCCGTTGGCGACCACGCGCAGCGCGTCGATGTCGAGGCCCGAGTCGGTTTCGTCGAGCAGCGCGAGCGATGGCTCGAGCACGGCCATCTGCAGAATCTCGTTACGCTTCTTTTCGCCGCCGGAGAATCCTTCGTTGACGCCGCGGTTCAGGAAGCTCTCATCCATCTGCATGAGCTTCATCTTCTCGCGCACCAGCGTGAGGAACTCGAACGCGTCCATCTCGGACTCGCCGCGATGTTTACGAATGGCGTTGAGGCCGGCCTTCAACAAATAAACGTTGTTCACGCCAGGGATTTCGACCGGGTACTGGAACGCGAGGAACACGCCTTCGCGGGCGCGCTCTTCGGGCGACAATGCGAGCAGGTCCTTACCTTTATAAGTGACGCTGCCGTTGGTGACGGTGTAGCCCTCGCGACCGGCGAGCACCTGTGCGAGCGTGCTCTTGCCCGAGCCGTTCGGGCCCATGATGGCGTGCACTTCGCCCGCGCCCACTTCGAGGTCGAGCCCGTGGAGCACCTGCTTTTCGCCGGCGAGCGCGTGGAGATTCTTGATACTGAGCATGATTGAAACTGTATTCCCGGGTTTGGCGATGGCTATCAGGTCGGCTGTTTAGCCGACTGAACCCTCGAGGCTGACGGCCAGCAGGTTCTGAGCTTCGACGGCGAATTCCATCGGCAGCTCCTTGAACACGGCCTTACAGAAGCCGTTGACGATCATGTTCACCGCGTCCTCTTCGGAGATGCCGCGGCTCAGGCAATAGAACAATTGATCGTCACCGATCTTCGACGTGGTGGCTTCGTGCTCGACGCTCGCGGTCGGCGTGCGGACTTCCATATAAGGGAAGGTGTGCGCGCCGCACTTGTCGCCCATGAGCAGCGAGTCGCACTGAGTGAAGTTGCGGGCGTTGATCGCGCTCGGCAGCACTTTCACCAGACCGCGATAAGCATTCTGGCCGTGACCGGCCGAGATGCCCTTGCTCACGATGGTGCTACGGGTGTTCTTGCCGATGTGAATCATCTTGGTGCCGGTGTCGGCCTGCTGATAATTGTTGGCCACGGCCACCGAGTAGAACTCCCCGACCGAGTTGTCGCCGGTCAGGATGCAGCTCGGATATTTCCAGGTGATCGCCGAGCCGGTTTCCACCTGAGTCCAGCTGATCTTGGAGTTCGCGCCACGGCATTCGCCACGCTTGGTGACGAAGTTATAAATGCCGCCGACGCCGTTCTCATCGCCCGGATACCAGTTCTGCACGGTCGAGTACTTGATCTGCGCGCCTTCCAGCGCAACCAGCTCGACGACCGCCGCGTGCAGCTGATTTTCGTCGCGCATCGGAGCGGTGCAGCCTTCGAGATAGCTCACATGCGAGCCTTCCTCGGCGACGATGAGCGTGCGCTCGAACTGACCGGTCTTGGCCGCGTTGATGCGGAAGTAGGTCGACAGCTCCATCGGGCAGCGCACGCCTTTCGGCACGAACACGAACGAGCCGTCGGAGAACACCGCCGAGTTGAGCGTTGCGAAGTAGTTGTCCGTGTAAGGAACCACGCTGCCGAGATACTTTTCGACCAGCTCCGGATACTTCTGCACGGCCTCGGAGAATGAGCAGAAGATCACGCCGGCCTTGTGCAAACGTTCCTTGAACGTGGTCGCGACCGACACGCTGTCGAACACCGCATCCACGGCCACGCCGGCGAGGCGGGCGCGCTCATGCAGAGGGATGCCGAGCTTGTCGTAGGTCTCGAGCAGCTTCGGATCGACTTCTTCCAGGCTCTTGGGCGCATCCGCCTTAGGTCTCGGCGCCGAATAGTAGGAAATCGATTGATAGTCGATGGGCTGGATGCGCAGGTGCGCCCAGTGCGGCTCTTTCATGGTCAGCCAGTGGCGGTACGCGCGCAGGCGCCAGTCGAGCATGAATTGCGGCTCGCCCTTCTTGCGCGAGATGAGACGAATGACGTCCTCATCCAAGCCTGGCGGGACGGTGTCGGATTCAATGTCCGTGACGAAGCCGTGCCGGTACTTCTGAGCGACCAGGGCTTCTAAAGTCGGATCGGTTTGCGGATTGCTTGCCATTGCTAACTTCAACCCAAAAATTATTCGTGCGAGACGCGCAGCCGGGTGAGCGGCACGGTGGTCGTCGTGACTCCGCGCGGCGCGCCGGCCAGCTCAGCGAGCGAAATGTCGGTGAGCGCGCGGCGGATTGCGGCGTTGACCTTCTGCCAGGTATGACCGACAGCGCATTTCGACTCGATGCCACAGGTGCTGTGGGAGCCGCTGCATTCGGTGATGGCGAAGGGCCCTTCGAGCGCATCCAGGATGCGGGCGGCGGTGATTTCACCGGGCGGCTGGGCCAATTGATAGCCGCCGTGGCTGCCGCGCGTCGAGATGACCAGGCCGCTCCGCTGCAGCTTTTTCAGCAGCTTGCTGACGGTCGGCAGGCCGATATGGGTGGCCTCGGCCACTTCGGCGGCCGTCCACAAGCGCTCCGGCTGCCCTGCGAGGCGGGCAAGAATCACCGTGCCGTAGTCGGTCAGCTTGCTGATGCGAAGCATGGAGGTTCCAGGACCAGGGGAGGAGGATATGGGACCATTCTAGTCCCAATACAACCGTATGACCACCCCGTGACAGGACTGAGCTTGGATTGCGTCAATTTTACCGGCGGGAAACCGACTTCAGGCCCGATAGTCCAACGCTGTCGTTCCGTTACAACATGTGTATCGGCCGGAGCTGAAGGCGATTTGCTATCCTACGCCCCCCAAAACTTGAGGCTTGCCGTTTGGGCCGACGCTGTTGGAGGCGTCGTGTCGCGCGCAAGCTCACCCCAGAAGGCGGAGGACAGTATGAATCGCTCTGAACTCGAATCGATCGCGCGTGCAATGGTTGCAAAAGGCAAAGGCATCCTGGCGGCTGACGAATCCAGCGGCACCATCAAGAAGCGCTTTGACAGCATCCAGCTCGAATCGACCGAGGAAGCGCGCCGTACCTATCGCGAGCTGTTGTTCACGACGCCCGATGCGGCGAAGTACATCAGCGGCGTGATTCTTTATGATGAGACCATCCGCCAGAAGACCAAGGACGGCACGCCGTTCTCGCAGTACCTGACCAAGCTCGGCATCGTCCCGGGCATCAAGGTGGACGCGGGCGCCAAGCCGCTGGCCGGTTTCCCGAATGAAACGATCACCGAAGGCCTCGACGGCCTGCGTGAGCGTCTGGCCGAATATCACAAGCTGGGGGCCCGCTTCGCCAAGTGGCGCGCCGTGATCGATATCGGCAAGGACATCCCGACCCAGTTCGCCATCGACGCGAATGCGCACGCGCTGGCCCGTTACGGCGCGCTCTGCCAGGAAGCGAACATCGTCCCGATCATCGAGCCGGAAGTGCTGATGGACGGCGATCATTCCATCGAGCGCTGCGAGGAAGTGACCAGCGCCGTGCTGAAGTCGGTGTTCGAGCAGCTCGATTCACACCGCATTCATCTCGAAGGCATGATCCTGAAGCCCAACATGGTCATCTCGGGCAAGAAGAACACCTCCCGCGCCGGCCGCCAGCAGGTTGCTGAAGCCACCGTGCGCACGCTGAAGCGTTTCGTGCCGAGCGCCGTGCCGGGCATCGCGTTCCTCTCCGGTGGCCAGAGCGCCGCCGAAGCCACTGAGCACCTGAGCCTGATGAACAAGCTCGGGAATCTGCCTTGGGAGCTGACCTTCTCCTACGGCCGCGCCCTGCAGGACGAAGCCCTGAAGGCGTGGGGCGGCAAGGCGGAGCAGTTCGCCGCGGGCCAGAAGGCTTTCGCTCGTCGTGCCAAGTTGAACGGCGATGCGCGTAACGGCAGCTACACCGCCGCTTCGGAGCAGGCTGCTTAAGCCTCGCGTAAGTATGGGCGGAGACAATGCATCGCGTGTTCATATCGGGGTCGTGAATGGTCTCTGTTAGCACCGATGCGTCTCCCGCCCAACGTTCCGCCGCCGCCGAACCGCTCATCGAAATCAAAGATGTGCATTATTCGGTGGGCGGCCGGAGCATCTTCTCCGGCCTGAATCTATCGATTCCACGCGGTCGAATTACCGCGCTCATGGGACCGAGCGGCACCGGTAAAACCACGCTGCTGCGTTTGATCACCGGCCAGATCAAGCCGACGCAAGGCCAGATCCTGTTCGACGGCATCGACGTGTCTTCGCTGAAGACGCGGGAGCTGTACGCGCTGCGCCGGCGCATGGGCATGCTGTTCCAGAACGGCGCGCTGCTGACCGACATGAGCGTGTTCGAGAACGTCGCGTTCCCCTTGCGCGAGCACACCGACCTTCCCGAATGTTTGATTCGTAACATCGTGCTGACCAAGTTGCAGGCCGTCGGCTTGCGAGGTGCCGCGCAGTTGATGCCGGCCGAGCTGTCGGGCGGTATGAATCGACGAGTCGCGCTCGCGCGCACCATGGCGACCGATCCCGAAGTGCTGATCTATGACGAGCCGTTCACCGGCCTCGATCCGATTTCGATGGGCATGATCGTGCGGCTGGTCCGTCATATGAATAACGCGCTTGGAATTACCAGTATCGTCGTCTCACACGACGTGAAAGAGCTGACCGAGCTGACCGACACCAGTTTCATCATTGCCGGCGGCAAGGTGGCGGCGTCGGGCGAGCTCAAGAATCTGAAAGGTCACCAATCCGACATCGTCAACCAGTTCGTCAACGGACTGCCCGACGGGCCGGTGCCATTTCATTATCCGGCGGCTGACTACTACCAGCAGCTGCTGGGGTCCGAAGCATGAAATTACTGCGAGAGCTGACGGACAACGCGGGCGACTTCGCTGCGACTGTCGGCGGCGTCACCTTGTTTCTCGGTCGCGTGCTCGTGCAGGTGCCGCGCGCGTTGATGCGGCCGTCGCTGGTCGTCGACCAGGTTCACAACGCCGGTGCGTTGTCGCTGGTCATCATCATGACTTGCGGACTGTTCGTCGGCGCCGTGCTCGGCCTGCAAGGGTATGACTTGTTGTTACGTTTCGGATCGGAAGACGCGCTCGGCACGGCCGCGGCGCTGGCTTTGATTCGAGAGCTCGGGCCGGTGGTCACGGCGCTGCTGTTCGCCGGCCGCGCTGGCACAGCGCTCGCTTCCGAGATCGGCTTGATGCGTGCGACCGATCAGCTCACGGCGATGGAAATGATGGCGGTGGATCCGATCCGTCGCGTCATCGCGCCCCGGTTCCTGGGCGGCTTGATCTCGATGCCCTTGCTCACCTTGATCTTCATCGCCATCGGCATCTTCGGCGTGCAGGTCGTGGGCGTGCAATTGTTTGGCGTGGACTCGGCGTCGTTCTGGTCGCAGATGCGCTCGAGCGTCGGCCACGACGACATCTTCGAAGGCGTGCTCAAAGGCTGTGTGTTCGGGTTCGCCTGCAGCCTGGTCGCGGTGTACGAAGGTTATACCGCGACTCCGACGGCCGAAGGCGTCGGCCGTGCAACTACCCGCACCGTGGTGATTTCCGCGGTGCTGACCCTGATGCTGGATTACATGCTCACAGCTGTCATGCTGTGATTGCGGAGCGATTATGCGTTCGACACGCACTGTAGAAATTTCGACCGGATTGTTCGTGCTGCTGGGCTTCGCAGCGCTGTTTTTCATGGTGACCCAGATCACCAACCGTGAACTCTCGGTCGACGGCGGGAGTTATGACGTGACCGCCCGCTTCGAGAACATCGGCAGCCTGAAACCGGGCGCCGCGGTCTCGATGGCCGGCGTCACGGTGGGCCGGGTCGACTCCATTACTTTCGACCAGAGCGTTTACAAAGCGGTTGTGAAGATGCGGATTGCCTCCAATTACAACCGCATTCCGAATGACAGCGATGCGGCCATCATGACCTCGGGCCTGCTGGGCGGTCAGTACATCGGCATCACCGCCGGTGGCTCGGAGGAATATCTGAAGGCCGGCGACCGCATCGAGCTGGTGCAGGACGCGCTGGTGTTGGAGAACCTGATCAATCAGCTGGTCGCCAGCTTCATGAGCAAGAAGGACGATCAGTCGTCGAGCTCTGGCGGACAGAACAAGACGGAGGAAGCGAAGCAATGAGTATCTTCGTGCAGAGTCGTAGAAACATTCTTTCGGCCGGTCTGGCGCTTGTAGCCACGTTCGGTCTGTTTGCTGGCGGCGCACAGGCGCAGGACGCGTCCAAGCTGGGGCCACAGGAGCTGGTCTCCAAAGTCGCAAACGACACGCTGAAGGATCTCGACGCCAATCGCGCCACGTACGCCAAGGACAAGTCCAAGGTGCACGAGCTGGTCGACAAGAACATGCTGCCGTACTTCGATACCGCCTACGCCGCGCAGCTGGTGCTGGCGAAACATTGGCGCACGGCGACCCCGGAACAGCGCAAGCGGTTTATCGAGGCGTTCTATCAGTCGCTGCTGCAGAACTACGGCGAGGCGCTGCTGGAGTTCACCCCGGATCGTCTGAAGATCCTGCCGTTCCAGGGCAACCCGGCCGACAAGGTCGCCACGGTTCGTACTGAGATCCGTCGTGACAACGGCAGCCGCGTGCCGGTGAACTATTCGCTGCGTCGGCTCGATGACGGCAGCTGGAAGGCGTACGACGTGCAGATCGAAGGTGTGTCGTATGTGAAATCGTTCCGCACCGACTTCGGCTCGGAGATCGATCAGAAGGGTCTGGAGGCGGTGATCCAGCGTCTGGAGCAACAGGTCGCCAGCGGCACCGTGAAGAAGCCGACCGAGAAGGCGAATCCCGCTTGATCAAGCCGGCCACGATTCCCGGTCCCGCTAAACTTGAAGCGCTCGGCAACGGGCGCTTCAAGGTCTTCGGCGCGCTCAATGCCGATACCGCGACCGAGCTGCTCAAGCACAGCGACGCGGCCTTCAAGGGCGCGACGGCGCTCGAGATCGATCTGGCGAATGTTCCGGAAGGGGACAGCGCGGGCTTGGCACTGCTGATCGAGTGGTTGCGGCTGGCGAAACAGCGTCAGCAAACCATTCACTTCCAGAATGTGCCCGAGCCCATCGCGGCCCTGGCCCGGATCAGCGAAGTCGAAAAGCTGCTGAACTGTAACGGCGCGCACTGACGCTGATCGGTTCATAATGCGGGCCTGCCCTCAGGCCGGTGCCCGCATGCTCTCCCAAGTCGATACGTTCAACGCCCTCGCCATCAGCCGGCTCGCTCACGAGCTGCAGGCGCAGGGCCGCTCGGTCATTCACATGGAATTCGGGCAGCCGTCGACCGGCGCACCGCGGGCCGCGATCGAGCGGGCCCATCAGGTCCTCGATACTGATCCGGGTGGCTACTGGGAGAGCACCGCTCTCAAGGCGCGGCTCGCCAAACATTATCTCGACAGCTACGGCGTCAAGGTCGAGCCCGAACAATTCATTCTGACGTGCGGGGCGTCTCCGGCGCTTACGCTGGCGTTGACCGCGACGTTTTGTGCCGGCGACCGGATTGCACTGGCTCGCCCGGGCTATGTTGCTTATCGCAACACGCTGCGCGCTTTGCATCTCAAGCCGGTGGAGATTCCTTGCGGACCTGAGTCGCGATATCAGCTGACCGCGGCCAGTCTGGCTGCGCTCGATCCCGCGCCCCACGGCATCATCGTCGCGAGTCCCGCGAACCCGACCGGGACGATCATCGTTCCAGCCGAGCTGGAAGCGATCGCGCGCGTGTGTCGTGAGCGCAATATCACCATCATTTCCGATGAGATCTATCACGGCCTGAGTTACGTCGGCCCGGCGCGCTCCATGCTGGAGTTCGAGCCGAACGCGCGCATCGTCAACAGCTTCTCGAAATATTTCAGCATGGTCGGCTGGCGGCTCGGCTGGCTGCTCGTCCCCATGGCACACGTGCCTCGCGTCCGCGCCTTCATGAGCAATTTGTTTCTAACGGCCCCCTCCCTGAGCCAGCACGCCGGTCTCGTGGCGATGGATTGTCGCGATGAGCTGGAAGCATACGTCGCGACGTATGCCCGCAATCGGAAGCTGCTGCTCGAAGCCTTACCCAAGCTCGGCCTCAACAACATCGCCCCACCCGACGGCGCGTTCTATATCTACGCCAACATCGCCCACCTCACCGACGACAGCCTCTCTTTCTGCCAATCCCTACTCCGCGACACCGGCGTCGCCACCGCCCCCGGCATCGACTTCGACCCCGTCGAAGGCCACCACTTCATGCGCATGAGCTTCGCTGTCTCGACCGCGGAGGTTGAAGATGCGATTGCTCGCATGACGCCCTGGTTCGCGGCGCGTGCACGCACCTAAGGCGCTGTAATCAGATTAATTCTGGTCGCGCCCACTCACAGGGGCGAGGTCGGTCGCCTTGCCGGTCTATACAAGAATTTGTATAGTGAGGGTGAGGCATGAAGCCCATCGAGTTCTGCGGTGATTCGCTGGACTGCTTGCGAGAGTTCCCCAGGGATACCCGGCGCGAGGCCGGTTTTCAGCTCGATCGCGTGCAACGTGGCCTGGAGCCGTTCGACTGGAAACCGATCTCCACAGTAGGGGCCGGGGTTCGCGAGATTCGGATTCGAGATGATTCGGGTGCGTTCCGAGTGCTGTATGTGGCCAAATTTGCGGACGCCGTTTACGTACTACATTGCTTCCAGAAGAAGACCCAGACCACGTCCAGGCGTGATCTCAGTCTGGCGGAACAGCGATATCGCGAGTTGTTGAAGGAGCGGCCATGACCAAGAAGCGATTTTCTTCCGTCTGGGACGCCATCGAGGATTCGGCGCCGGAGGCGGCGAGCATGAAGCTGCGCGCGGAGTTGGCGAACGAGATCATCGAAAGAATGCGCGCTCGCAAGTTGACTCAGGCGAAGGCGGCGGAATTGATCGGCGTGACACAGCCGCGAGTTTCCGACCTGATGCGGGGCCGGTTGAATCTTTTCTCGCTGGATTCGTTGGTGGATATCGCCGATCGGATCGGCTTGCGCACCCGGGTTGTCGTCAGCCCCAAACGGGCGGCCTGACCCAAAAAAATCCCGGCGTAGGCCGGGATCTTCTTTTAGCGAGCTTGCAACGACCGCTCACTGCGGCGGCGGATTTTCCGGAGGCGTTTCCGTTTCGCCTTCTTCCGGCTCTTCGCCGATGTCTTCCAGCGTCTCGGGCGGCGGGTTGCCGTCGAAGATGTTGAATTCGCGTTGCTGGACCCAGGCGTCGCGGATGAAGACGTAGGGGTCGTAGGTGCGCTTGAGGGTTTCATCGAGCGGCAGCAGTTCCGAGCGCGTGTGGATCGGGTTGATGATGCGCACGGCCCAGTCCGCTTCCCAGGGCAGGTCGGTGTATTGCAGCGGGGTGGTGAACCAGTCGACGACGCGCGACGGTGCATCACGCACCGAAGAAGGGCCGAACAGCGGCAGGTTCACGTAAGGACCGGAAGGCACGCCCCACACGGCGAGCGTCTGGCCGAAGTCTTCGTCGTTCTTTTCCAGGCCGAGCGGCGTGGCCACGTCGAAGATGCCGGCGACGCCGAGCGTGCTGTTGATCAGAAAACGCCCCGTGTCTTTCAGGCCCATCAGCACCTTGCCCTGCAGGAACTGGTTAAGGAAGGTGCCCGGGTACTCGAGGTTGCTCAGCACATTGCCGATGCCGGTGCGAATGAATTGCGGCGTGACCTTGCGGTAACCCTTGGCGACCGGCTTCAACGCCGCCTTGTCGATGGTGTCGTTGAATTTGTAGACGCCGCGATTGAAGCCTTCGAAGCTTTCCTTGTTCGTGGTGCGGCCGGGTGCGCTGGCGCAGCCGGCAGCAGCGAGGGCGAGCAACAGAAGCGCGGCGCGCAGTAACGTGGACATGCGTCGTGATCCTTCAAACAAACTCGAGTGGGACGCCACGGCCCGGCGAAATCATTCGCCGGCGGGCAGGGTCAGGAGGATATCTCACACCCGACGGGTGCGAGGATTGTATCAATTTGCGCGGCGTCGACCGTCGCCGTTGCTGGCTTCGATGGGCCGGCGGGCGGCCCGCTTGGGCAATGCTTGCTGAATTTCGTCCAGCCGGGCTTCGAAGCGTGCGCGCTGCACCTCGCTGATCTTCGGCACGGCCAGGGCAAGCTGCAGCTGATTGACGGCCAGCAACAGATCGCCGCTCATGATGTGGTACTCGGACATGTAGTAGTACGAGTCGGCCACGTCGCCGGCGGCATTCGCCGCCTGCGCGGTGAGCTTGGCCTGCTCCGGTGTCGGCGGGACGGTATTGAACAGGTCGAGCAGAATCTCGTGCGCCTTCTTGGCGTCGCCCTTTTGCATCAGCGTTTCGGCATACCGAATGGTCACGGCGACATTGCGCGGGAACAGCTCCGACGCACGCTTCAACGTTTGAATGGACGCCTTGCCATCGCCCGCCTGCAACTGCGCCTGACCCAGCGCTGTGTGGTACTGAAGAATGGTCGGATCGGAGGAGCGCAAGCGTTCGAAAATCGGCACGGCCTTGGCGGGCTGACCGGCCATCATCAACGCCAGTCCTTGTCCGTAAACCTGCGCGGGCGTGGCATCGGGCTCGTTCGTGATCGTGGCGGCGTAATACGCACGCGGATCTTCGCCCGCCGGCGTTGACAGCACGCGGAGGCGTTCGCGCGTCAGCGCATAACTCACACTTTGCGGAGCGGGCGCCACCTCGAGCTGCGCAGCCCGTTCCTTCGTTTCGGCGATACGCGTGGTGCTTACCGGGTGCGTGCGGAGCATTTCGGGAATGTTCAATTCGCTGCCGCCCGCGAGCCGGCTCATGGTCTCGAAGAATCTCGGCATGCCGTTCGGGTCGAAGCCCGAGCGCGCCAGAAAGCCCAGGCCTACACGGTCGGCTTCCGTTTCGTTGGAGCGCGTGAAGCTGATCTGCTGCTGGATGGCCAGGCTCTGCGCCGCTGCCACGCCGGCCATCGCCGCATCGCCGCCGCCCGCCGCCGCACCGACCAGAATCGCCGCCAGCATGGCGGCCGTGGAGACCAGGCTCGAGCGACTCTGAGCCGCGATGCTGCGAGCAATGTGTCGCTGCGTAACGTGTGCAATTTCGTGCGCGAGCACGCCGGCCAGCTCGCTCTCGTCGTCGGTCTTCAGCAGCAGGCCCGTGTTCACGCCGATGAAGCCGCCCGGCAACGCGAACGCGTTGATGGTGTTGTCCCGGACCATGAAGAAGTTGAAGCGCTGCGAGCCGTCGTGGGCCTGGCTGGACAGCTTCAATCCCAGCGCGCGGATGTACTCGGTGACTTCGGGATCTTCGAGGATCTGATCCTGGTCCCGCAGACCCCGCACGATCATGCGGCCGATCTGGTACTCGTCCTCCAGGGTCAGCATGGTCGACGCCGGGTTGCCGATGTCCGGCAGATCGTCCGGATCGGCGTGGCTCACGCCCCCCGCCATGACCAGGGACGCCACGGAGGCGCACAACAGTGCCTTGAACATCGAAAAGGAGGGCATTTTCACAGCGAGCAGTGTGGTGCGGGCCGGGGAGGCTGTAAAGCGTCTCTACTTCGACCTTAACCGCCGCTGTACGTTCATCGCCGACGCAAAAGTCGCGACAGGTCAGTGGGTTGGCGGCCTCGGGGAGGACCGAGGACCTGGCTGGGGGAGTACCGGCGCGCACGGCTCGATAATTCGTGACCGGTTCGGCGAATGGATTCCCCAGCGCCTATCTGTAGCAAAAACCCCTTTCTAGCCGCGAACGACTCCTTTAGAATGCGCGGCCCCGCACGGAGAGGTACCGAAGCGGTCACAACGGCACCGATTCGAAATCGGTTGAGGGCATTACGTCCCTACGAGGGTTCGAATCCCTCCCTCTCCGCCACTCTTCCGCCGAAGGCCGGCACAGATGGCAGCTCAAGAACCAGCCATTCACGGCCCCGCTTCTTGATAGCCTCGGCGTCGAAATCCTACAGTCGCCCCGCCAGCTTTTTCACCCAAGCTCGACTTGGGGATGAAGCTGCTTGCAAGATTCAAGTGAGACTCAGGCAACATCTCCATGAGTTACATCTGCAGCAACTGTATCGGAGAAGAGTTTCTTCGCAATCTCGTCGCTCGCGAAGCGTCTCAAGACGAGCCCTGTGAGTACTGTGAGCGCGAGGAATCACCGACTGTCGAAATCGGGTTCATCGCGGATAGATGCGACGCTGTCATCGAGACCTTTTATGAACTCTCGAGCCAAACGGCGGCGGTGATTCACTTCGACAGAACTCCGGCGGGGGACGACTTACCGACGGTTATACAGAAGCTCGTCAGGGTCAATGAGGCGGCAGTCACTGCCATTGTCGAGACGTTGAGCGACAAGTGGTTCGACGGAGACTCGATGGAGTCGCGGTATGGTGATGATGATGATCCGTGGTTCGTTCTGAAGAGTCACCTGGGCTCAGCGATGAGCGCGCGGTGGGCCGAGATGGAAAGCAGCTTGCGCAATGAGGCGCGTCATCTCAACCCCAACGTTGCTGAGTTCATGGGTGAGGTGTTTGGTGACATCGCGGCGGACGTCACAGCGAAGGGCTCATCGGTGTTGGTGGATGCCGGGCCAGGCTCCAGCATCGACAAGTTGTTTCGGGCTCGAGAGTTCCAAACAGAAAAGGGACTCTACGACGCCTTGCATCATCCAGAGAAGTTTCTAGGCGCGCCGGCAGTAGGGATCGGAAGGGCGGGGCGTATGAATGCCGCGGGGCAGCCCGCGTTTTACGGGGCTACAGACGCGGACATTGCACTCGCCGAGGTACGTCCAGCAGTCGGTAGCTATACGGTTGTGGCGACGTTCGCGATCACCCGTCCCCTCAAGCTGCTCGATCTTGGTCTACTCATGGAGGTGCGGCTCAAAGAGGGGGCGAGCTTGTTCGATCCAATGACCAAAGCCGCCGCGGAGCGACGGGATTTTTTGAAGACGCTCTGTACAAAAATGACGTTGCCGGTGGTGCCGGAGGGGCAGGATCACGATTATCTGATCACGCAAGTTGTGGCGGACTACCTGGCGATGCATCCTCGAGCGTCGATTGATGGGATCGTCTATCCGTCCGTGCAGTTTGAAACTCCAGTCGGTAAGAATGAGGAACGTCGCGGTCAAAACATTGTGTTATTCCACAAGGCGGCGACTACGCTCTACGCGGACAGCATGAAATCCACAGGGTTTGTCCAGCTCTACCAGGTGGACAGTCAGGATTCTGAAGAGTACTGGTATCCATGTATCGAATTTGGGGCGCCGGAGCCTGAGTCCAGCTATTTCCAACGACCGGGCTTCAATCCAAAGCCAGCTCTGGAATTGGTTCGAGACAGCATTCACATTCATCGCATCACCTCGGTGAAGATATTTTCGGATGATTCGCCAGTGCGGCTTGGAACGTTGGGGCCCTGGAGTCGATAGCTCGCCGTTCCGTTGAAGGCCGGTTTTCGGGCTTCCTCTCCGCCACCTTCCGCCGCACTCGCAATCGATCAAGCACCATAGCCTTCGGATCCCTTCGCTGTGCGCGAGGTGAGGAGTGCGAGCACGGCCGCAATCGCCAGCAGAGCAGCGCCGGCACCGAAGGTGCTTTGATAGCCGCTCATGTCGAATAACAGGCCCCCGACGACCGCGCCCATCGTGATGGCGAATTGGACGATTGCCACCATGAGCCCACCGCCGGCTTCGGCATCTTGGGGTAGCGACCTGGCCAGCCAGGTCCACCAGCCAACGGGAACCGCCGTTCCGACCAGTCCCCACGCGCTGAATAGCATTGCGGTAGCGACGAGATCATTGCCGAAGGCGATGAGAGCGACGGCGATCCCGGCCATCGTCAGAGGAACGACGATGAGCGTGCTGTAGAGACGCTTCTCGAGAAAGAGCCCAATGAGGCTGGTGCCGATGAAGCCTGCCACTCCCATTGCAAATAGAATCGTTGACAGCGTCGTGACATCGACTCGGGTCACCGTCTCGAGGAACGGCCGCATATAAGTGAATAGGGCGAACTGGCCCATGAAGAGCGCGGCCATCGCAGCCATGCCCAAAGCTACCACCGGACGGCTCAGCAATTTGAAAACATTCCCTGAACGGGACCGGCGTTGAGTCGGCATCGACGGCAGGCTGATCATCTGCCAGAACAAAACGACGATCGCGAGTGGCACGATACAAAAGAAAGCGCCTCGCCAACCGATGATCGCGCCCAGGAAACTGCCCAGGGGCGCGGCAATGACAGTAGCCAGCGCGTTGCCGCCGTTGAAGATCGCCAGCGCCCGCGGCACCTGATGTTTGGGGACGAGCCGCATGGCGGTCGCCGCCGACATCGACCAGAAACCGCCGATCAAGATGCCCACTAACGCGCGGCCAATCATGAAGATCGAATAGTTCGGTGCGAGCGCGACGACTGCTCCAGCGATCGCCATGATCGCGGTCAGGGTCAGTAGCACCGCTTTTCGATCGCGGTCGCCGACCAGCGTGGAGATAAACAAGCTCGTGAGCACCGCGAAGATCCCTGACACCGCGATCGCCTGGCCTGCCTGTCCTTCAGTGATATGCAGATCGGTGGCAATCGGTGTGAGCAAGCTCATCGGCATGAATTCGGAGGCGATCAACGCGAACACGCAAAGTGACATTGCGAAGACGCCGCCCCAGTGATGTGGACGATCTTCAGAGGCAATGGCGACAGCAGAAACATCGGCGGACATCAAATTCGACCTCGGGTGCCGGGGGCTGGAGGAGCGACAGAATAGGGAGCGGGGAGCGCATCGAGTAGCGGCCTCAGCTCGCATGTAGTTATGAGCGGGCCTCAGCAATCGGACCGGCCGGGGCAAGAGCCCGCGATAGACGGCACCTGGACCGATGCGAGAGAATTCCCGAATGGCGCGCGAAAACTTTCATGATTTGCAGGCCTTCCTGGTGGTCGCTCGCACTCGCAGCTTCACCAAGGCCGCCGCGCAATTGGGCGTCTCGCCCTCCGCGCTCAGTCACTCGATGCGTGGCCTCGAGGAGCGACTGGGTGTTCGTTTGCTCACGCGTACCACGCGGAGTGTTTCGCCCACGGAAGCGGGCGAAAGGTTGCTGCATTCCGTAGGGCCACGTTTCGATGAAGTCGAGGCGGAGCTCGAGCAGTTGAGCGAGTTTCGGCAGAAGCCGGCCGGCACGATTCGAATCACCGCGGGCGATCATCCCGCCGTGACCGTGCTCTGGCCGAAGCTGGCCAAAGTGCTGCCCAAATATCCCGAGATCAAAGTGGAGATCAGCATGGAAGGCGGGCTGATCGATATTGCCGCTCACCGCTTCGATGCCGGGGTTCGCCTGGGCGAACAGGTCGCCAAGGACATGGTGTCGGTGCGCATCGGGCCCGATGTTCGTTTTGCGGTGGTGGGAACGAAATCGTACTTCGCAAAGCATCCGGTCCCGAAGACACCTCAGGACCTGACGGCGCATTCGTGCATCAACCTGCGTCTGGCCACGCACGGTGGATTATGGGCTTGGGAATTCGAGCGCCACGGTCGCGAGCTGAAAGTGCGTGTGGATGGACAGCTGATCTTCAACAGCATCTTTCAAGTTCGCGATGCCGCGCTCGCAGGACTGGGGCTCGCCTATATTCAAGAGGACCTGGCGCGGCCGTATCTCGACAAGGGCGAGCTGGTCTGGGTGCTCGAAGAATGGTCGCCGCCCTGGACGGGATATCACCTCTACTATCCGAGTCGCCGGCAGTCGTCGCCGGCCTTCGCGCTGATCGTTGACGCGCTCCGTCACCGCGGCAAGTCGCCTCAATGACTAAACCGTGAACAAAGTTTTAATAGCACGGCGCTCGTCCATCGCACGATAGCCTTCTGCCACTTCGCTCAGCGGTAGCGTGAGATCGAAGACTTTGCCCGGATCGATCTTGCCGTCGCAGATGAGATCGATCAGCTCGGGCAAAAATCGTCGCACCGGTGCGGGGCCTCCGTGCAGATGCACCTCGGCAAAGAACACGTCCTGGCCGGGAAAATCAGCGCCGTGAGGAACGCCGACGAAACCGACATGCCCACCGGGGCGGGTGCAGCGGATCGCCTGCATCATCGCCTCTGAGCTGCCAACGGCTTCGATCACGGAGTGGGCGCCGAGCCCGCGCGTCATCTCCTTGATCCTGGCGACGCCTTCGTCGCCGCGTTCAGTCACGATGTCGGTGGCGCCGAATTCGAGGGCTAGCTTCTGTCGCGACGGATGACGACTCATCGCGATGATGCGCTCCGCGCCCAACTGCTTCGCTGCGATGACCGCGCACAGTCCCACCGCTCCATCGCCAACAACGGCGACTGTCTTTCCCGGGCCCACCGCCGCAGCAGTGGCGGCGAACCATCCTGTGCCCAGCACGTCGGACGCTGCGAGTAAGCTCGGTACCAAAGCCTTCGATGGCAACTCCCGAGTAGGCACGAGTGTGCCATCCGCGAGCGGCACGCGCAGAAAGGGTGCCTGCGCGCCGCCGGCCCCAACATACTCATGATGTACGCAGCGACTGTGATAGCCGGCTTGGCAGATCTCGCAGGTGTTGTCGGATGCGAAGAAGGATCCGACGACGAACTGACCGCGACGTAGATTTCTCACAGCGCTGCCGACTTCTTCGACGATGCCGCAGTATTCATGGCCCATGGGCGTCGGTTCAGAGGACCGGTCCACGCCGCGATACGGCCATAGGTCCGATCCGCACACACAGGTCGCGGACAATCTGATAATCGCATCCGTGGCAGCGACGATCTTTGGATCCGGCCGCTCATCGAATCGAATGTCCTTGGGGCCGTAAAGTACCGCTCCACGCATTGCCAGACTCCTCTCTAAGAAGCTACCTATTACACGCGCCGACCGCGACGGGAGTTAGCCACCGCGGGCGAATGCGGTTGTGAGATCGGCTCATCAATCCGGCGCTTTACAGGCCGGTGGTCGCAAGAAGATGCTCGGGGTAGCGCTCGCCTTCGATCGGAATCGCGGCGGCCGCCTGCCGAATTTCGGTCAAGTCCGCCTCAGTCAGCGCTACGTTGATGGCGCCAAGGTTCTCTTCGAGTCGGTGCAATTTCGTCGTGCCTGGAATGGGCACGATCCAGGGCTTTTGCGCGAGCAACCAGGCGAGCGCGATCTGGGCCGGCGTGGCTTCTTTCTCGGCGGCGATTCGCTTCAGGAGTTCGACTAGCGACTGATTCTTCTGCATCGCTTCGGGTGTGAAGCGCGGGAGAATGTTCCGAAAGTCGCCTTCGCCGAGCCTGGTGTCTTGGCTCATCGCTCCGGTCAGGAAGCCTTTGCCGAGCGGGCTGTAAGGCACCAAGCCGATGCCCAGCTCCTCGCAAGCCTGCAGGATGCCATTGGTCTCGACGCCGCGAGTCCACAACGAATATTCGTTTTGCAAGGCGCTGATCGGCTGCACTGCGTGCGCGCGACGCACGGTCTGGGCGCCCGGCTCCGACAGACCGAAGTGCTTCACCTTACCCGCGGCGATCAAATCTTTGACCGCTCCGGCCACATCCTCGATCGGAACGTTCGGGTCGACCCGGTGCTGATAGATCAGATCGATCTGCTCGACCCCCAGGCGCTTGAGCGACGCGTCGGCGACTGCCTTGATATTCTGGGGTCGACTGTTCAGTCCGCTCTGCTTGCCATCGGCAATGTTGAAGCCGAACTTGGTGGCAATAACGACTCGGTCGCGCACCGGGCGCAATGCTTCACCGACCATTTCTTCGTTAGTAAAAGGTCCATAGACCTCTGCGGTATCGAAGAAGGTGACCCCTCGATCCACCGCCTGGCGAATCAGCGTGACGCCTTCCTGCTTGCTGACCTTGTTGGCGTAACCGAAGTCCAGGCCCATGCAGCCATAGCCGAGTGCGGAGACTTCGAGTCCGCTGCTACCGAGAGTGCGCGTTTGCATGTCGATGACTCCTCAATTGCGCCTGTGCCGGGAAAGAATTCCGAGGCGAACAAGATAGTTGCCAGGGCCGCGCCTGATTAGGGGGCGGAAGCGGTTAGGGGCTGTGAGCAGGATTCATGAATAACGCGCGAGATGCGGGGCTTGGGAACACGCCGTTGGCCCGTCAGTCTTTCGTCAGCGCCCTTCACCTACCATCCGTCGCCGAATTAATTGCCTGGCGCCCGCTGATGATCCCCCAACGAACCGACCTCTACGCCGCGTTACTCCTCGCTCCCTTGAGCTGCTGGCCCGTCCTCGCTCATTCCGAGGAAGAAGAAGAGGAAGAGACCGAGTCCGTCGTCGTGGTTGCAACCCGGAGCGAGGCGTTGGTTCGCGATCAGCCGATTCGGGTCGAGGTGCTGCCGGAGGAGGAGATTGAAGAGAACCTCACGGTGCAACCGGGCAACCTCACGTCGCTGCTCACCGAACTGGGCGGTGTGCACATTCAATCGACGGCCGCGGGGCTGGGAGGCGCGACGTTGCAGATGAGAGGAATGCCGGGCCGGCATACGTTGGTATTACAGGACGGGTTGCCGTTGCTGGGCGCGCAACCGGATGCGTTTGGTTTGCTGCAAACACCGCCGCTCGATCTCGGGCGCGTTGAAGTGATTAAGGGTGTGGCCTCCGCGCTGTATGGCAGCGGCGGTTTGGGTGGCGTGCTCAACTTGATGTCGCGCAAGCCGGGCAGTGAGCCTGAGATTCTTCTCAACCGAACATCGCGCGGCGGTACCGACGCGGTGGGATTTGTAACGGACGCGATCTCACCGGAGTGGGGTTACAGTGTGACCGCCGGTGCGCACGATCAGTCGCGCGAAGATATAGATGACGATGGTTGGGCGGACATCGCCGAGTACCGTCGTTACACAGTGCGACCGCGACTGTTCTGGGAGAACGGCGAAGGTGCATCGGTGTTTGCGACGCTCGGATTGATGGACGAGTCGCGACAAGGCGGCAGTATGCGCGGGCAAGTGCTCCCAGATGGTACAACCTTCCGCGATACGTTGGACTCTCGTCGTGCTGACGCGGGTCTCGTTACTCATATGCCGCTGTCCGGCTCGAAGTTGTTCGGCTCGCGATGGTCGTTCGTGCGGCTGGAGCGCGATCGCGACTTCAACGGTTTGGTCAGCGAAGATGTGAGAACGACCGGGTCGGGCGAAGCGACGGTGTCTGGCGCTCATGAGCAACACGCCTGGATCGCCGGCGTGGCACTCGACTACGACCGGTTCGAATCCGCCCGATCGTCCGGTGTGAACTACCGTTACACCGTACCTGCCGTGTTCGCGCAGGACGAGTACGCGGTCAGTGATGCGATCAAGCTTGCGGGCAGCGCTCGCGTCGATGATCACAACGAATACGGCACCTTCGTGAGTCCCCGACTCTCCGCGTTGTTCCGATTGGAAGAAGATTGGTCATTGCGTGCATCGATCGGCAGTGGCTTCGCCGCGCCCACGTTGGTCGCCGATGAAACCGAAGCCACCAGCGTCGCGTTGGTCGAGCCGTTGCGCGGTCTCGATGCCGAGCGCGCGACCAGTGCCTCGGTCGATATGAAATGGGCGGAAAACCGCTGGGAGATCAACGGCAGCGTGTTCGGCTCGCGGATTCGCGATCCGTTGGTTGTGAGATCGTCAACCGTGCCGGGTCGGTTGCGGCTTGCGAATGCCGACGGTCCGCGAGAGGTCGTCGGAGCGGAGCTGCTCGTGCACTACAACGTCGGCGACTTTCACGTGATTGGCAGCTCCACTTATTTGGACGCGACCGAAGCGGCGGCCGGCGGCGGCAGAAGAGACTCCGAGCTCATCCCGCGATTCTCCGGCGAACTGGCGGCATTGTTCGAGGATGAAGAGCGCGGCCGGCTGGGGCTGGAGTTCTCATACACCGGCAAACAGAAGCTCTACGACAATCCTTACCGCAGCGAGAGCAAGCCTTACCTCGAGATCAGTGCGCTCGCGGAAATCAAGTTTGGCGAGGTCGGGATTTTTCTGAATGCCATCAACCTGACGGATCGCCGACAGACCCGCTTCGATCCGCTGCTGCGTCCGTTGCCGGCGGCGACGGGCGAAAGGATTGTCGAAGGTTGGGCGCCGCTGACGGGGCGCGTGTTCAATCTCGGCGTTCGAGTGGAACTGTAACCTGGCGCGCGAGCCGACCGGAGCGGCCCGCCAATTCCCCGAACTCGACCGGGTAGGTCGGGAGTTCCGGAGGAAGGTTCATATACAGGTCACGCATCGAACACAGTTGCACGCCTTGCGCGAGCCAAAGCTGTAGCAAACGTTCGAATGCGGGGCGCAGTCTCATGCCCTCGAGCTCCGCATGCAAAGTGAACACGTGCGGACCCGGATGCGTCCGACTGTGTTCGAACAGGACATCTGCGACGTTCTGCTCGGTGCAGCCATCCAAACCGATGACTTCGTCGAAGGTCGGCAGGGTGGTCGGCAGTTGTGGGCAGAAGGCGGCTTCACCGGCAAACAGGGGCCGGAAAGGTGAGCTGCCGCGAGTGTCGCTGGCATAGTCGAAGCCGAGCTCGGCTTCGAGTTGAGGCACGTGCTCATTCATTTGCCAGCCAGCGGCGCCGTGAACTTTCGGTCGTTCCCCAAACACGCGTTGAAACGCAGCCACAGCGAGCTGCATTTGTTCGCGCGTCCATGCGTAACTCTGAGCCGCGACATGATCCTGCCAGAGCACGTGATCGTGGCAATGAACGCCGACTTCAAAACCGGCGTCGCGCACGGAGCGCATCACATCGCAGGCGCGCTCGCTGATATTGGGCGCGGGTAGCAAGGTGCCATAGCACAAAGTTTTCAGCCCATAGTTGGCGGCAACGGAGGTTCGCAGCACCTTGTTGAGGAACCCCGGACGAAAGATGCGGCGAAGCGCGCGGCCGGTGTTGTCGGGGCCGAGGCTGAACAGGAAGGTCGCGTTGACTCGGTGACGCGCCAGCAGAGCGAGGAGCGCCGGCACGCCCTCGAGCGTGCCGCGCAATGTATCGACATCGACTTTCAGCGCGATTCGCTCGGTCATCGACCGAGGGCCTGCGCTCGCAGGGTCGCGGATTCGTCGATCACCGGATAAGTGCCGGTGTTCGTGAGCTCGCGTGCCTGCGGAAGATCTTCGGCGTACGCGTCGAAAATGATTTCCAGCGCGGCCTGCATATCGGTCGTCGGTTGCCACTTCAAGTCGCGGCACGTGTTGTCGATGCTGGGCACGCGGGACTGGATGTCTTGATAGCCTTCGCCGTAGTACCGGGCCGAAGACACGTCCGTGATCCGCACGCGTCGCGCCGACTCGCGATACGCCGGCCGCGAGCGCGCGATCTCCAGCATCATCTCAGCGAGCTGCCGGATGGAATAGTTGTTGGCAGGATTGCCGATGTTATAGATCTTGCCGCTGGCGATGCCGTTCGGGTTCTCGATGATCCGCAGCAGGCAGGCCATTGCATCGTCGACATATGTGAAGGAGCGCATTTGCGCGCCGCCATCCACGAGCTGGATGTTCTCGCCTCGCACGATGTGCCCCAGAAACTGCGTGAGCACGCGTGAGCTGCCTTCCTTGGGCGTATGGATGCTGTCGAGTCCCGAGCCGATCCAGTTGAAGGGGCGGATGAGCGTGAAATCGAGCTGTCCTTCCAGCCCGTAGCTCCAGATGATCCGGTCAAGCAGTTGCTTGGCGCAGGAGTAGATCCAGCGCGACTTGTTGATCGGGCCGAGCACCAGATTCGAGGCGTAGGGATCGAAGCTCGCATCGGGGCTCATGCCATACACTTCGGACGTCGATGGAAAGATGATGCGCGTGCCGTACTTCACGCAGTGCCGGATGATGGGCAGGTTGGCTTCGAAATCGAGCTCGAACACGCGCAACGGCTCACGCACATAAGACGCCGGCGTGGCGATCGCGACCAGCGGCAACACCACGTCGCACTTGCGCACGTTGTACTCCACCCATTCGCGGTTGATGGTGATATCGCCCTCTACGAAATGGAACCGCGAGTTGTTACGAAACCGTTCGACGCGATCGGCCTGCAGGTCCATGCCGTAGACGTCCCAGTTCGTATGCTCGAGCAACTGGCGAGTCAGGTGATGACCGATGAAGCCATTGACGCCCAGGATGAGAATGCGTTTCATGAGATCCGCCGCGTGTTACTTGTTAGAGAAGGGAGAGAGGGGTTGCGCCGTGACGAGCAACGAAGGCGCTGGCCGTGAGCGGCATGTCGCCAAGCTCGGCGTGCGTCAGCGTGAGTTGCTTGCCGTCACAGCAGTCGAGTTGCAGATCGTCGCCGTCGATATATAAACAAGGCGCCTGCAATGGATGGCGCGCCGGCTGTTCGAGATAACGGCTGCCGAGCACTCGCAGGACTTGCCCGGCGTACTCGCCGAACGCGCCGGGAAACGGCGGGGCGACGGCGCGAATCAAATTGTGAATTTCCAGTGCCGGGCGATGCCAGTGGATCTTGCCGTCTTCCGGTCGACGCCGGCCGAAATACGAGCCTCGTTCGAGATTCAGAGGAACGCCGGACGCGCGCCCGGCGATCAGGTCCGGCAAACAGCGCTCCAGCAATCGTTCGGCCGCAACCGCCACTCGCATCGATACGTCGAGAGCCGTGTCCTCGATGAGAATGGGCACGGACTCCTGCCCGACCAACGGGCCTGCATCGGGCCGCGCCTGCATGTAGTGCAGGCTCGCGCCGGTCTCGGTTTCGCCGTGAACGATGGCCCAATTGACGGGGGCACGACCGCGATACTTCGGTAGCAGCGAGCCATGCATGTTCAGCGCGCCGCGGGTTGCTGAGGCGAGCAGGCGTTCACACAGCAGATGACGGTAGTAAAAGGAGAACAAAAAATCGGGACGCAGGTCGGCAACGCGCTCGACGACGGCTGCCGCGTTGGGATCGGCCGGACAGGTCACAGGAATGTGATGCTCTCGGGCCAGATGCGCGACGCTGCCGAACCATTGATGTTCGGCGGGATCGTCCTGATGGGTCAGTACCAGATCCACGCGAACGCCATGACGCAACAGTGCGCTCAGGCAACGCACGCCGACTTCGCTGTAGCCGAACACGACTGCACTGGTCACGACGGTTCACCTTGCCGTTCTTCTTCGATCACCGCATCGACCAGGTAGCGAGGCCGGTCGCGCACCTGCAAATAAATCCGGCCGATGTATTCGCCCAGCAGGCCGATGCCGAACAGCACGATGCCGATCAGCAGGAACACGATGGCGAACAGCGAGAACACGCCTTCCGCCTCCGGGCCGAGCAGCAGGCGGCGCACGCCCAGATAGACGACGAACAGCACGGACAGCAGTGAGATCACGATGCCGGCCATCGAGAACAGCTGCAGCGGCACCAGCGAAAAGCCGGTCATCAAGTCGAAGTTCAGCCGGATCAGCCGATACACGGAATATTTGGACGTGCCGCTCTCGCGCTGCTCGTGTCGCACCGGGATCTCGATCGGGCGGAGCGCGTACAAGCTGCCGAGCGCCGGCAGGAATGTCGTGACCTCGCGCGATCGATTGATCGTGTCGACGATCTCTCGGGAATAGCCGCGGAGCATGCAACCCTGATCCGTCATTCGAATGCCGGAGATGCGCTCGCGAACGACGTTCATCGCCGACGAGGCTTTGCGACGCCACCATACGTCGCGACGCTGCTCACGAATCGTCCCCACGTAGTCGTGGCCTTCATCGAAGCGCGCGACCAGGTGCGCAATCTCTTCTGGAGGATTCTGCAAATCGGCGTCGAGCGTGACGACAAACTCACCGCGGGCCCGCTCGAAGCCGGCGCGGATGGCCGAGTGCTGACCGAAGTTGCCGCGCAGGATTACGATGCGCGTCTCATGAGGGCGGTGCTGAAACATCTGCCGAAGCAGGGCCACCGACCGATCGGTGCTGCCGTCGTCGACGAAGATACATTCGTACGGACGATGGAGCGCATCGAGCGCTGGGTAGAGCCTCGCGAACAAGGCTGGCAGGCAGGTCTCCTCGTTGAAAACGGGAATCACGACGCTCAGCCGGGGCGTCGGACGAGGGGCGATGTGCGGGCGTGCGCTCATGATCGATTCGCCAGAACGCCTCGCAGCGTCGAGCAGACACGACGAACGTCGTCGTCAGTCATGGCCGGGAACAGCGGCAGAGTGACCGTTTCGCGCCCGATGCGCGATGCAATCGGGAATCGCTCTTCGCGATAGTCGAGCTGCCGGTAGAGGGTCAGCCCGGGAATGCAGGGGTAGTGCACGCCGATGGCGATGCCTCGCTTACCCATGGCTTGCTGAAACTGCGTGCGCGTCATGCCGAGCCGATCGAACGGCAACAGCAGCGTGAACATGTTCCAGCAATGTCCCTCATCGCCGGCCTCGGGAAGAATTCCGGGCGGATCGGCGGAGAGCTCGTGGAAATAAATCGATGCCAGCTCGCGGCGGCGTTTGCCGAAAGCATCGAGCCGCTCGAGCTGCGCGAGACCGATTCGTGCCGACACGTCGGACAGATTGAATTTGCCGCCGGCGCTGATCACATCGATATTGCCGTCGGCGTGACGCTCGATGCCGTGGAAGCGCTCGACTTCGATGAGGCGCGCTTCGTCGGCATGATTGCACGCGATGGCGCCGCCCTCGATGGTCGTCATGTTCTTGTTGGGATGAAAGCTGAAGCAGGCGATGTCGCCGAAAGCGCCGATACGCCGGCCCCGGTACTCACTGCCGATGGCGTGAGCCGCGTCCTCGACCACTCGCAGATCGAATTTGCGAGCGATCTGCAGAAGTCGATCCATATCGACCGGCAGGCCGGCGAAGTGCACGGGCATCACGGCGCGAGTGCGGCTGGAGATGGCGGCCTCCAGCAAGGAAACATTGAGATTGCGGCTGGCGAGCTCGACGTCGACGAATACAGGCACCGCGCCACGTCGCAAAATGACATTGGCACTCGCGGCGAAACTCATCGCCGGCACGATCACTTCATCGCCTTTGCCCACGCCGGCGATCATGAGAGCAATCTCGAGCGCGGCGGTGCCCGAAGTCAGCGCGCGAACCTTGCGTCCACCGACATAGGACGACAGCGCGCTTTCGAACTTCGTCACATAAGGGCCGGTCGTGATCCATCCGGAGCGCAGCACCTGGCTCACCGCCTCGATGGTGTGCTCGTCGATGTCCGGTCGTGAGAAAGGCAGATAAGTCATGGCTGAGTCTGACTCTGACTAAGAATGAATACGCCGAGAACGATCACCGCGATGCCGAGCAACTTGCCGGGTGCGAGCGATTCCTGAAACAGCGCGGCTGCGGCGATCGCATTGACGATGTAGCCGATCGACAGCAGTGGATAAACGACACTGACCGGAGCGCGAGAGAGCGCGAGTATCCAGATCACGACGCTCACGACGTAGCAGGCGATGCCGCCCCACGCTCCGTAGTGAGATAACAACCGTGGTCCGGCAGTCGCGAGCCCGGCCCAGCTCGGCTCGATCGCACCGGTCGCGCTGGTCGCCGCCTTCAGCAGTAACTGAGCGGTCGCGTTGAGCAGGACGCCGCTGATGACCAGAGCCCAGGTGACCGGATTCATCGGCGGCTCACCGCAATCCGGCGTTTGTCTCTGCCCAGCACGCGCATAGGCAAACCGCGCGCTTCGAGTCGTGCGTAGCATTCATGAGTCATGATGGCGACTCCATCGTTCAGCTCCCGCCACGTTTGCTCGAACCGGGCCATCTCAGGAATGGCCGCTCCCGGCGCACGTCGCAGTCCGTAGTCGAGCTCGCCATGCGTATCGACCATGAACATCGTGCGTCGCAGATAGAAAGGAAGGGTCTGGTCGTACGTCTGCACCGTGAAGATCGGCGCATGCGCGGCCAGATCGGAGGGAATTTGTGCCGCCAGAGACTTTCCGGACCGCAGCGACTCGTGTTTTGCCACGGTCGAAAATAACAATGCGAAGCCGATGAACCATGCGGCCGCGAGACCGGTAATCGCGCGGGCCGATCGACCGGCCTGAGCCGCGCGCCAGCAGAGCACGGCGGTAACGAACGCAATGACTGCGAACGTGCCGACGGCGATTCGCCCTTGTTCGATGGCCTCGAGCGTAACCGGGTCCTTGGTGAAATGAGTGGCGCCTGTGCAGTAAACAATCAGTGAGATCGCAAACAGGACCAGCACGCCGATGCTGACTCGCAGCGCGCGGCTGTCGATGCACTCCTCACGGCTGGCCGTCAGTAACGCCAGGGGCGGCAGAACCGGCAGCACATAGGGCGCCAGTTTCGAATTTGAGAGCGAGAAAAAAACCAGGACAAATACGCACCAGATCCACAGCAGTCGGCGCACGTCGAACTGACCGGGCTTGCTTTCGGTGCGCCAGCCGTTGAAGAGCGCGCCCGCCATCTGCGGCAACCAGGGCAGGGTGCCCGCGGCAAGAATAGCGATGAAGTACCACCAGGGTTCTATGCGTTGCGCGGCATCGGTGAGATAGCGTTGGAAATGTTGCTCGATAAAGAAAAAGTGCAGAAATTCCGGGTTGGCGCGAGCTGCCAGATAGAACCAGGGCACGGCGACGATTGCGAGTATCACAACGCCGGTGACGGGGCGCAGCGTGCGCAGCACGGCCCAGTCGCGTTGCCAGATCACATAGAGGGTCAACACGGCGCCGGCGATGACGATCGCGGCCAGTCCTTTGGTGAGTACGGCCAATGCCAACAGTATCCAGGTGGCCATCATCCAATGGCTGCTTTCCCCTGGCGCAGAGTCTCGGGTCGCTTGTGTCATGCAGAAGGTGCACAACATCGCGGTGAGCAGGAAGGTGAAGGCCATGTCCAGGGTCAGGATCTGGCCCATCAAGAAATGCAGCACCGTCGATCCTAGAAAGGCCGCGGCCAGCACACCGGTTCGAGTGCCCCAGAGCCGGCGCCCGAGAACAAACATCAACAAAACGTTGAGCCAGGCGGCGAGCATCGTGCACAGCCGCGCCGTCCATTCACCTTCGCCGAAGAATTTGTAGAGGGCTGCGGTGGCCCAGTATTGCAGGGGCGGTTTCTCCAGATACGCGACGCCGTTGAGATGAGGGGTCACCCAGTCGCCGCGTAACACCATCTCTCGCGGGATCTCGGCGTAACGCCCTTCATCCGGATGCGCCAGCGGCCTACCCAGAGCGAGCGAGAACCACACGATCGTGAAAGCAACGATGCACGCCGCCACGAGTAAAGTTTGCAGCCGCACTCGGGCGGCCACGGGCAGCGCCGCAGCGGGTCTGGGGAGGGTGCTCAAGTGTGTCTCGCGTTTACAGCACTAGGGCTAGTCCAATCGTTGGACGACGCGCGAGGCAATATCAATCGTCAGGGCGAGGGATTGCGGAAGATCCTGAGCCGAAGAGGTTTTATTTTTGCGGCTGCGTTATCGCCTTGTGACAGGCGTGTGAAGTCGTTTGATCGCGATTCGTGCGGTGCAGCCCTCCTCGCGAGGAGGAGGGCTAGAGAAAGATCAGCGTCCAGCGCTGGCAGTCGCGGTCGACGCTGTGGCAGTCGGAGAGGCCGCGAGCTGTCGCACACCGGCCGGGTGCGCCACGATGAAGGTGTTCGGATCGATGCCGCGCTTGGCCTGCATGCGCGCGACGACGACAGCGGGGTGATCGCCCAGCTGTGCACTCGCCTGCGCCTCAGGCGGACTCGCAACCGAGTTGCTGGAAACGCCGAATCCCACGCCAGTGGCGAGAATCGCAGTAATCAAAATGAAACGTGACTTCATGAAATGCTCCGGAGGTGAGTTAGCGAAAAAGTCGCGCACTGTAATCGCGACTCGCCTGCGGAAACATGAGCTGGCGCGCACTTATCAGATTCCGTGTGCGCAGTAATTCGCGCCGTCATGGGCGGCGCATGTCGTTAGTCCAGAACGATCTAAGCGTTGCGGATTCCTCTAGTTGATCAGCTCGATTTCTCGAAGTCGCCTGGCTTCCAGGAGCCGTCGAACGCCGCGGGTTGCGGGCCGTAGATGCGGAAGTACGCGAACCAGCCTTTGCCGGGAAGGGTCTTGATCCAGCGTTTTTCCTGGCCTTTGGGTGCGTTCGGCCCGAAGTGAAGCTCTACGCTGTTCCCTGACGCGTCCTTCAGCTCGAACAGCGAGCGCAGCGCTGCCCGCTTTTGATCCGTCTGGATCTGCGAGCGCGAATCCGTGTCGTACACCGTCACGGACCAGAACAGCTTGCCCGGCACCGGCAGGGGCACAGTGAGCTTGTAGGTGCCGCCGCCGTCGAGATAACGACCAGCCTTGTCGCTCAGGGCCAGCCAATACAGCGAACCGGCTTGCGCGTCCCGTCGAAACATGGCGGGCGATGCGCCGATGGCTTGATAGAACCATTTCTCGCGCGCTTCGAGATCGAGCCGTTCGTGAGTGTTGAAGTCGCCATCCTCGAAACGCAGGCTCACCCATTGCCATTTGCGATCCGGCCACGGCAGACGATCCGGTCGACGATCGCCGAACGCTTGCACGCGCATCTGCGCATTCGCGGTGCGCGCGGCTTCTTCGAGAATCGATTTGGTGCGCGCATCGGGCTTGAACGGCTTGCCTTTCTCGATGCCGAGCGCGGCCAGCTCGCCGTACTCGTTGTGATAGCCCTCGAACATGGGCTCGATGTCGAGCGTCTGGTGCAACACTTCCCAGAACTCGATGTTGTCTTCCCAATCGAGCGGCGTCGTGTCCTGTTTCCTGCCGGTCACGTCCAGCCACTGGGGCTCTTGCCACGGCGTCTTGGAGTGCAGGGGATAAACCTTGATGCTCTTCAACCGTTCCTTGGCGCCTTTCACGTCGCCTTCGATCGGTAGCGAGCGCGCTCCGACGATCTGGCGGTTGCTGCTGGCCCGGTGCACGTGGAAATCGCTGTCGGGTATCGCGCCCTTGTAGTCCGGCCCGATCAGCAAATGTTTGCCGCCGCGGCCTGCGTCGGGGCCAGGCAGGCCCATGTCCGCAACCCAGCGCTGATTGATATCCATCGAGCAGACAATCAAGGGTCCCGACGCCAGCTCGACGACCAGCGGCCCGATGCTCAGATCGAGCAGCAGCGGACCGTAGGGTGTGTCCGAGTTGGCCGTGAACACTAATTGATCCGGGGCGCAGTCGAGAATGCCGAACACCTTGTTGGGCACCACGCCGATCTGCTCATTGCCGCGAACGATCGCGGCGCCCGACACCGTGGGATAGAAGAACTTGTAGGCCTGGATGGCACGCTCCAGATCGGCATCGTCATAGGCTTGTTTCGTCGTGTCGACTGTGGGGAAGCCACGCTCGAAGGTGTAGCGGGGCGCGCTGCCGACATGTGCCATGGGGAACTCCTGCTGCGGAACGGGCAGTTTGGAGTCGAGGGGTAGTAGCGCCCATACGGGAGGCAGGCACAGGTCGTGCCCGTCACGACGGTCGTAAGGAGTCGGACCTCAACAAGCCGGCTGGCCGGGATATTCCAGTTCCATCGCCACCCATTGGCGGCGGGCGTCGCCGAAGCGCGAGCCGATCTCGCACAGCGTGCGATCGAGTTGCTCCATGGGCTTCAGATCTGTCGCAAGCGGCAGGCGAGCGGCATCGTCGGTTGCCGCGTCCGGCAGGAGAATAATGCCGCTGCGAAGTTTGACGGGCCCGGGCGCAGCGGCTTGCACATTGACATGACCCGTGCGCGACCACGCGTCGGCGGTGAAGGCGAGCGCGATGTCGTCCATGCCTTCTGTGACATCGACGCGCATTTGATCGTTGCGCCAGAACGCGAGCTTGTTGAGGATGTAACTCAGGCCGCGCGAGAAGTTCAGACCGAACAGGGAGCTGTCATGCGCTGGCGTCCACGAGTTCACTCCAATCTCGGTCGCGAGTGCCTGCGCTTTGTCTCGTCCTGCGATCGATTCGATCAACGCGAGCGTCGTCGGCACGGAGGCACTGATCCCTGTGGTTGTCGCGATGTTGTCGTCAATCACGTAACGCCGATGAGGAACATAGACAGCTGACGCATGGTCCTCGCGCAGTTCCTTGAGATAGTACCAATGCGTCGTGAACTGCCGTCGATCCAGCAGGCCGGCGTTGGCCACGACGAGTGCGCCAGCGCAGATGCCGATGATGCGTGCGCCGTGTTCCGATTGTTGTTTCAGCCATGTGAGGATCGCGCCACCATTGGTTGCATCCATCTTCGGCTCGCTCATCGCCGGCACGATCACGTAGTCGGCGCCGCCGGGATACGCTTGATCGAAGCTGGCCAGATCCTGCGTGACTTCGACTTGGAGCGCTGGATATAAAGAGACGCTGCCGGTGCGAGGCGCCACGACGCGGACGTCGGCAATGTCAGCACGTTGCAGGACTGCGTGCGCCAGTAGAAGGTCCGTGGTCTCCGTGCCTTCATTGCGAGCCACGATTGCGATGACAGGTTTGCCTTCACGCCGCGGTTTGATGGCATGGATGAAAGCCTGGGCTTGATGTTCGGCCGTGGCTGCGTCGGCCACGGGCGGCGGGGGTACGTCGGTGCCGCACCCTGTCAATGCGAACAGAGCAACGATCCCCAACGTAGCTGTGGCGTTGTTGAGGCTCACAAGGCGACTCCCGTGTCCAAGCTCGCCGGCAGTCTGCCAGCGATGGATTGCGACGGGCTAGCACATTCGGCCGCCCGTCGCTCACGGGGACATTTCTACAATCAGCGACGCAATTCCAAACGCGTGCTGGCTTCGCCACCCACCGTATCTCGCGCGATGAAGACGATCGACAGCGCCGGTTGATCGGCAGGTAACGTGCCGGACAGAACACCAGTCTGTGGATCGAAGTGCAAAGACGGCGGCAACGGGCCGCCGCCGGCCAGTTGTGCCGTGACTTGCACGTTCTCCTGAGCATTGCTGTGGCGGAATGTTTCCTGCGGCAACTGAAACGTCACAGCATTGTTCGTGAGCTGCACTACATCCAGCGGCTCGGCAGAGATGAACCCGCCCCACACAGTGGACTGCGCTGGCGTCGCGCCTGACGGAGCAGCCCCGAGCGAGATGCCGCCATCGACGATCATGCTACGAGCGGTGGGCTCGCGGAGCGCGATCGTGCGATCTGCGGCTGCCAGCGTGACCCGACCCGGATTCGGCGCTTGCACGAGGTGTCCGATGCCTTCGGCCGAAGGCGACGGCGATGGCGCTTGCGGCGGATTCGGCACTTCCGGTACTTCCGGCTCCTCAGGAACCTCCGGCACCTCGGGCACTTCCGGCTGTTGCGCGGCCGGACTGACCGTCAGCGTGCCCGCTTGATACGTGATCGCATAGTTCGATGACGTGAAACCCGCGGGAGTAATCGAATACGTGCCTGCGCCCGACGATTCGTTCGCTGTCGTGTTGAACGCGAGCGAACCGTTAAGCACGCTCTGATCTTCGCCCGCGACGAATCCATTGAAGTTCGCGTTGAAGGAGGGATTGCTCTCGCCTTCGGTGCGCGTCGCATTGGTCGCTGTGATCGTCAGGCTCTTCGGTGTGACGTCGCCGGTGCCCGTGACATTTGTGGAAACCACGTCGTATCCATACACAGCCATCGAGCCATTGCTCGCCGAGCCGACGGATACACCGGACGCCGTTACCGTCTTGCCCGTGCCGACGTCTTTGGTATCGAAGTCCGCCGTGCCGGCAATGATCACCACACTGTCGCCATCGAGCATGCCGCTGGCGGTGAAGTCCGAGGAAGACAGCGCGATGTCGGTGGTGCCGCTGTAGATTCTGGAAACATTGTTCAAGGCGACTGTCAGCGTCGGTGCGTCCTGAAACAAAATGCCATTGCCAGTGGACTGCGCCGGAGAGTCGACGCCGTAAGTCGCACGATATTGTTTGAAGTCGAACGCGAGCCCGCCCAGATCGGTGCGGGCACGATCTGCCGACCAGACCAATGTGCGGCCCGCGGTGGTCTCCACTGCGTTGGCACCGGCATTGTTGATGAAGGCGCCGTCGGCGCTCAGCTCGATGGCGGTGCCGGTCGTGCCGGACCACATCGAGCGCGTCAGCGTCAGGTCGGCACCGATGCCGCGAGCTTCCAGACGCAGCTCGCCGTTCGTGCTGTACAGGCCGTCCCATTGCGTGTGACCGGTCAACACCGAGCCCACGGTAAAGCTGCCGTTGTTGACGAAGTGCAGACTGCCGGTGAGGCTGCCGCCGAGCGTGCCCACCTCGTTGGTAGTATTCGTCAGCACGTAAGGGCCCTCGCCGAACAGCATCAACTCATTCGCGAAGATGCCTGCCGTCTGAGTCACGCCGCCTTGTGAGGCCAAGGTCAATGTATTGCTGCCGACGTCCAGCGCTCCATGGATAGTCATGCCCTGGCTGCCCGAGCCCATGTTTTGCAGCTGAAGGGAATCGTTGAATGTGACCGTGCGGACGTCGATGGCGCCGGTGCCGGTGTACATGCCGATCACGATGTCATAGAAGCCGTCGGTCAGTCGGGACAGCTCGGCGTTATCCAGATTCAACGTACCCGTCGCGCCGTTGCCCAGGCCGATGGTTGTCGCCGCCGAGCGGGGCGTGATGTACAGCGTGCCGCTGGATTGCACGGTCAAACCGTTCGAGCTGCCATCGGCCAGATTCATCGAGTCGGCGATCAACGTGATATCGCCTGTCATGGTCGAGGAGCCGATGCGGTTCGCATAGCCGCCCGTGACTCGGATGCCGGTGTTGTCGACGCCGGCGCCACTGATACCTTCCATGATCAGGCGGCCGCTGCCGGTGGATTCGTAGGTGCCATCGCCTTCGATCAGGATGCCCCAGTTACCCGTGCCGGTGTTGCTGGTGCCGCCGGTGCCGCGAACAAACATCGTTCCGCCACTGCCGGTGCTGATCACGCCGCCCAAGCGAACGTTGACGCCGATGTTGTACCAGTCGCCGCCGCCGCCATAGCCGTCCACGGTCAACTCGTTACCGGCCCCGCTCAGTACCTTGATGGCGCTGTCGTCGACCTTCACACCTTCGTTGTTGGCGCCGGCATCCGCGGCGCCGCGGCCCGTCACTGTAATGTCGCCCATACTCGTTTGTATGAGTGCACCGTCGGTCAAATGAACGCCGCTGGAGTGGCCGCCCGGACCGCCGCCGATGCCGATGACATCGATATCGCCGATGTTGTTGGTTCGGACGCTGCCGTTTGTATCGATCCAGACGCCGCGACCGCGATAGCTGGCGGACTGGCTGACGCCACGCAGATAAATGTCACCGTCGGTGGAAGAGACGGTGGCGCCGGCGTCGATCTGGACACCGTCGCTGCAGTCCATAGCGAAACAGCCTGAGCCGCCGCGGCCGAGGCCGTAGATGCGCACGTCGCCGCTGCCGGAGGTCACTGTTGTGCCCGAGCCAGTAATGCGGACGCCGTCGCTGTTTGCTCCGCCGCTGCCACCCAAGCCATAGAGTGCGATGCTGCCGAGTCCCGAGGTGGAAATCGTCGCGCCGTTGTCGACGCGAACGCCCGCGTTGCCGCTGGAGCCGACGCCACGCACTTCGATGTTGCCGCCGCTTGCTTGCAGCGTGCTGCCGTTCAAGTACACGCCGTACTGTGTGACACCGTTACGCGCGGCGCCACTCTGCATCTGCGTCTGAAAGAGCGTCGGATTGACGGTTGGATCCACGATGGGATCCGCGAAGCTCACGTCGCCGCCCCGCAGGAGGATGTTGCCGCCGTTACTAAGAATCGCCGTGCCGACCCCGAGGCGGATTCCGCCGTTACCGGTGTTCCCTTGGTCCGCATGCAGAGTGACATCGAGTCGGTTGGACGTCGACTCGATCTGCACGCCGTTGGCAACAAGGATATGGCCATGCGCGAACAACGACAGCGACGCGTTACCGCCCGCGCTTTTCACGATCGAATCCATCACGCTGATATCGCCGCGCTCAGCGCCTGCGGCCGCGGTCGTTATCGTGACGCTCGTGCCCGCATTCAAAGCGTTGGTGATGCTCGACGTCGTCAGCGTGGAGCCAATGGCTGTGGTGGTCCAGTTGGGATCGCCCGTGATGCCGAAGTCCGGACCGGCGCTGTCGATTCGCAGGTCGTGCGGATCGATCAACCATTGGCCGGCGCGGCCCGCGGCCGCCGAAGCATCGGGAATGGAGCTGCCGAGATCGAACCAGCCGCCTGAGGTTTCAATGAAGCCGCCGTCGCCGCCGGCAGCGCCACCGCGTGCGGTCAGCGCGCCGTAGACTTGAGTCGCCTCTGTCGAATAGGTGATGACGCGGCCGCCGTCGCCACTACCATTCGCACCGGCGCCGCCGTCCGCGTGGATCGCCGCATCGGCATCGACAAACAAACGTTGTGCGTTACGAACATTCGGATTGGCGCCTTGCTGATCGCCACCGATCAGGATCGTGCCGCCCTGGTTGCCGCTCGCGTCGATGGTTGCGCCAGCATCGACGTGAACTTTGTCGCCGGTGACGAGCACCTGGCCGCCATTGCCCGAAGACGTTTGCGCGTCGATGTTGCCGGCAACGCGCGTAACACCGACGGCACCGCCGTCAATAGAAACATTCGCAGCGCGCACCGTGCCTTCGACATTCACCAGTCGCGCCTGACCATTCTCAACGACGAGCCCGGTCGCGCCCGTGGCGCCCGAGATCGCGCCGTCGACGAGTCGCTGCGCGGCGGACGCGGACAGAATGACCTGGCCGCCCTCGGCCGCAATCAAATGCCGGTTCTCGAGCAGCACATCGACCGTGGCAGGGTCGACCTGCACCGACAGCAGCTGGCTACCGTCGAGATTCAACGTCACCGCTTCGCCAGCGGCTATGGCCACCGTGCCCAGGCGCGCCGAGAGCACGCCTTCGTTACGCACTTCCGGCGCGAGCAGCGCGATGTAGCCGCCGTCTTTCGCGGTGAGCGTGCCTTGGTTGATGACAGCGCCGCTGCCGTTAGTAAAACGATAGTTGCCGGCGATGAAGTCATCGGGATCGATCTGCAGCGACGTGGCCACCAGTCCGCCGACGTCAACACGCGCGCTCGAGCCGAACAGCACGCCATTCGGATTGGAAATAAACACCTGGCCGTTGGCATTCAAGAGGCCGAAGATCGCCGACGGATCGGACGACAGCACACGGTTCAACGTCACCGACGATGCCGAGGGCTGCAGGAAATTCACCGTGGCATCGCGGCCGATATCGAAGCGCTGCCAATTGATGACGGCACGATCGCTCGACTGATGGATGTCGAGTTGTGAGTTGGTCTGAGTGATCGAGGCGTTGCCGCGGATGACCTGGCCGCCGCTCGGTAACGTGCCGACTGCGGGCTCGGCAGCGAGTGCCGCGCTCGACGCCAGTGCCAAGGCAACCGCTGCTGAGATTCGATTCATAGATGCATGCTTGTTCATGTGCTTCAACCGATTCAAAGGGCCCAGCGAGCGGAGATCCACAGCTGCGGTTCGCGACGCGAGCCGTCGGCGTCGTCGCCAGTCACCGGGTCGCGCGCCGGATTGCTTGCGAAGCGAGTCGCGGCGGTCGCGTCGATCTCCACGCCGGAGAACGCGGTCCATCGCACGCTCAAGCCGCCACCTTGCAGCTCGTATCGGTTATCGAGATTGGGATTGCCCGCATTCCAGCCGGCCCAGGTGCGCTTGTGCTGACGGACCGAGCCGATGTCGTAGAACAGGGCGAACTGCCAGTCGGCAGTTAGCGTGTGCAGCCATTCGACATTGCCGAGCCAGCCTTCATCGCCGGCGCCTTCGAGCTCCGGAAACGCGCGCACGCCGCTGGCGCCGCCGAGGTTGAGCTTCTCGGAAGAATCCAGATTGTCCGAAGCGAACTGACCTTGCAGGCTGACCGACAACCGGTTGCGATCGCCGAGTCGCTGCAGACGGCCCACGTTCCAGGAATATTTCGTGTAATTGCCGTCGCTGCGCGCGGTCAGTTGATCGAGCGCCAGATCGAAGACATTGCCGGAAAGATCGACGTCGCCGGCCGTGATGAGCGCGCTGTACACCCACATGCCGCCGCCGCCAAAGGAGTCGAGTCGGTTGGCGAGCAATCCAGCATGTGCCGCGCGGATGCGCGAATCGGATGTTTCTTCAGACAGCGCGGAGTTTTCGTAACGACGCTCTTCGACGCCGCTGGTGAAGCGCAGGTCGAACCGGTTGCTACGAATCAAAGGATAGTCGGCCGCAAATCCCCAAGTGAAGGCTTTGCCTTCCGCATCCAGTGCCTTGAATTCTTCTCCAAGCTCGTAGTCGAGCGCCGACACCGAGGTGCTGACCCGCCAGCCGTCGCTGCCCACCGGGATTTCATAGCTGAGACGTCCGAAGCGATTGCCTTCGCTGACGTTCAACAGCGCCACCAGCTCGTCGCCGAAGCGCAGCGGCGACTGCAATGACACCTGACCGGTGAGGCGTTCGCGTCCCGTCGAGGGCAGACCGCTGTTGTCCATCACCAGCGCGCTCTGCACCAGCGGCGTGTTCTCGACACGCGCGACGATATCGGTCGACCCTTCGGCCGAGCCCGGAGCCAGCACGACCGCGGCCTTGATGCCCGGCAGGTCATCGACCAGCAGGGCCGCCCGTTCGAGGTTGGTGATGCCGAGCGCATCTTCTTGCAGCTGACGCGCCATCAGCATTTCGCGAATCACTTCCTCGCGAACGCGCGTTTGTTCCTGGGCACTCTCGATGCGCAGCTCGCCAACACGGGCTTCGAGCACCGCGATGGTGACGGCGCCGCCGCTCAACGATTGCTCCGGCAAGTAAGCGCGAGCGAACCAGCCGTCGGCGCGATAGTGCTGGGCGATACGATCCGCGGCTCGGCGCAGCTCGAAGAAGTCCACCTCGCGGCCCACGAGATCTTTCACCAGCTCTTGCAGCTGAGCTTCGCTATAGCGCTTCGCGCCGACGATGTGGACGGACGTGACTTTGACTCGCGCTTCTTCGCGAGCCGCACTCGGAGACGCCGGCGCTTCGGACGGGCCGATGTTGCCAGGAAGGCGTGAGGGCAGGCCGCGTGTGGGATCGGTCTCACGCAGGATGGTGCCCGCATCCGGCGGGCGAACTTGCGCTGTCGCCGGCACGGCTGCAGCAACCACAGAAGAAAGCATGCCTGCTTGCAGGCACAACACAGTCCAGCGCTTCGAAGTCACCCCGAGTCTCCACGTATGTCAGGTCACATCCGGCTCGAAGCGACACTTCAATGTGAGCATCGTCCTTGCGCTGGATACGTGGCGGCTTTCTCGCAGCTTATGTTGCGAGGCGACGTGACATTGCTCGCATTTGCCTGGGGGACTACAAAAGAATGCGACGTAGCTCCTATTCGAGAGGGCGTCGCATGGCGCCGCTGCTGAGTGGCGCCTCGGGGAAATGCTCAAGCACCTCTAAGACATCAGTGGCAGACGTCGACAGGCGCGTCACTCGGCAGCTATGCAGACTTCCGATTGAGCTCGGCTTCGAGGGCTCGCGCGATGGCGAGCAACCGTCGATCGTCATCGCGCCGGCCGATCAGCATCAAGCCCACCGGTGCTTCGCCCGGACGATGCACGGGCAGCGAGATCGCGCAGCGGTCCAGGAAGTTGCCGAGCGACGGATTGCGCAGGACCAGGCCGTTCAGCCGCACATAGTCGGCGTCCTGGCCGAATGCCGAGATCGGCGGCGGAATGATGGGCGTCGTGGGCAACACGAGTGCATCCACTTCATTCGTGACTTTCGCGACGGCATCGATCACATCGGCCCGCGCGTCGTGCAGATCTCGCACGTCCTGCGCCGTCAGCTCACCGCCTTTGAGAATTCGATTGGCGACGCGCGGGTCATATTGAGCGCGGTGGCTCTCGAGTAGTGGCCGATGCCATGCGTATGCTTCCGCCGCCGCGATGCCGCCCCGTGAGTTGATTTCTGGAATGCGCAACAGTTCCGTCAGCGGCTGCCGTGAGATCGTAATGCCGGCACGCGCCAACGTGTCGATGCCGCGTTCGAAAGCCTTCGCGACGTGTTCATCCATGCCGTCCAGGACCAGCGAAGTTGGCAGGAGTAAACGAATCTCTTTGAGCGAAACGTTTGCTAACGGTCGCGGCGTCACGCCTCGCAGGATCGCATCGATGGTCGCGCAACACTCCACGCTGTTCGCGAGCGGACCGATCGAGTCCAACGAATGAGACAGCGGCGTCGCGCCATCGCGGGGCACCCGATGTGCGGTCGGCTTGAAGCCGACGATCCCGCAGAACGCGGCGGGAATACGGCACGAGCCGCCAGTATCGGTGCCAAGGCTTGCGACAGCCATGCCGTCCGCGACTGCGACGGCGCCGCCCGACGTGGACCCGCCGGGAATGCGACGAGTCGTGCGATCGAATGGGCTGGCCGGCGTGCCGTAGTGCGGGTTCAGGCCGAGGCCTGAGAACGCAAACTCCGTCATGTTGTTACGGCCCACGAAAATGAAGCCAGCGGCGCGCAGTCTCGCGACCGTCGGTGCGTCTCGAAGTGCCGGCGCCTCATGCGCGAAGATGCGAGAGCCGGCGCTGGTGATTTCACCGGCAACATCGAACAGATCTTTCAAGGCCAGCGGAATGCCCGCGAACGGTGGCAATGCCTCGCCCTTGGCCCGGCGGCGATCGATTTCGTCCGCCTGTGCCCGCGCCGCCTGATTGATGCTCACGAAGGTGCGCGAACCCTCGCCGTTCGGGTCGGCGATGCAATCCATGGCCTGGTCGATCAGGGCCCGCGCCCGAAGGGTGCCGCTGGCGAGTGCCTGCGAGAGAGCGTCTAGGGTTGGCATGCGCTCAAGTCTGCCAGAGCCGGCACCCCGGTGGTGCGTCTCCTATGTGCAAACTCCCGGCCGGAGTGCTAATTCCGCGCGGGCCGCCCGTCCTACACTCGGACCGATCCGCCCTCGGATTGCTTCCGAGCGATATGATCGGTGCCGTCATGCTTGCACACATCGAGTCTTCACCCGAGCCCGCCGAGGAGAGTGAGCGGACGGTGCATTCGCGACGGATCGGCGAGATTTTCCAGGAGCACAACCATCGGCTGTTGCGCTTCCTGATGGGTCGGCTCACTTCCGAGCAGGACGCGCGCGAAGTGGCCCAGGAAGCCTACGTCAAACTGCTACAGCTCGACCGCCCCGAGGCGGTGGGCTTCCTCAAGGCTTTCCTGTTCAAGACGGCCGCGAATCTGGCCATCGATCGCGTGCGTCGTAAGCGCACCGTCGAGCAGCGCGGTCATTACTTGTTCGATTTCGATTTGCAGCCGTCGCCCGAAGCCACGGTCGCGGAGGCGCAGGACGCTCGCGTCACGCTCGAAGCGCTGGCCGAGCTGCCTGCCGCGTGCCGTTCGGCGTTCCTGCTGAGTCGGATCGACGGCTTGTCGAGCATGGAGATCGCGCAGCGGCTGGGCGTCACGGATCGGGCTGTTCGTAAATATCTGGCCCGGGCACTCTTGCACCTGCAGGCGCGTTTCGACCAACTACAGTCATAGCGCATGAAGCGGGAACACATTCAGGCCGAGGCAGCTGAGTGGATCGTGACCTTGAACGATCCCGCCGCCACCGAGGCCGACTTCGCGGACTGGCAGGCATGGATGAATCGAGATCCAGCGCATGCCGAGGCTTTCCAGCGCCTGCAGGAAACGTGGCGGCGTTCGGGCGCGGTGGTTCATGCGCCGACCGAGAGCGCCGATGAGTTGATTGCGCTTGCGCCTGAATCGGTGGCGCCATTGACGACGGCGCGTTCTCAGCATCGCTGGGCGATCGCCGCCATGGCGCTGTTCTGTGTCTTGGTGGCAGCGGTGACGATCTGGCAGTCGCAATCGCAGACCATCGCAACCGTGACCGCCGAGACGCGCTCCATGCAGTTGGAAGATGGCTCGCGAGTATCGCTAGGGCCTGAAACGCGGATGGAAGTGCAGTTTTCCGAGAATCAGCGGTCGCTGCAATTGGAAGGCGGCGAGGCGTATTTCGAAGTCGCGCACGCGCCGGAGCGGCCGTTCTCGGTGACGACGCCTGCGGGCACCGTCACTGCGATCGGCACCGCGTTCGTTGTGAATGCCGATCCGGATCGACTCGTCGTCAGCGTTACCGAAGGCACAGTGCGAGTGGACTTGCCTGACGCAGCGGGAAAAAGCGCACCGGTGATGGTCACTGCTGGGCGCAAGCTCGCGTGGAATGAAGGCAAAGTGCGAACGTCGACGCTCGCGCCGAGCGCGGACGCCGTGAGCTTCCAGCAGGGCAAGCTGCACTACGACGGCGAGCCGTTGAGCTCCGTGATCGCCGATATCAATCGTTATTCAACGTCGAAGCTGCGCATCGATGACGCCGAGGTGCGTGCCATGCGTTACACGGGCACGGTCTTTACCGATTCCCTCGATGTGTGGCTGGCATCGTTGCCCGGCGCGTTTCCGGTGCGCATCGAAGAGCAAGGCGGCGAGCGCGTCCTGACCGCCAGCAAATAGTTCAGCGCTGCCGTTCCGCTGGCACGACCCCGTGCGTCTTAGCACACACGGCCCGAGACAACTTCGGGTCGAATAACACGGGGAGTCTCATGCGTTCAGTCGGTCTCCGGCACCTGCCGGTCACACGCGTCGCCGTCGCGGTCGCTCTGGCCTTACAAGGCGCGGCAGCGTGGGCGGATCTCAATGGCGTCGCGGCGTTCAACATTCCCGCACAGCCGCTGTCCACGGCGCTGATTCAGTTTTCCAACCAGGCCGACGTGCAAGTGGTGAGCAATGCCGACCAGCTCGGCAATCTGACCAGCGCCGGTCTGTCCGGCAAGCACTCGGGCCGCGAGGCGTTGCAGCTGCTGTTGCGCGAACACTCGCTGCAGTTCCAGGAGATCACCGCTCGCTCGGTGCGCATCGTACCGGTGAAAGTCGCCGCCGCCAGCAACGAGCCGGCCGAGAGCGAGCAGATCGAAGAAGTGGTCGTGCAGAGCACGCTGCTGTTCGTGCAGAACGACGCGTTCGGCGCCACCAAGATGGGCCTGAGCATCCTCGACACGCCGCAGACGGTGACGGTGATCACCGAGGACATGATGGAGCTGATGAACGTCAACACGCTCGACGACATCAATCGGGTCTTGCCCGGCTCCTCGCGCACCTTCGACTTCGTCGGCAACCAGAACTTTTATTTCCGCGGCTTCCAGGTCGATCTGGACACCGGCTTGCGCATCGACGGCTTTCGCTTCGACAGCGAGAACCAGCTGAACCCGGCGCTGTTCGAGCGCATCGAAGTGATTCAGGGCGCGACCTCTACCATGTACGGCCAGAACACGCCGGCCGGCATGGTGAACGCGGTGTCGAAGATTCCGCAGCCGACCTTCAAGGCCGAAGTCGGCGTGGAAGGTGGCAGCAACGAGTACTACGACGTCGATGGCGACGTGACCGGTCCGCTGTTCGGCAGCGACAACTGGTCGTATCGACTGCTCGGCAATTATCAGAGCTACGGCACGCATTGGGATCAGGTCGAGGACGATCGCTGGATCGTGTCGCCGTCGGTGCGCTATTCGGACGAGAACACCAACTTCATCGCGCGCTTCGTTTATCAGGAGCGCGAGGCGACGCAGTTTCGCAGCTCGTATCTGCAGTTCGACCGCGACGTGCCTGGCGCGCTGACGCCGGCGCAGGCCATCGCGGCCGGGGCCGAGATCGTGTCGTTGAAGGTGCCGAACTCACGTTTTCTCGGCATGCCTTGGGGCTATCAGGATGAAGACATCCTGACCGCGCAGACTCAGCTCGATCACACGTTCGACAATCGCTGGACGGTGCGCGGCAACTTGCAGTACAGCCGCGAAGGTCGCGACACGTCGCTGTACGCGGTTGGCGGGCCGTTCGCTTCTGACGGTCGCGCTGCGTATGAGTATGTGCAGGATTTGTATTCGACGTCGAAGTCGTACAGCGGCGAAGTGAACTTGTACGGTCCGTTCCAGGCGTTCGGCCGCGAGCACACCGCGTTCATCGGCATCGACTACGGCGCGCAGAACACGGACCCGGCGGTGAACCTGCTCGCGTACACCGCGCTCAACTACGGCACGACGCGCTTCAATGCGTTCACGCCGAACTATGGGCTGACGACGCAGGCTCAAGCCGAAGCGTTCATGGCGACGCAGCCGCTGAACTTCACCGAGACCAACGACAAGTACCTGGGCATTACGGCGCAGGTGATGTTGAAGCCCATCGATCGGCTGACTGTCAGCCTCGGCGGCCGCTACTCATATGACACGGTCAAGACCCGCACGGGACGCGCGGTCGGCCTGCAGGCTGCCAAGACGGCGTTTGCCGCCGCCGATGCGACGATGACGGACTTCGACGATTTCGTGCATCAGATCGGCGCGACGTTTGAAGTGGCCGACGATATGAATATTTACGCGTCGTACGGTCAGGGCTTCTCGCCGGTCACCAATCGTCGTTGGGTGCCCAACGATCCGAGCGGTGAGCTGATCGGTGCCGAGCTCAGTCGCAACTATGAAGTGGGCTTCAAGGCGGACTTCAAGGCGGGCTGGGGCATGCGGGTCGCATTGTTCGATACGCGTCGGACCAACATTTCGCAGTCGGATCCGGATCTGACTCATACCTGCGGCGCCGGCGCGTGCTCGTTGCCGATTGGCGAGCAGGTCGCGCAGGGCGTGGAAGGCGTGATTCAAGGACGCCTTACGCCCGCGATCAATGCGTTCCTCGCGGCGAGCTATCTCGATACCTCTTATAAGGGCGACTTGAAGGGCATCCGGCCGAACAACACGCCGCGCTTCAGCACCAGCGCGTTCGCGAGCTATGAGTTTCTGGAGAGCAAGCTCCTGCGTGGATTGGGGGTTAGCTTGGGTGTGACTTACAAGACGGACCTGGTCGCGCCGGATACTACGCTGCGTCGGAATGGCGTCGTGTATGTGTATGAGGTGGGCGATATCACCGAGATGGATGCGCGGGTGTTCTACAACTGGCAGAGCATGAACTTCTACCTGCTGGCGACCAACGTGCTCGACGAGCAGTACGTGGCGGCGTCCAATCTCAACCTTGGCTTGAATATGCACACGAACCCGGGGCGAGAGTATCGGGCGGGTGTGAAGTGGAAGTTCTGAGCCCGGTGTGTCGATTCGCGTGTCGCGTTTAGTGCGAGTCATCGCGATGGCCTGCATCGCTCTGTGGAGCGGTGCAGGCGTCGGCGCGCCTGCTGACTTGGTCATTGATGATGTAACGGTGATCGATCCCTTCAGCGGGGAAGTGCTGGATCACCGGTCGGTTCATATCGCAGCCGGGAAGATAATAAAAATCCTGCCGGCGCTAGTACGGAGTGGCGCCGGTTCGATCGCAGCCGGGGCGGTGAATGTTGAGCCGGTGCGGGTACGGAAGGGCGCCGGTTCGATCGCAGCCGAAGCGGGGAATGTCGAGCCGGTGCGGATACGGAAGGGCTCGGAGGGAATCGCGGCCGAAGCGGTCAATGCTGAGCCGGTGCGGGGACGGAAGGGCTCGGAGGGAATCGCGGCCGAAGCGGAGAATGTCGAGCCGGTGCGGGTACGGAAAGGTTCGGAGGGAATCGCAGCGGAAGCGGTCAATGCTGAGCCGGTGCGGGGACGGAAGGGCTCGGAGGGGATCGTAGCGGAAGCGGGGAATGTTGAGCCGGTGCGGTTACGAACGGGCGCGGAGGTAATCGCAGCGGAAGTGGCGAACGTTGGGCCGGCCCGGGTTCGGAAGGGCGCAGGTCGGAATGCGAGCGCCGGTCGCTCTGGTCCGGGCCAGGGCGAGGGGGATGAAAATAATGATGTTGCTGCGGTATTGGACGGTGCCGGAAAGTTTCTGATTCCGGGGCTGTGGGACATGCACAGTCATCTTCGCGATTACGTCGAGTACGCGTTGCCGATGCATATCGCCTTCGGTGTCACTGGCATTCGTGACATGAGCGGCGACTGTCCCGATCCCAACGCCCCTTCCGCTTTCTGTATCGACGACGTTCGGCAACTCAACGATCGTATTGCCGCGGGCGCGGTCATCAGTCCGCGAGTGTTATGGGCATCTAGCGACTTCGTGCATGGCCCGGAGCTGCGGTCGAGTTTGCCGGCTAAGATGCCCGCCTATTTGTATCCGGCCACCGCAGAAGAAGGGCGTCTGGTCGCGGAGCATTGGAAAGCTCGCGGCGTCGATTTCATTAAAACTTATAACGGCATCCCGCCCGCCGCCTACTTCGCCCTCACCGATCGCGCTCGTGAGCTGGATATTGAAGTATCAGGTCATGTGCCACTCGGTGTATCCACTTCCGAAGCCGCGGCTCACGGGCACAAAACCATCGAGCATGCTCGCAGCATTCTCTATGACTGCAGCGACTACGGCCCAGAGTACCGAGCCGCGATGGAGGCGGTCGCCTCAGGCGTCACGAATGCGAAGGCGCCGGATTCCACCGAGAGAATGCGACGTACGGTGAATGAATTCGATGCGAAGCGTTGTGAGGCCATTCTTTCTGATCTGGCCAAGCAAGGCGTGTACTACACGCCAACCCATCTGACCCGTGAGTCAGATGCACGCGCCAGCGAGGCCGCCTATCGCAACGATCCCCGGTTGAAGTATGTGATTCCGAAGTGGCGGGACTATTGGGAATCCAACTTGAACTCATCGGCGTCGAAGCCCGCCGAGGTTCGCGAGTTGTATCGGCGCTTCCACGAACTGGGCTTGCAAGTCACCGGGATGGCGCACGCCGCGGGGGTGAAGATTCTCGCGGGAACGGATGCGTTCGATACGATGATTTTCCCCGGCGCGAGTTTGCACGATGAGTTCGTATTGCTTCAAAGGGCAGGGTTGCCGCCGATGGAAGTCCTGCGAACCGCGACGACCAACGCCGCCGAGTATCTGGGCCTGCAGCGTCAATACGGTGCGATCCAAGAAGGCTGGACGGCGGATCTGGTGCTGCTAAACGCAAATCCCCTCGAAGATATTCGCAACACGCGAGAGATCGCCGCCGTGATCGTTGGCGGGCGACTGTACGAACGAGCTCAGCTGGACGCGTTTCTGCGCGATGCTGAGCGGTATGTGGAGCAGGCCAAGGCGGGCCCCGCCGCTGGGGCTCACTGACAAACGAGGCAATCCCATATGCGCACTACCTCGAGCACCTCAACTGGGGACGCTCTACCGAACGTCCGGTGCCGACGACGCATACCGCCGTGGTAGGGGGCGTTACCAACCATTTGCTACCGCTTGATCGAACGCCGTCACGCGGTCGGCGCCGAACGTCGTCGGCGTGCCCCTTGACCTGAAAAACATTTGCTATGAAGAAAGCTGCTGCTGAAGTTGCCACCACAGTTACTCCCATCATCGGTGCCGAGCGCCGAAGGTCCCGCGCAGGCGCGTCGGTCATCGCTCTCGCGTCGCTGGCATTCGTGCAATGCCTGTCCGCGGCGGAGACGGGGCGCGATGCTGCCCGTATTCGCGCGGCCGAGACTGGCCTGAGGGATGCGGTGGAAGTGCAGGGGGCGCGGCAGGAGCGGTGGACGATTGCTGATCGGATGAAACATTGGGGCGTGCCCGGCGTCAGCGTCGCGGTGATTCGCGACGGCATGGTCGCATGGGCTAAAGGTTATGGATTGAAGCAGGCGGGAACGACCGACAAGATCGATACTGACACCGTCTTCTCCGTCGGCTCAGTGAGCAAAGTCGGTGCTGCCTCAGTAACGCTGCGATTGGTCGACGCCGGTCAGCTCAATCTCGATCACGACGTGAACGAGTACCTGACCCGCTGGAAAATTCCGCCGAACGCTTTCTCTTCCGCGCGTCCCGTGACCTTGCGCGGCATCCTGTCGCACACGGCCGGGTTGAACGTGCACGGCTTCCCGGACTTCAAGCCGGACGCGCCTGTCCCAACCCTCCTTGAAACATTGCAAGGCAAAGCACCCGCGCTGACGGAGCCCGTGCAAGTAACACATCTCCCCGGCACGAAGCTGGTCTACTCGGGCGGCGGCACGACCATCGAGCAGCTGATCATCGAAGAGCGCACGGGCCTGGATTTCTCGGCCGCCGCGCGCCGGCATGTATTCGATCCGCTCGGCATGAAGCGCAGCACCTATGAGAATCCTTTGCCGGCCTCGCATGGGAACATTGCCAAGGCCCACGATCGCGACGGCAAGCCCACCGCCTTGCCGCGCGGTTGGGAGACGATGCCTGAACTGGCCGCCTCGGGCCTCTGGACGACGCCGAGCGACTACGCAAAGCTGATGATCGCGTTGATGGATTCCTATCAGGGCGACGCAAACTCATTCCTCACTCACGAGCTCGCCATACAGATGATGACCGAAGTGGGCCCGAGCCGCGCCGGCCTCGGTCCGTTCCTGGATGGTCATGGATTGTCGCGCCGTTTCGCGCATTCGGGCTCGAACGATTCTTATAAGGCTTATATCGAAGGCTATCCCGCCACGGGTGACGGATTGGTGATCTTCACCAACGGCCGCCGCGGATTTCGGGTGATCAACGAGCTGCGCCGGGCAATCGCGATTGCAGAAGGTTGGCCGTTGACTGGCGTGACCACCGTGCCGGCCGTGACGCTGTCAGCGCCGCAACTTGCCGAGCTGACGGGCCTGTATATGGTCGCGCCCGCAGGTGGGGTCGTGAATACGCGCCACGGGGTGGCCGCTGAAGCTGCATATAAAGTGTCTGCTGACGGGACTCATCTGCGTATCAGCGATGCGAGCGGAGTGGGGCAGATCGAATTGATCGCCGAAGATCGTACGCACTTCGTTGCGGACGAAGATGCCGACGTGCGGGTGGAGTTTGTGCGTGGCTACGACGGCAGCATCGAGCGGTTGATTCATCGCTACGGCGAGTACGCGGTCGAAGCGATCAAGCAGAAATAGGAAAGTCTCCAACGTGCTCGCGAGCCATCGAATACAACGCCGTGCCGTCATGCCATCGCATCCCTCGGCGCAGGAGGTCGCTGGCAGAAAAGGCGACCAACGTCACGCGGCTCTAGCCGGATCGCGAGCCTGGACGATCATCGCGGCCATTGTTTCGCTGCTGTCGGCCGTCGCGCAGGCGGCCGACAGCCCGCGCATTCAACGATTGGAGCAGTCGTTGAAGTCGGAGGGGACGAAGGCGACCGACGCGTTCTGGCGTGAGATCGACAGTGCGGGCACGCCATTGATCGAGCGCGTGCCCGGGCGCGCCGATCGCATGTGGGTGACCTTCCTTTGGCGTCAAACAGCGCACCGTGACGCGACCGATATCGGTGTCGTCGGCATCTTCAATCAAACGCCGTGGCAATCGCACGATGGTCTGACGCAGCTGACCGGCAGCGATGTTTGGTATCGCACGTACGAGCTGGAGACCGACGCACGCGCTCCGTATGCATTCTCCTGGCCGGAAGGGCGCGTCACGGATGAGAAACCGCTGCGAAAGGAACTCCGTGTCGGCGGGATGAGAGAAATATTCCCTGATCCGCGCGCTCGGAAACAAATCCCCGAGGTGTTCTTCGCCCGCGAAACGCCCGTCGCCGAAGATTATTTCGAGGGCCCGGACGCCAGGCCTGAGCGCTGGCTGCAACAACGCGACGGCGTACCGCGCGGCGCGGTTGCAGAACGCGAGGTCACGAGTCGTATCCTGAACAACACCCGCAAAGTGGCGATCTACACGCCGCCGGGTCACAGCAAGAAGAACGGGCCCTACGCGTTGGTCGTGTTGTTCGATGGACTCTCTTACCTACAGAGTGCCGCCCTCCCGACGCAGCTCGATAACATGCGAGCCGATGGCGTGTTGCCGCCCGTCGTCGCCATCATGATTGATTACATCGACGCCGCGCATCGACAAAGCGAGCTGTCGGGCGAGCCGGCGTTCGGCCGCTTCATCGTCGAGGAGTTGCTGCCGGGCTTGCGAGGTGAGTTGCATTTGACTCGCGATCCGCGCAAGGCCGTCATCGCCGGTGCGAGCCGCGGCGGGCTCGCGGCCAGTTACATCGCCATTCGTCATCCGCAAATCTTCGGCAACGTGTTGGCGCAATCCGGTTCATTCTCGTGGGCGCCCAAAGGCGAGCCGGACGGCGCACTGTTACGGGAAGTGGCGGAGAAACCTGCATTGCCCGTGCGCTTTTATATGGTGGCGGGCACCTGGGAGAACCCTGATCGGATGCTCCGCTACAGCCGCGAGATGCGCGATCTGCTGGAAAAGAAGCGCTATCGGGTCAGTTACAGCGAGTACGCGGGCGGCCATACGTTCCTGAACTGGCGGGCGACGCTGCCGGACGGACTGATTACGTTAATCGGCCAGCAGCGCTAATTGTCGCAACCCGGGTACAGGGATGTACCCCGCCGCGCAGCGGCGAGCGAGCGGCAAAAGTCACGCCTTTTGCTGTTCGCACGAGGGTCGTGGCAGGATGCCCGATCCCGAGTCATAGAATATGCAGTGAAGATAACCCTTGCCATCATTGCGATGCTGCTGTTGGGGACGTGTTCCCAGCCGCCCAGCGTCATGGAGCAGATCTTGCGCAGTGGGGAGCTGCGCGTCGTTACTCGCAACTTGCCCAGCGCCTACTACCTGGGCGCGGACGGGCCGCAGGGGCCCGAGTTCGATCTGGCCGCGCGCTTTGCCGCCGAGTTGGGCGTCAAGCTGTTCATCTATTCCGTTCCCACGGTCGCCGACGTCGTGCGCGAGCTCGAATCGCGCCGGGCCCATATCGCCGCAGCCGGTCTGACGCGCGGCCTGCGGCTGCCGGGGCAAACAGGCTTCGGTCCGCCATATCAACAAGTGCGCGAGCATCTGATCTTCCGCCAGGGCGATCCGCGACCGCGACGGCTCGATCAAACCTACGACGGTCACATCGAAGTCGTCGCCAGCAGTGCGCACGCCGCCACGCTCGAGCAGTTGCGCGTCTATTACAGCAATCTGTCGTGGGTCGAGAACCCGGCGGTGGAAACAGAAGAGTTGTTGTATCGACTCTCCCGGCGCGAGTTCGATTACACGGTGGCGGATTCGAACGAGTTCGCCATCGGTCGCGCCTTCCATCCCGAAATCCGAGTGGCCTTCGATTTGTCCGGCGGCAAGGCGCTGGCGTGGGCGGTCGATGCACGCGATCCAAGCTTGCTCAAGCGAGTGACCGCGTTCTTCTCATCGGCGCGTGCCGAAGGACGGCTCGCGTCCATTCTCGATACGTATTACGGCGGCACGGATCGCTTCGATTACATTCAGGCGCGCGTGTTCATGGAGCACATCGAATCGCGTCTGCCGCAGTATCGGCATTGGTTCAAAGAAGCGGCGGGCTCGGTCGGTGTCGATTGGCGCTTGCTCGCGGCGGTGGGTTATCAGGAGTCGCATTGGGATCCGGCGGCGACATCACATACCGGCGTGCGCGGCTTGATGATGCTCACGGAAGAAACGGCGCAGGCGTTGAACGTCGGCGATCGACTCGATCCGCGCGCGAGTATTTTCGGTGGTGCGAAATATTTCGTCTGGCTGCGCGAGCAGATTCCCAAACGAATTCTCGAGCCGGATCGCACCTGGTTCACGCTGGCCGCATACAACGTCGGCGTCGGCCATCTCGAAGATGCGCGCATCCTGACGCAGATGCACGGCAAGGATCCGGATTCATGGAATGACGTACGTGAGCATTTGCCCTTGCTGACGCAGGAGAAGTGGTATTCACGCGTGAAGCGCGGTTATGCGAGAGGCTGGGAGCCGGTGCGCTTCGTCGAGAACATCCGGGGTTACATCGACATTCTGGATTGGGTCGCGACCGACACGGGTCCGGCGGCACAACGTGAGGCCGCGCCGGCGGCGACCACGACGAGCACGGCGCCGACAAATTCCAACAGCATGCTGACGCCGCGACGCTGATCGGACGATCGCGAGCGGCGAGGCACGTCTTCACGTTTGTGGATGAGGGACTAGCGCTTCTTCTGCTGCGCCTTCTCGGCGTACGTGCGGGACATCTCTTCGGCGAACAGCGTCGGCAGGTTCTGCTCGTTGCGCTGATTGAGCACCTGATAGAACTCGGTGTAGAGATCCCAATACTTCATCTTGTTGGCGGCGCCGAGCAGCGCGCCCCGCTTCAAGCCGCGGTCGAAACGTTCCTGCAATTCACCGGGCTCGATACGATTCATGACTTCGTCGATCGCCGCCTGGATCGCACCTGACAGCGCCTGCTGATGGGTGCGCAGATCGGCGAACGAATCGCGGATCGCATCCACCGGGCCGAGGTAGCGCGTGTTGTTGTGGCCGTCGAACAGCTTCACCAATGCTTCATCGACGCTCGCCGAGAACTTCAGCGGATTGTTGTCAGCCGGCTGAATCGACGTCTGGCTCAGGCGCAGACGATTCTTCTGATCGGCGCGGCTCTTGAGCACGTCCATCAAGCCGAGCACGACTTCGCGAGTCATCTGACCGGCGAGCTGTAGCAACGCGTGCTGGGTTTCCAGCGGGATCGAGGACGGATCGATACCGGCGCCGCGACAGAACGCTTCGACGCCGTTGGCCGGTTCGAGCGCAGGATCGGTGGAGCGACGTCCGGCGCGGGGCTCGGGCGGTGTCGGGGCCGCTACCGGTTTCTCGGCCGGTTTGGCCAGCGACGCGGGATTGGTCAACGCCTGCAGCGATTTGCGATCGTACGGCTTGGTCTGCATCTGCCAGTCGTCCGACTTAGCGCCGGGCACGACGGTACGCTGGTCGCCTTCATCTGGCGCATCCAGCAACGAGGCAAAGCCGCTGCGCGCCGGCTTGCCGGGCGCGGTGTTGTTCGCAAGACCGGGGCGCGTGGGCTGCAGATCGATGCCCAACGCCTTGTTGATATCGAACCCGCCGGGACCAATCGTCGGTGCGCTCGCGGCGGCAGTGGCCGGAGCTGCGGCGGTCGGGGCGGGGGCTGGCTTGATGGCCGCGTCGGTCAACAGGTCGGTGATGTCCAGTTCTTCGCCCAGGTCCATGATTTCCGGCGAAGGCAAGCCACGACGCGATGAGTTGCGCGCGGGGGCGGGCATCTGGCCGCTGGCATCCGGGGGAAAGTCCTGGCGCTCGTCGATACTGACGATAATTTCATAGTCGCCGAGCCGCAGCCGATCGCCGTCTTTCAGGGCATATGCGCCGTCGACCGAGGCGGGCACGTCAGAGCCGTTGATGAAGACTCCGTTGGTACTGGTATCCTCCATCATCCATTGGCCGGCACGAAACTCCACTTTGCAGTGGTGGCTGGAGATGTAGCGATCCGGGTCCGGCAGGATCCAGTCGTTGTCCGCGGCACGGCCGATCCGCCCGCCGGTGACGCCGAACAGGCGCGAGCTGCGCTTGCCGAGCGCTTTGTAGTGATCGCTGATGATGCGGAGTTTCAGTGCCATTGACCGAGAATTCAGGAGATTGCTTACGCGGTAGCGATCGCGGTGGTGGCGAGAAGTAGTTTACATAGCCTGGAACCGCAGCCTACCAACGAGGCCCGATAGCAAGATGGCAGCCAGTCACATTTTCAAGGTCGTGTTTGTCAACCAGGGCAAGGTCTACGAGATCTATGCCCGCAAGGTGAGTCACGGCTCGTTGTTCGGCTTCGTGGAAGTCGAGGAACTGGTGTTCGGCGAGCGTTCAGCCGTAGTGGTCGACCCTACGGAAGAAAAGGTGAAAGCCGAATTCGACGGCGTAAAACGCACCTATTTGCCCATGCATTCGGTGCTGCGCATCGACGAGGTGCGGCAGCAGGGCGTGAGCAAGATCAGCTCGTTCGAGGGCTCGAATGTCACCCCGTTCCCGATGCCGGTGTACACGCCTGGCGACAAGAAGTAGACAGCGAATTCCGGTATGATTCGCGCCCGTTCCGCTGCCCCTTCCGCACCGCATGCTGACACTGTCTGGCGCGCCTGCACTTTCTGATTTTCGCACTGCCCGCCTGCTTGCCGCCCTTCGATCGCGCGTCCCCGCGGTCGAGTCCCTGACCACGCGCTTTACGCATTTTGTTCAAGCGCCACGGGAGCTTACCGCTGACGAACGGCGCGTCCTGGAGGCGCTGCTGACCTACGGGCCGGCGCAGCCGAGCTCGGCGCCGGCCGCGTCCGACCAGCTCATCGTCATCATCCCGCGGCCGGGCACGATCTCGCCCTGGTCCAGCAAAGCCACCGATATCGCGCAGGTCTGCGGCTTGCAGGCCGTCGAGCGCATCGAGCGCGGCATCGCTTATTTCATCCGCGGCTCCAAGCCGCTGTCGCAGGCCGACCTCGAAGCCATGGCGCCGGCGCTGCACGATCGGATGACCGAAGCTGCCGTGTTTTCCTACGACGATGCGGCTCAATTGTTCGATCATCAGGCGCCGCGTCGCCTGAACACGGTGGCACTGCTGGCTCGGGGCCGCGAGGCGTTGGTGGAAGCGAACGAATCGCTCGGCCTGGCGCTGTCGACGGACGAGATTGACTATCTCGCCGACAACTTCAAGAAGCTCGGCCGCGATCCGACCGATGTCGAATTGATGATGTTCGCGCAGGCGAACTCCGAGCACTGCCGGCACAAGATCTTCAACGCGGACTGGATCATCGACGGCGAGCGTCAGCCGAAGTCGTTGTTCGCCATGATCAAGAACACGTACGCGAAGAATTCGCGGGGCGTGCTGTCCGCGTATCGCGACAACGCGGCCGTGATCGAAGGTCCGCTCGGCCGTCGCTGGTTCGCCGATGTGAATCAGCATACGTACGCGTTCAACGACGAGCCCATCGACATCCTGATGAAGGTGGAGACTCACAACCATCCGACCGCGATCTCGCCGTTCCCCGGCGCGGCGACGGGCTCGGGCGGTGAGATTCGTGACGAAGGCGCGACCGGTCGCGGCGGCAAGCCGAAAGCGGGTCTCGCGGGCTTCTCCGTCTCGCACTTGCGCATTCCCGGCTTCGAACAGCCGTGGGAGAAAGATTTCGGCAAGCCGGGTCGGATCGCGTCGGCACTCGACATCATGGTCGAGGGCCCGCTGGGGGCCGCGGCCTTCAACAACGAATTCGGTCGCCCCAACATTCTCGGTTACTTCCGCACGTTCGAGTTGGAAGCTGAGAAGTCGGGCTCGCGCGCCACGCTGCGCGGTTATCACAAGCCCATCATGATCGCGGGCGGCGTCGGCAATGTCCGTCGCATGCACGTCGAGAAGTCGGACATTCCTCCGGGCGCGAAGATCGTCGTGCTCGGCGGCCCGGCGATGCTGATCGGTTTGGGCGGCGGCGCGGCTTCGTCGGTCGGCAGCGGCGCGAGCACGGAAGATCTGGATTTCGCGTCCGTGCAGCGAGGCAATCCTGAGATTCAGCGACGCGCGCAGGAAGTCATCGACCAGTGCTGGGCGATGGGCAAGGACAATCCCATCCTGCTGATTCACGACGTCGGCGCGGGCGGTATTTCCAACGCCATCCCCGAGTCGATCGCGCACACTGAAGGCCGCGGCGGACGCATCGATCTGCGCACCGTTCCTTCCGTCGAGCCCGGCATGTCGCCGGTCGAGATCTGGTGTAACGAGGCGCAAGAGCGCTACGTGCTGCTGATCGACGCGAAGGACGTCAAACGCTTCTCCGAGCTGTGCGAGCGCGAGCGCTGCCCGTTCTCGGTGGTCGGCGATATCACCGACGATGGCTGGCTGAAGGTCGGCGATCCCTTGTTGAAAGATCCGCCGGTGGATCTGCCGCTCAACGTCATGCTCGGCAATCCGCCGAAGATGACTCGCGATGTAAAACGTTTGGCGCCGCTCGGCGATGATTTCGCGGGCGCGAAGCTCGACGTGCGCGATGCCGCCTATCGGCTGCTGCGCTTCCCGGCGATCGCGGATAAAACATTCCTCATTACGATCGGCGACCGCACGGTCGGCGGCATGATCAGTCGCGACCCGATGGTCGGGCCGTGGCAGGTGCCGGTCAGCGACGTTGCCGTGACCATCAGCGATTACACGTCGGCGACCGGTGAAGCGATGTCGATGGGCGAGCGCACGCCGCTTGCGCTGCTAAATGCTCCCGCTTCCGGCCGCATGGCGGTAGGCGAGGCTGTTACAAATATTGCTGCCGCTGACGTGGCCGCGCTCGATCAGGTCCGCTTGTCCGCCAACTGGATGGCTGCGTGCGGCGAGCCCGGTGAAGACGCGGATCTGTATGCGACGGTGAAGGCCGTCGGTGAAGAGTTCTGCCCGGCGTTGGGAATCACGATTCCCGTGGGTAAGGATTCGTTGTCGATGAAGACGACCTGGCAGGGCGATCAAGGTCCTCGCCGCATGGTCGCGCCGCTGTCGTTAATCGTTTCGGCATTCGCGCCGGTTCGCGATGTCAGTCGCACGCTCACTCCGCAACTGCGGCCGGAGCTCGACAGCTCGCTCGTCTTGATCGATCTGGGCGCGGGGCGCGATCGACTCGGCGGCTCGTGTCTCGCGCAGGTGTTCGGCAAGCTCGGTCACGAGGCGCCGGATTGCGACGATCCGAAAGTGCTCGCGAATTTCTTCGCGGCCATCGTTGAGCTGCGCGCGGCGGGTTCCATCGTCGCGTATCACGATCGTTCGGATGGCGGCTTGTTTGCAACGCTCGCCGAGATGGCGTTCGCCGGTCACTGCGGCGTCGATGTCGATCTCGGTGTCGATGTCCGCGATTGCGTCGCGGCCGCTTTCAGCGAAGAGCTGGGCGCGGTGCTGCAGGTTCGCACGGCCGATGTGAAGTCTGTGCTGAGCGTGTTGGATCGTCATGGCCTCGCGACCCTGAGTCGGGTCATTGGCAAGGTGACGAAAGAAGATCGCGTTCGCATTCGTTCTGGCGGCGAAGGCTTGCTGGACGAGTCGCGTACCGATCTGCATCGCGCGTGGTCGGAGACCAGCTTCCGCATGACGCAGCTTCGCGATAACCCGCGAGGCGCGCAGGAACAGTTCGAGACGGTCACCGACCCGAACAACCCGGGGTTGAACGTCAAGCTCAGCTTCGATCTGAATCAGGACATCGCCGCGCCCTTCATCGCGAAGGGTGCGCGGCCGAAAGTGGCGATTCTGCGCGAGCAGGGCGTGAACAGTCACGTGGAGATGGCCGCTGCGTTCCATCGCGCCGGCTTCGCGCCGTTCGACGTTCACATGACCGATCTGGTCGCGGGTCGTTTCGATCTGAACGATTTCCGCGGCATGGTCATCTGCGGAGGCTTCTCATACGGCGACGTGCTCGGTGCCGGCGAGGGCTGGGCGAAATCGATTCTGTTCCATTCGCAGCTGCGCGACTCGTTCACCAAGTTCTTCTATCGGCCGGAGACGTTCTCACTCGGTGTGTGCAACGGCTGTCAGATGATGGCGGCGCTGCGCGAGCTGATTCCGGGCACGGAAAACTGGCCGAAGTTCGTGCGCAATCGCTCCGAGCAGTTCGAAGGTCGCTTGAGCCTCGTCGAAGTGGTGAAGTCGCCGTCGTTGTTCTTCGCCGGCATGGAAGGCTCGCGCATGCCGATCGCCGTCGCACACGGTGAGGGTTACGCGGACTTCGCAGGCCGCGGCAACATCGACGCGCTGATCGGCTCGAATCTGATGTCGCTGCGCTTCGTCGACAATCAGGGCAACGCGACGGAACGTTATCCCGCAAACCCGAACGGCTCGCCGCGCGGTCTCACGGGCATCACGACACCGGACGGTCGCGTCACGTTGCTGATGCCGCATCCGGAGCGCGTGTATCGCACGTTCCAGAACTCGTGGCACCCTGACGGCTGGGCTGAAGACAGCCCGTGGATGCGAATCTTCCGGAATGCGCGGGTTTGGGTGGGCTGATCCCAGACGGTCCGTGTGAATTCGCGGACCACCATTTGCGTATCCCGACCCGCTGGTGAAGCGCGCATAACTCCGCGCTTCATTGCCTCGGAGGATTCGCCATGGGATTGCTCGATCAAATCAGCGGTGCGCTCGGTGGAGCGCTCGGACAGGGTCAATCGGGTAGTAAGGCGGCTGGCGGCGGTCTCGTCGCGGCGCTGTTGCCTCAAGTGCTTTCCATGCTCAGTCAGCCAGGCGCGCTGACTAATCTCGCCAATGGATTTCAGAACGCCGGACTCGGCAACGTGCTTCAGTCCTGGGTCGGTACCGGTCAGAACATGCCCATCTCGGGCGATCAAGTGAAACAGGTGCTCGGTGCGGGCAATGTCGCCGACTTGGGCGTACGAGCCGGGGTGAGCGAATCGGAAGCGTCGAACGCGCTCGCAGGCTTGCTGCCGCAAGTTGTCGACAAGCTCAGTCCTAATGGTCAGCTGCCCTCGCAGAACGATATGGGTTCTGCGCTCTCGTCGTTAGGCAAGCTGTTCCACTGAAGTGTTTTATTTCCAGCTGCCGGCGGCTTGTTGAGCAGCCGCATTCACGGGCCGGGCGATCAATCCGGTTTGTGAGATCGTGACTTCGTAACGCGCACCGTCCGACATTGGCATATAGGCGGCGTTGCCGTAGACGGCGTCGACGAAGGGCAGGCGATCGGGCTTGTCCAGTGTGAGCTGCCACAGATCCAGCCCGGGATTCTCGGCCAGTGGATACACGGTGCGCTCGGCGGTGCGCTCTTGCGCGATGTCGCGATAGCGGCCGCTGACGCGCTCCAGTCGATACTGCGCGTCGAGACCGAACAGGTTCGCCCAGCCTTTCCACTTCAGCACGCGGGCGTCGAGCTGCCACTCGTCGCCCGACAAAACAAACATCTGGATTTCGCCGTTCGGCACTTGCGTGAGCGTGGCGTTGAAGGTCTGCGGCCCGCGCTGCTCGAACACGATTTCCGCAACGGGCCGCTCGAGCGTCAGTTGCGCGTAGGTGCGCAGATTCAACGAAACCACGAACAACAACGCCGCGACGGCGAGGAATAACGAGCCGGTGAAGGCGCTGCCGCCCGCGGCGAGGAAGCGGGCGCGGAATAGCCGCTGACACGCCAGTATCAGCAGCAACAATCCGAAGATGGCAATGATCAGAATGACTGCGTTCGAGATCACGATGCCGCCATCCTTGTCATTGCCATCATTCGAGCTGCCTCACGCGTCGAGTTTCTTGTAACGAATACGGTGCGGGGTGGCCGCATCGTCGCCTTTACGGCGTTTGAAATCTTCGACGTATTCCGCGTAATTGCCTTCGAACCAGACCACTTCGGAGTTGCCTTCGAAGGCCAGGATGTGGGTGGCGATACGGTCCAGGAACCAGCGATCGTGCGAGATCACGATGGCGCAGCCCGGGAAGCCGAGCAGCGCTTCTTCCAGCGCACGCAACGTTTCCACGTCCAGGTCGTTGGTGGGCTCGTCGAGCATCAGCACGTTGCCGCCGCTCTTGAGCACCTTCGCCAGATGCACGCGATTGCGCTCGCCGCCCGACAGCTCGCCGATCAACTGCTGTTGCTGAGTGCCACGGAAGTTGAAGCGACCGACGTAGCCGCGCGACGCGGTTTCGTAGTTGCCGACCCTGATCATGTCGAGCCCGCCGGAGATCTCCTGCCATACGGTGTTGCTGTCGGTGAGCGACTGCCGCGATTGATCGACGTAGGCCAGCTGCACTGAGGGACCAATTCGGATCTCGCCGGCATCCGGTTTTTCCTGGCCGGTGAGCATGCGGAACATGGTGGTCTTACCGGCGCCGTTCGGGCCGATCACACCGACGATGCCGCCGGCCGGCAGGTTGAAGCTCAGATTGTCGAACAGCAGGCGGTCGCCGAAGCCTTTCTTCAAGCCCTTCGCTTCGATCACCAGCTCGCCCAGGCGCGGGCCGGGCGGAATGTAGATTTCGTTGGTTTCGTTGCGCTTCTGGAATTCCTGCGAGGCCAGCTCCTCGTAGCGCTGCATGCGGGCCTTGCTCTTGGCCTGACGCGCCTTCGGATTCGAGCGCACCCATTCCAATTCGCGCTCGAGGGTCTTGCGCAGACCTTCCTGTTGTTTCTCTTCCATGGCCAGGCGCTTCTCTTTCTGGTCGAGCCAGGAGGAGTAGTTGCCCTGCCAGGGAATGCCGTGGCCGCGGTCCAGTTCCAGGATCCAGCCGGCGACGTTGTCGAGGAAGTAACGATCGTGGGTCACCGCGATGACGGTGCCGGGATACTGCTCGAGGAAACGTTCCAGCCACGCCACCGATTCGGCGTCGAGGTGGTTGGTGGGCTCGTCGAGCAACAGCATGTCGGGCTTCGACAGCAGCAGACGGCACAGCGCTACGCGACGGCGCTCGCCGCCGGAGATCTTGGTCACATCCGCGTCCCAGGGCGGCAGACGCAAGGCGTCGGCGGCGACTTCGAGCGTGCGCTCCAGCTCCCAGCCGCCCTTGGCGTCGATGGCGTCCTGCAGCTTGGCCTGCTCTTCGAGCAGCTTGTTCATTTCATCCGGATCCAGCTCCGGATCGGCGAACTTGTCGCTGACCGCGTTGAAGCGATCGATCAGCGACTGCACATCGCCGACGCCTTCGAGCACGTTGCCGCGCACGTCCTTGTTCGGATCCAGGCCCGGCTCCTGCTTCAAGAAGCCGATCTTGATGCCGGGCTGCGGGCGCGCCTCGCCGTCGATCTCCTTGTCTTCGCCCGCCATGATGCGCAGGAGCGAGGATTTACCCGAGCCGTTCAAGCCCAGCACGCCGATCTTGGCGCCGGGAAAGAAGGACAGGGAGATGTCTCGCAGGATGATGCGCTTGGGCGGCACCACCTTGGAGACGCGGTTCATGGTGTAGATGAATTGGGCCATAAGCTCTCTGGCTCGGAGCGCCGAATGCGCGCAAAGGGGGCGGAATGATACAGCGTATCGAGGGATTTGCGGCTTAGCGAGCTGGTAAACCGTACCTACTGTCGCCAAGCGGCTACCGACATCGAGCAGAGTCGTGCAGCATTGGGCCCGATGACGCTGTACCTCGTATTGATCTTACCCTTCGTCGGCGCCCTGGGCGCGGCGCTCCTGCGGGCCAACGCCCGTAATGTGGAAGCCTGGCTCGCGGGCGCGGTCGCGATTTCCTGCGCGGCGATACTGGCGACGTTCTACCCGGACATGGTCGCGGGGCGTGTCGTGCAGGTCGCGGTGGACTGGCTGCCCCAATATGGACTGACCTTCGGGCTGCGCCTCGACGGCTTCGCATGGATGTTCGCCATGATGGTGACCGTCATTGGCGCATTGGTGGTGGTCTATGCGCGCTACTACATGTCGCCCGCCGATCCGGTGCCACGCTTCTTCTCGTTCCTGCTGGCCTTCATGGGCTCGATGCTCGGCGTGGTGTTGTCGGGCAACCTGATCCAGCTGGTGATGTTCTGGGAACTGACCAGCTTCACCTCGTTCGTGCTGATTGCTTACTGGTATCACCGCACCGACGCGAGAGCCGGAGCGCGCATGGCGCTGACCGTGACAGCGGCCGGTGGCATGTGCCTGTTGGCTGCCGTTCTGATGTTGGGTCACATCGCGGGCAGTTATGACCTGGATCGTGTGATCGCGGCGGCTGATGCTGTTCGTGCGCATGAGCTTTACCCGTGGATCTTGTCGCTGGCGTTGCTCGGGGCTTTCACCAAGAGCGCGCAGTTTCCATTCCACTTCTGGCTGCCGCGCGCGATGGCGGCGCCGACGCCGGTGTCGGCGTACCTGCACTCGGCGACCATGGTCAAAGCCGGTGTGTTTCTGCTGGCCCGGCTGTGGCCGATCCTGTCGGGCACCGATCTTTGGTTTGCCATCGTCTGCAGTGCCGGCTTGGCATCGCTACTGGTCGGCGCATACGCCGCGACTTTCCAGCGCGATATGAAGGGCGTGCTGGCGTACTCCACGATCAGTCACCTCGGGCTCATCACGCTGCTGCTGGGCATGAACAGCACGCTCGCGCTGGTCGCGGCCGTGTTCCACATGCTCAACCACGCGACCTTCAAGGCGTCGCTGTTCATGGCGGCGGGCATCGTGGATCACGAGACCGGCACGCGCGATTTGAAACGCCTCGGCGGTCTGTATCACGCGATGCCGATTACCGCGACGCTCGCGATGGTGGCTGCCGCTGCGATGGCGGGCGTGCCGCTGTTGAACGGGTTCCTGTCGAAAGAAATGTTCTTCGCGGAAACCATCTTCGCAGGCGAAGCTTTGTGGTTGCGGATCACGTTGCCGGCGACCGCGACGCTGGCCGGCATGTTCAGCGTCGCGTACTCGGCCCGCTTCATTCGGCAGGTGTTCTTCGGCACGGCGCCGGGAGAGTTGCCTCGCACACCGCATGAGCCGACGCGTTGGATGCTCCTGCCCAGCGCGACGCTGGTGTTGCTGTGTTTGTTGGTGGGTATGTTGCCCGCGCGCACGATCGGTCCGGTGCTGGATCTTGCGACTCGCGCGATTCTGAGCGATGGCCGCATGCCGGCGTACAGCCTCAAGGTATGGCATGGCTTGAATACACCGTTGCTGATGAGCGCGGCGGCCTTCATGGGCGGCTTGGCGATTCACGCGTGGCTGACGCGTCTCGGTCATCCGGAAGGTGTGTTGGCGCCGCTGTTCCGCCGCTTCGATGGCAAGCGCGCATTTACGATTGTGCAGATCCGCATGATCCGCGCCGCGGGCATGTTGGTGCGTGCCATCTCGTCCACGCGATTGCAGACCCAGCTGGCATTGATCGTGGTCGCCGTCATCGCCGCGGCGATGGTCGCCACGGTGGGACAATTAAGCTTCGATGCCACCACTGCCTTGACGCAGATCGATCCGGCCTTCGCATTGTTGTGGTTGGTCGGCGCCGCGTGTGCGGTCGGCGCGGCGTTACAGGCGAAGTTCCATCGGCTCGCGGCATTGATCATGGTCGGCTGCGCCGGTCTGGTCACATCGCTCACGTTCGCGTGGTTCTCCGCGCCCGATCTGGCGCTGACCCAAGTGAGCGTCGAAGTCGTGACGACCGTATTGTTGCTGCTCGGATTGCGCTGGATGCCGAAACGAATGCCGCTGGAGTTGCAGAATCGGGACTCAGTGCGTGCACGAGCGCGTCGCGTTCGCGATGCCACTCTGGCCATCGTTGCGGGCATCGGCATGGCTGTGCTGGCTTACGTGGTGCTCACCAAGCCGGCGGGCCCGGGCATTCGCGATTTCATCGTGAAAAACACGTTGCCGGGCGGCGGTGGGCACAACATCGTCAACGTGATCCTGGTCGATTTCCGTGGCTTCGATACGTTCGGCGAGATCACGGTGCTCGGCATCGTCGCGCTGACGATCTATAAGTTGTTACGCCGATTCCGACCGGCGCCGGAGGTCGTGACGACGTCAGCGGATAAACGCGATCCGGCGCGCGAGCTGCCCGATCCGCGCGATCCTGTGCCGAAGGGCGTGATGCTGGTGCCGGCGATCATCGGGCGATTGTTGTTACCGATGGCCGGCGTGGTGTCGGTGTTCTTTCTGTTACGAGGTCACAACGCACCCGGCGGCGGATTCGTCGGCGGTCTGGTGATGGCGACGGGATTCATTGCGCAGTACCTGGTCAACGGCACGTTGTGGGTGGAGTCGCGTCTGCGCATTCATCCGCAGTACTGGATCGCCGGCGGCTTGCTGTGCGCGGCCGGCGCCGGCTGCCTCGCGTGGTTCGCTTCGTTGCCGTTCATGTCTGCGATTGTTTGGGAACCCAAGCTGCCGTTGTTGGGCAAGCTGCATCTGTCGAGCGTGTTGGTATTCGATCTCGGCGTGTATCTGCTCGTCGTGGGCACGACGACTCTCATGTTGATTGCGTTGGCGCATCAGTCGCTGCGCAGTCATCGCCGCGCGGCCGAGGCCGAGGAAATGACCAGCATTAGGATGGTTCGCTGATGGAGCTGATTTATTCCCTCGCCATTGGAATCTTCTTCGCTTGCGGCGTGTGGCTGCTGCTACGGCCGCGTACCTTCCAGGTGATTCTCGGTCTCGCGCTGCTGTCCTATGCGACCAACTTGTTTATTTTCGCGATGGGACGGCTGACGCTCGACCGGCCGCCGCTGATCGATCCCAACGTGGTGGCCGACGCGTCGCTGTATGACGATCCCATCCCGCAAGCGCTGGTGTTGACCGCCATCGTCATCGGGTTCGCGACCACGGCGTTGTTCCTGGTGATGTTGATCGCCTCGCGCGGCTTCACCGGCACCGACCACGTCGACGGCGTGGAGAAGGGCGAATGAGCACGCTGCTGCGACATCTGCCCGTCCTGCCCATCGTGTTGCCGCTCATCAGCGGCGCGCTGCTGCTGTTCCTGCCTCAGACTCGCACGTTGCTACGGTCGTCGATTGCGTTGCTCACGACGCTGGCTCAAGTCGCGATTGCCGCGTACCTGTTGTATCGGCTGATCTATCCGCAGCCTGGATTGCTCGAGCACGGCGTCGAGGTGTACGCGCTGGGCGGCTGGGTGGCGCCGTACGGCATCGTGCTGGTCGTCGACCGATTATCGGCGTTGATGCTGGCGCTGAACGCGATCATCGCGTTGGCCGTGCACGTCTATTCGCTGGCGGGTTGGGATCGTATCGGGGTGCATTACCACTCGATGCTGCAGTTCCTGTTCATGGGCTTGAACGGCGCATTTCTCACCGGCGATCTGTTCAACCTGTTTGTGTTCTTCGAGATCCTACTGTCGGCTTCATACGGTCTGCTGTTGCACGGCTCGAATGTCGTGCGCGTGAGAGCCGGCTTGCACTACGTCGCGGTGAACCTGACGGGCTCGCTGATATTCCTCATCGGCGTGGCATTGATCTACGGTGTCGCCGGCACGTTGAACATGGCGGATCTCGGCGTGCAATGGGCCGCCATGGCGCCCGGCGATCGCAGCTTGTTCGAAGCGGGCGTCGGCATTCTCGGCATCGCGTTTCTGATCAAGGCCGGCATCTGGCCGCTCAACTTCTGGCTGCCCACGACCTATACCGCTGCCAGCCCGCCGGTCGCGGCGATGTTCGCGATCATGACCAAGGTCGGAGTGTATTCGCTGTTACGTATGGGCTCGCTGCTGTCCGTTCCTGAGACGCCGGCGCCCTTTGCCGGGCCCTGGTTGTTCTACGGGACGGTCGCGACGATGTGGTTCGGCATCGTCGGCATGCTGGCGGCGAAACAGCTGACGCGTCTGGTCGCGTTCTCGGTGATTGTTTCTTCCGGGACGTTGCTTGCGGTGGTCGCGCTCGGCGTGACGACGGCGGTCGCGCCTGTGCTGTTGTATCTGATTGCATCGGTGCCGGCGGGCACGGCGTTCTTTCTGATCGCCGGCATGAGCGAGCGACTGCGCGTCAATGCCGTCACCGAGACGATGGCGCCGCAGCCGACGACGTACACGGCCTTCATGGCGGGCGATCCGCATGAAGTAGGCGACAACGAACTCGACGAAGTCGGCGTTGCGATTCCGGCGGCGCTGGCGTTTCTCGGCATGGCGTTTGTGAGTTGCACGATTCTCACGACCGGTCTGCCGCCGCTGGTGGGGTTCATCGCGAAGTTCTCGATGATCTCGGCGTTGCTCGGCGCGGCCATGGAGCAATCGTCCCTGGATGCCTGGTTGTTGATTGTTTCTTTGCTCGCGGCCGGCTTCGCCGGATTGTTTGCCTTGACCAAGCGCGGCATGCGCAGCTTCTGGTCGACGGCAGCCACGACTCCGCGATTGCGCTTCATCGAGGCCATGCCGGTCGCGTTCCTGATCCTGATATGCGTCGCGATGACCGTCATGGCCGGCCCCGTGATGTCCTATCTCGATCTCGCGGCGGAATGGCTGCATGAGCCGAACGCTTATATTCGCGCGGTTCTGCCGACCCGAGAGGTGCTGCCATGATGCGCATCCCCGTGTTGTTGCCGCTGGGTCTGACGGTGCTGTGGCTGGTGCTCACCGAGACGCTGAGCTTGGGCAACGTCGTGCTCGGCCTGGTGGTGGGCTTCGGCATGGTGCTGAGCTTTCAGAAGCTGCGGCCGGTCCGGCCGCGTCTCGGGCGTGTGCACGTTGCGTTCGGATTGGTGTTCAAGGTGCTGGTGGACATCGTCAAATCCAATCTCGCCGTGGGGCGCATCGTGCTCGGGCTGACGGGCGGGCGCGAAGTGAGAAGCGGCTTTCTCGACATTCCGCTGGATATGCGCGATCCGCACGGGCTGGCCGTGCTCGCGATGATCGTGACAGCGACGCCGGGCACTGTCTGGTCGGGGCTGGCCGATGACTCATCGATGCTGAGATTGCACGTACTGGATCTGCAGGATCCGGAGGAGTGGATTCGCACGATCAAACAGCGCTATGAGCGGCCGCTTCGGGAGATCTTCGAATGAACACAGTACTGCACGCGGCGGTGTGGTTCGCGCAGTTGTGTTTCGCGCTGGCGATGGTGAATGCCGCAATCGCCATGATGCGAGGGCCGACCGCGCAGGATCGAGTGCTCGCGCTCGACACGCTTTATATCAACGGCATGTTGACGCTGCTGTTGTTCGGTGTGCGCTGGACCTCGGCGGTGCACTTCGAGGTCGCCATGCTGATTGCGCTGTTCGGGTTCGTCGGCTCGGCGTCGTTGGCGATGTTTCTCTATCGAGGCGAGGTGATCGAGCCATGATGCCGGATATTCCAGCCTGGGTCGCATTGCCGGCCACGCTGCTGCTGATCGTCGGCGGGTTGCTGACGCTCGTGGGCTCGATTGGCCTGTTACGGCTGCCGAACTTCTTCATGCGCATTCACAGCGTTTCCATGGGCAACACGCTCGGCGTGGGCTGCGTGCTGGTGGCGTCGATGCTGATCGCTTCAGCGGTGGCGCACCGGCCGGTCATTCATGAACTGTTGATTACCCTGTTCGTGGTGGTGACCGCGCCCATTACCGCCATCGTGCTGATGCAGGCCGCGATCAGAAGAACCAAGCCGCCGAAGCAGTGATTTGCCCTCACGTTCCGGGTACAGTGCGGCATCCGTCTCTTTGCGTGGCATCGATGTTCGTAGCCGGGAGTCTTCGCCGTGACTGAGTCCAGCCGCAGCGTCCTGCTCGTCTCCGGCGACGAAATCGCCCGCTATGGATTCGGCGACGGCCACCCGTTCGGGACCGATCGGCACGAAGCGTTCATGCGTGAGTTGCACGAGTGCGGCATGGACGGACGAGTGCTTCGTGGCAGCGCCCGGCCTGCCACCCGCGAAGAGCTCGAATGGTTTCATGCGCCGGCCTATGTGGACCTGGTGCGCGATCGATCCGTCACCGGCCACGGTTATCTGGATGCCGGCGATACCCCGGCATTCCGCGGCGTTTTCGAGGCGGCCAGCCATGTGGTCGGCGGCACATTGACGGCGGTCGAAGCCGTCATGAGCGGCAAAGCGCGGCGGGCCTTCATTCCCATCGCCGGTCTGCATCACGCGGCGCCCGAGCGGGCTGCCGGATTCTGCGTGTTCAATGACTGCGGCATCGCTGTCCATTATTTACGGCAACGGCATCAGCTGAAGCGCGTCGCGTACGTGGACATCGACGCCCATCACGGCGACGGCGTCTTCTATGCGTTCGAGGACGATGCGGATCTGCTGTTCGCCGACATGCACGAGGACGGCCGCTATCTCTATCCCGGCACCGGCCATGCGAACGAGACCGGGGCCGGGCCGGCGCGTGGCACCAAGCTCAATATTCCGCTGCCGCCGGGCGCGGACGACGACGAATATCACCAGGCCTGGGCTCGCATCGAAGAGTATCTGCTGGCCGGCCAGCCCGAGTTCATCCTGCTCCAGTGCGGCGCGGATAGCCTGTCAGGAGATCCAATTACCCATCTGCGCTTCAGCGAGTCGGCGCATGCCCATGCGGCGGCCCGGCTGTGCGCTATCGCCGACCAGCTCGGCCATGGCCGCGTGGTGGCCATGGGCGGCGGGGGCTATAACCGCCGCAATCTGGCCCGGGCCTGGACCCGCGTGGTCGAGTCCTTCCTGGATGCTGAGGAGCAGCGGGAACTGGCGCACCGGGAAGCGTCCTAAGTTCCGGAGGCCCTCAATCGCCGTACGGCTCGGAACGGAGCTGCAGGCGATATCTCGTCCGAGCCGTACGGCTCGGAACGGAGCTGCGGCGATGTCTCGTCCGAGCCGTACGGCGATTGAGGGCCTGTTATCCCGACAGAACAGCCGCTTTCCCGTACAATCGGCGCCCCCACTGCCGAGGTATCCATGTTCCCCGCCAACGCCAACATTGCCGGTTTCGACCCGGAGTTGCAGGTCGCGCTCGACGCTGAGCGTGCCCGTCAGGAAGCCCACATCGAGCTGATCGCGTCGGAAAACTACGCCAGCCCGCGCGTGCTCGAAGCCCAGGGCTCGGTGCTGACGAACAAGTACGCCGAAGGCTATCCGGGTAAGCGTTATTACGGCGGTTGCGAGCACGTCGACGTGGCCGAGCAGCTGGCCATCGATCGCGCCAAGAAACTGTTCGGCGCCGCCTATGCCAACGTGCAGCCGCACTCCGGCTCGCAGGCCAATGCCGCCGCCTATCTGGCGCTGATCAATCCGGGCGACACCATCATGGGCATGAGCCTGGATCATGGCGGTCACCTGACGCACGGCGCCAAGGTGAATTTCTCGGGCAAGCTGTTCAAAGCCGTGCAGTACGGCCTGAATCCGGCGACCGGCGAAATCGACTACGACCAGGCCGAGCGTCTGGCGCAGGAACATCGTCCGCGTCTGGTCATCGCCGGGTTCTCGGCGTACTCGCGCGTCATCGATTGGGAACGTTTCCGCAAGATCGCCGATAGCGTCGGCGCGTATTTCCTGGTCGATATGGCGCATGTGGCGGGCCTGGTCGCGGCCGGCGTGTATCCGAGCCCGGTGGGCATCGCGGACGTGACGACCACGACGACGCACAAGACGCTGCGCGGCCCGCGTGGCGGCCTGATCCTGGCGCGTGAGAACGAAGAGATTCAGAAGAAGCTCAACTCGCTGGTGTTCCCGGGCACGCAGGGCGGCCCGCTGATGCACGTGATCGCCGCCAAGGCGGTGGCGCTGCTCGAGGCGCTGCAGCCTGAGTTCGTGACTTATCAGAAGCAGGTCGTCGCCAACGCGCGTGCCATGGCTGCCGCTTTCATCAAGCGCAACTACAAGGTCGTGTCCGGCGGCACGGACAATCATCTGTTCCTGCTGGATCTGATCGGCCGTGACATCACGGGTAAGGATGCGGACGCGGCGCTGGGTCGTGCTCACATCACCGTGAACAAGAACGCCGTGCCGAACGATCCTCGCTCGCCGTTTGTCACCAGCGGTCTGCGCATCGGCACGCCGGCCTCGACCACTCGCGGCTTCAAGGAAGCGGAAGTGACCGAGGTGGCGAACTGGATCGCCGACATTCTCGACGAGAATGGCGGTGAGGCGGCGGTCAACCGGACGCGGGCCAAGGTGGAAGAGATCTGCCGTAAGTTCCCGGTCTACGCGCGATAGGTCGATGTGAGCTCAAAGCGGACTACCCTGGATACATGGAAGTATCCCGCCGCCACAGGCGGCGAGCGAGCGGCAAAAGTCGCGCCTTTTGCCGGCTCGCACGAGGGTCGTGGCAGGATGCCCGATCCCGAGTTTTAATCAGCCATGCATTGTCCGTTCTGTAATCACGAAGAAACAAAGGTCATCGATTCGCGGCTGGCGGGCGAAGGACAGCAAATTCGCCGCCGCCGCGAATGTTTGAAGTGCGGCGAGCGCTTCACGACCTTCGAGACCGCCGAGCTGGTCATGCCTCGCATCATCAAGAGCGACGGTAGTCGCGCGCCTTTCGACGAGCAGAAGCTGCGCAACAGTCTGCTCAAGGCCTTGGAAAAGCGGCCGGTGTCGAGCGAGGCGCTGGATGCTGCCGTCGTGCACATCTGTCACAAGCTGCGTGCGCTCGGCGAGCGTGAAGTGGCTGCGCGACAGGTCGGTGAGATGGCCATGGAAGAGCTGCACTCGCTGGATGAAGTCGCCTACGTGCGCTTCGCTTCCGTGTATCGCAGCTTTCAAGACGTGGATGCGTTTCGCGAAGAGATCGAGCGCATGCGGGCGAAAGTTCGCGATACCGAAGGGCAGTTGCCGTTGTGGACCGGCGGCGACGCCAAGAAGAAATAGCCGTGTTCTCTGCTTTCGACGAGCGAATGATGCTGCGGGCTGTTGAGCTCGCTGCGCTCGGTCGTCACACCACTCAGCCCAATCCCTGCGTCGGTTGCATCGTTACTCAAGGCGAGCAGATCGTCGGCGAGGGCTGGCATCGCAAGTGGGGCGAGCCACACGCGGAGCCTTTGGCTTTGCAAGCTGCGGGCGCGCAGACCCAGGGCGCGACGGTCTATGTCACGCTCGAGCCGCATTCCTATCAGGGGCGCACGCCGCCGTGCACGGATGCGTTGATTCGGGCTGGTGTTCGTCGAGTTGTGATTGGTGTGCTCGATGCAAATCCCAAAGTCAGTGGCGATGGCGTGCGTCAGCTCGAGGCCGCGGGTGTTGAAGTGCAAGTTGGATTGCTGGCCGCTGCGTGTGGTGAGCTGAATCTCGGCTTCGAGAAACGAATGGTTACTGGGCGGCCGCGTGTGATTGTGAAAACCGCGATCAGCCTGGATGGGCGGATTGCGCTCGCGAACGGCCAGAGCAAATGGATTACTGGCGCGGCCGCTCGCGAGGACGTGCAGCGTCTGCGATCGAGGATGAGCGCGGTGATGACGGGCATTGATACGGTGCTGGCGGATGATCCGCAGTTGAATGTCCGCGACCCGTCGATCGATATGCTCGGCCGCCAGCCTCTGAGAGTTGTGCTCGATAGCAAGCTGCGCATGCCGCCCAGCGCGGCGATGCTGAAGTTGGCGGGGCAAACGATTGTGTTTACCGCTGCGGCGTTGAATGTCCCATCAAACAGCCTGGGAGTTGCCGGCCCGACGCCGGCGGCTGCGCCAGGCGCGCCGCCGAGCAGCCAAGCCATATCTGAAGTCAGCGCCGCGCGGAGCGCAGGCGCGGCCGAAGGCGGTCCGGCGAGCGCGGCTGATCAGTTGCGCGCGGTGGGCGCAGAAGTGGTTGTGGCGGCGGTGGATGCGGACGGTCGCATCGACCTCGGGTTCGTGATGGACGAATTGGGGCGACGGATGTGCAACGACGTGCTGGTCGAAGCGGGGCCGACGCTGGTCGGGCGAATCATCGAGCTGGGTCTGGCGGACGAGATAATCGCCTACGTCGCGCCGGTGCTGCTCGGGCCGGACGCGCGGACCATGGCGAATCTGCCTGCATTGCAGGCGCTGGATCAGGCCCAACGCTATACAATGCACGCCGTCGACCGGATCGGTGACGACGTGCGATTGATTCTGCGGCGCCGGGACGCCTCATAGTCTTTTTTTATCAGCGCCCGGCTCGAAATCCTCGCCAGATTTGTCCAGTCTACGGTGAAGCGCGAGGACCCCAGGTCATTCGCGTTTTTCGATGGTTGTGTTCGTATCGTGCGATAGGGTCGAAATGTTTACTGGCATCGTTCAATCGGTTGGCGAAGTCCGCGCCGTCACCTCGCGGGGCGGAGATGTTGAGTTGCTGATCGGCGCGCCTGGGCTCGATTTGAAAACCGTCGCCCTCGGCGACAGCATCAGCTGCGGCGGCTGCTGTCTGACCGTGACTCGCATCGAAGGCGACGCCTTCGCCGCGGACGCCTCGTTGGAAACATTGAACGTGACCACGCTCGGCCAATGGCGCGCCGGCCAGAAGCTCAATCTGGAAAAAGCATTGTGTGCCGGTCAGCCGCTCGGCGGTCACTATGTCACCGGCCACGTCGATGGCATCGCGACCGTCACCGAGCGAGTCAACGATGCGCGCTCGATCCGCGTGCAGTTCGAAGTGCCGGCACCGCTCGCTAAATACATCGCTCGCAAGGGCTCTGTTTGTATCGACGGTGTGAGCCTCACCGTGAACGACGTGGACGGCGCGAAATTCTCCGTCAACCTGATTCCTCATACGCTCGAAGTCACCACCTTGAACGAGTACCGCGTCGGCACGCGCGTGAACTTCGAGGTGGATATCATCGCGCGCTACCTCGAACGACTGAACGCCCCCCTTTGATTTGATAGGTCGAGACTCGCATGAAGCTGAACTCTATCGATGAGATTCTCGCCGACATCCGCGCCGGCAAGATGGTCATCATCATGGACGATGAGGATCGTGAGAACGAAGGCGACCTGGTGATGGCGGGCGAGTTCGTCCGTCCCGAGGATGTGAACTTCATGGTGCGCTATGCGCGCGGCCTGATCTGCCTCACCTTGACTCGCGAGCGTTGCAAACAACTGCGCCTGCCGTTGATGGTGAGCGAGACTCACATCGACCATCGCACCAACTTCACCTTGTCCATCGAAGCGGCGGAAGGCGTGACGACCGGTATCTCGGCCCACGATCGGGCCGCGACGATTCGCGCGGCCGTGCGTAAAGACGCGAAGCCGGAAGATCTGCGTCAGCCCGGTCACATCTTTCCGATCATGGCGCAGCTCGGCGGAGTGCTCACGCGCGCCGGTCACACCGAAGCGGGTTGTGACCTGACGCGTCTGGCCGGGGTCGAGCCGGCGGCCGCCATTGTCGAGATCTTGAATGACGACGGCACCATGGCGCGCCGGCCGGACCTGGAGAAGTTCGCCAAACAGCACAACCTCAAGATCGGCACCATCGCCGACCTGATCCGTTATCGCCTGGACAAGGAACGTTCGGTGGAGCGCATCTCCGAGCAGCAGGTGCAGACCGAGTTCGGCGCGTTCCGGATGTTCTGCTACGAAGATCATGTGAATCGCACCGTGCACCTGGCGCTGGTGGCAGGTGAGTTGTCCAACGACAAGCCGCCGCTGGTGCGCGTGCATTTGAAGAACACGCTGGGCGATGTGGTCGGCATCCACGAGCCCGCGCTCGGCTGGCCGCTGCGCTCGGCCATGGCGCGCGTGGCCAAAGAAGGCAACGGTGTGATCGTGATCCTGCGGCCCGACGAGACGCCGCGCGATCTGATGGATGCCGTGCAGGCCATCACCCAGACGGAAGCGGCCCAGGCACCGCGCCGGGTCGGTCCGGAAGTGCTCCGAACCTACGGCATTGGTGCGCAGATCCTGCGCGATCTGGGCGTGAGCCGGATGCGGGTGCTGTCGGCGCCCAAGCAGATGCAGGGCCTGTCGGGCTTCGACCTGGAAGTGGTCGAGTACGTGCACGGCTGAGCTCAGGCGGCGCGGCTTGCGGAAAGAGGGGCCAGGGGCGTCCTAGGCCCGGGTGGCCTATTTCCGTATACTTCGCCCCCCGTCCCGCGGCTATTGCCTGCTTATTCCCATGGATTCCATCAAGACCCTCGAAGGCGACCTGCAATGTCGCGAGCTGCGGTTTGCCATCCTGGCGTCGCGCTTCAATGAGTTCATCGTCGATCAGCTGGTGAAGGGCGCGGTCGACTCGTTGCGCCGGCATGGCGCCAGCGACAAGCAGATCGAAATCGTGCGCGCCCCTGGCGCGTTCGACCTGCCGGTCGTGGCCCGCAAGCTGGCGCTGAGCAAGCGCTATGACGCCATCATCGCGCTCGGCGCGGTGATCAAGGGCGCCACCGCGCATTTCGATTATGTCGCAGGCGAATGCGCCGGCGGCCTCGGTCGGGTCGCCAACGACACCGGCGTTCCGGTCTCGTTCGGCGTGCTCACGACGGACACTATCGAACAGGCGATCGAGCGCGCGGGCACCAAGGCAGGGAACAAAGGTAGCGATGCAGCGGTGACTGCGATCGAGCTCGCCAATCTGTTGCGTAAGATCGAAGCTTGATGACTGACGAGGCTCCCAAAGAAATCCCCCGTGGCACCGGCTCTCGCGCACGCTCGCTCGCGCGCAAGCTGGCGATGCAGGCGTTGTATCAATGGCAGTTGACGCAACAGACGGCGGTCGAGATCAAGCAGCAGTATCTGGAGAGCGACGACTCGGCGGGCGTCGACGAGGATCATTTCGTCGAGCTGCTGACCCAGGTCATCGAGCGCCATGACGAGATCACCACGGCGCTGAAGCCGTTCGTCGATCGTCCGCTGGAGCAGCTCGATCCGGTCGAGGCCGCGATCCTGATGGTCGGCATGTACGAGCTGAAGAATCGTCTCGATATTCCTTATCGGGTCGTGATCAACGAGGGCGTCGATCTGTGCAAGCGCTTCGGCGCCACCGACGCGCACAAGTACATCAACGCCGTGCTCGACCGGGCCGCTCGCGAGCTTCGCGCCGCCGAACGGCAATAGCCGCCGTTACGAACTGAGGCTACTCTTTCCTCATGAGCCTACGGAAGCTCGGATTCGTCGACTTCCCTGACTTCGGCTAGTCTGCAACTGATCGAAATGCTTCGCTGAGCGCAGCTGATGTAGTTGAAGAGTAGGGATTGGGTGGGGAGCATGGGAGAGTTCGACATCATCGCCCGGTATTTCGCTCGTCAGAGCGGGCGGGGTGATGTATTGCTCGGCGTCGGCGACGATGCGGCTGTGCTCGATACGCACGCGGGCCGCAAGCTCGTGGTCGCGATGGACACCGTCGTCGAGGGCGTTCATTTTCCTGTCGAGACCGATGCGGCTGACATCGGCTATCGCGCCCTCGCGGTGAATCTCAGCGACCTCGCCGCCATGGGCGCTGAGCCTGCCTGGATGACTTTGTCTCTCTCGCTGTCGCGCGCGAACGAGCAATGGCTCGATGGCTTTGCGAGCGGGCTGTTCGAGCTGGCGGATGAATACAACGTCGCGCTCGTCGGGGGCGATACGGTGCGCGGGCCGCTGGTGATCACGGTGCAAATCGCGGGCTGGGTTGAGTCCGATGCGTGGCTCACGCGTTCGGGCGCCAAGCCGGGCGATTTGTTATTTGTCTCTGGCATTCCAGGCGAGGCGGCCGCCGGTCTGGCGGTGATTCAGCGACGTATCCTGGGCGGCGAGCCTGCTGCCTTTCTCACGCATCGTTTCCTTCGGCCGCGGCCGCGAATCGAACTGGGCCGACAGTTGCGAACGGTAGCCACAGCAGCCATGGATGTTTCCGATGGTCTGCTGACGGATCTGAAGAAACTGTGTGCGGCGAGCGGTGTCGGCGCGCAGCTGAATGTCGATTTGTTGCCTGAGTCCGCCGCCATGCGCGAGCTGTTCGAAGCAGACGATGGATTGCAGTACGCGCTCGCCGGTGGCGACGACTATGAGCTGTTGTTCACCTTGCCGGCCGATCGTGCTGCCGCGGTGGTGAGCTCGTTGCAGCTTCAGCAACGGGTGACGCAAATCGGCGTCATTACGGCGGATACGGATGTGGTGTGCCTGCGGAACGGTCAGCCGTTCAGGATCAAACGTGCCGGTTACGATCATTTCGCGGCGGGCCAATAAATGATCAAAGCCATGAAATGGAGCGCGGACCCCGCGCTGATGCGCGACCCCGTGCATCTGGTCGCCTTCGGCTTCGGCAGCGGCCTGAGTCCCTGGGCGCCGGGCACGTTCGGCACCTTGATCGCAATCCCAATCGTGCTTTTTGTGATGCAGTTCGGCTTTGCCGTGCATCTAGCTTTCGCCGTCCTGGCCGCTATCTTCGGCATCTACGTGTGCGGCGAGAGCGCGAAGCGGCTCGGCGTGCACGATCATCCTGGTATCGTATGGGATGAGATCACCGGCCTCGCCGTCACCCTGTTGACGGTGCCTGCCAATCTTTACTCGGTAGTCGCCGGTTTTGCTTTGTTTCGGTTGTTCGATATCTGGAAGCCCTGGCCGATCCGTGTGGCTGATCACAGTCTCTCCGGGGGGCTGGGAATTATGCTTGATGACGTTATTGCGGGCATTTTCGCGGCAGCGGTTTTGTTCGCGGTACGACACCTCTTCTAGTCCAGTGAGCCCGAAGTGAGCCCGAGCAGTGAGATGGGCGGTCTGATGGCACAGCGCAACGCCACACGCGAACAGCGCATTCCCGAGAAGATCGGGAAATATGTCATCGTCAAAGAAGTCGGTCGCGGCAGCACCGGCGTCGTATATCTTTCTCACGATCCGTACTACCGGCGAGACGTCGCGATCAAGGTCTACAACCTCGAGTCGCACGACGAAGACCGCGCCCGGGTCACGCGCAAGATGTTCCTTTCCGAAGCGCACATGGTCGGTATGCTTCAACATCCGAACATCCTGCCGATCTTCGACGCCGGCGAGGAAAACGGTCACTACTACATCGTCACCGAGCACGTGCACGGCGCCCGCACGCTGTCGGCTTACTGCAAACCGGACAATCTGCTGCCCGTCGATGACGTGGTGGAGATCATGTACAAGTGCGCCAAGGCGCTGCACTACGCGCACAGCCGCGGCGTCATTCATCGCGACATCAAGCCGTCGAACATCATGCTCACGCAGGCGAACGACGTGCGCATCATCGACTTCGGTATCGCGCTGGTCGCTGATTCGGATATTTCGCGCATCGAAGGCATCGCGGGCAGCCCGTCGTATATGTCGCCCGAGCAGGTGCAGTCGCTCGAGATCACCAACCGATCCGATCTTTATTCGCTCGGTGCGGTGCTGTACGAAATGTTGACCGGCTTCCGTCCGTTCCGCGGCGGCAATCTATCCAAACTGTTGCATCAGATCGTGTATGCCACCGCGCAGCCGATCCATGCATTGCGCCCGGATATTCCAGAAGTGCTGGAGACGGCGATCGCCAAGGCGCTGCAGAAGGATCCAGCCAAGCGTTATCGCAACGGCCTGGAACTGGCGGCTGATCTCACGCGCGTTCACCAGGTCCTGCGCGATGGGACGTCGAAGCTCGATCGTCAGGAACAGTTTTCGATTCTGCGCACGCTCAAGTTCTTCCATGACTTCTCGCAGTCGGAGATTCTTGAGGTGCTGCGTGCGAGCACGTGGCAGGACTACGATCAGGGTGAAGAGATCGTCAAAGAAGGCGAGATGGACGATCGCTTCTACGTCATCGTGTCGGGCAGCGTTGCGGTGATGCGCGCGGGCAATGTGGTTGGTCAACTGGAAGCGGGCGATTGCTTCGGTGAGACCAGCTACGTTCGCGGTGCGAAGCGTCTCGCGACCATCAAAGCGCTGACGGGCGTGACGTTGATGAAGGTGAGCTCGACGTTGCTGGAGCAGAGTTCAGCGGCGTGCCAGCTGCGTTTCAACAAGGTGTTCCTGCGTAGCTTGATCAGCCGACTGCAGAGCGCCAGCTAAATTACAAGCCGGCGGCTTCCATCAACGCCGGCACGACGCGCTCCAGGTGTTGGATAACGATCGGCTCCACCCGAAACAGTCGGGGCTCCTTCGTAAAGATCCCTTCGAGCGTGTGCGCTATTTCTTCCAGCGGATTGTTCTCATATCCGCCCCCGGCGAGATGTCCGAGCGCATAGGCGAGGATGAATCGATCGACGCCGAGGTTGTGCCACTGGATCGTGTGCACCAGCTCGTGAAAGTGCAACGACTCATCGTTCGCCCGCGCCTTGACCACGAAATACACATCCCCGTAGGTCAGCCCGGCGCCGTTTAGCTGTTCGAAATCGGCGAACTGATGCAGCCCCAGCGCCGCCAGCGGCGGCTTCGGTACCACATCGACCTCGATCACCGAGACCCGCTTGAGCGTCGCCGCATCAAAGTAATGCCCGAGCCTCGCGAACCCAAACGACGCCAGCGGCCGCGCCGCGGGCCGATGCTCCTCGACAGTGGTATCGATCCACTTGCGGATGGCGGGAAGCCGGGTCTGGAGGGGCGAGATATCCATCAAGGGCTCTCTGGCAGTTCATGGGCGAGGAGGGGCTTCCCTCCCATTAACAACGTATTGCCTTGTAAGTTAATTATTTACAAGCATCTAGATTGGTTTTGATAGTTTCGACTATTGTTTCGATTATTTCGTTTGTGTACCCTGGGGCTGTCCGATCTCGGGAGATGCCATGTCCGCCGTACTTGCTGAGCCAGTGCAGCCCACCGAAGAAGTGTCCGCTCTTGCCGCGGATGCCAGTCGTCGGCTGTTCCGTGTGATCGGCGCGAGCCAAGGGGAAACTTGTGTCGTGCGCTTCGAGAGCGCGCCTGACGAGCCGGTAGTCCTGCCCGCGGCAGCCGTGCGGCTGCTGGGTGCGCTACTGGCGGAACTCGCGAAGGGTAACGCCGTGACACTCATGCCGTACCACGCGGAATTGACGACACAGGAGGCGGCGGATCTTCTGAATGTCTCGCGCCCGTTTTTAGTGGGCCTGCTCGAGAGCGGACAGCTGCCCTATCACAAAGTGGGCACGCATCGGCGCGTTAGATTCTCTGATTTGATGACTTATAAGAGGCAGAGAGATTCCGAGAGTGAGGCAGCATTGCGCGAGCTGGCTTCGCTGTCCCAGGACATGAAGCTCGACTAACAAACTTGAGGGGAGTGCTTGGCGAGCTTCACGGTCGTTTACGATGCCTGCGTACTCTATCCCGCATCGATTCGCGATCTGACGGTGGAGATTGCGAGAACGGGATTGGTGCGAGCGAAGTGGACGGATCGAATCCACTCCGAATGGATCGCTGCGGTGAGTCGTGAGAGGCCCGATCTTGATCGTGCTCGGCTCGAACGAGTCGCTCAGCTTATGAACGCTGCCGTGCTGGATTGTCTGGTGACAGGGTTCGAGTCGCTTGAGGCTGGGCTTTCAGCGTTACCCGATCCCGATGATCGTCACGTACTCGCCGCGGCGATTCACTGCGGCGCTCAGGAAATCGTCACTTTCAATCTCAGGCACTTTCCGAAGGAGGCGCTGCGTCCGTATGGAGTTTGCGCCATTCATCCGGATGCATTCATTGCGCATCTGCTCGATCTGAACGCCGAGGTTGTTTGCGAGGCCGTCCGTAGAATTCGACGCAGGCTGACAAATCCGCCGCGAACGGCCGAAGAGATGATCGTCGGTTATGAACGAAATGGCCTGGCGGGCAGCGCGTCGATTCTGAGGGCGCGCATCAAATCGCTTTGAACCGAGTTAGCTGCCGACGACCTCGTCCTTATCCTTCTCAATCAGCGCGTACGCCGAGTGGTTATGGATGGACTCGAAGTTCTCCGCTTCGACGACGTAGGCGCGAACGCGATCCTCGTTGTTCATTCGTACGGCCACATCGCGGACGATGTCTTCGACGAACTTGGGGTTCTCGTAGGCGCGCTCGGTGACGTGTTTTTCGTCGGCGCGTTTGAGGATGCCGTAGACCTCGCAGGAGGCTTCCGACTCGGCGATGTCGATCAGTTCTTCCAGCCACATGTGACCATCGACCTTGGCCTTGATGGTGATGTGGGAGCGCTGGTTGTGGGCGCCGTACTTGGAAATGTCCTTGGAGCAAGGGCACAGGCTGGTCGCCGCGACCACGACCTTGAGCCACAGCTCGGACACGCCGTTGTGAAGCTCGCCGATCAGCGAGGCTTGATAGTTCATCAAGCTCTCGACGCCGGACACCGGCGCCTTCTTCATCACGAAGAACGGAAACGCCATTTCGATGTGACCGGTCTGCGCATTCAGCTTCTCAGTCATCTGCGCGAGGATGTCCCGGAACGATTCGACGGAGATCTCGCGCTCGTTACCGTGAAGCAGCTCGACGAAGCGTGACATGTGCGTGCCCTTGAAGTTGTGGGGCAGGGCCACGTACATGTTGAAGTTGGCGATGGTGTGCTGCTCGCCGCTGGAGCGATCTTTCACCCGCACGGGGTGATACACGTCCTTGATGCCGACCTTGTTGATCGGAATGCGGCGGGAATCGGCGCGTGCCTGGACGTCCTCGATGGAGGTCGGGGGCGGGGAGGCGACGCTTTTCGGCAATGTCGACATACAGGATTTCCGGACCGGGCCGGGGCGCCGGCCTAAGACTGCTATCGATTTGGTCGAGCGCAGTATAGATCAAGGGGCGGGAAGGCCGTTCCCCCGCCCTGGAAATACTCAAATGCCCAAAAAGTGAGGTATTTCGACCGACTCAGCCGACGGCCAGGCGCTTCTCGCCCTGCCACCACCGGGTAATGGCCGACTCCAGCGACGCCAGGTCCAGCCCGGCGGCTGCCAGGCAGTCCTCGCGGGAGCCGTGTTCCATGAAGCGGTCGGGGATGCCCAGGTTCAGGGTCGGTGGAATATGACCGTGCGCGGCCAGGCACTCGGCGATGGCCGAGCCGGCGCCGCCCGCCACCACATTCTCCTCAACCGTCACGAGGGCGCGGTGATTGGCCGCCACGCGCACGATCAGCTCCTCATCCAGCGGCTTGATGAAGCGCAGGTTCACGACGGTCGCGTCGATTTTCTCGGCGATCCGTTCGCACAGCGGGACCATCGCGCCGACGGCGAAGATCGCCAGCCCGCAACGGCCCTCGCGCCGGATCTGCGCCTTGCCGATGGGCAGGGCGCGCATGGTCGATTCGATGGCGGTGCCCGGGCCTTGGCCGCGCGGGTAACGCACGGCTGCGGGCACGTTGGATTGAACCGCCGTGTACAGCATCTGACGGCACTCGTTCTCGTCGGCCGGCGCCATCACGAGCAGATTCGGAATACAGCGCATGAACGACAGGTCGTAACTGCCCTGGTGAGTCGCGCCGTCGCCGCCGACCAGGCCGGCGCGATCGATCGCAAACGTCACGGGCAAATTCTGAATCGCGACGTCGTGAATCAATTGATCGTACGCACGCTGCAGAAACGTCGAATAGATCGCGACCACCGGCCGCAACCCTTCGCACGCCATGCCGGCCGCCAAGGTCACCGCATGTTGTTCGGCAATCGCCACGTCGAAGTAACGAGAGGCGAAACGTTTGGAATATTCGACCAGCCCGGAGCCTTCGCGCATCGCCGGCGTGATCGCGACCACTTTCGGGTCGGCCGCCGCCATGTCGCACATCCACTGGCCGAACACTTGAGAGTAGCTCGGGCCGCTGGCCTTCTCTTTGAAGATCACGCCGCTCTTGGGATCGAACGGGCCCGGGCCGTGCCACTTGATCGGATCGGCTTCGGCCGGCGCATAGCCCTTACCCTTGCGCGTGATCACATGCAGGAACTGCGGGCCTTTCAGATCGCGCAGATTTCGCAGGGTCGCAACCAGTGCATTCACATCGTGACCGTCGATGGGCCCGATGTAGTTGAAGCCCATTTCCTCGAAGATCGTCCCGGGCAGCACCATGCCTTTCATGTGCTCTTCGGAACGGCGCGCCAGCTCCCACACCGTGGGCATGCGGCTCAGCACTTTCTTGCTGCCTTCACGCAGCGTTGCATACAACTTGCCGGACAGGACACGTGCGAAGTAATTCGAGAACGCACCGACGTTCTCCGAGATCGACATGTCGTTGTCGTTGAGGATCACGAGCATGTCGACATCGAGGCTGCCGGCGTGATTCAGCGCTTCGAACGCCATGCCGGCGCTCATCGCGCCATCGCCGATCACGGCCACGACGCGACGATCTTCCTTCTTGGCGGCGGCACCGATGGCCATGCCGAGCGCGGCACTGATCGAAGTGCTGGAATGACCGACGCCAAACGTGTCGTATTCGCTTTCGCTGCGCGTTGGAAACGGCGCGAGACCATCCTTTTGTTTGATGGTGTGCAGCTGATCGCGACGACCGGTCAGCACCTTATGTGGATACGCCTGATGTCCCACATCCCACACCAGCCGGTCGTGAGGAGTATCGAAGACATAATGCAAAGCGACCGTGAGCTCGACCGTGCCGAGGCCGGCGGCGAAATGGCCGCCCATCTGGCTGACGGTGTCGATCAGGTACTGGCGCAGTTCCGAGGTGACTTGCGGTAACTCGCTGGCCGGGAGCTTGCGCAGGTCGGCAGGTGAGTTGAGCGCAGCCAACAACGGATGAGGCGTGGCGGAATTCATGTCCGGTGAATTCTACAGGAAACCAGGCGGGTGATTGCTGGCGCAGTCGGGGCAGGCACGGGATGAATTCTGGCGCCCAAGATCAGTATTTCCGCAGAACCAGCCAATCCGACATCGCGGCCAATGGCGCGCTCTGCAGGCCCGCTGCATCCAGCTTGGCGAGCGCCGCCAGGGCGCGAGTATGTAGCTCGTGCATGCGCTGGCGCGACGGCTCGATGCCGGCGACGGAAGGATAGGTGGGTTTATCGAGCGCTTTATCCGCGCCCGTGGCTTTACCGATGACCGCGACATCGCCTTCGACATCCAGCAAGTCATCCTGAATCTGAAATGCGAGTCCGATGGCGCGAGCATATTCATCCAATACACGCGTGACGCTCTCGGAAGGTTGCGGAGCGCAGGCGCCGGCCATCATCACGCATGCATGAATGAGCGCGCCGGTCTTGCGAACATGCATCTCTTCGACTTCAGCCAACGAGAGCTTGCGACCGATGGCGGCGAGATCGAGCGCCTGTCCGCCGGCCATGCCGCTCGTGCCACTGGCGACCGCGAGCAACTGAACGAGCTTGAGTCGCACGCTTGGTTGGGACGGCAATCCCGGCCCGTCGGCGAGCAGTTCGAACGCCAGACATTGCAACGAATCGCCGACCAGAATCGCGGTCGCTTCATCGAACTTCTTGTGACAGGTCGGCAGCCCGCGGCGCAGATCGTCGTTGTCCATGGCCGGCAGGTCGTCATGCACCAGCGAATACGCGTGAATCAACTCGACCGCGCACGCCGCGCCATCGAGGATTGATTCGGGAATGCCGAGGGCCGCGCCGGTCGCATAAACGAGCGCCGGGCGTACGCGCTTACCGCCGCCGAGTACGCTATAGCGAATGGCTTCGTGCAGTCGTTGCGGTTGAATCTCGGGGGAAGGCAGCCGCGCCAGGAGCTCGCGCTCGATGCGGGCCTGCCATTGCTTGAGCTGAGCCGCAAAGTCCGGATGCCGGCCCGCGACGGGCGAGGGCTGGACGACGCTGGAATGGACCGCCATGCGGTTAACGCTCGTCGTCCGTATCGGCGTCGAACGGGGCCGCTGCGAAATCGCCCTCGGCGCCGCTGCGACGAAGGAGAATTTCTACTTTCTGTTCGGCCTGCTTGAGCGCACTCTGACAGGAGCGCGTCAACTGCACGCCGCGCTCAAAGTGGCGCAGCGAGTCGTCCAGCGACAGATCGCCATGCTCGAGCTTGTCGACGATGGCTTCGAGCTCGGCGAGCGATCGTTCGAAGTCCGCAGTCGTCTCCGCGGGTTCGGTGGAAGGGGTTTTGCTGGTCACGATGGGCGTGGGCGTCATTGGCGGCGCGGCAAGCTTATAGCTTCTCGGTCGGCAGCGACAGTTACTGTCTCCCGCCGTTGACTCCGCGCGCGGCCAGGACTAGATTCTTGCTCGATTAGACTATGTCTAATGGTGAGTGTTTTTGCCACTTCCTACCCGCCGGCAATCGAGGTGAGCTGCAATGAAGAGTCTGAAAGGGTCGAGTACCGAAAAGAATTTGAAGGACGCCTTTGCGGGCGAATCCCAGGCCAACCGTCGTTATCTTTATTTCGCAGCCAAGGCGGACGTCGAAGGTTTCAACGATGTCGCCGCGGTGTTCCGCTCGACGGCCGAGGGTGAAACCGGCCACGCACACGGACATCTGGAATACCTGGAGGCTGTGGGCGATCCGGCGACGGGCCTGCCGATCGGCCCGACCGGGGCGAATTTGAAGGCGGCCATCGCTGGCGAGACGCACGAGTACACCGACATGTACCCGGGCATGGCCAAGCAGGCTCGCGACGAGGGCTTCGAGGAAATCGCCGACTGGTTCGAGACGCTGGCCAAGGCCGAGCGCTCGCATGCCAATCGCTTCCAGAAGGCGCTCGATACGCTGTAATTATTCCGCTCGCGCCGTTCATCGTGCGCGCTCGCGGTCAATGAAAAGCCGGCCGGCAGGGAGATCTCTGCCGGCCGTTGGCTTTACGGCTCGCGTGTTTCTCCCGTTTCATTTGCTTCACTCAGTCCCAGCCATTCGCCAGGTAACTGCGTGTCCGAACAAAAAGTAGCCCGCGAGGGCAGCCTCGAAGCGCCGACCCGTCATCCGATCGCGTGGAAAGATCCGGAGTACGGCAACGAAGCGTCGCTGTTCAAAGAGCTCGAGCGCGTCTTCGATATCTGCCACGGCTGTCGCCGCTGCTTCAGCCTGTGCAACTCATTTCCGACGCTGTTCGACGCGGTCGATGAATCCTCGACCGGCGAAGTGGATGGCGTCGACAAGAAGGTCTACTGGGACGTCGTCGACCACTGTTATCTCTGCGACATGTGCTACATGACCAAGTGTCCGTACGTGCCGCCGCATCCCTGGAACGTCGACTTCCCGCACTTGATGCTTCGAGCCAAGGCATTCAAGTTCAACAATGCTCCCGAGGGGGCGAAGCCGATCACGACGCGAGACAAGATTCTCAGCGCCACCGATCTGGTCGGCAGCATCGCCGGCATTCCGGTGGTCGCCGAAGCGGTCAACGCCATCAACAAGACCGAGTTCGGTCGCAAGATGCTGGATAAGACGCTCGGCGTGCATCCGAAAGCGCCGGTACCGGAATATCACAGCAACACGTATCGCAAGCGGCACGCAAGAAACGAACATCCGACGTTCGATGCGAAACCCGCGGGCGACACTCGTGGCAAAGTGGTGTTGTTTGCGACGTGCTACGGCAATCGCAACGAGCCGCAGCTCGGCGAAGATCTCACCGCGATCTTCGAGCACAACGGCATCCCGGTGAGGATCGCAGGCCGCGAGAAGTGCTGTGGCATGCCGAAGCTCGAGCTCGGCGATCTGAAAGCAATAGAACAGCTGAAAAACGAGAACATTCCGGAACTGGCTAAACTCGTGGACGAAGGCTGGGACATCGTCACGCCGGTGCCTTCCTGCACGCTGATGTTCAAGCAGGAGCTGCCGCTGATGTTCCCTGACGATCCGCAGGTCATCAAGGTGCGCGACGCGATGTTCGATCCGTTCGAATACTTGTGGGCGCGTTACAAAGAGAACCTGCTGAACACCGACTTCCCGCATCGACTGGGCAAGATCAGTTATCACGTGCCCTGTCACTTGCGCGTGCAGAATCTGGGTTTGAAGACGAGAGATGTGCTGATGCTGGTGCCGGAGACGGAGGTCGATGCGATTGAGCGTTGCTCCGGGCACAACGGAACCTATGGGGTGAAGAAGGAATATCGGGAGGTGTCGATGAAAATCGGCAAGCCGGTCATCCGCCGCGTCAACGACGCGGGCGCCGACTACTACTCCAGCGACTGTCCGATGGCCGGCCACCAGATCGAGTCCGGCCTCACCGGGGCCGACACCGGCACGGCCGCGCCGCCAGTGCATCCCCTCACTCTATTGCGGAGGGCCTATGGGATCTGATTCCGTTCAGCGCGGTCGATTGGCTCGCGCGGATTTGATGAGCTTGGAGCAGTACTCGACGGCGAGGAAGGAGTTTCGAGCCAAGGTGCTCGAGCACAAGCGCAATCGCCTGATTCCGATCGGGCCGAATGTGACCTGGGCGTTCGAGGACCGGCTCACGATCCAGTATCAGGTGCAGGAGATGCTCCGAGTCGAGCGCATCTTCGAGTCGGCCGGCATTCAGGATGAGCTCGATGCATATAACCCGCTGATTCCGGACGGCTCCAATTGGAAAGTGACGTTTCTGATCGAGTTTCCCGATCCGGACGAGCGCAAGCAGCGGCTGGCCGGGCTCAAGGGCGTGGAAGATCGCTGCTGGGTTCAGGTGGAGGGGCTGGAGCGATCATTTGCCATTGCGGATGAGGACTTGGAGCGGGAGAACGAGGAGAAGACGTCCTCGGTGCACTTCCTGCGCTTCGAGTTGAGTGCGGAGATGGCGTCCAGGGTGAAGGCGGGGGGCGCGATCAAGGTCGGTATCGATCATCCGAGTTATCGCTACGAGGTGCAGCTGTCGCAGCCGCAGCGGGATTCGTTGGCTAAAGACCTGGGCTGAGGCGTCGGTCGCGGGCGACGTCGGGGGCCGGCGGAAAATCCTGGGGGGATGTACAGCCGACCCTGCGTGCTATGATCCGCCGCCTCAATTTCCGCCCCTAACGAAATCAGCTCGTTACCCGATGGCACAATCGTATAACGCGTCCGACATTGAAGTTCTCAGCGGTCTCGACCCCGTGCGCCGGCGTCCCGGCATGTATACGGATACGAGTCGCCCCAACCATCTAGCCCACGAAGTCATCGACAACTCCGTCGACGAGGCCATGTCCGGGCACGCCAAACGTATCGACGTGAAGGTGTACAAGGACGGCTCGCTCGAAGTCGCCGACGACGGTCGCGGCATGCCGGTGGATATCCATCCCAAGGAGAAGGTCAGCGGCGTCGAGCTGATCCTGACCAAGCTCCACGCCGGCGGTAAGTTCGACGACAAGAACTACAAGTTCGCCGGCGGCCTGCACGGCGTCGGTGTGTCGGTCGTGAACGCGCTGTCCAAGAAGCTGGACACCTTCGTCAAGCGCGGCGGCAAGGAGTACCACATCGGCTTTGCCTCCGGTAAAGCGACCTCCAAGCTCAAAGTCATTGGCGATGTCGGCGGCCGCAATACCGGCACGCGCGTGCGCTTCTGGCCGGACGCGAGCTATTTCGACTCGGCGACCTTCTCGGTGCCGAAGCTGAAGCATGTGCTCAAGGCCAAGGCGGTGTTGTGCCCCGGCCTGCATGTCACGTTGGAAGTCGAAGGCGGCGAGAAGGAAGAGTGGCAGTACTCCGGCGGTCTGCAGGAGTACCTGACCGGATCGCTCGGGGAGGGCGAGTGGCTGCCGCAGGAACTGTTCACGGGCGCCATCGAAGGCGAGAAGGAAGCCGTCGATTGGGCGCTGGCCTGGCGCGTCGATGACGGTCCGCGCATCGAAGAAAGCTACGTCAACCTGATTCCGACCGAGCAAGGCGGCACGCACGTCAATGGTTTGCGCGTCGGTCTCACCGACGCCATTCGCGAGTTCTGCGAGTTTCGTAACTTGTTGCCCAAGGGCCTGAAGCTGGCGCCCGAAGACGTCTGGGACGGCGTCACCTACGTGCTGTCGATGAAGATGAAAGAGGCGCAGTTCGCCGGCCAGACCAAAGAGCGTCTGTCGTCGCGCGAAGCGGCCGCTTTCGTATCAGGCATCGTCAAGGATCAGTTCGGTCATTGGCTGAACCAGCATCCGGAGTCGGGCGAGAAGATTGCGCAGCTGGCGATCCAGAGCGCGCAGACCCGGTTGAAAGCGTCCAAAGCCGTCACTCGCAAACGGTTGACCTCCGGCCCGGCGTTGCCTGGCAAGCTGTCCGACTGCTCATCCGAGCAGCCTGAGCGCGGCGAGTTGTTCCTGGTCGAAGGTGATTCCGCCGGTGGCTCGGCCAAGCAGGCGCGCGATCGTGAGTTCCAGGCCGTCATGCCCTTGCGCGGCAAGATCCTGAACACTTGGGAAGTCGACGCCAGCGAAGTGCTGTCCTCTCAGGAAGTGCACCACATTGCCATCGCGCTCGGCGTCGATCCGGGCTCGGACAAGCTCGACGGTCTGCGCTATCACAAGGTTTGTATCCTCGCGGACGCCGACTCCGACGGTCAGCACATCGCCACGCTGTTGTGCGCGCTGTTCCTCCGTCATTTCCGTCCGTTGGTGCTGGCCGGTCACGTGTACGTCGCGATGCCGCCGTTGTATCGCATCGATCTGGGCAAGCAGGTGTTCTACGCGCTCGACGACGCCGAGCGTCAGGGCGTCCTCGATCGGCTCGCGGCGGAACATCCGCGCGGCAAGCCGACGGTCACCCGCTTCAAAGGTCTGGGTGAGATGAGCGCTCTGCAACTGCGCGAGACGACCATGGCGCCCGAGACGCGCCGGCTGGTGCAGCTGACGGTCGAAGCCAAGGACGAGGCCGATGCGACGATGGACATGCTGCTGGCGAAGAAGCGGGCGAGCGATCGCCGCGAATGGCTCGAGACCAAAGGCAACCTTGCCGAAGTCGTCCCCTGAGCACGCGCGCCTCGCCTCCATCTAACAAACATTCTCTGGATCTATGCCCACGCAACCTCCTTTGAACTTCGAAGGCGTCGAGCAGCAACCGCTGCGCACCTTCACCGAGAAGGCGTACCTCGATTATTCGATGTACGTCATCCTCGATCGCGCTCTGCCGCACATCGGCGACGGCTTGAAGCCGGTGCAACGGCGCATCGTTTACGTCATGAGCGAGCAGGGCTCGTGGCAGGCGTCGAAACACAAGAAGGCCGCCCGCGCGATCGGCGACGTCATCGGTAAGTACCATCCGCACGGCGACGCGGCGTGCTACGAAGCGATGGTGCTGATGGCACAACCTTTCTCCTATCGCTATCCGTTGGTGGATGGACAGGGGAATTTCGGTCATCCCGACGATCCGAAATCGTTCGCCGCTTATCGTTACACCGAAGCGCGTCTGACGAAATATTCCGAGCTGCTGCTGTCCGAGCTGGGGCAGGGCACGGTGGAATGGATTCCGAACTTCGACGGCACGATGGAAGAGCCGAAGCTGCTGCCCGCGCGCGTGCCGAACATTCTGTTGAACGGTGCGACCGGTATCGCGGTCGGCATGGCCACCGACATTCCGCCGCACAATCTGCGCGAAGTCGTCAGCGCCTGTATCAAGCTGCTCGAAGATCCGGACACGCCGTTGCGCGAGCTGATGAAGGACGTGAAGGGCCCGGACTTCCCGACCTATGGCGAGATCATTTCGCCCAAGGCCGATATCAAACAAATCTACGAGACCGGCAACGGTACCTTCCGCGCACGCGCGACGTACGAGCTGGAGGACGGCGAGATCGTCGTCACCTCGCTGCCGTATCAGGTGTCGGGCGCGAAGATTCAGGAGCAGGTCGCCGCGCAGATCAACGGCAAGAAACTGCCGATGGTCGAGAACATCCGCGACGAGTCCGACCACGAGAATCCTACCCGCATCGTGATCGTGCCGAAGAGCAATCGCGTGGACCTGGTGCAGGTGATGAATCACCTGTTCGCCACCACCGATCTCGAGCGCACGTATCGCGTCAACCTGAACATCATCGGCCTCGACGGCAAGCCGCGAGTGATGGGGCTGAAGGAGCTGCTGGAAGAGTGGCTCAAGTACCGCATCGACACCGTCACGCGCCGCCTGCAGTGGCGCCTCGACAAGGTGAAGGCGCGCATGCATATCTTGGAAGGCTTGCTGGTCGCCTTCCTGAACCTGGATGAAGTGATCCGGATCATTCGTCGCGAGGACGAGCCGAAGCCGGTCTTGATGAAGCGCTTCAAGATCACCGAGATTCAAGCCGACGCGATTCTCGACACGCGCCTGCGTCACCTCGCCAAGCTGGAAGAAATGAAGATCCGCGGCGAGCAGGACGAGTTGGCGGCGGAGCAGGACCGTCTCGACAAGCTGCTCGGCAGCAAGGCCAAGCTGAAGAAGCTGGTGCGCGACGAGCTGGAAGCGGATGCGAAGGAATTCGGCGACGACCGTCGCACCAAGATCGTCGAACGCGCGGCCGCGGTCGCCATCGACGAGACCGAGCTGGTGCAGACCGAGCCGACGACGGTGATTCTGTCCGAGCGTGGATGGGTGCGCGCCGCGAAGGGCCACGAAATCGATCCAACGTCGGTTTCTTACAAGACGGGCGATGCGTTCCTCGCCGCTGCGAAGGGCAAGAACACGCAGCAAGCGGTGTTCCTGGACAGCACGGGCCGCACGTACACATTGATCGCCCATTCGTTGCCGTCGGCGCGTGGTAACGGTGAGCCGTTGTCCGGTCGCCTCGATCCGCCGGAGGGTGCGACGTTCTCGGGCGTGCTCATCGGCGAAGCGGAAGAAAAGTGCGTGCTGGCTTCCGATGCGGGCTACGGCTTCATTGTGAATCTCGGCGAGCTGCACTCTCGTAACAAAGCCGGTAAGGCCGTGCTCAAGGTGCCCGAGGGCAGCAAGTCGCTCGCGCCGGCGCTCGTGCCCGCGAATGAAAAGGCATTGATCTGCGCGACCAGCAGCGAAGGCAAGATGCTGGTGTTCCCGGTGAAGGATCTGCCCGAGCTGCCGAAGGGCAAGGGCAACAAGATCTTCGGTGTGTCCCCGAAGGGCGACGAAACCATGACGGCCATCGCCGTCATCACCCCGGAGCAGAATCTGGTGGTCCGCTCCGGCGATCGCAAGATGACCATCAAGTACGCCGACCTCAAGGAATACAAGGGCGAGCGCGCTCAGCGCGGCGCCGTGTTGCCGCGAGGCTGGCGCAAGGTCGACAAGCTGGAAGTCGAGCCTGCCTAAAGCGAACGTCCGCGCTCAGCGTTGCTTGAGCGCGGACCGCAACGTCGCCGAGGGCGATTCGCCGAACAGCTTGTGATAGTTGATCGCGAATCGCCCGCCATGATGCATCCAGTAGCGATGCGCGACGTCGATCACCTGCACGCCCTCGCGAGCCCCCGCCAATAAATCCTGACGGGCCTGCTCGAATCGTTTCTCACGCAACCAGCGCATCGGCGTGCTGCTGCGAAATCGTTTGAATCCATAGTGCAGCGTCCGGGCGGGAACGCCCGCCGCTTTGACGATGTCGTCGAGCCGGATGTCGTCGGTCAGATGCTGCTGCATGAAACGTTCGGCGCGATGAACGAAGCCCGGCACGATGCTCGACTTGGTAACGCCGGACATCCGGTCCGGGAACAGCATGCTTCGAAGCATGGTGATGAAGGTGTTCTCCACACCGGCGCGCACGCCTTCCGAGCGCAGCAGGGCGCCGCCTCGATTGAACTCGTTGCAGATGAAGCCGATGTAGTCGAGCAGACTCTCGCTGGATTCATCGATGCTCACCGGATCGAGTCCTTGCGCGAGTTTTTCGTTACAGGTCGCATCGGACATCTCGATGCGGTGGCGAGGAATGCCCACCGCCAGATGCGCGTCTTTCTCGTAGTGAGTGAATCGATAGCCGACGTGGGGGCTCATCAGCATCATCGTGCCGGCGGTGAGATCCCAACTACGCTCGCGTGAATGCATCTGCATGGTCCCGCGCAGTGGAATGACCAACACGAAACGACTGCGGCGGGGCTCGTTCACCAGCACGTCCAGCTCGCCGCCATAGGTGATCTGATTGAACGAGATCTGCGACAGACGGCTGGCGCTGTGACGGAACTCCAGCAGCTGGCGTTCGTGATGCAGGCGGACGTGATGCGGAAAGAAAACGCGGCTGACACTCGCGACTGCCGTTTGGGCATCGATGGATTCGGTGCGCGACGACTTGCCCTCGGATGTTTCGACCTGAGGGGCAATGAAGTAGTCGTCAGCCGACATGCGGCTGAAGGTCGGGGAGAGTGACTGCATGATCGCGCTACACCACTTCCGTGATTTTGGGGATAAGGGCCCTCTAAGGAGGAGTAGCGGATTCCTTGCGCAAACCGGCTCACGCCGGCTCGAAAGCAACCTTTGCTCCGGGGCGCAGGACCTTGGCGAGCGCCACAAAGTCCCAGCAATCGATATTCAATCGGATCTTGTTGTCGACCAGTTCATAGCGCGACAGCCCGGTGAAGCGCGTCGCCCGGCCGGTGCAGTCGGCGCCCTCGAAGTCGCCGCGCCAGGTGCCGGTGATGATCCATTCCGACGCTGCTTGATTGCCTGCGCCGAAACGCACCGGAAACTGCAGGTAGAAGTTGGGCAGTGTGGAATAAACGTGACGGGCGAAGTCGCGCAGCCCGGCGTGACCGCGCGAAGTCACATTGAAGGCCATGTCGATGTAGGTGCAGTCGGGCGTGAACAGCGCGCACAGCGCGTCCAGGTTCTGTGAGTTCCAGGCACTGGCCAGTGAATCGAACAGGACATCGACGGGTCGTTTCATGACAGTCTTGCACTCGAAGTTTTGATGACACGGAGCGATTTGCCGGCGGCCAGATGGCGGCCCACAGCGATGAGGATCAGCGTTGCCGCCGGCAGGGCGGTCGCGACGTAATAGAGGGACGTGATCGAGGCCGTGCCTTTGATCAAACCAATGGTGTATGTGCCCAGTCCGATGCCGACCATTTGCGCGGTGATCATCATCGAAGCGATCCAAGCGACACGCTGAGGGAATGCTCCAGCGGCATAAGCAACCAGCATTGGGAAATACGCTGAACACGCGAGCCCTGCGAATGCGAACGCGCCGATCAGACCGGCCGCGCTGCCTGTGAGAGGCAACAAACAAAAGGCTGCTGTCATCAGCGGCGGGAGCGCCAGCAGGAACGCGAGCGGTGGCAGTCGAATGACGAGGAACGAAGCGAGCAGTCGGCCGCTCGTCAGTGCGCCCCAGAAGCAAGTGAGGGCAAGCGAGGCGGTCGCGGCGTCCAGCCCGCGCTCTTCCTGGATGAACAACATCGCCCAGTTGGAAAAGATGCCTTCGGCGACCGAATAGATCACCGCGATGGCTGCGCAGATCCAGAACAACGCGTCCCGCTCCGGTCGTACTGCCGTTGCGCCTGTTACTGCTTCGCTCGTTGCAATGGGCGGGAACTCGGCGAGCAGCGCGGTCAGCAAGACGATGAGCGTCACGGCGGACAGTACGAGCACGCCGAGCAACCAATGGTCGTGCTGAGCGAACGTCGACAAATACAGCGGCGCGAGCATCATGCCGACGCCCACGATCGTATGCAGTGCTGTGAGCGCGGTGTTGCTCACTGCTGGAAACAAAACGACGGGATAGGCGTTGAGCGGCCCGCTGCTCAGACCGATGCCCAAGCCGATGCAACCGGTCGTGATCATCAACGCCGCCAACGCCAGATCTGGATGTAACGTCGCGCTGGCGGCCAAAGCAAACTGCGCCACCAGCAAACATAACAGCGCCAGTACCAGCAGCCGTTTGGTTCCCAATAGGGTTGTGAGCATGCCGCCGGCCACGCCGCCGACGATGGCGCTCAACAGTTGCGGCAGATAGATCGCGCCGTACTGCGCATCGCTGAAGCCATGCAACTGTTTGAGCAGCGCACTGCTCGCGGGCACGCTCACCAGCGTCATACCCAATATCAAACCGCCCGCGTACACGCTGAACGCCGCGCCGGTCGCGCTGGAGGAATGACTCGTCGATTTGTTTGAGCTCGCCATGTGGCGGCGGAGAGTACATGGCGCGCGTGGGTCGAGCCGTTGTCGGTCCAGGCCTTGCAAACAAACTTGCGCGAACTGGATAGCAGTCGGAAAAGCCGAACGTGTCGCGGCTCACAATGCGTCGGGTGGCTTGCAGAAACCGTACTGACTTGCCGGAACTGGCTTTCTGCAAGCGAGCGTGCGCAGGGAAGATGCGCCCCGCCGGTCGTGCCGGCCTCGACTATCAACGACGGGGTTAATGATGACGTTTTCTACAGTGGGCCGCCGCGCGGTTCATGGATGGTTGGCGGTGGCTTGCGTGCCGGTGGCAATGGGCTGTGGCGGCTCGGTCTGGGCGCAGGATGTTTCGGATACGGTGCTGGAGGAGCTGACTGTCACTGCTCGCAAACGCGAGGAGAATGTTCAGACCACGCCGCTGTCGGTGAGTGCGTTCGGCGAGCGCGCTCTGCAGGAACGGAATATTCAGTCGGCCGCCGATGTCACAGGCTACGTGCCGAACGTGCAGTTCGACAGCGTCGCGAGCGAATCCGGCGGTGGCGCGGCCACGCAGATCGCGATTCGCGGCATCGGTCAGACGGACTACGTGCTCACTGTGGAGCCCGGCGTCGGCATCTATCTCGACGGCGTGTATGTCGGCAAGTCCATCGGCTCGCTGCTCGATACGGTCGACATCGAACGCTTGGAGGTGCTGCGCGGTCCGCAGGGAACCTTGTTCGGCAAGAACACGCTCGGTGGCGCGATTCAGCTGGTGTCTCGACGCCCTAGCACCGAGCCGGAGTTCTATAGCGAAGTGGTCACCGGCGCGTTCGACCGCTTCGATGTGAAGACCGGCTTGTCTTCACCCATCAATGACAGCTTGCGACTGCGCTTCACCGGCAGCTATCAAAGCCGCGACGGTCACGTGAAGCGTGTGTCTCCCGTCACCGGTCGAGACACGGGCAAGCGACAGGGCAACAAAGATCAGTTGTCGGGCCGTTTGGTTGCCGAGATCGACTTGATGGACAATCTGCTCGCGACGGTTGCGATCGATGGCTCGCGGATCGACGAAGAAGCGGCGGGTGCGGTGGTGCTCAAGGCCGATGAGAACGGCGGGTTCTCTTCTTTGTACAACGCGGGAGTACCAGGCGGCGTGTGCTTGCCCAGCGCCGGCGCGGCGCGCTTCAATAATCCGCTCTGTTACAACAGTCAGTACGATCGTTCGTTGTCGTCCCGCGAGACCACGAACAACAACGACGCGGCGAACTTCTCCGAGGCCAATATCTGGGGCACGTCGCTAACGTTAGACTGGACACTCGATGCTTTCAGCGTGCGCTCGATCTCCGCTTACCGGCGGGTGAGCGTCGACATCATGCAGGAGCTGACAGGCTCGGCGTACTACGTCGACACCATCGGTCAGAGCATCGGCACCAAGCAGCTCAGTCAGGAACTGCAGCTCACGGGCGACCTGCTCGATGACCGGCTGCACCTCGTCGCGGGCGCTTACTATCTCCATGAAGAAGGCGAGCAGCGCTTTCCGGTGGACATCACGCTCGTGCAGTTTCTCTCGGGCGGCGCTATCGAAAACGACAGCTACGCCGCGTTCAGTCAGGTTACTTACGATCTGACCGATCAGCTGTCGTTGACCGGCGGCTTGCGCTACACGCATGAGGTGCGTGAGTTCAACCCGGGCCTGCAGGCGCTGCAGGGTTATAACGGAGGCTCGTCGACGCGCATTCCTGGGTTTGTCAATCTCGTCGCCGGCGCGTTCGGTGCGCCCGGTACGCCGCTGTTTCCCGCGGGCTGGTATGAGCGCACGAGCGATTCGACCACGCCGATGGCGTCGCTCAACTATGTCTTCGCCAACGACGCGATGGCGTATGTTTCATATGCGAAAGGGTTCAAGGGTGGCGGCTTCACGATGCGCTACTTCCCGCCCGTGTTGCCGGCGGCCGGCACCGATCCGGACGACATCGTTTCCTATGCTGGGCCGGAAACCGCGGTCACGTATGAAGTGGGCTTGAAGAGCGAATGGTTCCAGCGCCGGCTGCGCTTGAACGTCGCTGCCTTCCAGACCGATTACGACGACATTCAAGTCACCTACAACATCGATCCGGATGGCGCCGGCCCGATCGGCAACTTCGTGCCGGTGCTGTCGAACGCCGCGTCAGCGGAGATTCGCGGCCTCGAGATCGAAGCCTCGTTGGCCGCGACCGATTGGTTGCGCGTCGACTCGTCCGTCGGTTACGTCGATGCCGAGTACACCTACTTCTCGCCGCTGGCACGCGCGAACTACCCCGGCATCGAGTCGGCCGAATTGCCGAATACGCCGGAGTGGACGGCAAACATCGGCGGGACCGTGACCTTCATGGACAACGTCGCGGGGCGACTCGCGCTGCGTGCGGATTACAGCTATCGCAGCGAGCAGTTCAAAGAATTCACCAACAGCCCGATTCTGAAGCAGGACGCGTACGGCGTGCTGAATGCCGCGCTCACGTATGTGACGCCAGGCGGGCAGTGGCAAGCGTCGTTGGGCGGCACCAATCTCACTGACGAAGCCTACATGGTCAACGGCGTCGCCAATCCTGGCACTGGATTTTTCCAGGCGGCCGTGTCCCGACCGCGCGAGTGGTATCTGAGCCTGCGGTACGGCTTCTAATGACGACGTTCAGCATGACCGTGACCGGCTCGCTGCCGATGCGGGACTATGTCCCCATCGCGCAGCAGGCCGAGCAATATGGGTTCGATGAGATTCACGTTTCCGACGATCTCATCATGCGGCCGGCCTGGCCCATCCTCACATTGATGGCCACGCATACGACGCGCGTGAAGTTGGGACCGTTCATCGTCACTCCGCAGGTGGCGAATCCCGTCTATCACGCTGCGAATCTCGCGGCGCTGGATGAGCTCAGCAATGGGCGCATGGTGTGCGGGCTCGGCCGCGGTGGCTTCAATCAGATGCTCGGCGTCGCGAAAGCGGTGAAGCCGGTGCGTGCGCTGAAGGAAGCGTACTTGTTGATGGAACATGTGCTGGCGGCGAAGACCGAGCACTTCGACGGCGAGTTCTTCCAGGCCACCGCGGATTTGAAGTTTCAGTTCCCCGCGCCCCGACGCATTCCGATCTTCATCGGCACCTGGGGACCGCAGATGGCGCGCATGGCGGGAGGCGTCGCCTCGGGCATCAAGGCGGATTGCATTGGCAGCGGCGCTTACTTGTCCAAGCTGCGAACCGAGATGCTTGCCGGTGCCATCGAGGCTGACCGCGATCCGTCGAGCGTGAAACTCATCGTCGGCCCGTTGTCCTCGATTGCCGAAGATCGAGCGAGCGCGGAGGATTGTATTCGCGGCATGCTTGCCCTGATTCAACCGTTCCTCGCGCCGATGACGACCGAGGCGGGCCTCGATCCAGAAGCCATCGACGCGGCCTATCGCGCTTACGTGAGTGGCGACTTGGTGCGTGCAAAAGCATTGGTGCCGCAGAAGGCCATCAGAGCGTTCACGTTAACCGGTACGCCGCGCGATGTGATCGAGCAGGTTGAAGAACTGATTGCAGCGGGCGCGGATCACGTGTCGTTCGGCACGCCGACCGGTCCCGATCCTGCGCGTGCCATGCATCTCGTCGGTACGCAGATCCTGCCTCATTTCCGACGGAACTGACCCGTGCACTCATCGATACGTATCAAAACAATCGCTGTGCTCGGTGGCACCGGTCGCGAGGGTAGAGGGCTGGCGTTGCGCTGGGCGCGTGCGGGTTATCACGTCATTCTCGGCGGCAGAGATCTGGCGCGAGCGGAGACGGCTGCGGCGAGCCTGCGCGAAAAGTTGGATTCGATAGCTCGTATCAGCGGCGCGCTCAATCTCGCCGCCGCTGAGCAAGCGGACGTAATCGTGCTTGCGGTGCCGTTCGCTGCTCAGCTCGACACGGCGCTGCATGTGCGGAGCGCTCTCAAGGGAAAGATCTTGATCGATGTGACTGTGCCACTGGTTCCGCCGAAGGTTGAGGTTGCGCAACTGCCGGGCGGATCTGCTGTGGAGCGACTGCAGGCGGTGCTCGGGTCGGACGTTGCGGTCGTGTCGGCGTTTCAGAATGTTTCGGCCCATCATCTCGCCGATCTGGATCATGCGATCGATTGTGACGTGTTGATCTGCGCCGACGACGAGCGTGCCGCGCAGACCGCGGTGGAGCTGGCTGAGGCTGCCGGGCTGCAGGGCTGGCGATGCGGCCCGCTCAAGAACTCGCTGGTGACGGAAGGGCTCACGTCTCTGCTGATCGCCATCAATCGCCGCTACAAAGTGCCGAGCGCGGGCATTCGCATCACGGGCGTCCCGACGGGCGCGCATTGATGGCGACGCAGGCGATCGTCGCGTTGAAACATCCGGATCGAGCGAAGACACGGCTGTCAGCGAAGCTGACCGCTCAGTCGCGGCGTGAGCTGTATTTTCGGATGGCCGAACATGTGCTGAAGACGCTGCTTCGGACCGAGTCGATTGCGAGTGTGGCCGTCGCGACGGCGAGCGATGAGGTGGCGAGTTTTGCGCGGGGGATGGGTGCTACGGCGATTGATCTCTATGTGGATCTCGGCACGCGCGCGGCGTATCAGCAGGCCATTGCGATCCATCGGCCGAGCGGCGAGCTGTTGCTTATCAATGGCGATCTGCCTTTCTTGCAACCGGAAGACGTTGAGACGATGGCTTGCGACCGGGATGACGTTGTCATCGCCCCCGACCGGCATGGTCGCGGCACGAATGCACTTTGGTGTCGCACGGCGGGGATGGTCGAGCCGCTGTTCGGTGAGAACAGCTTCAAGCGTCATTGCGCTGCTGCCCGGGCGATGGGCGTGACGCCTCGTATCGTCAGGAGACTGGGGTTGGGATTCGACGTCGACGATCCGCAGGATCTGGAATTGATCGGTCACAGGGATGTCGCTCGTCCGAGTTTGCTTTCGTGAGGCGGGTGACTGCGATTGGGGAACGGGCGACGGCGGAGCAGGCGATGGCCTTGCTCGATGTCGACTGGCGCTCGCTCGCGCCCGCGGCGTCGGAGCGTCGAGATGCAGGGTGGGGCTCGCTTATCACCTATTCGCGGAAGGTGTTCATTCCGCTGACGCGGTTGTGCCGGGATGTTTGTCACTACTGCACATTCGCGACGACGCCTCGTTCGTTGGAGCGCGCGTACCTGAACATCGACGATGTGCTTGCGATTGCACGCGCCGGTGCGAATGCGGGTTGTAAGGAAGCGCTGTTCACCCTTGGCGATCGACCGGAGGCGCGGTATTCACACGCGCGTCTCGCGCTGGCTGAGCTGGGACATGCGTCGACGCTGTCGTATCTGAAAGAGGTTGCTGCGCGGGTCAGGGTGGAGACGGGGCTGTTGCCGCATCTGAATCCCGGCGTGATGGATGAGGCGGAGCTTCAATCGTTGCGTCCCGTAGCGCCGTCGATGGGATTGATGCTGGAGTCCGCGTCGCCGCGATTGTCACAACGAGGTGGGCCGCACTTTGGGTCGCCGGATAAGATTCCCGAACGTCGACTGGCGAGTCTGCGCGCGGCCGGTGTTGCGAAGGTGCCGACGACCAGCGGCATTCTGATTGGCATCGGCGAGACGCGCGTCGAACGCATCGAAGCGCTGCTGGCGTTGCGAGCGTTGCATGATGAGTTCGGGCATCTGCAGGAAATCATCATTCAGAACTTCCGCGCCAAGCCGGGCACGCTGATGGCCGCTGCGCCCGAGCCGTCGATGGATGAGTTGGCGTGGACAGTGGCGGTGGCGCGTTTGTTGTTCGGGCCGAGCATGAGTATTCAGGTGCCGCCGAATCTTTACGTCGGCGATTTCGCTGAGCTGGTGGATGCGGGCATCAACGACTGCGGCGGCATTTCGCCGGTGACCCCGGATCACGTGAATCCCGAGGCGCCGTGGCCGCACGTCGAACAACTCGCCGCAACGCTGGCGTCGCGCGGCTCGATGTTGGTTGAGCGGTTGACTGTGTATCCGAGTTACATCTCACGACGCGATGAATGGATCGATCCAGGGCTGCATGCGCCTGTGTTGCGGTGGAGCGATGGTGCAGGCCTTGCGCGCATTGGATCGTGGTCCCCTGGCGGGGCCGAGGCGCCGAATGAGGCGGAGCTTCGAGAGCTTACAAGCACTGCCTCTTTCTCACGCGCGAGCTCGATTGCGTCGACGGTGAATATTTTGGCGCGCGGCGGGAAAGTAGGCGACGCGGCGATTGCTGAGTTGTTTACCGCGCGCGGCGCGGACTTTCTCTACGTGCAAGCGGCGGCGGACGAGCTTCGTCGTGAGCAGGCGGGCGATGACGTGACTTACGTCGTCAATCGAAACATCAACTACACCAACATCTGCTTGTATCGCTGCACCTTCTGCGCGTTCTCCAAAGGGCGCTCGCACGCGGCGCTGCGAGGGCCGGCGTATGTGATGGACCTGGAAGAGATCAGCCGCCGCGTCGATGAAGCGTGGCAGCGCGGGGCCACGGAAGTTTGCATGCAGGGTGGCATTCACCCCAGCTTCGACGGCAACACCTACCTCGAAATTTGCCGAACCGCCAAACGCGTGCAGCCTCAGATGCACGTGCATGCGTTCTCGCCGCTGGAGATTACGCACGGGGCGCGCACGCTGGGTATTTCTGTGGGCGAGTTTCTTGCCGAGCTGCGGAGTGTGGGGCTGGGATCGTTGCCGGGAACGGCGGCGGAAATTCTCGATGATGAAGTGCGGCGGGTGATCGCCCCTGACAAGCCGGATACGGATAGCTGGTTACAAGTGATGCGTACCGCGCATCGCCTCAACATTCGCAGCACGGCGACCATCATGTTCGGTCACGTCGATGGCTACCTGCACTGGGTGCGCCATCTGAGGAGAGTTTTGGAATTGCAGGAGGAAACGGGCGGCTTTACCGAATTTGTGCCGCTGCCGTTCGTTCACATGGAGACGCCGATGTATTTGAAGGGAAGGGCGCGTCGTGGCCCTACGCTTCGTGAAACGATCCTCATGCATGCGGTCTCACGACTCGTGCTCGGGGAGAGCATTCGCAATATCCAGGTGTCCTGGGTGAAGCTCGGGCCGCAGTGGGCGCAGCGTTGCTTACGAGCCGGCGCGAATGATCTCGGCGGCACTTTGATGAACGAGTCGATCAGCAAGGCCGCCGGCGCCAGCCATGGCCAGGAATTCGAGGTTCGTGGCATGGCGGTCTTGATCGGTGAAATCGGCCGGCGCGAGGCGCAGCGGACGACGCTGTATCGACGCGTGCAGGAGATTGCTCAGGGTGTTTTGCCATAGCTGCGGACCGGATGATCGTCACTGGTCAGCAGATGAACGAAGCTTGGATGTATGAAAAGCTTCTCGCGCCCAACCTTGACTTCCCGAAGTACGCCGATGGATTCGAGCGTCTTGAGATACGTGGAGGCCGTCTGGCGTTTTGCGATCTTCGCTTCGACGATGTTCTGGATCCGGCAGTAAGGCTGAGTGAAAACGATCTCGACGAGCTCCCGACTGTAAATTTTGGATGCGTGGGTGCGAATGTACTCTGTCGCCTGCGCCTGCAGGCGCTGAATGGCCTTGATCTTATCGGTAGTCCACGCTGCGGTTTGAGCCACCGCGTGCAGCATATAAAGAATCCAGTCTTCCCATCGGCCATCCGCCGTTACACCGAGAAGCAGTCGGTAGTAATCGCTCTTCGAACGAATGATGGCGCGCGACAGATAGAGAATCGGCAGCTCGAGCAATCCCAGCTGGACCAGGATGAGTAGATTGAGCACACGGCCGGTACGGCCATTACCATCGGTGAAAGGGTGAATGGCTTCGAATTGATAGTGCGCCACCGCCATCCGGATCAGCGGATCGACTTCGTCGTGCTCATGAACGAATCGCTCCCAATTCGCCAGCTTTGTCCGTAGCAGCGCTTCGCCTTCCGGTGGCGTGTAGATGACTTCCTTGGAGGACTGATTGCCCAGCGCGACGCCAGGTACGCGCCGTATCTGCATCTTGGTGCCTTTGATGTGTGCGCAGACTTCAATGGCTGTATTCGTAGAGAGCGGTCGCTGCTTCAGCGAACGGAAGCCACGTTCCAAGGCGGTTCGATAGCGCAGAGCTTCCTTCGTGGCAATGTCGGGACTTTGATCTTCGATCTGCGCGTAACGAAACAGCGCGTCGGAAGTGGTGACGATGTTCTCGATTTCCGAGCTCGCCTGTGCCTCCAGCAACGGAATACTGTTGATGAGGACAGTCTGATTGGGCAGCTGCGCGCCGGCTTGCTTCAGGCCTTCGAGCGCGGCTCGGGCTGAGATGCAAGCCTTTAAAACAGGCTTGGTTTCGATCTCCGCGACGGGTGGCAAAAGGGGCAGGTCATTGAAGGGCCGTTGCGGATTGAACTTGGGCGTCGTTCTGGCCGGCTTTTTGCTCGTTCTGGAAGCCATGGTCGAAACCGGATCGCGCCCGTATGTTTACGTGATCGACATTTGGCCAGGACGTGTCGAAATTTTCAAGTTTTTTCGACATGTTTTCCGGACATGTCGATGGCATCGACATATGGCTGTCTCACCCCATCACCACCTGCTCCGGCTCATTCACAAAATACCCCTGAATGAATTCAATCCCGAGCTGCCACAACACCGCCATCGTATTCGCATCTTCAACACGCTCAGCGATCGTCGCGACGTTGCGGCCTTTCGCCTGATCGACCAGCTCGCGCACGCGTTGTTGCAAGCCTTGATCGACGGCCAGGCCTTGCATCAGTGTGCCATCCACCTTCACGTAATCGATCGGTAAGTGAGCGATCAAACGTTGCGGGTCGCGGCCGGTGCCGAAGTGCTCGATAGCAAATCGGAAGCCGATCTTCCGCAGGCCGTTGGCCAGTTCGCTCGTGTCGCCCAAATATTCCGTGGCGATCTGCTCGCTCACCTGGAAGGCCAGGCGGCCGGGCTCGATGCGCGACGACTTGAGCTGATTGAGCAGCCACTGCAGGAGCGACTTATCGCGCACCGAGTCTTTCGACAGGCGCACGAACAATTGTTTCACCGGCCGGCTCGCGATGAAGGTCATGGACGCGCCGATCACCCAGCGGTCGATGTTCTTCATCAGGTCGTTGCGCTCGGCGGCGGCCATGAATTCGGCGGGCAGCAGTTCTTCGCCTTGCTCGTCGACCATGCGCACCAGCACGTCGAACATGCCTTTGTCTTCGCCGAGCAGGCTGGCGATCGGCTGTTGCATGAGGCGGAAGCGGTTTTCCATGAGGGCGGCGCGGATGCGCTTCACCCACAATTCATCGGCCGCTTCGCGCTTGGTCGATTCTTCGCGCTGGTCGACGATGTTTACTCGCGCGCCGCCGGCGGTCTCGGCGGTGCGGCGGGCGGTCAGGGCGTCGACGATGGCATTGCCGGCGTTGGGCGAGCGCGGATCGATCAGGCCGATGCCGACGCTGCACGTGCAGGAGATTTGTTTCTCGCTGAGCCGGAACACCTGGGTGCCGACTTTGCGAATCAGATTCGTCGCCCACACTTCGATATCACGCGCGGTGCCGCGTTCCATCAGCAACAGCAGCGTGCCGTCGCCGAAGCGACCGAACAGATCGGAGGCCTGGCGCGTCTCGCCGATCAGCCCGGCGAATTGGGAGATGAAATCTTCGAGGGCCAGCGGGCCGATGTCGTCGCTGATGGCTTCGAGCTTGTCGGCTTGAATGGCCACCAGTTCGCGTACGCCCGCCTTGATCGGCTGGGCCAGCGTCTTCTTCAAATGCTCGATGAAGAAGCGGCGTTGCAAAGCGCCGGTGCTCGCGTCGCGCTCCAACGCCTCGGTGAGTTGTTCGTTGAGATTACCGGTCTCGCGTTTGCGCGCGGCGAAACACAATCGTACCGCTGGTTCGCCATCGAACTCGGTGCGCGACAGTTCCATTTCCAGCGGCACGCTCGAGCCGTCGTTCAACAACGCATTCGCTTTGAGCGGATGATTCGACCACTTGCCTTGCAAACAGGCGACCAGCGCGCCCTTGAGCGCGGCATGGGCATCGGCATCGAAGACATCCATCAACGGCGTGCCGACCAGCGCGTCGGGCTCGGTGAAGCCGTACAGATCCAGCCACGCCGGATTGGCGTCGACGATGATGCCTTCCTGCACGTGGGCGATGGCGTCGGCGGAGCCGGCCATGAACGATTTCAATTGATCGCGATATTCGCGCGCCGAGCTGATGGTGCTGTTGAGCGCGCGGGCCTGGCGATTCGCTTCGAGCTCGCGGGCGACGACGCCGCGCAGTCGATGGGGATTCATCAGCGTGACCACATCGCGTGCGCCCTGTTGCATGGCGTTGGCGATGATTTCCTCATCGACCTGATCGCGCGCGAACAGCACCGGCACGTCGGCGCCGTACTGCTTGGCCACCGTCATGACCTTGGTCATGTCGGCCGGGTCCGGCCCCACGAACGCCACCAGCATGTGCGCATTGATCTGCTGCAAGGCTTCGCCGAGGTCGGTCAGCTCCTTGATCCAATTGCAACGCACGGCCACGCCGGCGTTGCGCAGGTTGCTGTTGATCGCCTCGACGTTGTCCTGATGACGGGTCAGGACGATCATCGGCACGGCGCTAGATTCGGCCAACGTTCTACTCCACAAAAACTCTTCGTTACGGCTCAAAGACCCACGACGGCGGTCTTCGCCGGGGCACCGGCGATCTCCCGGACCAGCTTCGGCACCAGGTAGCCGGGCAGCCGGGCGGTCAGCTCCCGATGGAGCTCGAGGGCCCGCGACTCGGGCAGGTCGAAATGTGCCGCGCCCCTCACTTTGTCCAATACATGGAGGTAATAAGGAAGGACGTGTGTCTCGAATAGCGCTTCACTTAATTCGGCCAGGGCGATCACGCTATCGTTGACCCCTTTGAGCAGCACCGACTGATTCAGCAGCGTGGTGCCGGCCGCCGCCAGCTTCCGGCATGCCTCGCGCACCGATTCGTCGATTTCATGGGCGTGATTGGCGTGCATGACCACCACTTTCTGCAGCCGCACGCCCTGCAGCCAGTCGAGCAACCCGGAATCGATCCGCTCCGGAAGCACGATTGGGTAGCGGGTATGAACCCGGAGGCGCCGGATATGGGGGAGGGCCTGGAGCGCGTCGGTCAGCTGCTTGAGCCGTCGATCGCTCAGACTCCAGGGATCGCCGCCGCTCAGGATCACCTCGGTGATGGTCGTATCGGCGCGCAGGTGCTCGAGGGCGCCGAGCCAGCCCTGTTGAAGCGCGGACTCTTCGCCATAGGGAAAATGCCGGCGGAAGCAGTATCGGCAATGGACCGCGCAGGCGCCGGTGGTCACCAGCAGCGCGCGGCCCTGGTACTTATGCAATAACCCCTGGGCGGCCCGTCGGTCCATGTCGCCGACCGGGTCGGTCACGAAGCCCTCGACCAGCTGCGTTTCCGCGGCAACGGGCAGGACTTGCAGCAGCAACGGATCGTTGGGATCGCCCTTGCGCATGCGGGCGACATAGCTCCGGGGCACTCGCAGGGCGAAGTCCTTGGCGGCCGCTACGGCGGGCAGCACCAGGGCCGGATCGAGCTCGAGCAGGGTGCACAGCTCCCGGGGATCGGTCACCGCGTCCGCCAGCAATTGCTGCCAGCCGGGGGCGGACGGGAGGGGAACGGGGTCGAACGGGGTGGCCAACTGGTTTGCGTGGGAGGTTGCGGCTATCATCTGCGCCCTTTGCCGGGCCCCGCTGGAACTGCGAGGCCGGTCCATTTTCGCAGACTTTAACCCTCGGTGCCCAATGGCCAGTTATTCCACCAATGAATTCAAGTCGGGCGTCAAGATCCTGCTTGAAGGTACTCCGTACTCCATCGTCGAGAACGAGATGGTCAAGCCCGGCAAAGGCCAGGCCTTCAACCGCGTCAAAGTGCGCAATCTGAAGAACGGCAAGGTGACCGAGCGCACCTTCAAGTCCGGCGATACCGCCGAGGCGGCCGACGTGGTCGAGACCGAGATGCAATATCTCTACACCGACGGCGAGTTCTGGACCTTCATGAACCCGGAGTCGTTCGAGCAGTACACCGCCGGTAAGGAAGCCCTCGGCGACGGCGCGATCTGGCTGAAGGACGGCATGAACTGCACCGTCATGTTGTGGAATGGGGAGCCGCTGAACGTGACGCCGCCGGCGCACGTCGAACTCAAGGTCATCGAGACCGACCCGGGCCTGCGCGGTGACACGGCAACTGGCGGCGGCAAGCCCGCCAAGCTGGAAACCGGCGCCACGGTGCGCGTCCCGTTGTTCATCGACCAGGGCGAGTACATCCGCGTCGACACCCGCACCGCCGAGTACATCGCTCGCGCGAAGGCGCCGGCGTAATCAGTCTGAGTTACGTGGCGGCGAGCAGCGCCGCCACGAACGCTTCGAGTCCCTGCCGATCCTCTTCATCGAATCTCGCCAGCTTCGGGCTGTCGAGATCGAGCACGCCGATCACCTCGCCATTGCGGATCATCGGCACCACGATTTCAGAGTTCGACGCCGCGTCACACGCAATGTGACCGGGAAACTCGTGCACGTCTCGCACGAGTTGAGTCTTGCGCTGAGCCGCGGCGGTTCCGCACACACCCTTGCCCATTGCGATGCGCACGCACGCAGGCTTGCCCTGAAACGGGCCGACCACCAGCTCGCCGTCTTTGAGTAAATAGAAGCCTGCCCAATTCAAATCGGGCAGCGAGTGATATATCAGCGCGGCGCTGTTGGCGAGATTGGCGATCCAATCGGCTTCGCCTGCGATCAAACTGCGCAGCTCCTCGACTAGTTGCCGATAAAGCACTGACTTTGGTTGGGTCGAATCGATGTGGCTTTCGTGCATGGCGCGAACCCGAACATTACAAGTGACGCCATTGTACCCCGCAGTGTGATGCTCCTTCTTCAGCAATGCCCGCCGCGCGTGTACGCTGCGCACGGCTCGATCATGTAACAAACTTCAGCGGACGAACTATGGAGCCGGGAGTCAGCCCTGAGCGCGCACCTGACGCGGCGCTCGATCTCACTGTGGATCATCCAAACCCTGCAGGGCCTGTCCGGCGCGAGCTGCCGCCGGGAGAAATCGTCGGTCGATATCGCATCGTGCGCCTGCTCGGGCGCGGCGGCATGGGGTCGGTGTATTTCGCGGAGCGTGCCGACGAGGAATATCAACAGTCGGTGGCGTTGAAGGTTGTCGAGTGGTGCCCGGCCGTGACGGATCTCGCCGGTCGCTTCCGTGCTGAGCGGCAGATTCTTGCCCGCCTGACGCACGAGAACATCGCGCGGCTGCTCGATGGCGGTCAGATGCCGGATGGTACGCCGTACCTGGTGATGGAGCACATCGACGGCACGCGCATCGATCACTACTGCAAGCTCGGCCGGCTCAATATCGAAGCCAGGCTCAAGTTGATGCAGCAAGTGTGCGCGAGCGTGCAGTACGCGCATCAGAACCTGGTGATCCATCGCGATCTGAAACCGTCGAACATCCTGGTGACGGAGCAGGGCGTGGTGAAGCTGCTGGATTTCGGCGTCGCCAAGCTGCTGAGCGCGGATCACGACAGCGATCCCTCGATGACACAGCAGATCGATCGCGTGTTGACGCCCGATCATGCGAGCCCGGAGCAGTTGCTGGGCCAACCGGTCGGCACGACGTCAGACATCTACGCGCTCGGCGTGCTGCTGTACGAGCTGCTGAGCGGCAAGCGTCCGTTCGAGTTCGCGAATCTGTCGCTGAGCGAGATCACGCGAATCGTCGGTCTCACCAGTCCCGCGCCACCGAGTGCGCGCATTCGCACTGAGACCGACCGACGCGGCCTCGCCAATGAGTTGCGCGGCGATCTGGATAACATCGTGCTCAAGGCAATGCATCGCGATCCGAACCGTCGTTATCCGTCAGCGGCGGCGCTCGCGGCGGACATTCAGAACTATCTCGATGGCCGACCGGTGCAGGCACGGCCGGACACCTTCACGTATCGCGCTCGCAAGTTCCTGCGCCGGAATGTGTGGGCGGTCGCGGGAGTCACGGCGTCGGTGATGATGATCGTCACGGTCATCTCGTTCTACACCGTTCGACTCTCCGAAGAGCGTGACATCGCGCAACGCGAGCGCAAGGCCGCGGATACGGTCGCCGAGTTCATGATCGACGTGTTCCGTCGTGCTAATCCCAATGAGACGCGCGGTGCCGAAGTGACGGCGCGCGATGCGCTCGATGCCGCCGCTGCTCGTATTGATCGAGATCTCAACAACGAGCCGCGGTTGCGATTGGCGCTCATGCGCAAGATGGGGCAGTCGTACAGCGGTTTGGGATTGATGCCCGAAGCGTTGAGCTTGATGGAACGGCAAGTGAGCGTGGCGCGGGAGCTGTTCGGCGAGACGGATGTCGAGCTGGCGCGGGCATTGGAAGCGCTCGGTCATGTGCATCACTCGATGTCGAAGTTCATTCTGGCGGAGCAGGCCTTCGGCGAGGCGGAGTTGATCCGCATCCGATTGGGATTGGAGCACGATGCCGAGTGGGTGCTCCTGCTGCATTCCGTCGCGACCAACTTGCGAGCCGAGCAGCGTTTCGAGGACGCAATCAAATATCACCTGCGAGCCGAGCAGGGGGCGCGAGCGCTGCCCGAATCGGAGCACGCAACGCTGGGCAACGTGTTGCAAGGGATGGCGTTCACGTACGGCGAGTCGGGGGACTACGTTCGTGCTGAACGCTACGCGCGTGAAGCATTGCCGCTGCTGGAAGGCGCGGTCTACGAAGGTCACGATCTGTACGGCAACGGCTTGAACACACTGGGCCACATCCTGCGGCGCCAGTTCAAGATCGAGGAGGCCGAGCCGTTGTTTCGTCGCTTCGTCGCGCGTCAGACAGAAATGCTCGGCAAGAATCATTTCCTCGTCGCTCGTGCGCAGAACAATCTTGCGACGCTGTTGCGAGCGAAGGCCGACTACAAAGGCGCGGAAGAGGCGCTGCTCGAAGCGTTGCGCATTTATCAGTCGGGCCGCGAGCCGGATCAGCTGGATCTCGCCATCGCGCATCACAATCTGGCGGGCGTGTATCGTGAGGCCGGCGATTTCGTGCACGCGCTCGAGCACGCCGATATAGCGATTGCACTGAAACGCGAAGCGGTCGGCCCGGGCAGTCCGCAGTTGGTGAGCTCGTTGCTGGAGCGAGCCGGTGCGTTACGCGAGCTGGGTAAGTTCGCCGATGCGCACGTGGCGTTGGCGGAAGCCGAGACGATTGCCGCTCAGCGCTTCGATCAGAAGGATCGTCGTCATGTGATGGTCACCATCGAGCGCGGTCGCTTGAATTTCGTGACTGGCAAGACAGTGGAGGCGCAACAGGATCTCGAAGCCGCTGTCGCGAGTTTGCGCAAGCAGGATGAACCGGCGCGACTCGCTGAGGCGCTGTGTAATTTGGCCGAACTGCGTACCGACGCGGGTGACATGGCGGGCGCGCGAACTTTGCTCGACGAAGCAGCGACATTGCGTCGGAAGATCATGCCGGCGGCCCATCCGGCGCTGGCGGCCGTGCAACGTCAGTTGAGTGCCCTCAAGGGGACCGATCACACCGCTCCGTAACATTCGCGCCCTTGTCGACGGCTGCGGCGAGGCGCATGTTTAGGCAAGCTTTCTGCGGCTTCGGATTACCGCCTCGCACCGGTCGGCGGCGACAATGCGTGCCGTGACGATCAGTTGAACCATCGAGGTCACCATGCAACAACGTAAATTGGGTACACAGGGTCTGACAGTGTCCGCGCTCGGTCTGGGCTGCATGGGCATGGCGCAGGTCTACGGCGAGAGCGACGATGCGGAGAGCATCGCGACCATTCATCGCGCCCTCGAGCTCGGCGTGAATTTTTTCGATACGGCTGAAGTCTACGGGCCGTACACAAATGAAGAATTGCTTGGCAGAGCACTCAAGGGCAAGCGTCAGCAAGCCATCGTCGCCACCAAGTTCGGCTTCGATCTGACCTCCAAGGACCGTCTCGGCGCCGTCAACAGCCGGCCGGAGAACGTGTTCAAGGTCGCGAATGAAAGTCTGAAGCGGCTCGACACCGACTACATCGATTTGTTTTATCAGCATCGCGTCGATCCGGCCGTGCCCATCGAAGAGACGGTCGGTGCCATGGCGGAGCTGGTGAAGCAGGGCAAGGTGCGTTATCTCGGCTTGTCCGAAGCCGGCGCGGCGAATATTCGGCGGGCGCATGCGGTCCATCCGATCTCGGCGTTGCAGAGCGAGTACTCGCTGTGGGAGCGCAATCTCGAGCCCGAGATCATTCCGTTGGTGCGCGAGTTGGGCATCGGCCTCGTGCCCTATTGTCCGCTCGGTCGCGGCTTTCTCACTGGCGCGGCGCCCCGTCTGGATTCGACGAACGAAGCTGACTTCCGTCGCCGCGATCCACGCTTCCAGGGCGAGAACTACGATCGCAATTTACATCTGGTCGAAGAAGTGAAGGCGGTCGCCAAGAAGAAGGACGTGACCGCGGCGCAGATTGCGCTCGCGTGGGTGCTGCAGAAGGGGAACGACATCGTTCCGATTCCGGGCACCAAGCGTCGCAAGTATCTCGAAGAGAATGTCGCTTCCGCGTCGGTCACGTTGACGCCGCAGGAGATGCAACAGATCGACGCCATCGGCGCCGGCGACGTGTCCGGTCCTCGCTATAACGAGACGTTCATGAAGCTGGTCGATCGCTGATCAGGCGGGAGCGAGGTATTCGCGAGATAGTCGCTGATCAGGCGCAGGGGCGAGGTATTCGCGAGTTGGTGGGTCGCTGATCAGGCGCGGTCGAACGGGAATGCGAGCACGGCGTCGATATGTTTGGCGCCGGTCGCGCACATCACGAGGCGGTCGAAGCCCAGCGCGACCCCGGAGCATTCCGGCAAGCCGTGCTCGAGCGCCGCGAGGAAACGTTCGTCCATCGGCATCGAGGGCAAACCGCGTTTGGCGCGCTCGGCGAGATCACGTTCGAACCGGGCGCGCTGTTCAGCTGCATTGGCCAGCTCGTGAAAGCCATTGCACAGCTCGAGCCCATCCATGTAAGCCTCGAAGCGCGACGCGACCGGCCCGCGAATTTGCGCGAGTGCGGCTTGCGAAGCGGGATAGTCGTAGATGAAGGTCAGGCGGTCGTGACCGAGCTGCGGGCCGACCAGGATGCCCATGATCAAGTCCAGGCAGGCGTCGCGATCGTTCCTCACATCGCGCGGCACTTCGATCTCTGCGCTCTCCAATCTCGCAATCAACATTTCGATGGGGTCGTCGAACGGATCGATGCCCGTGTGCAGATGGACGGCCTCTCGATAGGTCAGCCGTTCGGAGCGATCGAACGCCCGTGATGGCGGCAGCATCGCGCCGATCAGACGTTCGACATCCGACATCAACGCGTGATGATCCATGCCGAGCCGATACCACTCGATCATGGTGAATTCGGGGTTGTGCGAGCGGCCGCTCTCGCCGTCGCGATATACCTTGCAGATCTGCCAGATGTCGCCGCAGCCGGCGGCGAGCAGACGTTTCATCGCGTACTCGGGCGACGTATGCAGGAAAGATTGTCGGCCGATGGCGGTCGCTGCGACGCTGGCCAGATGCACGTCGGTCACAGCGGCCGAGCTGATCGTCGGCGTGTCCACTTCCAGCGCACGGGTGGCAGTGAAATATTCGCGCGCGGCCCTCAGCATGGTGGCGCGAATCTCGAGCGTCGCAATGGGCGCTGTCGGCCGCCAGTCGTTACTCATTGCGCGGTCCAGACGATGGGACAGCCGAGTGCCAGTCGTTACTCATTGCGCGGTCCAGACGATGGAACGGCTGAGTGCCGGTCGTTTACTCATTGCGAGACTCGAGCGATGGGGCGGCCCAGCTGCACGGTCGTATTCGGATGCAGCGACGAATTCCAGTGAATGCGGCTGCGCTCGAACAACAGCACGACGGTCGAGCCCATGTTGAACCGACCGAGCTCCTCACCCTTGTCGAACTCGTGGCCCACACCCTTGGCGATAATTTCCGGACGCTTGCGACGCCGCGGCGGCGGATTCACTTCGCCACAGTGCACGGTCTCGATGCTGCCGACATGCAGCGCGCCGACCAGAATCACGGCGACGCGTCCGATGGACGTGGTGAACTCACAAATCAATCGTTCATTGCGAGCAAACACGCGTGGCACGGCCCGCGCGGTCGACGCGTTGACGCTGAACAGTTCACCCGGCACATAAATGTTCTTGAACGCCGTACCCGCGTACGGCATGTGAATGCGGTGATAGTTGTACGGCGCGAGATAGATACACGCGAAGCTGCCGTTGCGATACGTGGCGATGGACTCCTCATCGCCGGCCAGCAGTTCCTGCAGCGTGTAGTGCTGTCCCTTGGCCTGCAGGATCGACTCGTTCAATAGATCGCCGACCTGACTCACGGTGCCGTCGACCGGGCTGACGACGAACTCCTGTTCGATCGCGATCGGACGGGCGCCGGGCTTCAGGGCGCGAGTGAAGAAGTCGTTGAACGTGCGATACGCAAACGGATCGGGCTGCGCCGCCTCGGCCATGTTGATATCGAACAGGTTCAGGAAGATGCGCAGGAACGTATTCTTGACGAACGACGACTGGCTGCGCGTGATCGCGTAGATCGCGCGCGACATCAGATGTTTGGGCAGGACGTACTGAAGCGCGGCGAACAGCCGGTCGCCAGTGCTGACCTCGGGTACTTCGCTCATGTGGACGGCGGGTAGGCGGCGACGAGGGCGCGATAGTCTTCGGCGATGATGGGCACTTCGTGCGGCGTCGAGGACAGGGCTCGAAGCGCGCCGTTCGGGTCGACCACGAAGATCGCGGCGGAGTGATCGACCGTGTAGTTGCCATCCGGCTGCTCCGAAATCGCGACGGGCACGCCCATCTTGAGCGCGAACTCATGAATGGCGTCCTGCTCGCCGGTGATGCCGGTGAACGTGGGGCTGAACGATTTCACGTACTGCGCCAGGCGCTCCGGCGTGTCGCGCTTGGGATCGACCGACACGAGCACGATGTGCGGTCGTTGTTCGCTCGGCATGTCGGCGAGCTTCTTCTCCACTTGCGCCAGCAGCGCGAGCGTCGTCGGGCACACATCCGGGCAGGACGTGAAGCCGAAGAACAGAATGCTCCAGTGACCGCGCAACTGCTCCGGGCCGAAGGGCTGGCCCTGCTCGTCGATGAACGCCATGGGCGGCAGCGGCCGGGCTGGATCGATCAGCGTGGCCTTGGCCAGGGTCGGGCCGCCGGAGCGATCCAGCAGTGCACGCGACAACAGCATGCCGGCCGCAATCGCTACAATGCCGACCAGCGCCGCGAGTCCTATCGTTTTTGCTCGACTCATTTGTCTCCTCGTGGCGCGAAGTATCGCATGCCCGCCAAGAAATCCGCCTCCAGGAAGTCCACCGCCAAGCTGCGCGCCGTCCCCGGCCGCGGCACTTCGACCAAGCTCAGCGCGAAGAAATCCGCGACGACCGCCTCGCCGATCGCGGGCGCGCCCGAGCCGGTCACCGTGGCACAGCTCATCAGCTTCGCCGCCGAGCGCTTCGCGCATGCCGAGCTCTGGTTCGGGCACGGCACCGACAACGCCGTCGATGAAGCCGCCGAGTTGGTGTTTTTCGCGGCCGGCCTGCGGCACGACGACGCCGATGAAGTGTACGGCCAGACGCTCAAGGCCGCGCAGCGGACCAAGGCGCTGGGGCTGATTGAACGGCGCATTCGGGAGCGCGTGCCCGCTGCCTATCTCACGCATCGCATGTGGTTCGCGGGCCATGAGTTCTACGTCGACGATCGCGTGCTTGTGCCGCGTTCGCCGATCGCCGAGCTGATCCACGCGCGCTTTCGTCCCTGGATCGATCCCACCAAGGTCAAACGCATCGTCGATATCGGCACCGGCTCGGGCTGTATCGCGATTGCCAGCGCGCTGGCGTTTCCCAAAGCCAAGGTGGATGCGGCGGATCTGTCGCCCGACGCGTTGGCGGTGACGCGCAAGAACATCGAGCGTCATGACGTTCAGGAGCGGGTGCGCGCCGTGAAGTCGGACGTGTTCGACGGATTGAAGGACGAGCGCTACGACGTGATCGTTTCCAATCCGCCCTATGTCGGCGATGAAGAGCTGGCCGGCCTGCCGGAGGAATATCGCCGCGAGCCGCTGATGGGCTTGCACGGCGGCCGCGACGGCCTCGACATCGTGCATCGGATCATCGACCAGGCCGCCGCGCACCTGCAGCCGCATGGAATATTGATCGTCGAGGTGGGGAATTCCGAGGATGCGCTGGTCGAGGCGCGGCCCAGAATGCCGTTCACCTGGCTCGAATTCGAGCGCGGCGGCGGCGGGGTGTTCCTGCTTACCAGAGAACAGCTGGTCGCAAAGTCGTAAAAAAGTCTGTAAATCGCGAGCAGGGCGCAGCGCGTGGCCACCCGGTCTGTGGGTAGAATCGGTATGTATGTGCGTACGTACCAACTGGCTCTCCGCGTTGCTCCATGTCCGGTAACACCTTAGGCAAGCTCTTCACTGTCACCACCTTCGGCGAAAGCCACGGGCCGGCGCTCGGCTGCATCGTCGATGGCTGTCCGCCGGGCCTGGAGATCTCGGAGGCGGACATTCAGCCGGAGCTGGAGCGGCGCCGCACCGGCACTTCCCGGCACACCAGCCAGCGCAAAGAGCCGGATCAAGTGAAGATCCTGTCCGGCGTGTTCGAAGGCCGCACCACGGGCACGCCCATCGGGTTGCTGATCGAGAATACCGACCAGCGCTCGCGCGACTACGAGAAGATCAAAGATCGGTTCCGCCCGGGGCACGCCGACTACACGTACGACCAGAAATACGGCTTTCGTGACTATCGCGGCGGCGGACGATCCTCGGCCCGCGAGACGGTGATGCGGGTCGCGGCCGGCGCCATTGCTCGTAAATATCTGCGTGAGCGCCTGGGTGTGAGCATTCAGGGATACCTCGCGCAGCTCGGTCCGCTGGTGCTGGAGCCGAAATCGTTGAGCACGGTGTACGACAACCCGTTCTTCAGTCCCGACCCGTCGCGGCTGGAAGAGCTGGAGGAGTACATGATCAACCTGCGTCGCGACGGCGATTCCGTCGGCGCGCGGGTGAATGTGATCGCGAGCGGTGTACCGGCGGGGCTCGGTGAGCCGGTATTCGACCGGCTGGACGCGGACATCGCCTTTGCGATGATGAGCATCAACGCGGTGAAGGGCGTCGAGATCGGCGCGGGGTTTGCGAGCGTGAGCCAGAAGGGCAGCGAGCATCGCGACGAGATCACGCCGCAGGGCTTTCTCTCCAACAATGCCGGCGGCGTGTTAGGCGGCATTTCCTCGGGCCAGGACGTTGTCGTGAGCATCGCGCTCAAGCCCACGTCCAGCATCATCGTTCCCGGGCGCTCGATCGATCTGGACGGCAACCCGGTCGAGGTCGTCACGACGGGGCGGCACGACCCGTGTGTAGGACTGCGCGCCACGCCGATCGCCGAGGCCATGCTGGCGTTGGTATTGATGGACCACTACCTCAGGCACCGAGGCCAAAATGCGGATGTGACCAGCAAATTCGCGCTCAAGACGCTGCTTCCGGGCGGTGATTAAGGTAGTGTGCGCGGCCCGATTTACTGAACTACTAGTTTGATTTAAAGGGGACAGATCTATTTTCGTACACGAATTGGTCGTTTCCGCGGCGTAGCCGCGAAAATAGATCTATCCCCTTTTGGCAGGCTATTCAGCATGGGGCTGGATGGCCGCTTTGGTGAGCAACTGAGTCTGGAGTCATGAGCAAGCGTTGGAATGTGGCGGTTCTGGGTGCGACTGGTCTGGTCGGCGGCAACATGCTGTCGATTCTGGAACAGCGCAATTTTCCGGTGGGCGAGCTGTTTCCCCTGGCGAGCGCCAAATCCGTCGGCAAAACCATTCGCTTCAAAGGTAAAGACATTCCAGTCCTGGACGTCGAGACATTCGACTTCACGAAAGCGCAGGTCGGCCTGTTCTCGGCCGGTGCCAGTGTTTCGAAGGTGCACGCCGTGCGCGCCGGCCAGGCCGGCTGCGTCGTGGTCGATAACACCTCGCAGTTCCGTTATCAGGACGACATCCCGCTGGTGGTGACCGAGGTCAATCCGCACGCCATCGCGGGCTACAAGAAGCACAACATCATCGCCAACCCGAACTGCTCGACCATGCAGATGCTGGTGGCGTTGAAGCCGCTGCACGATGCCGCCGGTATCGAGCGCATCAACGTGGCCACCTATCAGTCGGTGTCGGGCGGCGGCCAGAAGGCCATCGACGAGCTGCAGGGCCAGACCGAGACCCTGCTGAAGGGCGGCTCGGTGACCCCGAAGGTGATCGCCAAGCAGATCGCGTTCAACGTCGTGCCGCAGATCGACGTGTTCCTGGACAACGGCTACACCAAGGAAGAGATGAAGATGTTCTGGGAAACCCAGAAAATCTTCGAGGACAAGAACATCAAAGTGAACGCGACCGCGGTCCGCGTCGGCGTGTTCGTCGGCCATTCCGAGGCCGTCAGCATCGAAACCCGACGCAAGCTCACTGAAGGGCAAGCCAGGGAATTGCTGAGCAAGGCCCCTGGGGTGGTGCTGATGGACGAGCGCAAGCCGGGCGGGTATCCAACCCCCGTCACCGAAGCGGCTGGCACCGATCCGGTGTTCGTGGGACGCATCCGGGAAGACATCAGTCATGACCGGGGTCTAAATCTGTGGATTGTGTCCGATAACGTTCGCAAGGGAGCAGCGTTAAATAGCGTCCAAATCGCCGAGATTTTGGTGAAAGAGTATTTGTGAGCTATAGTTGCGCGCCTAAAGTCAGGAAGCACATGAACTTTTCATGGAGTTTCAGGGCGAGCGCGCTGGTTCATCTGTAGCAAGGGCGCTTGCCATAAGGTCGTTGCATAACGCCTTAGGGGCAAGCTCCCCCACATCGCTATAAGGATGCTTCGGGACACGTACCGGGAGAGCTGATGAGAAGACACCTGCCGCGCCTGCTGCTGACGGGCGCACTGCTGTCCCCTGTGACGCTGTACGCGCTGGGTCTGGGGGAAATTCGCCTGAATTCCGCCCTGAATCAGCCCTTCAATGCGGAAATCGAGCTGTTGTCGCCGACCACGGAGGAGCTGGGCAGCCTGAAGGTTGCGCTTGCCAGCAACGACGTGTTCTCGCGCTATGGCATCGACCGGCCGCAATACCTGAGCAACTTCGATTTCGCTGTCAGCCGGAACCGCGAAGGCAAGGCGACCATCAAAGTCACCTCGAATCGTTCGGTGACCGAGCCGTATGTGACGTTGCTGGTCGAGGCGACCTGGGCCCGCGGACGCTTGGTTCGCGAGTACACGGTGCTGCTCGATCCGCCGGTGTTCATGCCGTCGCAGAACGAAGCACCCGCTCCGGTCACGACGCCGCAGTCGGCGACGACCGCGGAAGGTCGCATCGAGCGTCGTCCGACGCCGGCCCCCGAGCAGCCCGCTCCTGTTCCGTCTCCGCGTGCCACCGCGCCTGCGCCGACGCCGGCTCCCGAGCGTACGCCTGAGCCGACCGCTCAGCGCGCCGAGCCGAGCAACGATCAGCAGATGATCATTGCTTCGCCGGGCAGCGAGTACACCGTTCAGCGTAACGACACGTTGTCGAAGATCGCGTCCGCCGCGAACCCCGGCAACCGTCGCGTCAACAACCGCACGATGATCGCGTTGTTCCGCGCGAACCCGCAGGCGTTCAGCGGCAACAACATCAATCGTCTGCGCGCCGGCAGCGTGCTGCGCATTCCCGATTTGTCCGAGATCGAGGCAGTCTCCAACGACGAAGCTTCCGCGGAAGTGGCTCGTCAGGCAGCGGAGTGGTCGGGCGGCGTCGTTGCCGACACCACGCCGGAAGCCGATCGCCTCCGGTTGGTGACGCCGCAAGAAACGCCGGCTCAGCCCGCGCCGGCCCCGGCTCCGCAGACGCAGGCTCAAACGCCGAAGCCGTCTACGTCGGCCGCGCCGAGCACGCCGGCCGCGCCGGATCGTCGTCTCGAAGTCGAGAATCCTGGCCTGGCGCAGGCTCAACGTAACATCGAGCCGAAGCCTGCCGAGCAGCCGCCAGTCGAACAGACGCCGCCGACGGAAGCTCAAGCGCCGACGCCGAGCGAACCGGCTCCGACTGCTGAACCGCAGCCTGCTCCCACGGCCGAACCGGCTCCGCAGACGCCGCGCGCTCAGACGCCGCCGGTTACGGAGACCCCTGAGCCGTCGCTGGTCGAACGCATCACTGAGTATTGGTGGGCGGTCGTGGCGCTCGGCCTCGCCGTCGTCATCGGTGTGTTGTTCATGCGCCGTCGTCGCGAGAGCGAGGACGATTCGCTCGATTCGCTGTCGTCGCCGCTCGCGTTCGATCCGCCGGCCGAACGTCCGGCCCGTGCGCTCGCGCCGTCGAACAAGGGCGGTCGCGCCGACGCGTTCCTCGTGGAAGGCGAGGACGACGCCGGTCTGGTGAAGACCAACCTCGACGAAGATCTGGATTTCGATGAGCCCGCGCCGCAGACCCTGCGTCGCGAGCCGGCACGTGGCTTCGAGCCCGCGGCCGCTCCGGCCGCTGCCCGCGCTGTCGAAGACACGATGAGCAGCGAGTCGGCGGTCCGCTTCGATCAGCAGGACGCGCTGGCCGAGGCCGACTTCCACATGGCGTACGGTCTGTACGACCAGGCCGCGGATCTGGTGAAGATCGCCATCGATCGCGAGCCGTCGCGTCGCGACCTGAAGTTGAAGCTGCTCGAGATCTACTTCGTCTGGGGCAACAAGGATCTGTTCCTCGACACCGCGCGCGATCTGTACGAGACGCGTGACGATGCCGCGCCGGGCGAGTGGGACAAGGTCCTGATCATGGGCAAGCAGATCGCCCCCGAGAACGACATGTTCCAGGGCGAAGGCAGTCATGTCGGCCTGGTCGACGTGAACCTCGAAGGCGGCGAGAACCGCGTCGACGTCGATTTGTTTGCCGAGCCGAACGGCGAAGAGCGCCAGGGCCTGGATCTGGAATTCGCCAGCGGCGAGCGCCGCGGTCCGAACGACGCGACCCAGGTCGCGAGCGATCTGGACTTCCTGCTCGACGAGCCGAACGACGACGACACTCAGGAACAGCGCACGCGTGAAATCGACGCGCTGGCCCGCACGCAGGAAACGCCGACCATCGAATCGCCGATGATCGATCGCGCGGCCTCGACCGTGCGCGAGAAGGTCGACAACGCGCTGTTCAGCAAGGGCACCAACACCGGCGATACCGCCGAGCTGTCCATCGACGATCTCGGCCTCGACGCCGACTCGCTCGATCAGGGCCGCGCGCTGGAAGACACGCATTCGCTCGACAAGGACACGATCGAAGACGTGCGGCCGCTGCGCGACGATGAAATGACCCAGCTGGCGCCGTCGCTGAGCAGCTTCGATCGCACGATGGAAGCGCCGCGCGTCGCGGAGCGCTTCGATGGCGACATCGAGAGCACCGGCACGATCTATATCGATCAGGTGGATCTGACCGGCGGCGGTGACACGGCCGAGCATCCACGTCCGGACGTGGACTCGACGGCGTCGATGAAGAGCTCGCTGGCGATGACCGACATCGACCTGGATCTGGACGATCTGAGCGATGCCCGCCCGAACTCGGACACCGTGCGTCATCCGCGCAAGGACGAGGACATTTTCTCGGGCGACGTGTTCGGCAGCGACGACCGCACGCAGGAAGTGCCGCGCGGCGGCCTCGATCTCGACGTGGGCGAGCCGCTGTCCTCGCACGAGGATCGCGAGCCGACGCAGCGTCACGCCATGGCAACCGAAATGGAGCTGTCCGAGCTCGAGCCGGTCACCATGAGCGAGGTCGGCACCAAGCTCGACCTGGCCCGCGCCTACATGGACATGGGCGACCCGGACGGTGCCCGCAGCATCCTCGACGAGGTGCTGTCGGAAGGTAATCCGAGCCAGAAGCAGGAAGCTCAGCGGCTCATGGATTCCATTCGCTGATAATTTGACGGCCGGGCTGTCGCCCGGCCTTTCCCACAGACTAGCTGCCGGGAGGAGATACCCCCTTCCCGACAGTCGCCGATACGTCGGCGGCAGACCCTGCGATAATTACGCGGCAGCGCTGAACTCTCATTCCCGCGTCTTTCCATTGCCAAACCTCTGAATGCCCCGAATCGCGCTCGGTATTGAATACGACGGCAGCAGCTTCGCTGGCTGGCAGTCGCAGTTGCACGCCACTGGAGTGCAGGCCGTGGTGGAGAAGGGCCTGTCGGTGGTGGCCGATCATCCCGTGGAAGTCGTCGCGGCGGGCCGCACGGACGCGGGTGTGCACGCGGCCATGCAAGTCGTTCACTTCGACACCACCGCAGATCGCACCGAGCGTTCCTGGCTGCTCGGCGCCGTGTCGAACATGCCGAAGGAAGTCAGTGTTCTCTGGTCGCGCGAAGTGCCGGAAGGGTTCCACGCGCGCTTCTCAGCCATCGCGCGTCGCTATAGATATGTGATCTTGAACCGCGTGCCGCGCCCGGCGCTGAACGCCCACCGCGCAGCCTGGGTCCGCGAGCACCTGGACGAGCAGCGCATGAACGAAGCGGCCCAACATCTGGTGGGCCTGCACGACTTTTCATCCTTTCGCGCCGCGCAGTGTCAGGCGCGGACCCCCATGCGTGACCTGCATGAAATCTCAGTGACGCGGCATGGCGAACTGGTCATTCTGACGGTCTGCGCGAACGCCTTCCTGCATCACATGGTGAGGAATATTGCCGGCGTGCTGATCGCGATCGGTACCGGCGAGCGGCCGGTGGACTGGACGGCCCAGGTGTTGGGCTACAAAGATCGGAAGCTGGGCGGCGTGACCGCCGTGCCGGGCGGCTTGTACCTGGCGGGCATCCGCTACGCCGCGGCCTTGAAACTGCCCAGCGAGCCGGAATTCACAGTTTTGGCGCCGGTCCCGGCAACTTGCCCGCAGGTTCGGGACCAAGTATAGATGCACCCCTCTCAATTCAGGCTGTCACCATGACCTGGTTCGAAAAGATCATGCCTTCGCGGATCAAGACCGAGCGCCGCACGCGCTCCGTCCCGGAAGGCCTGTGGATGAAGTGCTCGGCCTGCGACGCGGTTCTGTACCGCGCCGAGCTGGAGCGCAATCTGCACGTGTGTCCGAAGTGCGGTCATCACATGCGCATCGGCGCCCGCGACCGCCTGGAAGCGTTCCTCGATCCGGAAGGGCAGGTGGAGCTGGCCGACAATATCGAGCCGGAAGATCCGCTCAAATTCCGTGACACCAAGAAATATCGCGATCGTTTGCAGGCCGCGCAAAAGACCACGCAGGAGAAAGACGCATTGATCGTCATGACCGGCACGCTGATGAGCGAGCCCGTGGTGGCGTGCGCGTTCGAGTTCTCGTTCCTCGGCGGCTCGATGGGCTCCGCGGTGGGTGAGCGCTTCACGCGCGCAGCTGAGCATGCTCTCGAGCATCGCAAGCCGCTCATTTGTTTCTCCGCGAGCGGTGGCGCACGCATGCAGGAAGCGTTGTTGTCGCTGCTGCAAATGGCGAAGACCAGCTCCGCGCTCGCTCGCCTCGCGCAGGCCCGCATTCCCTATATCTCGGTGCTGACCGATCCGACGACGGGTGGCGTGTCCGCCAGTCTCGCGATGCTCGGCGACGTGAACATCGGCGAGCCCAAGGCGCTGATCGGTTTCGCCGGTGCGCGCGTCATTCAACAGACCGTGCGAGAGACGTTGCCCGAGGGGTTCCAGCGCAGCGAGTTCCTGCTGGAAAAGGGCGCGCTGGACATGATCGTCGACCGTCGTGACATGCGCGAGCGCATCGCCGGTCTGCTGACCATCTTCACGCACAAGCCGGCGCCGCAGCCGAAGGTCGCGGCTTAACCCGCACAATCACAGCGGCGCGTGACCCGCGCCGCTGCAGTCGCCGCGACATGAGCGAAGTTGTCGCCGCCACGCACGAGCATCCCTCCGCCGCGATAGTCGTCATGAAACCTCTGGCCGCAGTGATAATTGCTCCATGAAATCCCTGGCCGACTGGCTGCGCTGGCAGGAAACGCTGCATCCGAGCGCCATCGATCTCGGCTTGGACCGCATGCGTCGCACGCTGCAGCGGCTGAACTGGCAGCAGCCCGCGTGCCCCGTTATCACCGTCGCGGGCACGAACGGCAAAGGCTCAACCGTCGCGCTCACCTCGCAAATCCTGCGCGCGGCCGGCTATCGGGTCGGCACGTTCACCTCACCGCATCTGATTCGTTACAACGAGCGCATCGTCATCGATGGGCGCGAAGTGTCCGATGCGTCGCTGGTCGCGGCGTTCGAGCGCATCGAAGCAGTGCGCGGCACTGACACACTCACATTCTTCGAGTTCAACACCATCGCCGCGTTGCTCGTGTTCGACACCGCGGGTGTCGATGCCATCGTGCTCGAAGTCGGGCTCGGCGGACGTCTCGACAGCGTCAATGTTGTCGATGCCGATGTGGCGATCGTCAGCTCCATCGCGCTGGATCACACCGACTGGTTAGGCCCGGACGTCGAAACCATCGGTCGCGAGAAGGCCGGTATTTTCCGCGCGGGCAAGCCCGCGATCTTCGGCTCGCGCGACATGCCCACATCCATCGGTGATGTCGCTCAAGAGCTGGGCGCGCCGCTGTATCGCCTCGGGGAAGATTTCGACTGGCAGCGCGAGGGCCAGCGCTGGTCGTGGCGCGGACGAACGACGAGTTACGACAACCTCCTACGCCCCGCGCTTCACGGCGAACTGCAGTTTGATAACGCCTCGGCTGTGCTGTGCGCGTTGGAATGTCTGTCGTCGCGACTGCCAGTGACGCGCGAAGCGATCGAGACCGGTCTGCAGAAAGTGACGTTGCCTGGACGCTTTCAGGTCGTGCGTCGGACCGAGCCGGTTTCCCGCGGGATTTCCTCGGCCGCGCTACTTGGGTCGCACAGCCTCCCGGTGGCGGTCGATTGGATTCTCGATGTCGCGCATAACCCCGCGGCGGCCCAGGCACTCTCCGGACAGCTCGCATCGCGGCCCACGGGCGGACGAACCCTCGCGGTCTGCGGCATCCTGGGCGACAAGGACATCGAAGGCATCGCGACCGCTCTGCGTAATTCATTCGACAGCTGGATCGTTGTCGGAGTGCCAAGCGCTCGTGCCGTCCCTGTCCATGACCTGGCGGAAAGACTGGCCAAGATGGGCGCACACATAGCGAAGACTGCCGCGACGGTCGCGGACGGTTGCGAAGCCGCGCGCATGATGGCGCATGCCGGCGATCGCATCGTCGTGTTCGGCTCGTTTCTGACCGTCGGGCCCGCGCTCGAATGGCTGCAAGCAGGAAACTGAGTTCCAGTCGTTAAGTCGCGTGTCGTTCGCGCGCCGCGCCTTTTATACTTCGCGCCGTGGAACGCCCTGTTAAAGAACGCCTGATCGGCGCGGCTGTGTTGATGGCCGCGGCCATCATCCTGATTCCCGAGATGCTCTCGGGACCCAGCCGCGAATCCGCGGAGAAACAGGCGCAGACGGCTGACAACGGTGGGGGCAGCGGCGAAGCTGCGATCAAGACCTACACCATCGATCTGAACAAGGCGCCCGGTTCCCAGCCGCCGACGCCAGTCGAGCAAACTGACAATCGCGCGCCACCGCCGGAAGAAGCGCCGCCGCCGGAGACGTCAGCACCTGAGCAAGCCGCGCAGCCGCCTGCCGCGACTCAGGTTTCCCCTGAACCAAAAGCACCCACACCCGCTGAGCAGCCCGAAACTCCGAAACCAGAGCCGCGCAGTGAATCTCCGCGCCAGGTGGCCGCACAGCCAGCGCGTGCCGAGGCGCCGCCCAAGCCTGAGCCGAAACCTGAATCGAGGCCTGAATCGCCCAAACCCGAGCCGCGAGCCGTTGCTTCCGCGCCGTCCGCCCCCAAGTCGGCGGTTCCTACGGGCAAAGGCTGGGCTGTGCAATTGGCAAGTTATGCCAGCGAGGCGACGGCGGAGCGGGTCATGAACGAATGGCGCGGTAAAGGTCAGAGCGCTTTCGTGATGCCGGTGACCACTGGTGGCAAGACGCTATATCGCGTCCGTATTGGTCCCACCAAGGATCGCGCTAGTGCCGATGCCGTGCTGAAGGTCGTAAAGGCTTCCATCCCGAGCGCCGCCGTGGTGGCGCATCCGTGAGCGCTCCGTTGTTTCCAAACCGAGCCGCGCTGATAGAATTCGCGCGCCCCAGGTCGCGAGGCCGTAAATCGTTGTTGCGCTTATGAATGGTGCTGACTACCTGATTATCGGCGTGTTGGTTCTTTCGATGGTGTTGGGGTTCGTCCGCGGATTCGTCCGAGAGGCCATTGGCGTGATCGCGTGGCTGGGCGGACTGTGGCTCGCCTGGCGTTATGCTCACGTGGTGGAGCCGCTGCTGGCAGGCAGAGTCGGTGATCCTCCGGTAAGCACCTGGGCCGCGCGTACGCTGATCGTGCTCGCGGTACTGATCGTCGGCTGGATCCTCGCGGGCATCCTCAGTTACATGCTCCGCCATTCGGGTCTTAGCATCATGGTGGACCGCCTGCTCGGGCTGGTCACCGGTTTCGTGCGCGGCGCGGTGATCGTCGCGGTATTCGTGTTGTTGGGGCAGTTCGTGCAGCTCACCTCAACCCACTGGTGGAAGGGCTCACGGCTGATCCCATATGCCTCGGAAGCGGCAGGTTGGCTGCAATCGTTTGCGGAGACCGGTATGAGCGTGCTGGACAAGCAGGCTCGCGGTTCCGCGTTGAGCAAAGCAGGAGTCTGAGCATGTGTGGCATCGTTGGCATCGTCGGACACAGTCCGGTCAATCAACAGATCTACGACGCGCTCACGGTCTTGCAGCACCGTGGTCAGGATGCCGCGGGCATCATGACGTACCACGACGGCGAGCTCTTCATGCGCAAGAAGACCGGCCTGGTGCGCGACGTGTTCCAGGAAAATCACATGCTGAAGCTGAAGGGCAACGTGGGCATCGGCCACGTGCGCTATCCCACGGCCGGCTGTGACAGCGCCTCCGAAGCGCAACCGTTCTTCGTAAATTCGCCGTACGGCATTTGCCTCGGCCACAACGGTAATCTCACCAACACCGCCGAGCTCGCCGAAGTCCTGACGCGTGAAGATCTGCGTCACCTGAACACCACCTCCGATTCCGAAGTCCTGCTCAACGTGCTGGCGAGCGAGCTGTCCCGCGTGCGGACACCGCGTGCTTCAGCCGCGGATATCTTCTCCGCGCTGAGCGCCGTTTATCGCCGCGTGCGTGGTGGCTTCGCGGTTGTCACGATGATCGTCGGTCACGGCCTGCTCGGCTTCCGCGATCCGCACGGCATTCGCCCGCTGGTGCTCGGCAAGCGCGAGTCGGCGCAGGGTCCTGAGTACATGCTGGCGTCGGAGAGCGTGGCGCTGGACATGCTCGGCTTCACGCTGGAGCGCGATGTGAATCCGGGCGAGGCGGTGTTCATCGACGAACACGGTCGCCTGTACTCGCAACAGTGCGCGCCGGCCGCGAAACATACGCCGTGCATTTTCGAGTACGTTTATTTCGCGCGCCCCGATTCGAAGATGGACAACATCTCGGTGCACAAGGCGCGGCTGCGCATGGGCGATCTGCTTGCCGAGAAGATCAAGCGCGTCTGGCCGGATCACGACATCGATGTGGTCATTCCGATTCCCGATACGAGCCGCACGGCGGCGGTGCAGGTCGCGCAGTTGCTCGGCGTGAAGTACCGCGAAGGCTTCGTGAAGAACCGCTACATCGGCCGCACGTTCATCATGCCGGGCCAGGAACAGCGCAAGAAGTCCGTGCGCTCCAAGCTGAACGTCATCGACCTCGAGTTCCGCGGTAAGAACGTGCTGCTGATCGATGACTCCATCGTGCGTGGCACGACCTCTGCGCAGATCATCGATCTCGCGCGCGAAGCTGGCGCTCGTCGCGTGTACTTCGCGTCGGCCGCTCCGCCGGTGCGCCACGCCAACGTGTACGGCATCGACATGCCGACGGCCTCCGAGCTGGTCGCCAGCAACAAGACCGACGAGGAAGTCGCCAAGTCCATTGGCGCGGACAAGCTGATCTATCAGGACCTCGACGACCTGGTCCGCGCGTGCCTGCACCACGACTCGCATATCGAGCAGTTCGATACGTCGTGCTTCTCGGGCGAGTACGTCACGGGCGACATCACGCCGGCGTACCTGAAGCGTCTGGAGGACGAGCGCTCGGATCAGGCCAAGGCGAAGCGTCGTCAGTCGCCGTCGCTGAAAGCTATCCGCGCGGTGTGAGCAACCTGGCCGGCATTGTGAGCTGACGACATGGCTCTACCTGCCGGCCCTGCCTCCCGTCCGCTCGCCGCGGCGTCCGCCACCCTGGCGCCGCGCATCCTGATCATCACCGATCACTTGGAGCTGGCGCGGGCTCTCGAACATCACATCTCCATCGTCTGGGCGGACGCCGAGTGCCGGGTTCACGCCCCGATGATTTCTGGACGTCTGCATTCCGCTTTCGCCGCCGTTGGATACGACGCGGTGCTGCTGGATGATCGCAGCGAGCGTGGCCGCGGGGAGGAGTGGTTGGAGAATTTCCTGTATCGCTCCGGCTTCCCACCGATTGTCTATCTCGCCCCCGGCGACGATCCCGCGTTGGCCGCCCGCGCGGTGAAGCGCGGTGCTATTGAGTGCGTCGTGCGCGAGCGCATTGATCATCGACGCCTCGCAAACTCGCTGCGCGATGCCGTTCAGCGTCGCCGCCAGGAATTGGCGCTGTGGCGTACCAGCGCGCAGGCTATGCAGCTGTCGCGCTTCGGGCCGGTGACCATTCTCGGCCATCGTTTCATTCGCGAACTCGCCATCGGCGGCACATCGATGGTGTATCTCGCCGAAAGCGAGCGCGCGGGCGACCTGGTCGTGTTGAAAGTGCTGCGAGACGCGCCGGAGACGGGCGATCAGCACATGCAGTTCTCGCGCTTCCTGCAGGAATACGAGCTGATCTCGAAGATCCTTCATCCCAACGTGGTGCGCATTTTCGATCTGGGCATTTCCGACGATCACGCCTACATCGCCATGGAATATTTCCAGCGCGGCGATTTGCGCGGGCGGATCGGGAAGGGCATCGAGCCGCGGCAGGCGTTGCAGTATCTGGTGCAAATGGCGGCGGCGTTGCAGGTGGTGCACGAGGTCGGCGTGCTGCATCGGGATTTGAAGCCCGGCAATATCATGGAGCGCGCCGATGGCTCGCTCGCCCTCATCGATTTCGGTCTGGCGAAGCACACTGAAGTTGATATGGATATGACGGGTGCCGGCGAAATTTTCGGCACGCCGTATTACATGAGTCCGGAGCAGGGGCACGGCCAGCCGCTCGACGAGCGCAGCGATTTGTATAGTCTGGGTGTGATTTTCTACGAAATGCTGACGGGCAAGAAACCGTTCCTCGCGCCGACTCCGATGGGCGTCATCTATCTCCATGGCAACGCTCCGCGGCCGGAGTTGAATGCGGAGCTGAGTGCGTATCAGCCGCTGCTGAGCAAGCTGATCGCGATCGAGCCGGCGGATCGGTTCGCATCCGCGCGTGAGTTGGTCGCTGCCGCGATGACGCTTGAGGCCGCGCAAGTATGAATGCAGTGACGATAGACAACGAGGTTGTAACTTCGCGAGCCGGTGAAGTCGTGGCATCCGATGCGACCGTTCACGTCGATGCTGTCGCGTCTGGCGCTAGCGCGCCGCCGCTTTCTATTGAAGGCGATGTGCAGTCGAAGGGCTTTGTGGCCGGCGACACGCGTGGTACTGCCGCGCCGTCGCGCTATGCTGGCGTACTACTCGCGGCGACGCCGGCGCGTTGGTATGAGGTTGCTTGCGAGCGCTGGCGCGAGCTTCTGGTCGATCACGCCAATTGCGAGAAAAAGGCTGCGTCGACTGCGTTGAGCCTGATCTTCTCTTATCCCGAAGACATGGCGCTCACCGACAAAATGTCTCGTCTCGCCCGCGAAGAGCTGCGTCACTTCGAGCAGGTGCAGAAGCTCATGCAAGAGCTGAAAGTTCCTTTCTCTCGTATGCAGCCGTCGCGCTATGGGGCGGGCTTGCGGGCCGCGACCCATCGCGCCGAACCGGAGCGACTGTTAGATTTGTTACTGTGTGGCGCGCTCATCGAAGCCCGCTCGTGCGAGCGCTTCGAAGGCCTCGGTCCACTGTTGACTGAGCCGCTGCGCGGCTTCTACACCGGACTCGCTGTATCAGAAGCGAGGCATCAAAGTTTGTATCTGCGCCTGGCCGAGCAGAGAGCCGGTGACATCGACTGGCGCGCCCGCCTGCAGCAGCTCGCCGAGATCGAAGCGGATTTGGCTACGAGCCCCGATGAGCAATTCCGCTTCCACTCCGGCTCACCCGCCTTCTGACGCAGACTGCTGCGCCTCCTATTCCGGGCCAGCGCCGCAGGTCCCAAAGAATAACTGCTGTGTCCGAAGCGCGCTGACGGCCTTCAGCGTCTCAGCCCGGCCAACTCAAATCCCTGCTCATCCCAGCGAAGCACGCTGCCTTGCTCATACCAATCGCCTAACACGATGCGCTTGAATGCGTGGTCCCCGACCGAAACATCGTGGATCGCCGGCCGATGCGTATGCCCATGCACGATCACCTCCGCCTGCTCCTGCTCGAAGGTCCGCCGAACAGCTCCTTGGTTCACATCCATGATCTGCGGCGCCGTCCGGTCCTTCGACTCGATGTGTTTCTTGCTGCCCGCCCGCATCTTCGTCGCCAGCTTCTGCCGTTGCCCCAACGACAAACATCGCAAAATAAACTGCACGAAGGGATTGCGTACGATGCGTCGTAGCCGCTGATAGTCGGGGTCGTCGATGCACAGCGTGTCGCCATGCATGAGCAGCACGCGCTTGCCGTACAGCTCGATCAACGTGCCATCCGGCAACAACTTCACGCCGGTCTCCTTGGCAAACCGCCGCCCGATCAAAAAATCCCGATTGCCGTGAATGAAATAAACGGGCACGCCGCCGTGAGTCAGCGACTTCAGCGCAGCGATCACGCGGCGCTTATCCGGATCGGGGTCGTCATCCCCAATCCACGCTTCGAACAGATCGCCCAGGATGTAAAGCCCGGACGACTGCCGGGCCTCGCGGTCGAGGAACTCGAGAAACTGCGCCGTGATGTCGGGGCGCTCGCCGTCCAGGTGCAGGTCGGAGATGAACAGCGTCGGCCGAGCCTCGCTCATTGCAACACTTCGACCCGCTTGATCACGATGGGCTGCATCGGGGCGTCGCGATCGAACGGACCGACGCTGCCAGTGGCCACCGCGCCAATGTCATCGACCACGTTCATCCCATCGATCACGCGACCGAACACGGTGTAACCCCAGCGGCTGGGTTGCGGATCGAGCGCCGCGTTGTCCGCCAGGTTCACGTAGAACTGCGCCGTGCCGCTGTGAGGCTCGCCGGTGCGCGCCAGGCCCACCATGCCGCGACGGTTCGACAGGCCGTTGCCCGACTCGTTGGGCGTGGCGGGGCGAGTGGGCTTTTCGACATATTTGGTGTCGAAGCCGCCGCCCTGGACCACGAAGTTGCCGATCACGCGATGGAACACGGTGTCGGTGTAGAAGCCGGCTTTCGCGTATTCGAGAAAGGAGGCCACGGTCAGCGGCGCACGCTGCGGGTCCAGCTCGATGGTGAAGCTGCCCAGGGTCGTGTCCACCCGCACGCGGGGCGCGGCCGACTGGGCCGAGACCAGCGATGCGAGACCGAGCGCCAGGACGGCCGTCAGGGCGAGGAGGCGAGCAAATCCGGGAATGCGCATGAGTGACCGCCGTAGGGATAAGGCCGGCGATCTTATCAAAAGGGCCGTGCGACGCCGGCTACCCGGTCTCCCGCAGGATATCCTCGGCCGCGCTGCTTGGATCGCGCGGCCTCCTGGTCTTACAGCGCCGACCGCCCCGGCCGTATAGAATGCGCGGCTACATGGACGCAAGCCCTTCAATGTCCTCAGATTCGATGTCTTCAGCATCCCCCGACCCGCTCGTTACGCGCTTCGCCCCCAGTCCCTCTGGGTACCTGCATTTAGGCAATGCGCGCACCGCGCTGCTGAGTTTCCTCGCGGCTCGCAAGGCCGGCGGGCGCTTCATCCTGCGCGTCGAGGACACCGACGAGGTGCGCTCCAGCGAAGAGCACATGCTCGCCCTGTTCGCCGACCTGAAATGGCTGGGCCTCAATTGGGACGAGGGCCCGGACATCGGCGGTCCGCATGCGAGCTATCGCCAGCAGGAGCGCGGGGCCATTTATCAGCGGTATCTGTCGCAGCTGGACGCGGCGGGACTGACCTATCAGTGCTTCTGTACGCCCGCCGAGCTGAACATTTCTCGCAAGCGCCAGCTCGCCGCCGGCCAGCCGCCGCGCTATGCCGGCACCTGCCGGAATCTCACGACGGAAGAGCGCGCTGACCGACTGGTTCGCGGCTTGCCCGCGGCTCTGCGATTCCGCGTGCCCGAGGGACAGATCGTATCGTTCGTGGATGTGGTCCACGGCGAGCAGCGCTTCAACAGCAGCGACATCGGCGATTTCATCATCCGCCGCACCGACGGCAGCACCGCGTTCTTTTTCTCGAACGCAGTGGACGATGCGCTGATGGGCGTGACGCTGGTCCTGCGCGGCGACGATCACATGACCAACACGCCGCGTCAGATCCTCATTCTGCAGGCGCTGAGCCTGCGCATTCCTCAGTACGCGCACGTCGCGCTGCTGCTCGGCATGGATGGCGCGCCGCTGTCGAAGCGTCATGGCGATACCAGCTTGCGAGACCTGCGCGAGCGCGGTTATCTGCCCGGCGCTTTGCGAAATCATTTGGTGCGGCTCGGTCACTCCTGCGTGAGCGATGGCTGGCTCGACGACGCCGGCCTGATCGCGGACTTCGATTTGAATCGCCTGGGCCGCGCCGCGGCCAAGTTCGATGACGCGCAGTTGCGTCACTGGCAGAAAGAAACGGTCGCCCATCTATCGACGGACGAGTTCGTGCAGTGGATTGCGGCCGAGCTGCCTGCCGGCCTCGATCCGCAGCAGCAGGTGCAGTTCGTCAATGTCGTGCGCGCGAATATCGAGCTGCCGTCGGATGCTCGGGTTTGGGCGAAGGTGGTGTTCGGCAAGCTGGACGAGTTCGAGCCGACCGCACTCGCTGCAATTCGCGAGGCGGGCGAGGGCTTTTTCACTGAGGCCCTGAAGGTCATCGGCCATCCCGGCTCGGAATTCAAACAGGCCGCGAAAGCGCTGGGGCAGGCCGCCGGCAAGAAAGGCCCGGCGCTGTTCATGCCGCTGCGCGCGGCGCTGACTGGCTTTACCCACGGGCCGGAACTGGCGCCCATGCTCGCCCTGCTGCCGTTCGCCGAGGTGCAGGCGCGTCTCGAGCATGCCCGCCGGCTCGCGGTCTGACACAATCCGTCTATGCAGATATTCAACTCACTGACCGGTCGCAAAGAAACGTTCCGCTCTCTGCAGGACGGCGTGGTCCGCATGTATGTCTGCGGCGATACGGTTTATGACTTCTGCCACATCGGTCATGCGCGCTCGAAAGTCGCTTTCGACGTCGTTCGCCGTTACCTAGAGTACCGGGGCAACGAGGTAGTGTTCGTTCGAAACATCACGGACATCGACGACAAGATCATCAATCGCGCCCACGAGAATGGCGAGTCCATCCATTCGCTGACCGATCGTTTCATCAAATACATGCACGAGGACTACGATCGCCTCGGCATTCTGCGTCCGACCCACGAGCCGAAGGCGACCGAGCACATTGCCGGCATCATCCAGATGACACAGCAGCTCATCGACAAGGGCTACGCCTACGTCGCGAGCAATGGCGACGTGTTGTATTCCGTGTCGAAGTTCGCGCCGTATGGAAAATTGTCGGGCCGAAATCTAGAAGACATGCGAGCGGGTGCGCGCGTGGCGGTCGACGAGGCCAAGCACGATCCGGCGGACTTCGTGTTGTGGAAGCGCGCGAAGCCGGGCGAGCCGTTCTGGCCGTCGCCTTGGGGCGATGGCCGGCCGGGCTGGCACATCGAATGCTCCGCGATGTCGCTCGATCTGCTCGGCTCGCGGTTCGATATTCACGGCGGCGGCATGGATTTGAAGTTTCCCCATCACGAGAACGAGATCGCGCAGTCGTGCGCGGCGACGGACGATTCGTTCGCGCAGTACTGGATGCATAACGGCTTCGTGAATGTCGACGATGAGAAGATGTCGAAGTCGCTGAACAACTTCTTCCGTATTCGAGATGTGCTCGATTCGGGGAAGCTGCGGGATCCGGAAGTGCTGCGGTTCTTCCTCGTGTCCAGCCAATACCGCGGGCCGATCAATTATTCGCTCGTTCAAATTGAGCAGGCGGATGCGGCGTTGGGGCGGCTCTACACCGCGTTACGCGATGTGACACCTTCCACTGGGTTTGAGCCCGGTGAGGCGACGCGACGGTTCGAAGAGGCGATGGATGATGACTTCAACACGCCCGATGCCATCGCTGCGCTACAAACATTAGCTACTGAGATCAATCGCGCTAAGAGCGCGGGCGACGCCGCTACCGCAGGCGCACTCGCGGCGGAGCTTAAGAAGCTGGCGGATGTGCTGGGGTTGTTGAAGCTTTCGCCTGAGGCGTTTCTTCAGAAGGGCATCGGTTCTTCTGCGCTGAGCGATGCGGACATCGAGCGGCTGATTGGTGAGCGCAAGGCGGCTCGCGTTGGTCGTAATTTCAAAGAAGCCGACCGGCTTAGACAGCAATTGTCCGATGCCGGGATCGTGCTTGAAGACAAGCCGGACGGGACTACTACTTGGCGTCGGAGCTGAGGCTCCCGTAACAGACGTCGGTGGCTTGCGCTGCCGGCGTTGTCGGAGTCGGAGTCGGAAGCGTCGGTGGTCCGGCGTCGCCAGGGTGAGGGATCTCCTCCCCGGCACCGCGACACACGCCGGCGCTACGCTTCGCTCCCTCTCCCAGTTTCGAGCGACAGCAAGAAACGCCCAGCGCTCGTAGAGCGCGCTAGCTTGCGAACGAAGTTCGCTGGAGTGGGCTCCGCTCAACCGCATCGGCGGCGTCGGGAGGGTCTATCTCCTCCTGGCAGCCTCGAACAAGAGGGACCTTG
>NZ_JBHSDU010000015.1:1756252-2225157 GCF_042651805.1 Steroidobacter flavus | reverse complement strand
GTACATGGATGTACACCCCGGGCTTGCGCGGAGCAGGGACTGCGCAGCGCAATGGGACCCAACGAGCCGCGCGATAGCGCGGCAAGGGGGGCACGGTGCCAGGAGGAGATAGACCCGCACGACGACGCGGACCACCGACGCCTCCGGCAGCAACGTCAGAGGTAACCACCGAGCCGACGCGGCCCACCGACGCCTCCGGCAGCAACGTCGGAGGTAACCACCAAGCCGACGCGGACCGCCGACGCCTCCGAAACCACGGCAGCGATACCCAACAAATCCCGCTAAAAATAGCCCTTGAAGCCTATCCAACCGCCCCTAGATACATCCCAGCGGTCGCTGAAATCTTCGGGGCCGTGAAAATGTTTCCATTTCGCTCATTGAGGATATGGCTATGAGAACTGCATTCGATTTTTCCCCTCTGTTCCGTTCCACCGTCGGCTTCGATCGTATTTTCGATCTGCTCGATAACGCCCAGCGCGTGTCCACGATCGATAATTGGCCCCCGTACGACATCGTCAAGACCGGTGAAGATCAGTACCGTGTCACGCTCGCCGTCGCCGGCTTCGGTGAGAGCGAGTTGAATATCACTCAGGACCGCAATCTGTTGCTGGTCAGCGGCGAAAAGGCCGCGGCTGAGGACACGCAGTATCTGCACCGTGGTATCGCCGGACGCTCGTTCCAGCGCCGCTTCGAGCTGGCGGATCACGTTCGGGTCGCCGGTGCCAATCTTGCCAATGGGTTGCTGACGATTGAGCTGAAGCGTGAGATTCCGGAGGCGATGAAGCCCCGCCGGATCGACATCAAGGCCGATCTCAGCTTGCCGAAGGCCGATGCGCCGAAGATCGAGTCGGACGTCAAAGCCGCCTGAACTCGCATCTCAGCTAGCAAGTAAAGCCGGAACGTCGGGGCGGTGCTGCCGCCTCGGCGCTCTGCGCTTTTCTTCGGCTAAACAATCGTCGAACGCCGAGCTCATGTATTGATAGCTCTTCACGATTGCCGATCTCACATTGGAAATTTCGCGTGCCTGGGGCTGATGACCCAGCAGCATCGCGATGATTTCCAGCGCTTCCCACGGATGCGTGTCGTCGTAGTGTGCGTGGACGCGCAGCCATTTCATGGCGGGTTTGCGCACGTCGGCAGGAAAACCGTTCTCATACGTGGACGAGCTGCACACGAACGCTGCCCATTCCCCCGTCGTCCCTTCGATCGCAAAGTTCGTGGCCGCCATCGCGACAGCCAGCGGGTCGCGCTCGCAGGTGTGCCAGCACCAGTGACTCAACGCATCCGCTGAATTGGAGCGCCAGCCGGAGAGCAGGGCGTCGCGACTGAGGTCGTGGCCTTGGGACCAATCGATCCAGTACTCGACGTGGTTCTGCTCCACACGAATATTGCGGATCAGATATTTCCTCGCCATGACATGACCCGCGCCGAGCCCGTACTGCACCTTGAGCAGGTTCATCGCCATGTACTGCGGGAACTGTTCGATGACCGGCCAGAAGCTGGCAAGAAAACATCGCATCGCCGCCGGCGACAACACACCCGCGTGCATCTGCCGAAAGATCTCGTGTGCGACAACTGCATGTCGTGCGTCATCGCATTCCGAAACGATTTCCTGAAGCCACTGCGGATAGCTGGTCAGCGCCAGCAGCGGGCCCGTTCTAACAAACAGACTTTCCATGTCGACACGCTCCTGAGGTCCATCCCATGACCGGAGCATGAGTGTCGCTCGACCACCCGTGCGTGCGACGACATCGCACCCGCACGTCGCGAGTGCGTGTTGCACCTTGATTTGCCTTGCAGTTGCATCGACCGAAGCAATGCACACTGCAGCGGTGACAGAGTTTGGATGTTGTACGTGGGGCAATATTGCACGGTCGGAACTTGCCGAAAACATGCACGTTCCTGAAGCATGTCGACTACACCCACGCATCGGTCCCTCTGGAGGGATGTCCCGCTGCCGGAGTTTCCGGCTCTGCAGCGGGACATCGACGTCGACGTGCTGGTCGTCGGTGCCGGGCTCACCGGCATCACCACCGCTTATCTGCTCGGGCAGGAGGGCATCCGGGTCGCGCTGATCGATCGGGAAAAAGTGGCCAGTGCGGATACGTCTCGCACGACGGCGCATCTCACCTACGTCACTGACGAACGCCTACATCATCTGGTAAGTAAATTTGGCGCGGACGCGGCGCGTAAGTTTTGGGAAGGCGGCCAGGTCGCCATCGACACCATCGAGCGCATCGTGGAGGAGACCGGCAACGATGCCGATTTCGTCCGCGTGCCGGGGTATCTGCATGCTCGGGTCGGGCAGGCGCTGGATTCGAAGGAGGTTCAATCGTTACGCAAGGACGCCGAGCTGGCGCGGTCATTCGGCTTCGACGCGACGTTCACCGAAATTGCGCCGTACAGCGGCATGCCGGCGGTGCAATTCGCGCAGCAGGCGAAATTTCATCCTCGCAAGTATCTCAACGGTCTGCTGACCGTCATCCAGCAGCAAGGCGGGCTGGTGTTCGAGAACAGCGCCTTCGAGTCGGTGGACGACGGCGATCCGATGACGGTGCACGCCAATGGCCGGAAGGTCCGCTGCAAGTATCTGGTCATCGCCACTCACAATCCTTTGATGGGCAAGAAGGGCGTGCTGACGGCCACTTTGTTTCAAACAAAGCTGGCGCTCTACACCAGCTATGTGCTCGGCGCTCGCTTGCCTGACGGCGCCGTGCCGGAAGGGTTGTATTGGGACACCAACGATCCATACGAGTACCTGCGCATCGAACAGGACGACGATCATCAGTACGCCATCTTCGGGGGGCAGGACGTCAAGACCGGCCAGGAAGACGATGCCGAGCGGGTGTTCGAGCGACTGACGCGGCGGATGCGCGAAGTGTTGCCGCAGGCGCAGATCGAGCGGCGCTGGCTCGGTCAAGTAGTAGAAACAGATGATGGCATGCCGTTCATCGGCGAGAACGAGGAGCGCGAGTTCATTGCGACCGGCTTCTGCGGCAACGGCTTCACGCTCGGCACGCTGAGTGCGCTGATGGCCCGCGATCGGTTCCTGGGCCGCGACAACCCGTGGCGCAGCCTGCTCGCCGTGAATCGCTCGCCATTCCATGGCGGCACCTGGCGCTACGTGCAAGAGAACGCCGATTTCCCCTATTATTTCGTGCGCGATCGGCTGCGCCGGCCCGAGCTCGACGCCCTCGACCAGGCGGGCGAGGGTGAGGGCAGGATCGTCAGCCATCAAGGCAAGAAGGTCGCGGCTTATCGCGACCCGTCCGGCAAACTCACGTTGTTGGCGCCTCAATGCACGCATCTGAAATGTCTGGTGAAGTGGAACAGTGCCGACCGCACTTGGGATTGTCCTTGTCATGGCTCGCGCTTCCGCCCGACGGGCGAAGTGCTGGGTGGGCCGGCGGAACAACCCTTGAAGCGGCTCCATGACTAAAACCAACGACGAGTACGACGTCATCGTCGTGGGGGCCGGTGCGGCCGGGCTGGCGGCAGCGGCGCATCTGGGCAGGAATGGCAAATCCGTTTGTATTCTCGAGGCGCGCGATCGCATTGGTGGCCGCATCCTCTCCGTGCGCCCGCGGGGCGCAGCGATGCCGCTGGAATTGGGGGCCGAGTTCATTCATGGCGAGTCGCCGGCGATCTTCGAGCAGTTGCGTTTAGCGGGTGACCTGGCCATCGACGCCGCGCAGACGCGGTACCGGGTGCCGCAGCCCGGGCACATGAAACGCAGCGAAGATTTGTTCGAGACCATGAAGGAGCGGCTGCAAAGCATTCCCAAGCCGCGCGCGGATCTGCCGTTTGCCGAGTTTCTGGAGAAGAATCAAAAGCGGTTGTCGCCGACGGTGCGGGCGTTCGCGACCATGCTGGTCGAGGGCTTCGATGCAGCCGATCCGAAGCGGGCCAGTGCGATCGAGATATTGAAGGAATGGGGCGGCGGAAGCGCGGCGGACGCGCCGACGTTTCGGCCGCAACGAGGCTATGGCGCGCTGATGGATTCGCTGGCGGGGAGTCTCGATCCGGCGAAGAGCTGCGTGCAATTGGAATGTGCCGTGAATGAAGTGCGTTGGCGGAAGGGCGAAGTCATCGTCGGGTTTACTCGGCATGGCGAGCCGGGATCTGTGCGGGCGGCGCAGGCGATTATTACGTTGCCGCTGTCAGTGATGCAGTTGCCGGCGCTGGCACCGGGGAGTGTGTTGTTCACGCCGGCGTTGCCGAAGAAGCAGGTGCCGTTGTCGCGGCTGTTGATGGGGCCGGTGGTGAAGTTGGTGCTGTGTTTCTCCCGACCCTTCTGGGCGGAGCTCGACGATGGGATGCATCGTGACGTTGCATTCTTCCATGCGCAGGGCGCGCCGTTTCCGACGTTCTGGACGACGTTGCCTGTACGAGCACCAGTGCTTACCGCTTGGACGGGCGGGCCGAATGCGGCGCGGCTTGGAATGCGAGGCACGGATGAAGTGTTGAGGCCGGCGTTGGCGAGTGTTGCTGAGATATTCGGTAAGCGGCGAGATTACCGGAGGATGCTCGAGGCGGTGTATTGGCACGACTGGCAGAGCGATCCTTACTCCTGTGGCGCGTACAGTTATTCGGGCGTCGGCGGCGGGCCGGCCCGGAGGCAGTTGGCGAAGTCGGTGGCGCAGACGTTATTTTTTGCGGGCGAGGCGTTGGATGAAGAAGAGTCATCCAGCGTGGGTGGAGCGCTCAATACCGGACAGAGGGCGGCGAAGGAGTTACTGCAGGGCTAATAACGCAGCAGCATCTTTTTTATTTTTCGCTCGCCGGCTCGAGCCGGCCGGAGCCCGCCGCTGGTCCGCGCTTCGCTCGGGCCGCGGCGTATCAAAACAGTGGCTCTGTTTCCGTACCGGCGCGAGCATCAAAAAAATAACCTGCGGCTGCGTTATTCGCCGTCGTCCGATTCATCCTCTTCCTCATCCTCTTCCTTCTGCTCATCCTCACTCAATCGATTCGTAAACCTCGCATTCCCCAATCCCGTCCCGATCGTGAGCACGCCCCAATGCTCATAGTCCCGCATGGTCGGCACCTCACTCAGCCCCTGCACGACGGCGTCGTTATGCATCACGATCACCGTCTCGTGATCGCCGATTTTGGGAATGGCAGCGACCAGCTTCTCCGGCAGATTGAAACTCTTGTGTTCCCAGTCGCCCGGTAGATTCTGCCCGCCGCGCTCGATCGCGCCGTCCGGGCGGATCACGCCGGGGCAGCCGATGCCAATGAACGGCGCGAGATTCACCGACTCTTTCTCCGCCTGTTTGATCAGCCCGAGCAACATATCGATCAGCCGTTGCACAGCGTCCTCACGCTCGGGCTCATCCTCGCGATGACGCCACAGCTCGAAGTGCTTGACCTCGGCTTGTGAAAGATCCGCGCTCTTCTTGCGGCGAAGGTCGACGATGCCGGCGCGGATGTTGGTGCCGCCGATGTCGACGGCGAGGATGCTGTCGTGTCCCGACAGAATCCACGACGGCACCAGTTGAATGCAGCCGATCAGCCCCGCGTGGTCGGAGTGATTGCGGATCGGCTTGATATCCAGGTCGATGCCGTCCGCCTTGAGCAGCACCGACGTGCGCCCAATAGCCAACTCACCGATACGACTGGTCCGCAAACCACCGCCAACCAAGATGGCTTCGGTATCTTTCCAATCTTTGAGCTTCAAAAACCGCCGGATGACTTGCGCGAACTCCTGCGCGAATTCTTCGATCGCGCCGTGAATCACACCGGCGGCCTCGGCGTCGCCTTCGGTGAGCATCTTGTCCAGTTGTTTCTTGCTGATCTGCTCGCTCGGCTCGTCGCCCAGCGGGTCGTCGCCGGCGCGACTGACTCGATCGCGCCAATCGTCGAGGATGGCCTGGAAGGCGCGGCGGCTGGCGCGATCGCCCAGGAAACCGCCGGGGCTGCGCGTTTCCGCGTTGTATGCATCCACGGTCACCAGGCTCAGCACCTTGCCGCCATGAGCGAGCAGCGGCGAGGGTGCGTCGTCGGTCTTCTTCGCAGTCTTCTTGGCCATTCAGTAATGCTCGAAATCACCACGTGTAAGGCAAACACGCGGCGCGGCTATACGTTCCGTAGAGACCTGAGTTATAGGCCGATGCGTGTGCCTTGATCCGGCAGATTGCTGAGCTTGGTGGCCAATTCGAAGCGCAGGCCCTCGGGCGCATAGCAAAGGTTCACTTTGCCGCCGAAGTCCTCGGCGAGTACTTGTTCGATGAGTCGCGACCCGAAACCCCGTCGCTCGGGCGGCGAGACAGGGGGGCCGCCGGATTCGGTCCAGTGCAACCGCAGGCACTTGTCGCCGTCCAGGGGCTCGAGGGCCCATCGTATGGTGACTTCGCCGCCGGGTGCGGACAGCGCGCCATATTTGGTCGAGTTGGTGGCGAGCTCGTGAATGGCCATGCTCAGCGACAGCGCCTGTCGGGCGGACAGCTTGACCGGCGGTCCCTGGGCACAGATTTCACCCGGCGCCATGCTGTGTGGAATCAACGCGCCTTCGATGATCGCGGCCATCGGCGCGCTGATCCAACTCGACTGCGTGAGCACCATGTGCGCCTGGCCCAGTGCTTTGAGGCGACGACCGAACGTCACTCGCGCCTCGTCGAGCGAACTGGCGGCGCGAAAGGTTTGATCGCAGATGGAGTTGACGATGGCGAGCGTGTTCTGGATGCGATGAGCCAGTTCCGCATTGACCAGTTTTTCCTGTTGTTGCGCCAGCACTTTCGGCGTCGTCTCGATCACCGTGTCCAGCATGCCGGCGATGCGTCCATCGTCGTCGCGGATCGGGCTGTAGCAGAAGGTGAAAAAGGCCTGCTCGGGACGACCGTGGCGTTCGACGGTCAAAGGATAGTCCTCGATGAATATAGGCTCGCCCGCATAGGCTCGCGTCACGAGCGGCCCGATCCTGTGCCACGCTTCCGCCCAGACATCATGGAACGGTCGGCCGATGGCCAGGGGCTTCTTCCCCAGGATGGGCAGAAACGCGTCGTTGTGAATCGAGATGTGCTGTGGACCCCACAACAGGCACTGGGGAAACGCGGAATCGAGGACTGCCCCAACCATGGTACGCAGGGAATGCGACCAGCCATTGATGGGTCCGAGCGGATTGTTGGCCCAGTCGAAGCGACGGACCGCCTGTCCGCAAGCGCTATGGCCAAGGAAGAGGTGCAGGGCATCCGTCATCGTCATGCGCACCGTCCCGGAGCCGGAAGGAGGTGTCGTTGAAATAGAGCGGTGCTCTTGCGCCTTGAATTCCGAGCTGCGCGCATTTGTTCCGCTTCTTGCCGTTTAACCGTCACGAAACCGTCAAATGACTGACTTAGTCTGCGCGGCCACTGGGGTTCGGGCGAAGCGATGTTTTCCGAGAAGCCGGGCGTGGCGAAAGACCGGGCCGTGTGGAGTCGACTGCTACGGCAGATCGCGACGTTGTCCGGGCGGCCGCAGGACGCCAGCGATTATTTGAATGATGCTTACCTGCGTCTGTCCGAGCAGGACAGCTCCTCCATCCGCAACTTCGAAGCGTTCATGGTACGTATCGCCGTCAACCTGGCGCGCGACGATCATAGACGGCAGCGCCGTCGCAATGTCAGCGCCGACGAAGATTTGAACGCGATTGCCGATGCCGGCCCGACGCCCGAGGAAATGCTCGATGTCCGGCAACGTCTCAGTGCCGTGCAAGCCACGCTCGCACGTTTGCATCCGCGCACCCGACAGATTCTGCTGATGCACCGACTGGACGGTCTGCGTTATCGCGAGATCGCCGAACGTCTCGGCATCAGCGAGAGCGCCGTCGAGAAGCACGTGGCGAAAGCGGCGCTCGGGCTGCTCCGCGCGAGCAAGGCACTGTGATGATTAGAAAGATCATCGAACGTGTCGCGCAGGCCCGCGTCGAACGTACGGCCGCTCGATGGCTGGCGCGCTTGCATGCGGACGATTGCGACGAGCAGGAGCGCGCTCGCTTCAGAGAATGGTTACGAGCCGATCCGAGACATGCGGCCACTTTCGAAGAGCTGACGGCGGCCTGGGAACTTGTCGGCGGGCGAGTGCCCGTTCATTCCGCCAGGCCGATACAAGTCACTCGCAGAGGTTTGCTGATAGGCGGCGGCGCGGCGTTGACGGCAGCGGCAGGTGGATTCGTCGCGTTGAGCGCGAGCGCCGAAGTGTATCGAACCGGGGTGGGTGAGCGTCGCTCGCTGGTGTTGGCCGACCGTTCGAAGGTCCTGCTGGATGCGGACTCGAAGCTGCGCGTCCGTAATCGAGACACAGGATGTGAAGCGACGCTCGAGCGCGGACGCGCGCACTTCGATCTTGGCTCGCGCACGACCGGTTCGCTCACCGTTCGCGCCGGCGGCTGTAATCTGCGCGTCGATCGCGGGATCTTCGAGGTCGAGACCGGCGAGGGCAGTGCTGCCCGCATTCTGATGCTGTCCGGTGGTGGCGAGGTGAGGTTGGATCAGAGTCCGGTAAAGACGTTGGCGCCGGGGCATCTGTTTGATGAGACCTCGACCGACGTGGCACCGCTTGCCTCGACCACGGTGGAGCAGCTGACGGCGTGGCAGGACGGGCGTGCCATCTTCGACAACGACAGCCTGGCCGCGGCCGTTCTGATCATGAACCGTTATGACCGTCAGCGTCTCACGCTCGGCGACGCAAGGACGGCCGATCTGCGCATCAGCGGCACGTTCCGAGTTGGCGACAACGCTGCGTTTGCCGAAGCCCTCAAGACCATGCTGCCGGTCGAGATCGAAGCGAGCGACGACGGGCTGCGCCTGAGTCATAAAACATTCACAAAAATCCTCTGAGGATTTCCGCGCGCCACGGCGTCGAGTCCGGGACCGGCCAGCTTGGCCAGCCAACCTCGGACCATCATGCAGTTGTCTCATTGTCGCTCCGGCATGTCCGCGCTCGTCGCAGCCATCGCCATTGGTCTTGCCGTTCCGTCGCATGCACAGACGGAAGCGGTCAGCATCTCAATGACCACGCAAGCACTCGATGCGGCGTTGAATGCTGTCGCTCAGCAGAGTGGTGTGGACATTCTGTTCAGTCCCGCCGACGTCGCCGGTCAGCAGGCGCCCGCGTTGAAGGGAGAGATGAGCGCACTGAAAGCCGTGCAGATGCTCATTGCCGGAACGCCGTTGGAAGTTGTGACGACGTCTTCGCGCGCGTTGATCGTGCGTCGTAAAGAGGCGATGCGCGTGGCGCTCGCGACCGAGTCATCGGTGTCAACTTCCTCGGCGGGCGAGGTGGAGGAAGTGATTGTCACCGGCACAGCGCTGCAGAATCAGGAAGCGGTATCCAATCGACGCCGCTCGCTCACCATTGTCGATACGCTGACTCAAGACGACACCGGCGATCTCGCCGACAAGTCGCTCGCCGACGCGCTCAGTCGTGTGTCCGGTGTGAGCACGATGCAGGTGTTGTACGGCGAGCAAGAGAGTCAATACGTCGCCGTGCGTGGTATCACGCCTGATCTGAACTACGTGTCGGTGGACGGCATCGGCATGATCTCCGTGGCCAACCAAGGCTCCGGTCAGCGTCGGGTCGATTTGGCGTTGATTCCGAGCCAGGCCGCGCGCACGACGGAAGTGTTCAAGACGTTCACGGCCGATCAAGAGTCCGGCGCCATCGGCGGCATCATCAACATCGTGCCCTACAGTGCGTTCGAGGACGGCGATAAGTTTTTCGTCGACACCTTCGCCAGCTATTCGACCTACGACAAAGTGCCGGGTGGCAACAGCCCGGGCGGCTATCGCGACACGCCGTGGGGCGGTGGCATCAAGCAGCTGTGGTCGCAGCGGTTCGGTTCGGACGATCAGTTCGGCGTCGTGATCAGCAGCGTGTATCAGCAGCGCACTTACGATGAGACCAAGCGCAATCCGAACGGTCGCTCGTACTACACCGCCACCGGCGCCACGACGACGCCCATCAGTGCCGACTACAACGGCTATGACGCTGCGCCTCAGGCGTTCGTCAGTTATGACTTCACGAGCTACGTCGAGAACTACGGCGGCTCGGCGCTGCTGGAATTCTCGCCGTCCTCCTCCTGGTACAGCTCGCTGATGCTCTACGACTATCGGCAGAAGGAAGATCAGACAACCAACGGCCCGACGCTGCGTGCGTTCACCGGAATGACCGACCAGACGCAACACACCGGCACGCTGCGCATTCCGGATGCACGTGCCGTCTTCTGGTACGACCGTTTCGAGACTGAGAGCCGCGGTGTCATTTTAAAGTCGCGCTACGAGTTCCAGAACGAATCGCGCCTGGAGTTCCGGGCCGGCTACAACGACAACACGTTCGACAATCCCGAAAACATGGTGAGCTATCAGTACCGGCCCACCAATTCATTCGTGAGCTACGACACGTCCGGCGACACGGTGAGATTCACGCTCTCCGATCCTCAGGCGTTGATGGTGCCGGGCAACTATTCGCTGTTCGCGGCTACCGACATTCTCACCAGCGCCAAGGGCGAGTCCGGCGAGGCGCGGCTCGACTATTCGATGAATTTCGATGCGGACAGCCGCGGCTGGGGACTGAAAGCCGGCCTGGGCATGCGTGATTTCTCCATGGAGCGGGATCTCACCAACACCACCTTCAACGTCGATCGATCCTCGATGTCCCTGGCGGCCTACGATCCGCACTACGTGCCGTGGTTGTGGAACTATCCGGTGCTGTGGGTCGACTACGATGCCTATAACGCCAACGTCCGCGCGAATCAGACCGTCAACGTCGCAACCTCGGCCTCTGCGTCGCTGAGTTCGGACTATTCGTACGACGAGACCGTTTCTTATGGCTACGTGTCCGGCACCTATGCCACGGAGAAAACTCGCGTGATCGCCGGATTGCGCGCCGACACCGCCGACTACAGTGCCGATGTGCCTTTGAGCGTCGGCGGCGTGTTCCAGAATACCTTCGGCCACTACAAGGGTGACTATGCGTATCTGCTGCCGTCGCTGAACGTATTGCATGACTTCAGCGATCAGCTGCGCCTGAAAGCGGGTTACAGCCGCACGCTCGGTCGGCCAGCGCCCGAAGATATCGCGCAAGCGGAAACCCGTAACGATTCGTCGTTTACCATCAGCCGCGGCAATCCCAATCTGGATCCGCGCCTTGCCGACAACATCGATTTGGCGCTCGAGTACTACATGGGCAACGGCAGCGGCATGGTCAGCCTCGGCGGCTTCATGAAACAGATCAAGGACGACATTTATGAGCTGAAAGAGGAGCAGATCCTCGACGGCATCACGTACACCGTGAGCACGCCGATGAATGCCAACGAGTCCAAGCTGAAGGGCCTCGAGTTCCAGTACATCGAGAACCAGCTGCCCGGACTGCCGGGATTTCTCGCCGGCAAGCTCGGCGCGTCGCTCAATGTGTCGCGCATGTGGGGCGAGATGGATTACATCGTCGACGGTACGCCATTGCACGTGGACCGGCTGCTGTTCCAGCGCGATTGGCTGGCGAACGGCGCGCTGTTCTATCAGCTGCCGCGCGGCGGTGAGGTTCGCGTCGCTTACAACTACGGCGACGAATATTATGACGGCATCGGTGCGAGCCCGTGGCTGCATCGTGGGCCGCAGGAGCGCGGCCAGCTGGATATGACCGTCCGTTATCGGGTGTGGGACGACTGGATCCTGAAATTCCAGGCCGTGAACCTGCTCGATGACAATCTGAATCTGGGCTACGGCGAGGATCTGGGCCAGCGCCGGGCCGAGATGAAGAAGGGACTGACGTTCTACTTCAACATCATTTACAAGCCATGACCCATCGCATGATCGCGCGTCGCGACGTTCTGAAGCTCGCGGGCAGCCTGGCGCTGTTATCGGGCGTTGGCCGGCAAGCCTGGGCCAGCGCACCGTCGAGCGATTATTTGTTTTCGCTCGGCGTTGCGTCGGGAGATCCGTGGCCCGATGGCTTCGTCCTGTGGACCCGTCTTGCGCCGGTCCCGCTCGATCCTCACGGCGGCATGCCGATGTCTGTTGTTTCCGTGGATTGGGAAGTAGCGGAGGACGAACGTTTTACGCGTGTCGTTCAATCGGGCGTCGCCGCGGCTCGGCCTGAGCTTGGGCATTCAGTGCATGTCGAGGCGAGAGGATTGAAGCCGGGCTGGCGCTATTGGTATCGCTTCCGCGCCAACGGCCAAGTGAGCCCGGTGGGTGCGGCTCGCACGACCGCGCCCCAAGGAGTGACAATCGATCGCGTCCGCATCGGGGTGGCGGGCTGTCAGCATTACGAAGAAGGGTTCTACACGGCCTATCGACGTCTGGGCGAAGTGTCCGATCTCGACGCGATCTTTCATTACGGCGATTACATTTACGAAGGGCGCGGCCGGGACTGCACGAAGGTGAAGAACTGCGTGCGCTCGCATGCGGGCGACGAGATCTATTCGCTCGACGACTATCGTCGGCGTTATGCGCAATACAAGCTCGATCCCGATTTGCAGTTCGCGCATGCGGCTGTGCCGTTCCTGGTTTCGTACGACGACCATGAAGTCGACAACAACTGGTATGGCGAGTGCGATCAGGACGGATCGCCTGCCGAAGCGTTTCTCCTGCGACGTGCGGCGGCCATGCAGGCCTGGTACGAGCACATGCCGGTTCGGCAGGCGCTGTATCCGATGAACGGCGGACTGAAAATGTATCGCCGTTTCGACTATGGCGATCTATTGCGCGTGCAGGTGCTCGACACGCGGCAGTATCGCCATGGCGGCTTGCTCCAAACGAATCGGCCGCCGAAGGGATGCAGGCTCGATGAGTCCGGGCCGGTGACGATGTTGGGCTCACAGCAGGAAACCTGGGTGTCCGCCGGACTGAGCTCGTCGGCGCGCTGGAATCTGTTGGCGCAGCAGGTGATGGTCATGCCATTCACCTATCCGAAGAGTCGCGATGCCGGCCGCACGAACGTCGATTCGTGGAGCGGATACGCCGCTGCGCGCGAGCGATTGGTCGCGGAGATCGTGAAGCGCGACCTGAAGAATGTCGTGATCGCGACCGGCGATGTTCATCAACATCATGCCGGTGTCGTACCGGTGCGCGAAGGTGCGCTGGATGGACCGGCGGCAGCGACTGAGTTTGTTTGTACGTCGATCAGCTCGGGCGGTGACGGCGTTGAGCTGGGCAAGGGATGGAAGGAGACGCCGGCCGACAATCCTCACTGTCAGCTCTATGACGCGCGTCGCGGCTATCAGGTCTTCGACATCGGGCGCGACTCGTGGCGCACGGATGTCACGACCATGGACAAGGTGTCGGAGCGCGGCGGTCGCGCAACTGTCACGAACAGTTTCGTGGTCGAGCGCGGCCGCGTCGCGTTGAATCGAGTGTCGTAGAGCTCAGGTCGTGCGCTGCCGAGTCGACTTCAACGGAAGTCGATATAACGCGGCTTAACCTCGGAAGCCTGGCAGCCGGCGCTCGATGATCTCGAGCGCCTCGCGCATGATGCGATCCATCAGCTCGGCGACCGTCGGGATGTCGTGAATCAACCCTTGTACCTGGCCTGCCCAATACAGGCCAGCGTCGAGGTCGCCGCTTTCGAGCAGCACGCGGCCTTGCGCGCCGCGCACCAGGTGTTGCACGTCTTCGAACTTCGCGTCCGGGCGTTTCAGAATTTCCACGACTTTGTCGGAGACGCTGTTCTTACCGACGCGAGCCGTGTTCTTGAGCGAGCGGAAGATCAGGTTTGTGCCGCGCTCGTCGTTCTCAACCAGAATTTGTTTTGAGTTCGGGTGAATGGGCGCTTCGACGGTCGCGCAGAACCGTGTGCCCATGTTGATTCCGTCGGCCCCCAGGCTGAGCGCCGCGACCAGGCCGCGTCCGTCGCCGAAGCCGCCTGAGGCGATCATTGGAATCTTCACTTTATCCGCGGCCGCGGGAATCAGGATCAGTCCCGGAATGTCGTCTTCGCCCGGATGGCCGGCGCACTCGAAGCCGTCGATAGAAATTGCATCGACGCCCATGCGCTCCGCAGACAATGCATGGCGAACCGCCGTGCACTTGTGGATCACGATGATGCCGTGTTCCTTGAAGTGCGCGACATGCTCTTGCGGGCTGTAACCGGCGGTCTCAACGATCTTGATGCCGCTGTCGATGATGGCCTGGCGATACTCCGCATACGGCGGCGGTTTCACCGACGGCAGAATCGTGAGGTTCACGCCGAACGGTTTGTTCGTCATCGTGCGGCAGCGCTCGATCTCGCGTCGCAAGTCGTCGGGTGTGGGTTGCGTGAGTGCGGTGAGAATGCCGAGACCGCCGGCATTGGACACTGCGGCGGCAAGTTCGGCACGGCCGACCCACATCATGCCGCCTTGGACGATGGGGCGGTCGATGCCGACCAGCTCCGTGAAGCGCGTCTTCAGGCGCATAGACGTTCCGTTGTTTGTTTCAAGTAGCAGGCTGGGTGCGTTCGGCATCCGCCATCGCTGCGCGCATGGCGGGCAGACCGATCAGCAGAAGCACGGCGCAGATGGGGCCGATGACGCCGATCACCACGCCCATGCCGGAGCCGATGGCTGTGTTCGCGCCGTCGAAGAAATATTGGGCGGCGCCTGCGATCAGCACAGGACCGGTGCCCGCGCCGATGAGATTGCCGCTGGCCGAGAATAACGCGATGCCCGTGCCGCGCATTTCATTCGGTGTGACCAGGTTCAGTGCGGCGTTGGCGCAGGCGGGCAGGGGTGCGATCAGAATCAGGAACACGCCGATGCCGGTGAGAAAGATGTATGGGTTGGAGCTGCTGGTTGCGAAGATGCCGATGGGCGTGCCGACGAGCAGCGCGCCGGCGTACCAGCGCAGTTGTCCATCTCGCATGCCACGCTGATACATCGCGTCGACGGCGCGGCCGCAAATGATCTTGCCGACGAAGCCGGCGACGATCATCGTCAGGCCGAGGCTCATGCCGATCTGCGCCGCGCCCCAACCGAAGGCGCGACCTAAATGCGCCGGATACCAGGTGCTGCAGCCGGCAATGATGGCGGAGGCCAGGCCGAAGCCGAGGTAGTGGCAGATGAAGAAGCGGCGTCGCGCGTTCATGAACTTCAACAGTCCGGCGTAGGTCTCGCGCCATGACTGGTTGGCCGCGCGGCGACCGCGACGAACCGGGTCGGGCATCGTGAACACCATCAGCGCCAGCACCAGGCCCGGCAGTCCGACCATCAGAAACACGGCCTGCCACGAGCGCACGTCGCCAATCAACGGTACAGAGATGAATTCGACATGCGAGATCATGTCGATCAACGCGCCGCCAAACATGAACGCCGTGCCGCCACCCAGCGTCGCGCCGAGCGTGTACACAGCCATCGCCAGCGTCAGTCGCTCGCGAGGAAACAAATCGGTGATCATCGACGTCGCGCAGGGATTGAGTGCCGCTTCCCCCGCGCCGACTCCCAGGCGCGCAACCAAGAGTTGCCAGAAATTCTGCGCGACGCCGAGCGCTGCCGTTGCGAGCGACCAGACTGAAACCCCTGCGAAGATCAGCCAGCGACGGCTGTAACGATCGGCCAGCGCGCCGCAGATGAGGCCGAGCACCGCGTAGGTGAGCGCGAAGCCGATGCCATGGAGCATGCCGAACTGGATGTCGGTGAGTCCAAGATCCCGCTTGATGGGATCGACGAGCAGCGACACGATGAACCGATCGAGCACCGACAGCCAATACAACATCGCCAGCACGAACGTGGCGTACCAGGCGACGGTGCGAGCCGGATACGCCGCGTCGTGCGATTCAATCAGCGCAATCTCGGAAGTCCCGCCCGACACCGGAAAGCTTTGCGACTCGGGACGCATGGCCGAAGCGGTCCCGCCGGACACCGATTGGCCATGTGACTCTGGAACCGCGGCCGAGGAGGTCCCGCCGGACACCGATTGGCCATGTGACTCTGGAACCGCGGCCGAGGAGGTCCCGCCGGACACCGATTGGCCATGTGACTCTGGAACCGCGGCCGAGGAGGTCCCGCCGGACACCGAACGGCCATGCGACTCTGGAGGCGCGGCCGAGGAAGTCCCGCTGGACACCGAATTAACGTCGGTGCTGACCACGCAGCGCTAGCGATTGACGTCGATAACGACGCGTCCGCGAATCTTTCCTGCGACGATGTCTTCCGCCGCGCGCAGCGCTTGTTCCAAGCTAATCACGGTGCTGACGCGATCAATCGCGGCGCTATCCAGGTCACGAGCAAGACGGGCCCAAGCCTTTTCGCGCGGCTCGCGAGGCGCCATTACGCTGTCGATGCCGAGCAATGAAACTCCACGCAGAATGAAGGGCGCGACACTCGCCGGAAAATCCATTCCTTGCGCCAAACCGCAAGCCGCGACGAAACCACGGTACCGTGTTTGCGCGCATGCATTCGCCAGTGTGTGGCTGCCGACAGAGTCGACGACACCGCCCCAACGTTCCTTCTGCAACGGCTTGCCAGGTTGTGACAATTCGTTGCGATCGATGACCTGAGAAGCGCCGAGCGCCTTGAGATAATCCGCTTCGTTCGCTTTGCCGGTGGCCGCGACCACCTGGAAGCCTTGTTTCGCGAGCAGGGCAATGGCGAAGCTGCCGACGCCGCCGGACGCGCCCGTCACCAGCACTTCACCACGATCCGGGGTCAGTCCGTGGCTCAGCAATGCGTCGACACACAGGCTGGCGGTGTAACCGGCGGTGCCGATCGCCATGGCCTGCTGGTTGGTGAATTCTTTCGGGACTTTTTGCAGCCACTCGGCTTTGACACGGGCCTTCTGCGCGAAGCCGCCCCAGTGACCTTCGCCGACGCCCCAGCCGTTCAACAACACGCGATCGCCGACGCGAAAGTCGCTGCTGTCCGAGCTCTCCACAACGCCGGCGAAATCGATGCCGGGCACCATGGGGAATTTCCGCACAACGGGCGACTTGCCGGTGATGGCCAGGCCGTCCTTGTAGTTAACGGTCGAAAACTCGACGCGCACCGTGACAGCGCCTTCCGGTAGATCGCTCTCGGCGATCTCGGTCAGCTTCGCCGACTGTTTGCCGTCCTGCTTGTCGATCAAGATTCCTCGAAACATTCCGCCGACCTCGCCTGAGTGTTCTTTTCAAGCTAGCCGACCCCGCCACGGCTAGTCAACAGCGCTGTTGACTTGCGGGCCGCGCGGTTATAGTTTCTCCGGACGGCAAGAAAAATAGCCGATCGATTTGTTCGGGGGGTTACGGCCATGGTCTTGAAGGCGGCTTTCGTCTTTGTAGCCGGTGGATTGATGGGCTCGGGCATCGTGGCGCTGACGCGCTCGGATGACGCGGCAAAATCCGCTGAATCCGCAGTGCCGGCCGGCGCGCTGATAGCAGCCGAGTTGCATCATGAGACAAATCAGCCGGGTTATGTCCAGGCGCGCTTCGCCGCCCAGCGTCCGTTCGCGGCGCTCGGTCCGGTGACCCGCCAGTAGGTTCGATTAGTCGAATCTATTCAGCGCGTGGGCAGGACTCGATCGATGAGAGAGTCCGGCAACTGCCACGCGCGCAGCGTATTTGCGTCGACCGAGGTACTGTCCTGAATCGTCGTCGGCGTGCGCGAGAACCGGGGTGCCGGCGCGGGTTGAACGATTCCGGCATGAGTGACGAAGGTGCCGCGGGCGACGTTATGCGGATGATCGATGGCTTCGCTCATGGGCAGCACCGGCGCGAAGCACGCATCGCTGTTCTCCAGCAGCTGGCACCAGTGCGCTTGCGGCTGGCTCTGAAAAATCTTCTCGAAGCGCGCCCGCATGCCCGGCCAGCACGCCGGATCCCAATGATTGGGATAGTCGCTCACCGACATACCCAGTTTGTTGAGCAGCACCGTGAAGAACTGAATTTCCAGCGCGCCAACGCAGATCCATTTGTCATCGGAACAACGATAGGTGTCGTAGAAGGGCGCGCCACCGTCGAGCAGATTGGCATGTCGCTGCTCGAGCCAATTGCCGCCGGCGCGCATTGCGAACATCATGCTCATCAGGGACGCGGCGCCGTCCGTCATCGCGCAATCGACAACTTGCCCAACGCCAGTGCTACGCGCATTGAGCAGCGCCGCGAGCACGCCCATCGCGAGATACAACGCACCGCCTCCGAAATCCCCGACCAGATTCAGCGGCGGCGTCGGCTTTTCCGCGCTACCGACCGAATGCAGCGCGCCGGAGAGTGCGATGTAGTTGATGTCGTGACCGGCGGTGTGCGCGTTCGGCCCGTATTGTCCCCAACCCGTCATGCGTCCATAAACCAGCTTGGGATTTTCCTTGAGCAGCACGTCCGGCCCGAGGCCGAGCTTTTCCAGCACGCCGGGACGAAAGCCTTCGATCAGCGCGTCGGCGTTTTTGGCCAGCGCGCGGCAGGCTTCGACACCAACGCTCTGTTTCAAATCTACGGTCAGCACAGTGCGGCCGCGGTCGAGAATCGCGTCGAAGGGTTGAGCCGGAGCGTTGGGTCGCGAGATGCGAATGACTTGCGCGCCGAGATCGGAAAGCAGCATGCCGCAGAAGGGCGCCGGGCCCAGGCCGGCGAATTCCAGCACGCGCACGCCGTGCAGCGGGCCTTTCGCAGCTGCGCGCGTCGTCGCTTCAGACGATTTCGTTGGCTCGGTCGGGTTCATCGGGCACCGTATGATTCAGTAGCGAAAATTCTAGTCCAGAGCATGGCGTTGCGTACAACTTCAATACGCGCGCTGGAGCGCGCCGCGCTGTTTTCGCGGCGAAGTTGATTTCTAGCGACAGTGGCTGTGCTTTTCGTTTGAATTTCAGTCAATCGTTAACGTGAGAACACCATGGGCGAAGCATATATCGTTGCAGCACTGCGCACGGCCGGCGGACGGCGCAATGGCAAACTCTCGAGCTGGCATCCGGCGGACATGGGCGGTGAAGTGCTCAACGCGCTCGTCGATCGCACCGGCATCGATCCGCGCGCGGTCGAGGATGTGATCGTTGGCTGCGTGAGTCAGGTCGGTGAGCAGAGCTTTCATGTCGGTCGCAACGTCGTGCTCGCTTCCAAGCTGCCCGACAGCGTGCCGGCCGTTTCCATCGATCGGCAGTGCGGCTCGTCGCAGCAGGCAGTGCACTTTGCCGCGCAAGCCGTGATGTCGGGCACGCAAGACGTGGTGATTGCCGCCGGCGTCGAAAGCATGAGTCGCGTGCCGATGGGCTCGCCGGTCGCGCTGGCCGAGAAGGCGGGCATCGGCACCGGGCCTTGGAGCGAGCGCATTCGCAAACGCTATGGCGTTCAGCAGTTCAGTCAGTTCACGGGCGCGCAGATGCTCGCCGAGAAATACGGCTTCAATCGCGAGCAGCTCGATCGATTCGCTTTGCAAAGCCATCAACGCGCGGCTGCGGCGATTCACGTGGATGCGTTCAAAGACGAGATCGTGCCGATGCGCGCCGCCGACGGCAGCATGCACACGACGGACGAAGGCGTTCGTTACGACGCGAGTTTGGAAAGCATCGGAGCGGTGAAGCTGTTGCAGGAAGGCGGCGTGCTGAGCGCTGCAAACTCCAGCCAGGTTTGCGATGGCGCATCCGCGGTGCTCGTGGTCAACGAGCGCGGCTTGAAGACACACAACCTGAAGCCGCTTGCGCGAATTCACAATCTCACCGTCACGGCTGGCGATCCGGTGATCATGCTGGAAGAGCCGATTCCGGGCGCCAAGCGCGCATTGGAGCGGGCCGGGCTGAGCATCAACGACATCGACTTGTTTGAAATCAACGAAGCGTTTGCCTCGGTGGTCTTGGCCTGGTTGAAAGCCACCGGCGCCGATCCGGACCGGATGAACGTGAACGGCGGTGCGATTGCGCTGGGTCACCCGCTCGGTGCCACCGGCGCCAAGCTCATGGCGACGCTGGTGCACGCTTTGCGCAAGCGGGGCAAGCGCTACGGATTGCAGGCGATGTGCGAGGGCGGCGGTATCGCGAACGTGACGATCGTCGAAGCGCTCTGAAGTCTGGCCAATGGATGTGTAGGTCCCTGCCCGCAACGGGCAGGGGGCCGTTGCTCGCCGTGGCCGCCCGGGGCTGCATGGACTAACATATGCACCTCGGTTGGCCCGATATTTTGGCCCCAAACCTTAGTTGATCTGAAAACACCATGGCAGAGCGATCCACCAACGTGGTCCGGCGTCCGCGTCGGAAACGCGATCCCGAAGGCACCCGCGAAGCGATCCTGGAAGCGGCCCGCGGCGTGCTCGCTCAGGACGGCAAGGAAGGCCTGAGCGTGGCGCAAGTGGCCCAGGTTGCCGGCGTCAATCGCGGCACCGCGTATCAGCATTTCCAGACCCGCGAGCAGTTGATCGAAGCGACCGCGGCCTGGGTCGCGGAAAAGCTGAATCACGCCGCGTTCGGCGATCCGGCGACCACACACGACACGCCGGTCGATGCCCTGGTGGAAAAAGTCATGGGCGGGCTGTCCGAGTTCGCGATGGAAAATCCCGAGCTCGGGCGCGTCTGGCTGTACGAGCTGCTGAGCTCGGCGCGTCCTTCCAGCGACTCGTTCTGGCGCCAGTACAAGGAGCAGATGGAGCGCTTCACGCATACCGATTTCGCGCGGCCCGGCATCGACGTGGAAGTGCATTCGGTGGTGATGCTGGCCGGCACGTTCCTGTGGCCGGTGTGGGTCCGCGCCCATGCCCGGACCGCCAAGGAGCGCAAGGAAATGACCGAGCGCTTCACCCGGGAGATGCTGCGTCTGTCGCTCCAGGGCACGCTGCGCCCGGAAAAATTCCCCGAGCTGGACGCCAAAGTCGGCGGCAAAAAGCGCAAGTAACCGGCCAAGTAGATGATTGCAGGCGTCAGCGACCCTGGCGCCACACGTCAGCCGCCTTACGCCTGATTTCATAATCAACACCAGTGTTGACTTACAGCCGCGCCTTCCTCTAGCCTGACCGTCACTGGTTTCGGCGGCGAGGCGGAAGCGGACGTGAGCAAGGCAAGCGCGGTACCCCAGACGATCGAGTTCGATTTAACCGACGTGCAGCGTCGCGTCGGCCAGGAGGTCGGCGGCGGCCAGCTGATCGAGCCGTGCACCGCCACCGACATTCGTCGCTGGGTCATGGCGATGGATAACTTCAATCCCATCCACTGGGACGACGAGTTCGCCAAAGCGTCAAAGTTCGGCGGCCTGGTCGCGCCACAATCCATCGCGGTGGGGCTCGACTACGGTCACGGCGTGCAACCTGCGTGCGTTGGCTTCATCGCCGGCTCGCATCTCATCTTCGGCGGCGAAGAGTGGTGGCACTACGGCCCGCGCATCCGGCCGGGCGATCGTCTGACTCAGAAACGCCGCTTCCACGACTACAAAGTCACAGACACCAAATTCGCCGGTCCGACGCTGTTCTCGCGCGGCGACACGATGCACTTCAATCAGCATGGCGCCGTCGTTTGCAAAGAGCGCGCGACGTCGATTCGTTATCTCGCTGCTGAAGCGGAGAAGCGCGGCTCTTTGACTCAATCCGCAGGCAAAGCGCCGGCCTGGACCGCCGAACAACTCGCGGCCATCGATCGCGAGCGTCTGGACTGGATGCTGTCGAATCGCGAAGGCCGCACGCCGCGCTTCACCGAAGTTCGAGTGGGCGACCGCTTGAAGCGCCGTGTGATCGGTCCGCATTCGCTCGCGAGCTTCGCCACCGAATATCGCGCCTTCATTTTCAACATCTGGGGCACGTTCCGTTGGACGGCGCCGGACGGCGTGAGCGATCCGTGGATCAATCAGGATCCGGGTTGGGTGCCGGGCTTCGGCTTCGACGAGCAGGGCGCGAAGATCGATCCGCGCCTGCGCGATGGTTTGTATCTTGGCCCATCGCGCGGTCACGTCGATGCGGACAAGGCTAGCAAGATCGGCATGCCGCGCGCGTATGGCTACGGCGCAACGATGGGCGCCTGGGTGACTGACTACGTCGCTCACTGGGCGGGTCACGAAGGTTTCGTTCGTTACTCCAACACCGCGTTCCGCGGGCCGGCGTACGAAGGCGATATCACTTATCTCGACGCAGAAGTGGTCGGCAAGGAAGAGCTGTCCGCGTGGGGTGTGCCGCTGGTGAGCCTGTCGCTGCGCATGACCAATCAAGACGGCGGCACGCTGGCCACCGGCAAAGTCGATGTCGAGTTGCCGTTGTAGTAACCGAATAACGCGCTAGCGAGTGCCAGGATCCTTTAGAGATCCGGACGATCGGGGGTAGGGTGGATGAAAGCAGAGAAACGCAAACTGTCCGTGGTGCGCGATAACGCCGGCCTGAAGAGCGAGGCTGCGTTGTCCGCGAACAGCGAGCTGGCGTCGGTCCGCGTCGACGCGCTTCGACAGTTCGACAAGCTGGTGGCGAGTCTCGGCGGCGATGCCACGGCGCTGTTGCAACGAGCACGAATCGAGCGGGGCCACCTCGATCAAGGCAAGGGCGTGATTCCGTTCAGTCAGATGGCCGATCTGTTCGATCGCGCCAGCGCCGAGCTCACCTGCCCGGATTTCGGGTTGCGATTGGCGACGATCCAGGCGGCGCACGGCGCGACCAAAGTGCTTGGCCCGCTCGACGTGGCGATGCGTAACTCGCCGACGCTGGGCGAGGCGCTGAGATATTTCGCGAACCACGTGCACGCCTACAGCAATGCCCTGCGCATCTGCTTCGAGAAGATCCCCAACGACTCGCGGATCTTCATGCTGTTCGAATTTTCTTCGATGGGCTTCGCCGCGCAACGCCAGGCGGTCGAGCACGCGCTGGCCTTGATTCAGCACACGGTGCTGGCAATCACCGGCGGCCAGGCGCGTGCACGCGAGCTCTGGTTTACGCATGAGCCGGTGGGCTCGGCGTCGACGTATCGCAGCCATTGCAACGCTACGGCACGGTTCGGTCAGAGCATGAACGGTTTGTTCTTTGACGAGCGCGACTTCGAGCTGGCGCTGCCGGAAGCCGATCCGCAGCTGTACGAGATCGCGACCAGCTTCATCGATCAGCGCTTCCCCACGACCGCCATGTCGCTCAGCGAGCGCGTGCGTATCATCATTGGACGCTTGCTGGTCGAAGGAAATTGCACCCACGAGCGGGTGGCGTCGGCGGTCGGCATGCATCCACGCACGCTGCAGCGTCGTCTGAGAGACGAGGGCGACTCGTTCGAAGCGATCAAGGACTCGGTGCGCCGGGACGTGGCGCTACGCTACTTGCAGCAGCCCAATGTTTCCTTGGTGCGAGTGACGGAAATCCTCGGCTACTCGGAAACATCGGTGCTGTCGCGCAGCTGTCATCGCTGGTTCTGCGCTTCGCCGCGCGAGTTGCGTAACGCCGCGAGCCGTTAGAGCTTCGTGTTGTCCGTGCAGAACACGGGGCGACGCTTTTCCTGCATGGCCTTGACCGCTTCACGGTGATCGGCGGAGCGCGCCGTCACCGACTCGTAGGCGATGCCCGCGTCCATGACCGCCGTCGCGACGCGTTTCAATTCCAGGTTCATGAGCACTTTGGTCCAGCGGATGGCCTGCATGGAGCCGTGCTTCATCCGGTTGCAGAAGGCCGTGACGGCGTCGTCGAGCTGCGAAGGAATCACGCAATGGTTGATGAGACCGATCTCGGCGGCGTGCTTCGCGGTCAGCGGCTCGCCGGTCAATAGATACTCCTTCGCGCGGCCCAGCCCGATCCGCTGCGCCCAGATCGCCGCGCCACCGTCGCCTGCAACGAGGCCGACGCACACGTGCGGGTCGCCGATCTTCGCGCCGTCGTGAGCGATGACCACATCGCAAAGTAACGCGAGCGTCGCGCCAAGCCCGATGGCATGGCCGTTCATCCGGCACACCAGCGGCTTATCCAGATCCAGCATGGCGAACACGATGCGCTTGGCAATGCGCGCCTCGTGATCGAACAGTTCGGGCTTGGCGGCATTCCGCGCAAGGTGCTCGATATCTCCGCCTGCACAGAAGGCACGACCGGCGCCGGTCAGCACGACGATATCGGAGTCCATGTCAGCGGCCGCAAAGTTGAAAGCGTCCGCCAGTTCGTCGTGCATCTCCAGATTGACGGCATTGAGCACGTCGGGACGGTTCAAGGTAATGGTCAGCACTCGATCCTTGTGTGTCAGTGTCAAAGTGCTGTAGCTACGCACAGTTCGTCACCCCTTAGAATCTTGCCCGGATCGAAACGCCCGCGGTCGCCGGAGCACCCCAACCCGCGCCGATGCCGGTCGCGTTGGCCTGAGCCATGGTGCGGTACTCCTCGTCGGTTACGTTATCACCGTAAACGGCGAAGGTGTACCGGTTCGACGGATCCGTCCATTCGGCGCGTAACGAAAGCAGCTCATAGCCGTCCTGGGCAAACTGCTGTGACGTGTCGAAGTAAAACTTGGACGTGTGATAGAGATTGCCCGAAAGCGCCAACTCGCCCCCGCCCAGCGTGAGCGCGTAGCGCACGCCGAGACTGCCGCTGAAGTCCGGCGAATTCTGCATCTTGAAGCCGCTCGAATCGTTCGGCACGTTCACGAACAAGCCATAGCCGAAGCCGCACAGCGCGAGGTCCGTGCAGCGGATGAAGCTCGGCGAGTTGGCGAAGTCCTTGTACTCGCCATCGACGTACGAGGCACCGAGTGAAACTTGCAGGCTCGGCGTCAGATCCCAGCGCAACTGACCTTCAACGCCGGTGACGCGCGCGTTCGCCGCGTTGATGATCTGCGCTGTGCCGCCTGTATAAATCGAGATCTGCAGGTCCTTGTAGTCGTAGTAATACGCGGCCACGTCGAGCGAGAAGCCGCTGACGCTGCGCTTGTAGCCCACCTCATAGGAGGTGAGCTTTTCGGGATCGACGGCGCCGGGATTGCTGCCGCCGAGATCGTAGATGGCCGCTTTGTAGCCCTGCGTATAAGAGCCATAGATGCTGGAGTTGTCGTCCGGCTCATAACGCAAGACGACGCGTGGCGTGGCTCGATCGTCTTCGAGCTTCGGCAGATCCAGTCGAGTGAGCGGACCCGTAGCGCTGCTCAGAACCCAGGCATCGGTCACGCTGTCGCGGCCATAGCGAGCGCCGACCGTGAGGAAGAACTTCGACGTCATCTCGTAAGTCACATCGGCGAATCCGGCGATCGTTTCGGACACCGAGCGTGAGCCTGCGGTGGGCACCCACGCCGGCCCGCCGCCCAGCTGACCGAGAATGGGATTCCACTGATCGGCGAAACGCATGTAGAACAGGCCCGCGGTCCATTGCAGGCGATCGGTCGGTTCGAAGGCGAGCAGGAACTCCTGTGTCAGCGTGCGATCCTGGACGGGAATGCTCAACAGCAGAATCTTCGCGCCGGACTGATCCAGATCGAGCTGGCTCACCGCGTCCTCACGACGATACTGCGTGTAGGAAGTGAGCGTCGCGAAACCCAGCTCGAAGGTCGATGTGAGCTGAAAGATGTCGCTCTCGAGCGTGAACAGCTCTTTGTCTGTATTGGCGATGTCATTAGGCGCCGTAGCGATCAACGACCGCGGCACGCCGATGCCGCCGTTCAACGGCTCACCATTGGGAGCGACGAACGCGTTGCTCATGGAGCTGGTTGGATCGTTCGTGTCCTGGTGCGAGTAGCGGAGCAGGAAGGACACCGAGTCCGACGCGTCGATCTTCAGTCCGGCGCGGACCGCCCAGTTCTCATACTCGCCGTCGTCGTTGCTGCCCGAGACGATGTTGTGAGCGAAGCCATCGCCGGTGCGATACAACGCTTGAATGTCCGCCGCGACGTTGTCAGTGATGCCCGTGGTGAAGTAGCCCTGATAGCCCTGAGCGTTGTAGCTGCCGTAGCTCGCTTCGGCCACCGCCTTCGTGTCGTGACTCGGTGCCGCTGTTGTGACGAGGATCGCACCGCCGGTGGTGTTGCGTCCGAAGAGCGTGCCCTGCGGGCCTTTCAACACCTGAATGCTCTCGATGTTGAGCAGCTGAAAATCGACGTTCAGCGGATTGGTGGAATAGAAGCCGTCGGTGTAGATGCCGACGTTGCTGCCGCTGCCCGAGCTGAGAATCGCCGTGCCGACGCCGCGAATGGTCGGCTGCACGAACGGACCGCTGCGAGGAAAGCTCAGGCCCGGCGTGAGCTTCGCGATATCCGCAAGCTCCTCGGTGTTCGCTGACGACAAAGTGGCCGCGTCGATGGCGGTGACCGAGATGGGCACGTCGACGCTGCGCTCGGCGCGTCGCTGTGCTGTGACCACCACTTGATCGATGACGGAGTCATCCTGTGTTTGTGCCAGCGAAGGTAGTGGCAACAACGCGACGACGCCGACCAAAGCGAACGCATCCATCTTCATGTGATATCCCCCTGAGCTTCGGCAACGCTAAGGGAGGCGCTACACAGGGTCTTGATGAATGCCGACAGAACTCCCGGAGCCGGGCGACACGTTACGCAGCGCTCGCCACGCCGACCCGCAGTTGCCTGGGCGAGACAGAAAACCAGCGATAACAGCTCCGTGACAGCGCCGAGGTCTCCGAATAGCCCAGCAATCTCGCGACCCGGATCAGCGGCAGCGACGATTGTTTCAGGTATCGAAGAGCCAGCTCGCGGCGGACGCTGTCCTTGATCGATTCGAACGATTCGTTCTCGGCGCGCAGCCGTCGTTGCAGAGTGCGCGGGTGCATGCCGAGCGTCGAGGAGACGCTGCCATAGCTGCAGTCGCCCTTGATCAGCAGACGCTCGATGATGGTGCGAACGCGAGTACTCAGCGGCGCGCTCGCTGACGGGAAGCGGTTCTCGATGAAGTCCGTCGACAGCTCGTACAACTGTGCGTCGACGTTCGGGATGGGCATGTCCAGATCGCTGTTGGCGAACAACAGTCCGTCGACGGGCTGGCGGAAGCGCACGTTGAGGCCGAAGTATTCGCGATAGCGCGCTTCCGGCACCAGCGGATCGTGAGTGAACCAAATCTCGCGAGCGCGACTTCGTCCGCGGCTAATGTCGAGCGCCACGAGCTGCGTGAGCAACAGCGCGCGTTCGATCGCCTGCGTGTGTGGCGGAAGGCGCTGAAGCAGAATCTCGAACTTCAGGAACAGCGCGTCGGGAGCTCGACCGGTCTCGAAGCGCATCTGCGACGCCGTGCTGTACACCTGCGGATGCGACGCGCAGTACTGAAACGCTTCGCGAATGGTGCTCGAGTTACGCATCGCGAATTCCAGCGGCCCGAGCACCTTGAGCCCGCCTTGCGCCATCGCCAGCCGCATGCCGAAATCGGGGCAATGCAATTCATGCGCTGCCCGTTCCAGCAACATCACCAGCGAGCGATACGGAATGACGGCGTGACGATTGTGCAGAACCGTCGGATCGATCTGCGACTTGGTCAGCAGCGCGCTCGGGTCGTCGCCGAGTCGAGCGACGACTTCAGGAAATTTTCGCAGGCCGTCGACACGAACGGTCGCGGCGCCCAGCTCCGTGCTCGCCAGCTCGTCGGCGGCGAGATGTGACTTTCTATCGTCGGCCATCGGCATTCCTCTCCGCTACGGTCAAGCCCAGTTCCTTCAGCACTTGCGTCGTGTCGGCGCCCAGCTCCGGCGCGCCACCGGCGACCCGTCCCGGCGTTCGAGAAAACCATGTCGGCACGCCCGGAAAGCGCACCGGCCCGTGCGGCGTGTCCACTGTTTCGAAGAAGCCCACGGAATTCAGATGTTCGTTATCGAACAGCTCGGCCGGCGTGCGCAGCGGCGCCGCTGGAATGTCGAGCTTTCGGAACAGCGTCAGCCATTCCTCGGTCGTTCTTTCTTTCATCGTGTCCGCGAGCAACGCGTACACGGTGTTGATCTGGCGAGCGCGCTGCTCGAGCGTCGCCAAGGCATCGCTGGCCCAAGGCGGACGCACGGCTTCGACAAACGCGGACCACTGCTTGTCGTTGTAAATCAGCGCGGAGATCTGGCCGTCCTTGGTGCGATAGGGGCGGCGATTGGGCGCCACCGCGCGGTGATAAATCGCCGGCGTCAACGGCGGCTCAAACATCGCGCCGTTCGCGTGTTCGACCAGCATGAACGACGCCATGGTCTCGAACATGCTGACTTCCACTTCCTGGCCTTCGCCGGTGCGCTGCCGATGAAACAGTGCCATCAGCGTCGCGTACAGCGCGGTGAGGCCGGCGACTTTGTCAGCCATGATGGTGCCGACGTAGTTCGCTTCACCTGTGAGCATTTCTTGAACGGCGGGCAAGCCGCACTCGGCCTGGATGGTGTCGTCGTACGCGGTCAGATCTTTATCGGGACCGCGCCGGCCGTAGCCATAACAGTTGGTGTAGACGATCGAGGGATTGATGGCGGCGACGTCTTCGTAACCGAAGCCGAGCTTGCTGATCGCCTTCGAGCGCATCGAATGGATGAAAACATCCGCGGCTTTGATGAGTGTGCGCAAGGCGTGCGCATCTTCGTCGCTGCGCAGATCGAGTACGACGCCGCGCTTGCCGCGATTCACGTTGGTGAACACGCCGCTCAATCCCGGCACCGGCCCCGGCGAAATGTATCGGCAACCGTCGCCCACGGGCGGCTCCACTTTGATCACGTCCGCGCCCATGTCGGCCATGATCTGAGTGCAGTAGGGCCCCATGACCATCGCGGTCAGGTCCACGACCAGCAAGCCCGCCAGCGGGCCGGTTCGTTTGCCGGGGCTCGCCATGAATGCTCCCTTTGATGACTCGTTGTGCCGGAGGCCCTCAATCGCCGTACGGCTCGGAACGGACCTCCTCTCGAGCCGTACGGCTGGGAATCGAGCTCGTCCGAGCCGTACGGCTGGGAATGGAGCTCGTCCGAGCCGTACGGCTGGGAACGGACCTCGTCCGAGCCGTACGGCGATTGAGGGCCTCTTAACTCCGGAGTCTTGCACGGCACGCGTACACATTCCAGATCAATGAGCTAATATCGGTACATCTGACCCGACGGCCAGGAACGATCGAAGCCGGGTCATTACCGCTCAACCTATTGGCAGGCTATGGATTTTTCACTGACCTCCGATCAACAGAACATCCGGGACGCCGTCCTCAAGCACTGCGCCCGCTTCCCCGACGAGTTCTGGCTGGAGCGCGACCGGGAGGGCGTGTTTCCGCACGAATTCTTCCAATCCATGGTCGAGGCCGGCTGGCTGGGCATCGCCATGCCGACCGAGTTCGGCGGCTCGGGGCTCGGCATCACGGAGGCGGCGGTGATGATGCAGGCCATCGCCGAATCCGGCGCCGGCATGGGAGGTGCGTCGAGCATTCATTTGCCCGTGTTCGGTTTGCAGCCGGTCGTGTTGGTCGGCACGGAGGAACAGAAACAACGCATGTTGCCGCCCGTCGTGCACGGTGAAGACAAAGTTTGTTTCGCGGTGACTGAACCGAACGTCGGCCTCAATACTACTGAATTGAAAACGCGCGCCGAACGACGCGACGGCGGTTATCTAGTAAACGGCGAAAAGATCTGGATCTCCACCGCCCAAGTCGCGAACAAGATGCTCTTGCTCGCACGCACTACGCCGCTGGATCAGGTGAAGCGCAAGACCGACGGACTGTCGTTGTTCTATACCGATCTGGATCGCAGCAAGATCGAAGTGCGGCTCATCCATAAAATGGGCCGGCACGCGGTCGATTCGAACATGCTGTTCATCCAGGAGCTGTGGATCCCGGAAGCGGATCGCATCGGTCCGGAAGGCGAAGGCTTCAAGCTCATCCTGCATGGCCTGAATCCCGAGCGCATACTGGTCGCGGCCGAAGCGATCGGCATCGGTCGCGCGGCCGTCAAACGCGCCGCGAAGTACGCGCGCGAGCGAATTGTTTTCAATCGGCCCATCGGAATGAATCAAGGCATCGCGCATCCGCTGGCAAAATGCTGGGCGCAGCTCGAGGCGGCGAACTTGATGGTGATGAAGGCGGCGACCCTGTTCGATAAAGGCCAGGAGTGCGGGGTCGAGGCCAACGCTGGAAAATATCTGGCCGGCGAGTTCGGGTTCGAAGCCTGCCATACCGCGATGCTGACCTTGGGCGGCATGGGGTATGCGCAGGAGTACCACGTCGAGCGCTACTTGCGCGAAAGCCTGATTCCCCGGACCGCGCCGGTCAGTCCGCACATGATCCTGAACTTCCTGGCCGAGAAGGTCCTGGAACTGCCGAAGTCTTATTGAGGATGATCCCATGACTCAAATGCGCTCCTGGCTGTTCGCGCCGGGCGACAGCGAACGCAAGATGGAAAAGGCGACTGCGAGCCGCGCCGACATCGTGATCTACGACCTGGAAGATGCGGTGTCCGAGGCGGAGAAGCCCAAGGCGCGCACGCTGGTGTCGGCGTTTCTCAAATCGAACGCTCAGCACCGGTCGCGTCTGTGGGTTCGAATCAATCCGATCCAAGGCCCGCATGCGTTGGCGGATCTCGCCGCCGTGATGCCTGCGGCGCCGGCCGGCATCATGTTTCCCAAGCCGCGCGGCCGAGCCGATGCTGAATTGCTCGATCATTACCTGACTGCGTTCGAAGCGGCCGCTGGGTCGGAGATCGGCTCCACCAAAGTGATTCTGCTTGCGACTGAGATGCCGGCGAGCATGCTCGCCATCGGTAGCTATGTCGGCGTGCCTCGCGTTGTGGCGATGTCATGGGGTGCGGAAGATCTCGCGACGGAGTTAGGCGCTAGCGACAATCGTAGCGCCGATGGTGGCTATGACTTTACGTACGAGTTGGCGCGCAGTCTTTGTCTGGTCGGCGCGGCCGCTGCTGGCGTTGCTCCCATCGAAACCATCCACGGCGATTTCAAGGACGACGCGGGCCTTCGCAAACGCGCGGTGCAAGTGAGGCGAGCGGGCTATCGCGGCATGCTGGCGATTCATCCGGCGCAGATCGATGTGATCAATGAGGCGTTCTCGCCCAGCGCCGAAGAGCTGGCGGCGGCGCAGGAGATTATCGATCTGTTCGCGGCGAATCCCGGTGTCGGCACCATCGGTCACAAAGGCGCGATGTTGGATCGACCGCATCTCGCTCGCGCGAAGGCCTTGTTGGCGTCGGTGGGGCGCTGATGGGTGCTTCTATCGAGCCTGCTGAGTTGGATCTCGGCCAGTATGTTCGCGCGGGCGACCGCATCGTCTGGGGTCAGGCGTGCGGTGAGCCCACGACTTTGGTCGAGGCGCTGATCGCGCAGGCCGATAGCATCGGTCGCGTCTCCGCATTCGCCGCCACCAGCTTCTCCGGAATCCTCACGGCGGAAGCGGCAGAACGTTTCGATCTTTCCAGCATGGGCGCGATTGGAGCGTTGCGCGTCGTTGCGGCGAAGGGCCGGTTGGGCATCGTGCCGTGTCATGTCAGTCAGGTTGCGCCGATGATCGAGCAGGGCATCCTGGGCTGTGACGTAGCGTTCGTGCAGGTCAGTCCGGCCGATGCGAGCGGCAATCACAGCTTTGGTTTGATCAGCGACTTCGTGGCGTCGGCGGTGAAGAAGGCGCGAGTCGTGATCGCGGAGGTGAACGAACGTGTGCCGTTCACCTATAGCAATGTGGTTCTGCCGGCATCGCGTATCGACTGTGCCGTGCACGTATCGCGCATGCCGGTTGAGGTGCCGCCGGCGCAAATCAGCGAGACCGACCTGGCAATTGCCAAGATCGTCGCGGGTTACATCGATAGCGGCTCGGTGATTCAAGTCGGTGTCGGCGCGGTGCCGGATGCGATCTTGCGATTGTTGTTGGATCGCCGCGATCTCGGCGTGCACTCGGGGATGATCGGCGACGGCCTGGTCGATTTGATGGAAGCGGGTGTCATCACGAATGCGACGAAGGCCATCGATACGGGCGTCGCCATCACGGGCGCGCTCATCGGCACTCGACGTTTGTATGAGTTCGTCGACCGCAATCCCAAGATCGGCATGCGCAGTACCGCGTACACGCATGACGCGTCGGTGCTGTCGCAGCTCACGAAACTCGTGACCATCAATTCGGCTGTCGAAGTCGATCTGACTGGACAGGTGAATGCCGAGCAGAGTGGCGGCCAATATCTGGGTGGCACGGGAGGTCAGGTCGACTACGTTCGCGCGGGTGCGCGGTCACCGGGCGGTCACGCGATCATTGCTCTGCCTGCAACGGCCAAAGGCGGCAAGATCAGCCGCATCACCGCGGCGCTGTCGGGTCCGGTCACGACGGCGCGTAGCGATGTTGATGTAATCGTCACCGAGTTCGGCGCGGCGGAGCTGAAGGGACAGACTTTGGCCGAGCGCACGCGTCGGCTCATCAACGTTGCGCATCCCGACTTTCGCGAGGAACTGGACCGGGCCGCGCACGCCATCCGGCAGAGAGGCTTCTAATGAGCGACGCTGTACTGTTCGACGCGCGTGACGATGGCATCGCCATCATCACGTTGAACCGTCCAGAGACGCGCAACGCGCTCAGTAAGGACATTCGCGAGGGCCTGTTTGCTGCTTGGGATCGGTTCGAGCGGGACCCGAAGCTGCGAGTCGCGATTCTTACTGGATCCGGCGAGAAAGCGTTTTGTGCGGGTGGCGATCTGAAGGAAATGGTTGAGCGTCAGCTCGCCGTGCCACCGCGCGATATGTTTCCTGTGCCGGGCGATAACATCGAGGTGAGCAAGCCGACGATTGCCGCCGTGAATGGCGTGGCGTTTGCTGGCGGCTGGATGATCGCGCAGGCCTGCGACCTATGTGTCGCCAGCACTCGCGCTCAGTTCGGTATCACTGAAGTGAAAGTGGGTCGCAGCTCGCCCTGGGCCGCGCCGCTCATTCATATGATTCCGCAGCGGATCATGATGGAGATTATTCTGACTGGTAAGCCGATCACGGCGCAGCGTGCGTATGAGATCGGGCTGGTGAATCGGCTGGCCGAGCCTGAGGCGCTGATGGAAACGGCGCTGGCCTTTGCCGCTGAAATTCTCGATGGCGCGCCGTTGTCCGTTAAAGCGGGCCGCGAGACGGTGATGCTTGCGACCGAGATGGGCCGTTCCGCCGCTCTGCGTGCTGCGAGGCATGCGTCGGAATATTGCTATATGAGCAGCGATGCCCAGGAAGGGCCTCGAGCTTTCGCGGAGAAGCGCCGGCCGCAGTGGAAAGGGCGCTGAGTCGTGCGAATGACGTCCACTCGTGCCTTCGAACGCGATTCCCGACCGCACGGAATCGAGTTCGGCGCATGGGGCCGATGTCGGCATGTATATGCAGACTTTCATGCTGCTCGCAGTCGAGCAGGGGCTCGCGACTTGTCCACAAGAGATTTGGTCGGTCTGGCCGCGCACTGTCGCTCGATTCATTGGCATGCCCGATGAGCTGATGTTGTTCGCCGGTATGTCGCTCGGCTACGAGGACACGCAGTCGCCTCTGAACAGCTTCCGGACGACGCGCGCACCGCTGGACAGCTTCGCGTCGTTTCTTGGTTTCAACTGAACGCGTAGGTCACTATGGAACTCAGGGATCTCCTGGATCGAGAACAGATCCGCGATTGCATCGCTCGCGTAGCGCGCGGCGAGGATCGTCGGGACGCCGAGCTGATCAAGCAGTGTTACTGGCAGGATGCGAACGTCGACTTCGGCATCTTCACCGGCTCCTTCGCGGAGTATCTTGCGTGGGTCGTGCCGGGCTCGCCGGCGGTTCCGTTGACGCTTCACACGCTCGGGCAGAGTTTGATCGAGCTTCATGCCGCGAAGGCTGCTGTTGAAACGCACGTGACGTCCTATCACCGCATCGACATGGGCGAACAGCATCGCGACATCGTGATCGGCGGGCGCTATCTGGATCGTCTGGAGCAGCGCGAGGGGCACTGGCGCATTGCTCAGCGCACGATGCTTTACGACTGGGTGAGCGACTATGGCCAGTCGGCCGACTTCGGCAAGGGTGTGCTGGGGACGCCGTTCAAGACCAAGCACTCCGTCGGCGCTGCGCGCGGCGATTTCAGCGAGACGTTCTTCAAGCAGCTCAGAGCTTGATGACGCGTTGTCCTGCTGACATTGAGCTGTTGCGGTTCAATTTCAGCCGGGACGACCGCCGTCCTTCTAGTTCATATTGAAGTGTTCCATCGCGCCGCCGGTCGAGAACGGCTTCAGCAGCGCGCGGAACTCAGTCATGATCGGGCTCGTCTTGAACGCGGTGTGCGAGTCCATCGCGTCCCATTCGACCAGCAGCATGAACTTCTGTGGATTCTCCACCCCGCGTCCCAGCTGCACCGATTTCACGCCTGGCACGCTGGCCAGGAGCTCCAGGCCTTTACTCTTCATGGCCGCGGCGAATTCCAGTTCCATGCTTTCGCGAATTTGCAGTTCCGCGCGTTCGAGCAACATGCAGGCACCTCGAGATTCTTCGGGCTTCAACGGCCGGGAATGGATGTCGGGACATTGGTCCACTAGCGGCCAGGAATGGATGTTTGGCGCTGATTCGTCAGCGGCCGGCGATAAGATGGATCTTGTTTGTCGCGCGACGGCGCGCCATTCGCGTGAATGCCGGGCACGTCTGCGAACGGAATCGGCAGCGTCGGGACCATGCCTGACCACTCGATGGCGTTGGTTCTCAGCGCAATCTTCCATGCGCCGTCGCGACGCTCTAATCGATCGATGTATCGTCCGCCCGCGATCCAGTTCGTGTCGTCACGGTTGCGGCCCACAAACAAGTAATACGTTTCAGCGTGCGCGCGGTTGCCGTCTATCTCGCAGGTGTGATTGAGCAGGTTGTGATGCGTGGCCACCTGACCGTGCTCGTGCAGACTCGCCGCCCAATCGTAGAGCTCGACCGGCCCGCCGACGAACGGTCCCGCGGCAATCACTGCATCTGAGTGGAACGCGGAGAGGAAGAGTTCGCGATCGAAGCGATCCATGCCCCGGCTGAAGCGGATCAGGCAATCGAGAATGTCCTGCCGATCCAGCAGCTCCTCGAGCCGCGCTTGTCTGTCGTTAGTCATCGTGCTCCACCGCCGTCCAAACCTCCGCCCCTCGCTGCGCTATTCATCCTGCCCGCGTCCAGATCGCCGATCCACGCCGCGCTGTTCATGCTCTTAAATCGGCGCCAAGTCGCCGGCCCACGCCGCGCCATTCATACCTCTTAACCGGCGCCCAAGTAGCTGACCCACGCCGCGCTATTCGTCCTCTTACACCGGCGTCCAAGTAACCGACCCTCGCTGCGTTATTCATCACTTGAGCTGGCGTGCCGTTCGAGGGCATTCTGTGCTGTTGCTATACCGGTGCCCAAATCGGCGATCCGCGCTTCTCGCGCAGCGAGGGCGGCGTGTGGCCGTTGACGTCGGTGACGCCGTATTCGCGTGCCAGCTCGGCGGCGATGTAGGTGCCGCCGGTGCGTTTCAATACGTTCGTGTCCTTGGCGAGCGCCGCAATCACACGGCCGGGAAACTCAACGGACGAGCCGACGTTCGGGTCGGTGACGGTCTGCTGCTTCATCGCCGGGTTCCGACTCAGATTGCGCTCGGCGCGCTCTGTGAATGTGAGGCCGAGCCAGAGAGACAACGAAGCGACGTTATGGGGCTTCAGCTCAATCGCCATATCGCGAGCCATGCGATCGACGGCGGACTTGCACGTGCCGAACACGACGCCGTATGTGTACGTCACGCCCACATAACCCGACGTGGCGACAATCAATCCTGACTTCTGTGGCGTCATGATCTTCGCCGCATGCCAGGCCGCGACGAAGTTCGAGCGTACGCCGACGTCGACCATCTCCCAGTTGGAGAGGGGCTTCTCCCAAAACGATCCCGGTTCGGTGAGATCTTCCGGCAAGGAGAAGGCGTTGTTGACCAGGATGTCGAGACGCCCTTGCTCGCGCCGAACTCGTTCGAAGAGGGCAGCCACGTGAGCATCGTTCGCATGATCGACCTGAACAGCAATACCTTTCCCGCCGCGACGATCCACTTCGAGCGCGGTTTCGCCGACCGTGCCAGGCAGCGGATACGAGCCGGGAGTGACGGTGCGGCCGGTGACGTAGACCGTGGCGCCTTCTTCGGCGAGTGCAAGCGCGATGCCCTTACCGATGCCACGGCTCGCGCCGGTGACGACAGCGACTTTGTTTGCTAGCGAGCCCATATCACAGCTTCCGAGGCGCGCCGACGCCGCTCATATAGCGCGCCAGATTGCGATGGAGATTGGAGATCGACTGCTCGCGATAGGGATTTGGCAGCGTCCCACGGAACCCGCCGTTCTTCATGCCTTGCTGAACCGCCGCCATGTTCGAGAAGTCCTGCGGCAACACCGTACGCCAGCCCGCATCGTCAGCCGGCGTATATTGCCACTCAGTCTTCGGCTCCTCGCCTTTAGGAAACAACTCGTAGACCGCCGCCTCGAAGATGCACTTGTCCGGGTTGTACCCATACGGACGCGCGCTGTAACACAGCGCGTTGTTCAACGCGTGACCGATCTGGAAATTCGGGAACAGCTGCCAGGCCGTGCCGCTCTTACCCGTATGAGCCGGATCAACCGTCGGCCACACAACGCCGCGTGCGGCATCGTCACGCCGTGCCGAGTCGAGCCAATGTTTCAGAACTTTATCGGCCGGCGTTCCTTCCGGGAGCTCATCAACCAATCGTTGCGCGGCTTTGACCAGCGTCTGCGTCGTGTTCGTGTTCGCGTGCTCCCACGTGTAGAGCTGTAGCTGAGCTGTCGAGACACGCGGATCGCCGCCCGAGCCGAGACGCAACTTGGCCTGGTTCTCGTCCAAACCCTTGGGTGCGTCATAGCCGATATTGCTGTGAAGACCTTGCGCTCGTGCCCAACCGCGGAAGTCACCGAACGGCATGAACTCCGGATGCGTGCCCGGCACATGGTAGGTTTCGCTGAACGCTTCCATCGCCACTTTCCAGTTGCAATCGAACACCAGCCAGCGACGCCAGCGATAGCGCATGTTCTGCAGTTGGAACGGATCGAGCATGCTCGCGGCGGGCTCGAGGTAGTCGCGTAGCGGGCCGGCGTTCGGATCCAGGTTGATCCAGATCCAGCCGCCCCACGTATCCACGTTCACTTCGCCCAGTCGAGTGCGCTCATCCGACAGCGCGCCTTTCCAATCCTCGTGATTCATGACATGCGTGCACTTACCGTCGAGGTTGTAGCGCCACGCATGAAAGCCACAAACAAAGTTGTCGCGCTTGCCACAGGCGCGCTTCGCGCCGGCCGGCGTGTCCACCAGGCGGCGGCCGCGATGAGAGCAAACGTTGTAGAACGCTTTGAATTTATCGGCAGCGGTGCGGACGATCAGAATGGAATCGTCGAGAATGTCATAGGTGAGAAAGCTGCCGACTTCCGGCGCTTCCTCGATGCGACCGACTTGTTGCCACACCTTGCGCCACAGCTTGTCGCGCTCGGCCCGCACATATTCTTCGGACGTGTAAGCCTCGACGCTGTAAGTCACTGCGGTCGACAGGTCCTCGGCCGTCGTTGCCACGCCCGTCGTATCAGCCGCTGTGCTCATGACATCCTCCGCCTGCACTGATGCTCAACGGGCGGAAGTTAAAAGCAGGGCCGGCGAGGGTCTTGACCCGACACGGCAAATCCCCAACCAGCGACGACAGGGTGACGGGAGGCGAGGAGTTAACCTGCGCGTGTCAGCCGGCGCGAGGCGGGGCTTAACCTGCGCGCGTCAGCGGAGGCGTACGGAATCCAAGGCTGCGGGAAATCGCCGTTGCTTCTTCGAGCACCAGTCGCGCCAATTCGGCGCCACGATCCTGCAGGCGAGAGCTCGGTGCGGCCGCGATGATTGCGCCGATCACCGTGCCCGCGGCATCGCGAATCACCGACGCCGTTCCATTCACGCCATCCGCTGCTTGATCGAGGGTCTGAGCGACGCGGGCCTCGCGGGCGGCGGCAATAATCTCGGTGAGCTTGCGTTTGTTTGTTTCGGTCTTGGTCGTGAGCTGTTCGGGTTTCAGTCGCTGCAAATAGGACTGCAGCTCTTCGTCCGGCAGCGCTGCCAGCAGCACGCGACCGCCTGCCGTACAGTACAGGGGCCGACGATCGCCGACCGACACCGCGAAACGCACGGTGTTACGACTCTCGATCACATCCACATAAGTCAGGGTGTCGCCACTCGAGTCGCGCACGGCGAACAACACCGTTTCGCCCGACCGCTCCGCCAGCCGCACCATGCCTTCGCGCACGAAGCTCGACGATTGCAGACGGCGACGAGCTTCCAACAGAGCGCTGCCCAATCCGTAAGCCGCGGGCCCGAGTCGATAAACACCTTCGGTGGGAATGACGAAATCCGCTTCCGCCAGGCCTCGGAGCAAGGCGGCGATGCTGCTCTTCGGCGCATTCAGGGTGCGACTGAGTTGGGCCAGGCCGATGGGCGTCGGGCTGGCGCACAGCGCTTCCAGAATCTGAATCACCCGCGTGACCGATTGGGGTGAGCTGAAGCGGCGTTCGTCATCGTTGAGCATTGGGAAATTAGACTCCACTGAGACGCGCCCGCCAAGCCCGGCGCGCGAAAATTCATCCGGAGAAGTTTGTCAAATTCCTCCGGAGAGGTATCGTGGTGAAAACCAGTGCGATGCGGGGGCGCCAGTGACCGAGCTCAGATTCGACAATCGCGTGGCCGTGATCACGGGCGCGGGCCGGGGGCTGGGACGCGCTTACGCACTGCTGCTGGCGTCGAAAGGCGCCAAAGTCGTCGTCAACGATCCGGGCGGAAGTTTGCAAGGCGCCGGCGCTGACTCGACCCCGGCGCAAGACGTGGTGCGTGAGATCAAAGCGGCTGGAGGCGAAGCGGTCGTCAACACCGATTCGGTCGCGACGGCCGACGGTGGCAAGGCGATCGTTCAATCGGCACTCGATCGGTACGGTCGCATCGATATTCTCATCCATAACGCCGGCAACGTTCGCGCAGCGTCCTTGCGCGAAATATCTCACGCCGATTTCGACGCGGTGCTCGATGTTCATCTACGTGGAGCGTTTCATGTAGTGCGGCCCGCGTTTCCTGTGATGTGCGATGCCGGCTACGGCCGCATTGTGCTCACTTCATCGATCGGCGGGCTGTACGGCAATCATCGGCAAGTGAACTACGGTGTTTCCAAAGCGGGATTGATCGGTCTTTCCAATGTCGCGGCCCTCGAAGGCGCGGAATACGGCGTGAAATGCAACGTCATCGTGCCCGCGGCCGTGACGAGAATGGCTGAGGGCATCGACACCAGTGCGTTTCCGCCCATGACCTCTGAAATGGTGGCGCCGGTCGTCGGGTGGCTCGCACACGAGTCGTGCTCGATCACGGGTGAGATGCTTGTATCTATCGCGGGCCGGGTCGCGCAAGCGTTTATCGGCGAGAGCGTCGGTGTGTATCGGCCGGAATGGACGATCGATCAAGTCGGCGAACAGATCGACTCGATTCGGGACAAGAGTGCGCCGTGGATTTTGCCGGTCGTGCCTTCGGGACATGTCGATCACATCCGTCGCAGCTTCGAAATGGCGGCTAAGGGCTGACGCATGCCCGTCAAGGCCAGCGCCAGATCCCATCGAAGGGCGAGAGTGCGCTTATCGCCTGTTGTGGCATCGGACGATCCACTGTATTTGCAGGTTGCTCGGGCGTTGAAGAAAGAAATCGTCGGCGGTCTCTATCCCGTCGGCTCGCATTTGCCGACCGAGAGCGAGCTTTGCGAACGGTTCGTCGTCAGTCACTACACGATCCGAGAAGCGCTACGTCGTCTGCGTGACGATCGCCTGGTGTCCTCGCGACAAGGCGCGGGCACCGTCGTCGTGCCTCGACCCAGCGCTGACGCGTACGCGCAGGATGTGGTTTCGATCAATGATTTGCTGGAGTTCGCCACCGGCGCACGCTTTGCGATCGAGTCCATCGATATGGTTACGATCGATGCCAAGCTCGCCGCGCGCACGGGGCTCGCAAGCGGTCAAGAATGGCTCGCGGTGCGCGGCTTGCGCCAAAGAGAGGGCGCGCCGACGCCGGTGTGCTGGACGGAGTACTACATCAATCGTGAGTTCGCGGCGCTTGGCAAAGTGTTGGGGCGACACGTCGGGCCGATCTTTCCATTGATCGAAGACTTGTTTGGCCGGAGCATTCTGGAAGTGCATCAGGAGATCGGCGCGGCGGTGCTGTCAGCGACACTGGCGCAGAGCTTGAAGGTCGATGCGGGGACGGCGGCGCTAGAGGTTCGCCGCACGTATAAGAGCTCGGACGCGGAAGTCGCGCAGGTCACGATCAACACACATCCGGCGTCGCGCTTTCGTCATTCCATGACGATGCGAAGAATCCGAATGTGACGACCGCTTACGTCACTCCATAGCACTGCGATGAAGCGGAATGTAGCGATTAACGCCGCGCTCCCGTCATTCCATGACGCTGCGAGGATTCAGGGCGCGATCAACGCGGCCCTTTCGGTAACCCGAGCACGCGCTCGGCAATGATGTTTCGCTGAATCTCAGCCGTGCCGCCCGCGATTGTCTCCGAGAACGCGTCGAGATAATCGTGACCCCAGCCATGCATGCCGGCGACTTCCGGCGCATCGATGCCATAGAGATCGATGGCCGCTGCCGTCACGCGTTGTGAGAACTCGGCGAAGCTCAGGCGGATCATCGAGCCGCTGGCGTCGGGCACGCTGTTTTCGGAGTCGAGTGCGAATCGATACGTCATGGCGCGGATCGATTGTCCTTCGGCCCGCAAGCGTCCCAAGCGGAGCCGCAGCTCCGATCGATGTGCGGGGCAGGCAGCCAGCAGGTGTTCCACTTTGATCGTGAGCCCGATCAACAGCGCGAGGCCGGCCGTGCCACGCTCGAAACTCAGGGTCGACATCGCGGTGGCCCAGCCGTTGTTCACGCCGCCAACGACGTTGGACAGCGGCACACGTACCGAGTCGTAGAACACTTCGCAGTACTTGTGCGGGCCCGCCATCGTGCGGATCGGACGCACGGTGATGCCGGGGAGATTCATGGGGCAGATCACCCACGTGAGCGCGGCAGAAGTCTTGGCGCTCGGATCGGTGCGGATCAACAGTTCCTGCCAATCGGCGATGTCGGCGAAGCTCGACCAGATCTTGTGACCGTCGATGATGAGTGTGTCACCTTCGACCCGGCCACGAGTTCTTACGCTCGCGAGGTCCGAGCCCGCCCCGGGTTCCGAGAAGCCCTGGCACCAGATCACTTCGCCCGCAAGGATCTTCGGCAGATGAAACGCTTTCTGCTCCGGACTACCGCAGGCGATCAGCGTCGGGCCCGCGTGATTCAGAGCGACGAACGATGCGTTGAGCGGCGAGGGCGCGCTGGCGCGTGCGTACTCTTCGAACCAGACGATCTGCTCGAGCACGGACAACCCGCGCCCACCGACCTCTTTGGGCCAGGCGAGGCCGGCCCAGCCGCCTTGGGCCTGCTTGCGCTGCCAGGCGAGAACGTAGTCACGCGAGGCCGGGCCGTCTTCGGGCGAGGGCTCGTGAGGAACATTCGCTTCGAGCCAGGTGCGGGCCTCACGTCGAAACGCGCCGATCGAGTCCTCGTTCGCGGAATGCGTGCCCATCGTTCAATGGCTCTGCGCGAGCGTCGCGCGAATCTGATGTTTCAGGACTTTGCCGGCGTCATTCTTGGGCAGCGAGTCCCAGAGGACCACTTGCTCGGGGAACTTGAACTTGGCCACGAGCTGCGCATCGAGAAATTCTCCGACGCTCGCGACTGTGGGCCCCGGCGCTCCCTTGGGAACAATGACAGCACAAGCTCGTTCGCCCGTGCGTGCATCGGGCAACCCGACGATGGCGACTTCCGCGATCTGCGGATGACCGATGAGAATATCTTCCACTTCCTTGGGAGAAATGTTTTCGCCGTTGCGAATGATGATGTCCTTGGCGCGACCCGTGACGACCAGATAGTCCCCATCCACCCAACGGCCGAGATCGCCGGTGCGGAAGTAACCTTCGGCATCGAACGTGTCGTTCTCGTCCTCGTTGTGCAGATAGCCGACCAGCATCTGCGGACCGCGAGCGTAGATCTCACCCTGGCCCGAGGGCGCTGACGAGTGATCGATGAGTTTGATGTCCGCGAAGCCGGCGCGCCCGTCGGTATCGGCGGCGTGAGCGACGTCGTTGCGATCGATCGCGCCAACGGTCGTCACCGGCACTTCTGACGAACCATAGACTCGAGAAACAATCGCTCGCTCGAAATATTCCGACGCGTTCCGAATCAGCGCCGGCGGCACCGAAGCGCCACCGCAGATGAAGACTTTCAAGCTGGGCACACGAGTGCCGACGCGTCGCGCGGCTGCGAGGATTTGCTCCAGGAAGGGCGTCGCACCGGCCATGTGAGTGCAGCCTTCGCGATCCATGATTCGCACGGCCTCGTCGGCGTCCCAGCGCTCCATCAACACCGCGGTGGTCCCGAGCAGCAGCGGACCTTCGAATACATAGATCGAGCCGCCGATGTGGCCGATGGGCGAGGGAACCAGAAACTTGTCACCCGGCGTCGCCAGCCAATGATTGCGCAGCTGCTGAATCAGCGCATGCAACGTGTTGTGAGTGTGCATGACGCCTTTGGGCCGGCCCGTCGTGCCCGACGTGTAAAGGATCATTCGAACTGCATCGGGATCGACCACCGGCAGCGAGGCGGTGGGCGATGCTTTCTCACGAACTAACGATTCGTAGGCGATGTGACCGGCGGGGTCGCCACGTAGCACCACGACGTCGGGCGGCGAATCGATCTGAGCGACCACTCGCGTCAACATGGCGGCGCATTCCTGCTGACGGAAGCGCGCGGGCACGAAGATGATTCGGGTGCCGACATCCTTCAGGATGAACTGCAGCTCGCGATCGCGCAGCGACGGCAGGATGGGATTCACGATCATGCCGGCCAACGTCGCGGCGAGATAGATGGTGGCGGCTTCGTGCCAGTTCGGCAGCATGAACGAAATCACGCTGCCCGTCGGTGCTCGCGCCAGCATGGCATGCGCCAGGGCCGTGGCTTCGGCATGCAGCGTTTCACAATCGATGTGACGCTCGCCGTCGATCAGCAGGATTCGCTTCGGGGTTTGCCGGGCCGCTCGCTGAAGCGCGTCGGCTAAGGTCTCGCGGACCCATTGGCCGCGTGCGTATGCCTGCGATGCCCGTTCGTCGTTCCACCGGAGGGACCGTCCGGCGATTAATTTGCGCTGTGTGCTCGGCATCGTTGCGGCCTTCTAGAGCCTGTAATGCTACTGGCGGAGGCGTCGGAGGGTCTTGATTACTGGCGACATTCGCGCAGCGTGCGGAGCCATGGGGGTGTCGTACAGCGTCAAGCCGCTTGTCGCGCCCGCTCCCTAAAATGCCTCAATTCTTACCATGAGGCAGTGCTTTGCAGGCCCAAACCCGCTATCACCCCGATGCCGAGCAGCTGGCGCTGGCGGGCACGATCGAGGAATCGCTCGACAGCCTGGTGCCGGTCGCCCGATTGCATTCGGCCGTTGAAGAAAGTGCCGATGCCTGGTCCAGCCTTCGGGATCTCGGCGTGTTCGGCATCAGTCTCGATGAAGCGCAGGGCGGCAGTGGGCTCGGCGCAGTGGAAGAAGCGCTCATCGTCATGGGGCTGGGCCGGCGCTTGGTATCGCCTGCCGTGCTCGCGACGATTGGCGCGGGGCCGGCGTTGGCTGCCAGCGGAAATAGGGACAAGAACGTCGCGGCTGCTTACCGGCGTGGTGATCGCACGGTCGTTGTGGACGAGTCGCAGGCCAGTCTCATCCTGGTGCGCGACGGTGATAGCGCCGCGCTCTACAACCGCACGCCGAGCCGAAGCATCGATCGTCGCTTGTGGCTCGCGGGCCTCAGCGAAATCGAAACTCCGCGTGAGCCGCTTGCCAGGCTTGATGCGCATGATGTTTTACGACTGCGTTTGATCGACGCCGCTGCTCTCGCCGGAATCGCCGCCGCCGCGCTCGATATGGCCGTTGCCTACGCTGGCATTCGCGAGCAATTCGGTCGACCCATCGGCACTTTCCAAGCCATCAAGCATCACTGTTCCAACATGGCGATGGCGGCGCGTTGCGCTCGCGATCAAACGAACTTCGCCGCGGTCGCATTAGACGATGAGCGTGACGACGCGGCGCTCCAGGTCGAATGCGCGCTGCTCGTGGCCGGTCAGGCGGCACTCGACAGCGCGGGCAAGAACATTCAGATCCACGGCGGCATTGGCTTCAGCGACGAAGCCGATCCACATCTGTTCCTCAAGCGGGCGCAGTTGCAGCTCGCGATCGCCGGCGGCCTCGAAGCGGCCAACGCCCGCATCGCCAACCTGCCGGCGAAGTGGTAGCGTCCCCGCCAGGGATTACAGGCGGAGCTCGATATGAATCTTTCCGGCAGGAAGATCGTCATCACCGGCGCGTTCGGCGCGCTCGGGACCAAGGTGTCAGCGGCTGTTCGCGCGGCCGGTGCGAGCGTTGCTTGCATCGACCACTCGCCGACGGCGAGAGCGCCGGACTCGTTGAATAACTGCGTGGTGATCGGCGGCGTCGACCTTACTTTGCCGGACGCGGCGGCTGCGGCGTTGAAGGCGGCCGCCAAACAGATGGGCGGGCTCGACGGCCTGGTCAATATCGCCGGCGGCTTTCGTTGGGAGAAGGTCGAGGGCGGCGGCATTGCCACGTGGGATCAGCTGTACAACCTCAACCTGCGTACTGCCGTGAATGCGGTGCAAGCCGCATTGCCGTTGCTCGGTAGCGAGCACGGCCGAATCGTCAATATCGGCGCCGCCGGTTCAATCAAGGCCGGCACTGGAATGGGCGCGTACGCCGCGTCCAAAGCCGGCGTCGCGAAGCTCACCGAGGCGCTGGCCGACGAGCTGAAAGACAAAGGCGTGTGTGTCAACGCCATCCTACCGAGCATCATCGATACGCCGGCGAATCGCGCCGATATGCCCGATGCGGATCCCGCTCGCTGGGTCAAGCCGGAGCAGATCGGGGACCTGGTCGTGTTCCTGTTGTCGGATCATTCCAGCGCGATCACTGGCGCGTTGATTCCTATCACGGGACGCGTTTGAGATCCGCCACCGCAAGCGTGGGATCTGCGCCGCGACGGCGCGTCGATGCGTCGAATAACCGGGTGCTGTTGCTCGATGCCGCCGAGCAGGTGTTTCTAACGGACGGCACGTCGGCGCCGCTGGATCTGATCGCGACTCGCGCTGGCGTGGGCCGGGCGACGTTGTTTCGTAATTTTCCCGACCGGCCGACCCTCATGCGAGCGTTGGTGGATCGCGCACTCGATCGGTTGCAAGCGCGGGAGCGCGCATTACGCGACGATCCAAACGCCTTTCTCGAGCTGCTGCGGTACTGCGCTGAGCGAATCGCGCTCAGTGCGCCGCTGGTCGAATACTGCCGGCGCATGGATCAGCGCGAGACCTCATACCGCGCCGCTGTTGCTCGCTACGTCAAAATATTCTCGGGCCCGATGCGTCGTTGCGTGAAAGCGGGTCTGTGTCGCCCAGACTTGCAGCCTGCGGATGTGCTGCTCTTGAGCTCGCTATTGAACGCGCGGGCCATCCACCTGGCGCATAAACGAAGGAAGCTGGCGGCTCGCAGTTGGGAATTGATGCTCGCCGCCGCGGGCATCGAGGACACTCACGGCGTGTAGATGCTGATCGGATCGCGACTCGGATCCGGTGTTTCCGCCCGCCAGCGCACTGACCCAAACGGTCGCTCCAACCGCCGACGCACGCGAGCGCCTGCGCCAGCAGTGTGAAACGCATCGGCCATCGTTTGCAGCTCGCGATCGGCGTGTGTGAAACGAGTGCGCAGGCGCAAATAGTCGGCCCAGGTCGGGCAGTGATAACGTTCCGTCCACAACTCCGGATCGGCGATGTCGCGCGACAGGGACCAATCGAACGCGCCGTTGCGTAGCCGAGTCCGCTGCATCTTCAGCATCACATCGTAAAACTGGCGGGCCGCGTCGGGATACACTCGATAATCGATTTCGATGACGATGGGACCGCTGCGTCCGGTGAGCGCCAGCCCGACTTCCGGCTCGTTGGCCAGCTCGACCATTTCAACGTCGGCCGTGGACACGGGCGGCATCGGTAATACCAAACCGATCAGCGGCGTGAGAATCAGCGTGATGCCGGATGCGATGAGCGCATGGCTCACGCCCCAGTCCGACGCGATCACGCCCCACATCCACGCGCCAATCGCGATGCCGCCGGTGAGCGACGCTTGGAACCACGCGATGGCTCGTGCCGTGACCCAGCGCGGCGCGGACAACTGCACGCCCACATTCAGCAGCGCGATGTTCAGCATGTAGGCTGCACCGGTGACCGACAGCGCAAGCGCGGTGATCACGATGTTCGTGCTGAGCGCGATGATGACGATCATCACACTGGCAACGATCGCGCACAGGCGAACGGCATTCTCGGGCTTCATCCGATTGCGCACTCCACTGACGACCAGCGCGCCCAGCACCGCACCGACCCCGTTGGCTCCGAGCAGCAGGCCGAAGGTGCTCGCATTGCCGGCGAGCAGATTGCGTGCGACCAGCGGTGTGAGCGCTGAGATCGACGCCGCCGCCAGTCCCAACGTAAACGCACGAACCAGCACGATGCGAATCGGCGGCGAGTGAATGGCGTAACGCGCGCCAGAAATGATGGCGCGATGGAGGCGTTCGGGCGGCAGCCGAGCGGGCACATGCTCCCGACGCCACAGAAAGAACGCCACGATGAGCGGCAGATACATCAGCGCGTTCACGGCGAACGCAGCCGTCGCACCGGCCGCCAGCACGATCAAGCCGCCCACCGCCGGTCCGAAGCTGCGAGCGATGTTGTAACTCACGGAGGCGAGTCCAACGGCGGCGGGCAGTTGTTCCGGTTTGACCTGTTCGCTCACCGATGCCTGCCACGCGGGTCCATACAGCGCGACGCCGACGCCGATCAGTGAGCTGAAACAAAGCAGCACCCACGGCGTCGTGAGGTTCAGCATCGCGATGGTGGTCAACGTCAGCGCGCAGATCGTCGCGAACGTGAGTCCGGCCAGCGCGATCTTGCGACGATCGAACATGTCCGCAATGGCGCCGGCAGGCACCGCCACGAGCATCAGCGGCAGCATCAACGCAGTTTGCACCAACGCCACCATGCTGGGCGACGAGGTGAGCCGGGTCATCTCCCACGCGGCGCCGACGCCTTGAATCAACTGTCCGAAGTTGGATAGAACGCTGGCCGACCAGATGCGCCGGAAGGTCCGTTCACGCAGCGGCTCGAATGCGGTCCAGCGCTGGGTCGGGGCCGAGTCTTCTGCTATCGCCATGCCTCAGCTACCGACCTGCTGACCGACTTGCCGGTCGATGAAGTCGAACACGGCTTCGTTGAATGCATCGTTGGCATCGCCGGCCACCATGTGATGCGCGCCGGCGATGTCGACGAACTCGGCATGCGGCACCATTTCAAGAAACTCACGTGCGCCTTCTTCGCTCACGATACGACTGCGGCTACCGCGGACGAGCAGGGTAGGGACGTCGATGGCGCGTGCGAAGGTTTCGAGAGGATTCGGTCCGTCGGTTTTCAGTTTTCCTTGCGAGTCCCGGCCCATGCGGATGAAGGCGGGATCCCAGTGCCAGTAGTAACGGCCGTTGCGAAGTCGCAGATTCCGTTTCAGGCCATTTGTGTTCTTCGGCGGCGGCCGGTGCGGCAAGTAAGCGGCCACCGCCGCGGCGGCTTCTTCGAGCGAGGCGAAGCCGTCGGGTGCGCTGTCCATGAATGCGATCACTTCGTTCGCGCCGCTCATTTCGACGCGAGCCGTGATGTCGACCAGCACGAGCCCTCGCAGTCGTGGCGGTGGCGCGGCGGCGACCATCATGCCGATCAATCCGCCGAGCGAGGCGCCGACGACGATCGGTTCGTCATCGAGTTGTTCGATCACCTGGCGAATGTCGCGGGCGAAGGTGTCCAGCGAGTATTCGCCATCGGGCGACCATTCGCTGTCGCCGTGACCTCGCAAGTCGACCGAGATAGCGCGATAGCCGCGTTGAACCGCTTCGGCTAAGGCGCCGGCCCAGCTCTGACGCGTCTGCCCGCTGCCGTGTAGAAACAAAAGGGTCGGAGCGTCGGTGGGACCGGCCGCGTCCGCGGCCAGATTCAAATTCGAGCCACGCAGTGTGATCATTTGGCGAGCTGCGTGTCGAGGTGCAGACGGGTCAGCTTCAGCGACGCGATCTTCCATTCGCCATTCTGTCGTACGTAACGTTCGTGATAATGGCCGTAGCCCGTGATCGATGCGAGGCCGCGGCGGGGTTCGTCCCATACGACGCGGTCTTGCATCGCCCAGATCACCAGCGCTTCGTCACCTTGCACGTCGATCTCGGGAGTGTGGACCTGATGCACAGTTCGCGCATTCCCGACGAGCGTTTGCACCTGTTGTAACGCTGCTTCACGACCGCGAATCACCGGCACCGACGTGCCCTCGCTCACATCGAGCACGAAGTCTTCGGTGAACAACGCACCGAACCCGGCCCAGTCCTTGGTGTCGAGCATCCTGCAATAGCGTGCTTTGACTTTGCTGATTGCGAGATGCGCTTCGAGCGCGGCGGTGTCGGCCATGGAATTTCCTAAGTGAGGGCGGTCATAGCGAGCGCGCGATGACCATGCGTTGAATGTCGGACGTGCCTTCATAGATCTGGCAGACGCGCACGTCGCGATAGATCTTGGCCAGGCCGAACTCTTCGAGATAACCGTAGCCGCCGAGTGTCTGGATCGCGCCGGAGCAAACGGCTTCCGCGGTTTCGGAGGCCACCAGCTTCGCCATCGAAGCTTCTTTCAAACACGGAGCGCCCGTGTCTTTGATGCTCGCTGCATGCAACACCAGCTGACGCGCGGCTTCGAGTCGGGCGGCGAGATCGGCGAGGCGGAAGCCGACGGCCTGGTGCTCGATGATGGCCTTGCCCATGGAGCGACGTTCCTTCGCATAGCCCGTCGCGATTTCCAGAGCCGCCTGCGCCATGCCGATGGACTGCGAGGCGATGCCGATGCGGCCCGCTTCGAGATTCGACAGAGCGATGCGATAGCCCTGGCCCTCCGCGCCCAGTCGCAGATTGTTTTCGACCTTCAGGTCGTCGAAGCGCAAGCTGCAAGTGTCGGACGCGAGCTGACCCAGCTTGTGCTCGACTTTATCGACGACGTAACCCGGGCGGTCGGTCGGCACGAGGAAGGCGGAGATGCCTTTCTTGCCCGCGTCGGGATCGGTGACCGCGAACACGATCGCGAGTCCGCCGATCTTTCCGGAGCTGATGAATTGTTTGCTACCGTTGATCACATAACCGTCCGCGACTTTGGTCGCTCGCGTGCGAATGGCGGAAGCATCCGAGCCCGCGTCGGCCTCGGTCAATGCGAACGCGCCGATGGTGCGGCCGTCGATCAAGTCGGGCAGATACAGGGCCTGCTGTTCCTCGGTGCCGTCCTTGATCAGCGCCGAAACGATCAGGCTGTTTTGAATGGACAGAATGGTCGAGAGCGCACCGTCGGCGGCAGCGATCTCCATCAGCGCCAGCGCATACGACACATAGTCGGCACCCGCGCCGCCTTTCGACTCGGGCGCGGTCATGCCCATCAGGCCCAGCCCGGCGAGCTCCTGGAACAACTCGGGCGGATAAGCGCGGGCGGCTTCGTAGCTCAATGCGTTGGGACGAATACGTTCTTGGGCGAACTCGCGGACGGAATCGGCAATGGCTTGCTGCGTGGCGTTGAGTAGCATCGGCGGAGTCTTCGGTAAACAGGACGAGAGCGTCAGGCCGCAAGGATGGCGAGGGAACCGCCCGGGTGCAAATGGCAGCGGGATTTGGCGGATTCCGTGCACAAAACCTGTCGCGTCCGATCAAGACCGCGCATTCATATTGCAAAATCATAGCCGCCATTCACGGGATAGGTTTGTCCGGTGATCCAGCTGGCCGCGTCGGAGCACAGGAACAGCGCCATGACGGCGACATCGTCCGGCTTGCCGAAGCGGCGGATCACATAACGGGACACGATGGCCTTCGCCTGCTCGCTGGCCAGGAACTGCTCCTTGCTGACCGGGTCAAGCGGAGGTTCCAGCGCGGACAACGAAATGGCATTGGCGGTAATGCCGAAGCGGCCTGCCTCGCGCGCGATGGCTCGTACGAAACCAGCGGCGCCGGCCTTGGCGGCGGAGTAGGCCGCGAGCCGTGCTTCGCCGACGCGCCCCGCATCCGAGACGATGGTCACGATTCTGCCTTTGCCTTGTGCCACCATGCCGGGCAACGCGACATGGCAACAGTTCATGACTCCTTGCAAGTTGGTGCGGAAGTATCGGTCCCAGTCGGCCGGCCGGGTCTCCCAGAACCAGGGCGAATGGCCCATCTGTGCATTCGGCCCCGCGTTGCCCGCGTTATTCACGAGCAATGTGATCGGGCCGAGCGTCGATGTGGCTGTGTCAATGGCTGCTCGAACCGACGCGTATTCGCCGACATCGGCGGTGACAGCGACGGCACGCACGCCGAGCGCTTCGATTTCGGAAGCCACGGCTTCAGCTCGCGCCGCGACGAAATCGTTGACCGCGATCGCGCCGGCATTGTGGTGTGCCAGCATCAACGCGATGCTCCGGCCCGCGCCTTGTCCCGCTCCCGTGACGAACGCGATCTGGCCGCCGAGATCGAGCGGATCGGTGCCGATCATCCAGCCTCCTCAAACATGCTCAAATTCGACCAATCGAACGTGCCCGACGCGCTCTTGACATTGGCGCGCCGCTAAGCGAGTCTGAGGTTAATCAACAGCGTTGTTGTTTACAACAAACGTTGCATGACCCAAACAAAAAGGGTGCGATCAGGACTTGCGAGCGTGACAGGGGGCATCGATGACACGCGGCGACTCGACGAATCCTCGTTCGAGCGCGCGTGACTCACATCACATTCCCTCTGAAGAAGCAGGTTCCCGGCAACGGAATGTGTGCCGGCTCGTGGGCATCCGAACGGTCGATGCGTTTCCGCGAAAACAGCCAGGGGTGATTCATGAGAGTTCGCAGGGGGAAATGTATGAGAGCCGGGACACTGAACCTGCTTGCAGGGTCGAGTCTGGCATTGCTTGCTTCTGCGGCCGGCGCGCAGACGCAGCCGGCCGCCGGAGCCGCCGCCAGTGCCGAGCCGAATTTCGGTCTGGAAGAAATCATCGTTACCGCACGTCGTAAAGCAGAAAGCCTGCAGGATGTGCCGCAGACCGTCGATGCTGTCACCGCCGATGAAATCGAGCGGCTCAGCTTCCAGCAATTCACCGATGTGCAGGCCATCGTGCCGGGCTTGACGCTCACCAGCGGCAGCAACGGTTACACCACGGCCGCGACCATCCGCGGCGCTTCGTTCCAGGTGGAATCCAGCGCCACGCCGACCGTCGAGTTCTATCTCAACGACGGCCCGATTCAGTCGGTGTTTCTATTCCAGTCGATGTACGACGTGGGTCAGATCGAAGTGCTGCGCGGTCCGCAAGGAACATTGCGCGGTCGTGCGGCCCCGTCCGGCTCGATCACCGTGACCACGCGCGATCCCGATCTGTCGGAGTTCGGCGGCTATGTGAGCACGATCGCGACCGACGAAGATTCGACGATGGCGCAGGGCGCGTTGAACATCCCGCTGGTCAGCGACACGCTGGCGCTGCGCGTCGCCGCTGTGTACGAAGACAACGAGTACGATCACGTCAAGAGCATCAACAACAGCGACGATCCGTCGCAGGAAACAAAGAGCGGCCGCGTGTCGCTGCGTTGGGAGCCGAACGACGCGGTGAGCGCGAAGCTCATGTATCAATACCTGGAGCGCGATCTCACTTCGTTCGACGGCTACGAGTCGTTCTATCTGAACCAGTCAGGTGCGCCGGTGGTGCAACCGACGATCCGTGCTGAAGATCGCCTGGGCATCACGGACGGTGCACGCACTTCCACCCAGAAGCTGGACATCCTCACCGGCCAGATCGACTGGCGTTTCGGGGGTCAGAAGCTGAGCTACGTCGGCACCTACACCACGTTCGATAACGTGGCACTCACGCCGCAGGACACCGGCAACGTCATTCCCAATTACGAGTTCTATCAGGACCTGCACGCGGAGTCGGAGCAGCGCACGCACGAGCTGCGTCTGGCATCCGAAGAGCGCCTGGGCGGCGTGTTCGATTACACCGTCGGTGCGTTCTATTCGGACTTCTCCAGCCCCAGCGATCTGACCAATCGCACCCTGCTGGCTCAGCCGATCGCCGCCTACACGTTGATGCCTCTGCGGATGTTCGAATCGCCGATTGCCCGGCGCAGTACTCTGGAAGAGGCCAGCGTCTTCGCCAATCTCACTTATCACCTGGGTGAGAAGACCGAATTCTCGGCCGGGGCGCGCTACATCGATTTCAAGTCCACCAGCTCGCTGGTCGTGGCCGGCAACAAGCTGTCCGATCTCGATGAGGACGAGCAGCCGGTAATCTGGAACGTGGCTGCCTCGCATCGCTTCACCGACGACTTCATGGCCTACGTCAACGTCGGCACGTCGTGGCGTTATGGACCGAGCGTGGTGGGCGTGTTCCGCCCGCTGGACAACACGCGGCTCGGTCAGTTCCTGAACCTGGACTCCGAAGACTCGACGTCGTACGAGCTCGGCTTCAAGGCGGATCTCATGGATGACCGGCTGCGGGTGAACGCGTCCGTGTTCCATCAGGACTACAAGGACTTCATCTACCGTGGCCCGTCGGTGTGGTATGTCAATTTCAGCCAGACCGGCCCGGTGCCTGCGCAATTCAACTTCGTCGCGAACGTCGACGCGAAGGTGGACGGCGCCGAGCTCGATGTGGCGTTCCAGGCTACCGAGAATCTCAATGTCGGCGTGACGCTCGCCTATGCCAAGGGCGAGATGGAAGACGGCGTGGTCGCGTGTAACGACTTCGACAGCAACGGCGTGCCGGACTTGTTCCCAACGGCACCCACGGTCCAGCAGATCCGTGATGCCACCGGCGACGAAGTGGGCGCTTGCACGGTCAACGACCGTCTGGCGTTCGCGCCCGACTGGACCGGCACGCTGCAGGCCGAGTACAAGTACCCCGTCACTCCGTCGATGGATATTTTCGGCCGCGGGCTGTACAGCTACTACACCAGCAACGAGCAGGATCCCAACAACATCTACGACAACGTGAGCTCTTACGGGTTGCTCAATGTGTACGCGGGCGTTCGTAGCAGCGATGGCGCCTGGGAAGTGTCGTTGTTCGCGCGAAACCTGACCGACACCACGGAAGTGTTGCGACGGGGCAATGGTCCTGAAGCCACGCCGTATACGAATACGGGTGGCCTCGGCACGACGCTGGCCGGCCCGTATCAGCTCGCGACGTATACTCCGCCTCGCGAGTTTGGTATCAGTCTGCGTTACGCGTTCGGTTCACGATAATGTGATGAGCACCCCGGCTGACTTCGGTCAGCCGGGGCTGCCGCCGATGCGGGGTTCGATGCGAGGACTCATGGCGGTGGAAATAAAACAAGTGCGCATTGGATGGCGCAGCCGGTTGCGCGTGAAGCTGCTGCGGACCTTCTTCAAGCCGATGGTGTCGCGCATGAGCAAGGCGTCGCCAGAACGCCTCGTGGCTATGCAAACGCGCGCTGCGGCCGGGCTGAAAAATAACTATTCCGGTTTACCGGCACGCTATGGGGTGCTCGGTGGCGTACCGGGACCGATGATTGGCGATCTCGCCGATCGAAACCGGCTTGCGATTCTTTATCTGCATGGCGGCGCCTTCGTTTTTCCCGCCTCGCCCAATCTGCAGGTCGAATTGATTGGGCGGCTGTGCAAGGATCTGGATGCTGTCGGCTTCATGCCCGACTATCGTTTGATCCCTCAGCATCCCTGGCCCGCGGCGCTCGACGATTGTGAGGGTGCTTATCGTGGCTTGTTGAACCTGGGCTTCGCGCCGGAACGCATCGTCGTGATTGGCGAATCGGCGGGCGGCAATCTGGTGCTTTGTTTGTTACAGCGCATTCGCAAGGCCGGGCTGTCCATGCCCGCGTGCGCGGTGCCGATCTCAGCAGTGACGGATCTGGCGCGCACCCATGCACCGCCTGCTCGTGGCTTCAATGCCAAACGCGAAGCTTTGATTCCTACAGGTTTCGCCTATCGGATGACGCAGTGGTACGTCCACGGTCAAGACGCTTCCAATCCAGAGATCTCGCCGCTGTTTGCCGACTACGCCGGCTTTCCGCCGTTGCATTTCCTCGTCGGCGAGGAAGAGTTCCTGCTGGACGACACGCTACTCGCGGCCGAGCGTGCGCGTGAAGCGGGCGTGGAAACGCAGCTCGATGTGTGGCCGGTGCTGCCGCATGCATTTCCAGTGTTCGAATCGATGTTCAGCGAGGCGCCGCAGGCGCGGCAGGACATGGTCGCTTTCATCCGCCGGCATGTCAGCCGGCGCAACGACAGCAGCAATGTGACCCCGTTGCGCGCGTAGTCAACACGACTGTTGACTAGCGGGGAAGCGACCGGTTAGGGTCGTTGCTTGCGGTATGACCATCGCGTCACGAGTCGTCCGTCCATGAATTTCGAGCTTTCCGAAGACCAGCAGCTGCTGCGCGAGACCTTCGCGCGCTATCTCAATGAACACAGCAGCATGAGCCGGGTGCGTGCCGCGCAGCCGTCCGGCTTCGATCCGGCGCTGTGGAGCGGGTTGGCGGAGCTCGGTGCGTTCTCCTTGCGCGTTCCCGAAGACGCCGGTGGCGTTGGGCTCGGGCTGCTCGATGCGGCCGTGTTCATGGAAGAAGTGGGCCGAACGCTGGCATCGGGTCCGATCGCAGAAACTTTGGTCGCTGCCCGACTGCTGGCGACGCTCGCTCCGAATGCGATGCTCGATCGCGTCCTGTCTGGCGAGGCCGTTGTGAGCATCGCGTTTCATAACATCGCGGATGAGCCGGTGCAGTGGGTTGCAGGCGGTGCCGTTGCCGATGCTGTCATTGCACGAGATGGCGATCGAGTCGTGTTGATTCAGATCCCGGCGAGCGTGCGTAAAACTGAAGCGAATCTGGCATCGACGCCGATTGCGGAGTTGCGCCTCGCCGATGGTGAGCGCTCGGTTCTTTCCAAGGACGAGTCCGGGCGCAAAGCGTTTGCCCAGGCCATCGAGGAATGGAAGTTGCTGATCTCGGCGGCGCTCGCTGGGTTGTCTCGCGAGGCTATTCGTCTTGCCTCGGCCTACGCGTGCGAGCGCTCGGCATTCGGTCAGCCCATCGGTACGTATCAAGCAATCTCACATCCGCTCGCGGATCTGAGCACCGACGCTGACGGCGGCAAGTTCCTCACCTGGAAGGCGATTCGAGATATTGCCGACAGCAAGGCCGGCGCGGGCGCGGAGATTTCGCTGGCCGCGTGGTGGAATATTGATACAGCAGGTCGTGCGGTCGCGCAGGCGTTGCATACGTTCGGCGGCTACGGCCTTACGACCGAGTACGACATTCATTTATATAACCTTCGTGCCAAGGCGTGGCCGCTGATCCTCGGTGATCCGGCGCGTTTGCTGGAAGAGGCCGGGCGGCGTCTCTATTCCGGCGAGCAGGTAGCACTGCCCGATGTCGGCGCGGTGACCATCGATTTTGATCTCGGCGCAGAGGCGCGCGAGCTCGCCAAGGAAGTGCACGCGTTCTTCGAGAAGACGCTGACGCCCGAGCTTCGAGCCAAAGCGCACTATTCTTTCGACGGGCACGACGCCGGTGTCCATCGCAAGCTCGCCGAGGCGGGGTTGCTGTTTCCGTCGTGGCCGAAAGAGTGGGGCGGTCGGCAGGCACCACCCTATGCGATGAACGCCTTGCATCAGGCTTGGGAAGAAGTGGGCTGGAGCAGTCATGCGATCAGCACGACCGGCCTGGTCGGCACGATGATCCGACTGTTCGGCAGCGATGAGCTGAAGAGCGAGGTGCTGACGAAGATCGTGTCTGGCGAAGTGGTGTGCAGCCTCGGTTACTCGGAGCCGAGTTGCGGGTCCGATGTTTTCGCCGCACAGACGCGCGCGACGCGCGACGGCGAGGGCTGGCGCATCGACGGTTCGAAGATGTTTACGAGCGGCGCCAACATTGCCGACTACGTCCTGATGCTGACGCGGACCAATCCCGACGTGCCCAAGCACAAGGGCCTCACGATGTTCATCGTGCCGCTGAAGAGCCCGGGTGTGAGCATCCAGCCGGTGTTCACGTTTCAGGACGAGCGGACCAACATTACTTACTACGATGGTGTGAGGGTCAAGGACAGCTATCGGCTCGGGCCGGTCGACGGCGGCACGAAGGTGATGGCCGGTGCGCTCGAGATGGAGCACGGCGGTGGCTTCTCCAAGAGTATGCGGCACATGGTGCACGCTGCCGAGGAGCTGTGCCGGGAGATTCAATATCGAGGCCGGCCTTTGATCGAAGACTCCGCTGCTCAGGTGCGGCTAGCGCGTTCGACGGCGCACGTGCTGCTTTCAGAAGTCATCGCGTATCGCGCCGTGTGGGCGGCGACACAGCGGCAGCCGAACGTAGGCTATGGACCAATGGCGAAGTTGTTCTCGTCGGAGAAGTTCTTGAAGGACTCGGCCGATTTGTTGAATCTCACCGCGCCATATTCGCTGTCCAAGCGCACCGGCCCGGCGGGATTTCTCAACCAGTGTTATCGGCACGCGCAGGGCACGACTATCTACGGCGGCACCAGCGAGGTCCATCGCAGTATGATCGCCGAACGCGGGCTGGGTTTGCCGCGTAGCCGAGCCTGAGCAGGAGACGAATGTGTCCGACGCTCCCCATCTACTGACCGAACAAGACGACGCGATTCTGATCGCGATCCTCAATCGACCGGACAAGCTCAATTCGCTGAGCGCCGAGACCATGGCGCTGTTCGAACAGGCCCTGCATCGGTTCCGCGATACGCCGGAGCTGAAGGTGATGCTCGTGCGGGCGACTGGCCGATATTTCTGTGCCGGTGCGGATCTGCGTGGCAAAGATGAAGGCGGCCCGGCGCGCACTGGATCGGCGATTCGGGAGAAGCATCGATTGCGATTGCATGGCATGCATCGCATTTACGATGAGATGGAAGCGATCGAGAAACCCATTGTCGTTGCTCACCACGCTGCCTGCGTGGGCGGCGGTCTGGAGTTGTCGTTGTCCTGCGATTTTCGCCTCGCCGCGAAGAGTGCGAGTTATGCGTTTCCTGAAGGGAAGTTCGGTGTGCTGCCGGCGTCGAACGGCGTGAGCCGCCTCGCGCGGATCATCGGCCCCCATTGGGCGCGCTATCTCATCATGGCGAACCTGCCCGCGAGCGCGGACAAGGCGCTGATCATGGGGTTGGTGCATGAAGTGTTTCCTGATGAGACGTTCTCTGAAGACGTGATGAAGTTCTGCCGTCATCTGGCACAGCAGAATGGCGAGCAGATGGGAACGGCGAAGATCGCCATCGAGCTGGCGCATGACGTCGGCCTTGCTCAAGCCCGGAATGTGGAGCGGATGGCGAATAGCGCGCTGATGCTCAATCCGGAGTATCTCGCTGGGATTGAGCGGTATATTCAGAGCTTTGGTGGTAAGAGCAAGGATAGGGAATAGTCAGCGGTAACGCCCGATGCAACAGCCCCGCAGCTAGCGCGCGACACGCCGCATCGGCTACGCCGAGCGGCGGCAACGCTCGATGCAATAGCCCCGCCGCTAGCGTGCGACACGCCGCATCGGCTACGCCGAGCGGCGGCAACGTTTACTCCGATGTGTTCGCGCGGCCTGCACTGGCTGCGTCGAGCGACTCACGCCACGACTCGCATCGACTTGCCCGAAACCGGCGCGTTGTACGGCTTGGTCAGTGGCGCCGCGCAGCGGGCGCGCTCGATCTGCTCTGCGTTCGCATTGGCGTACAGCGTCGTTCGCTGTCGGTAAGGACGGCCAAGTTCTGTAATGAGCTGTTGCATCTGACGGGGCTCGAGCTCCTGCCCATGCGTCGCGCCCGCCGCGCGGCTGATCGACTCGTTCATGAGCGTGCCACCCAGATCGTTCGCTCCAGCTTCGAGGCAACGCTGCGCCCACAGCGGCCCGAGCTTCACCCAAGACACCTGCACATTCGGAACAACCGGATGCAGCGCCAGCCGCGCAACCGCATGCATCAGTAACGTCTCTCTCAACGTCGGTCCCCTGCGCGCACGGCCGCGCAGATACATCGGTGCTTCCATGTGCACGAAGGGCAGGGGCACGAACTCCGTAAGCCCGCCGGTTTCCTGTTGCAACCGTCTCAGTAACAGCAGGTGCCTCGCCCAGTGCTCATATCCTTCGATGTGACCGAACATGATCGTCGACGTGGTCGGCAACCCAACCTGGTGCGCCTGAACGACGACATCCAACCATTCCCTCGTACTGAGCTTGTCCGGCGCGAGCGCGCGGCGAATGTCATCGTCCAGAATCTCCGCCGCCGTGCCCGGCAACGAACCCAATCCCGCCTGCTTCAGCTCAATCAAAAACTCCTGCACCGAGATGCCGAGCGTCTGCGCGCCGTGACTGACTTCGAGCGGGGAGAAGGCATGAATGTGAATCTGCGGCTGCGCCTGCTTCGCCGCACGGCAGATCTCTAAATAAGTGTGCCCTGTAAAGGAGGGATGAATGCCCCCTTGCATGCACACTTCCGTACCGCCCCGTTCCCAGGCTTCGCTGACGCGTCGGCGGATCTCATCGAGATCGACCAGATACGGCGCACCCCGCAGGTGCTCATGGGTGCGACCCTTGGAGAACGCGCAGAAACCGCACTTGTACAAGCAAACATTCGTGTAATTGATGTTGCGTACGACGGCGTAACTCACCGTGTCGCCAACGGCCTGGTGCCGAACCTCGTTGGCGACCCGGCAGAGGCGAGCGAAATCGGCGCCGCGCGCAGTGAAGAACTCGGCGATCTCGGTCTCGATCAGCTCATGGCCGGCAGCAGCGCGCTCAGCGAGTTCCGCGATTCGAGACCGACGCGGCGGCGAGGAGATCGCGCTCGTTGGCGTGGCGCACGTGAGCACCTGCGGCGCTGCTGAGATCGCCGGCACCTGGCGCGGCACATTGCACAGATGTGGCGCTATCAAGATCGCCATCGCCGAACTCGGCACATCACGCAGATCATCCGCAGATGGGGCGGATGTCGCCATCGCCGAACTCGGTATATCACGCAGATCATCCGCAGATGGGGCTGATATCGCCATCGCCGAACTCGGCACATCCCGCAGATCATCCGCATTTGCCGGTTCCGGCGCCCCGGCGCACCACCGCCCAACGCGAGCCCAACCCGCACCATCGGATAACTTCAGGACCGGCGCACGCAACTCATCAACGAGCCATTCCTGACTACGGCGCACATAGCTCGGATAAACCGTCAGCCGCTCAACCAAATCGCAACCCGCGCGCGAAGTCTCCGCCGCGAGCCGATCGAGATGTGGCCAGGGTGCTTCTGGATTGACATGATCGGGCGTGAGCGGCGACACGCCGCCCCAATCGTTGATGCCAGCCGCGATGAGCTCCGTCAAATCGCCGCCATACAAATTCGGCGGCGCTTGAATGCTCATCCGCGCACCGAACATCAAGCGAGCGACGGCGATCGTCCAGCACAGATCATCGGTGGAAGGCTCCGGCGCGTGCTGCATCTTGGTGCCAGGCTTCGCGCGAAAGTTCTGAATGATGATCTCTTGCAGATGACCGTAGCGATCGGACAGGTCGCGCAATGCCAGCAGGGCATCGATACGCTCGCGGCGCGTCTCGCCGATGCCAATGAGAATGCCGCTGGTCATGGGAATGCGGGCCTCGCCGGCCAGCCGCAATGTATCCAATCGTCGCGACGGCACTTTATCGGGCGAGCCAAAATGCGGGCCGCCACGCTCGCACAGCCGTTCGGACGCCGATTCCAGCATGATGCCCATCGACGGCGCGACCCGTCGCAGTCGAGCAAGATCCTCTGCATTCATCAGACCGGGATTGAGATGAGGCAGCAGCCCGGTCTCGCGCAAGACCAGTGCGGCGACATGTTCCAGATAGGTCAAGGTCGTTTGAAAGCCGAGCTCCGCCAATGCATCGCGCGCCCGCGCATAGCGCAGCTCAGGCTGATCTCCCAACGTGAACAGCACTTCCTTGCAACCCAGTGCCGCGCCATCTCGCACAATTCGAAGGACGTCATCTGGAGTGAGATACGGCGTCGATAGATGACTCGGCGTCTTGGCGAAGGTGCAGTAGTGACAAACGTCGCGACACAGCTGCGTCAGTGGCACGAAGACCTTGCGCGAATAGCTGACGCGCATTCCCCAGCCCTGCTCACGGAGATCCGTAGCGCGAGGCACAAGCGTGCGCCAGTCATCGTGCGCCAGGAGTTCATAGCACTGTTCCGAGTTGGGCAGCGTCATCGCATCACCCGACGAGCGCCGCGTGCAACGGCGCATGCACCGGAACCAGGAGATTTTTCGAACGGTCGCTTCCCTGGCTGCGTAAGTAGTCCAAGTCGTCGACACAATCCAGATCCAGTGCCAACTCTTCGCTCTCGATCACGCTCGTAGCAATGCCCGCCGAACGGGCGGCGCTCAAATGTCGAGCGAAGCTATCAGCGCCAAAGCGCGGTGCTAATACCTTTGGAGGAGAACAAAGCAGCGCATTCGTTCCTTCGCGCCGACGATCAGGTGCAAGCACAACGTGCTCACTCGACAGCTGGGCTTCGAAGATCGCATCCACCGCGCGGGCGGTGATCAACGGCAGATCGCCCGGCACCATCAGCACGCGCTGAGGCTGCATCGTCTGCAAGATCTGCAGGGCCAGATCGAGCGCAGGTGACATCCCGACATCCGCCTCCTGCATGATGGGCACCGCGCCGATCGATCTGGCAAATGCGGCGACCTTGTGACTCGACGTCACCACAGCGACGGCATCGACGCTCTTGCTGGCAGTCAAAGCGGAGATTACCCGTTCCGCGAGCGAGAAGAACAGCCGCCGACGTTGCTCGGCATCGAGCGCCCCAGCCAGTCGCGACTTGGCGCGCTCGCTCGACTTCAGAGGAACCAATGCCCAGGTCGATGCCGACATACGAGCGCCCGTCATCCGAACGTCGCCCGCAGGCGCGGGGCGAGCTGTTCGCCGAAGAGTTTCAGAAAGCGGCCCTGATCCGGGCCCGGTGCATGAAACACCAGATGATTGAAGCCGAGCTCCACATACTTGCCGACCCGTTGCACGGTTTCATCCGGATCGTTGCTGACAATCCAGCGCGAGGCGGCGCGTTCCACCGGCAGGGCGTCAGCCAATCGCTCCATTTCCAGCGGATCTTCGATGTTGAGCTTTTCCTCGGGCCGCAGTGCCAGCGCGCCCCAGAAGCGCGTGTCCTGCAGCGCCCGCTCGCGATCGGTATCGAACGACAGCTTGATTTCAATCATGCGATCGAAGGCTCGCGGAGTGTTGCCGATGCCGGTATGCAAGCTGGGCAGCAGCGTTTGCGTGTACAGGTCCCATGACTTGCCGCTGGTGCAAATGAAGCCGTCGCCGTGTTCGCCGGCAAACTTCGCCATGACGGGCCCCGCGGCGGCGATGTAGATAGGAACGGGTAACTCAGGCCGATCGTAAATCGTGGCGTTCACGGTCCTGTAGAAAGTGCCCTCATAGGTGAGTTGTTCCTCTCGCCAGAGTCGGCGAATCAAGTCCACCGCTTCTTTGAAGCGGGCAGTGCGCTCCTTCTGCTCGGGCCAAGCCATGCCGCTCGCGGGAACTTCATTGAGCGATTCGCCCGTGCCCGCGCCCAAGGCAACGCGGCCTGGAAACATCGCGCCTAAGGTGGCAAATGCCTGCGCCACGATCGACGGGTGATAACGGAAGGTCGGCGTTAGCACGCTCGTGCCGATGAGAACGCGCGACGTTCGTGCACCCAACGCGCCGAGCCAGGCCAATGAGAACGGCGCATGTCCGCCGGTGTGTCGCCAGGGCTGAAAGTGGTCGCTGATCCAGACCGAATCGAGACCCACCGTCTCAGCGAGCACGGCGTAGTTCAGCAACTCGGTCGGTCCGAACTGCTCCGACGACGCCTTGTAGCCTAACTTCAGCGGTGCTGGATTCATGGACGAGCGTTGGGAACTTTGCTCAACACGGCGGCGCCGAAGCGTTCCGCGAGCTCGCACCACTCCGCGCGCGTGCTGGCTTGCACATGCACGGCGGCGCCGACGACACCCAATTCCCGCAGCTTGCCGATCTTTTCCAGCACCGCTTCGGCGTTGAAGTGACGATCGACAGCACTGAGACTGCCGAGGATGATTTCTGGCGGTCGCTCGCGACCTACTTTCTCACAGTGATCGCGCAGGTACTGAAGGGCGACCGCGAGATCCTTCTCATCCGTCATCGGCGCCGTGCGCGAAGTGGTCGACACACCCGGTGCTGTAAAGAAGGGATACCACGCGTCGCCTTTCTCCACCGCGCGACGGATCGCGCGATGTGAGTTGCCGCCGATCAGCAAGGGCGGATGCGGTGTCTGCACGGGGCGAGGAAGGACACGACTGCCTCGGGCCTCGTAATTGGTGCCTTTGAAGGAAAACTCATCCGCGGTCCACGCCGCCTTCAGTGCGTCGATGTATTCGTCGACGATCTCGTTCCGCCGCTCGAAGTCGACGCCGAGCGCGAAATACTCGCCCTTCATATAGCCTGCGCCAATGCCCAACGTCACTCGCCCGCGCGAGAACACGTCGAGCGTCGCGACCGCTCGCGCTGTGATGAACGGGTTGCGATAGGGCAGGACCAGAATGCCGGTCTGCAATCGCACGGTGCGCGTGGCCATCGCCACCAGCGACAGCATCACGAACGGGTCCTGCGCGTGATGACCGCCGGCATCGAGCCATTTTCCCGAGGGGCAGGGATGATCGGTGACATTGCAACCAGCGAAACCGACGCGCTCCATCACCGCGCCGATTTCCATGACGGCCTCGGGCGTCAGGAACTCATCGCCGTCGTGAAACTGATCGAAGGGCAGAGTGACATTGATGCGCATGTTGGGTCATCCGTGCTTACGGCGTGATGTCTCCGGTGAGCGTCCACTTGCCGGCTTTGTTTCGCAGCCAGCCGCTCGACGCCCAGGCGCCACCGTCGACCGGTATTACCGTTCCAGTCACATAAGCGCTCATTGCCGACGCAAGAAACAAAGCGACTTGTCCGCATTCGGTATCGATGCCGGGTCGGCCGAGCGGAATACGTCGCGCGGCCGCGGCTTCCTGCTGTTCGGTGGGCTGAATCCACTTCGTCGGATCGACAGGGCCTGTGAAGTTGCCACGCAGGCCGGGTGTAACGGTGTAGTCGGGTGCGATGGCATTGACGCGAATGCCGTGGTCCGCAAGCTCCAGCGCCATGGTGCGAGTGAAGTTGAGCATGCCGGCCTTACACGCCGCATAAACCGCGAAGTTTGGAGCGGCACGCGATGCTTCGATGCTGCTCACGTTGATGATGGAGCCGCCGCGACCGCCGCTGATCATCACGGGCACCGCTGCCGATGTGGCCGCGAACATGCTCACGAGATTGAGATCGATGTGGCGCCGCCAGGATCGTTCGGACTGCTCGAGAAACGGTGTCGGCTTGGCGCCGCCCGCGTTGTTCACGAGGATGTCGATACGACCGAACTTCTCGCTGGCCGTGGCGATCAGCGCTCGAATCTGATCGATCTGTATCACGTCGGTCGGGATGGGTAACGCGCGCCGGCCCATCTCGCGCACACGAGCGGCCGTTTCGTCGCAACGCTCGGGGACGATGTCTGCAATGACGATATCGGCGCCAGCGGCCGCGAGCGCCAATGCAGTCGCGCGACCGATGCCGGCTCCGCCGCCCGTGATGACGGCCACTTGATCCGTGAGTGCGCTCATCGGGTGATCTTGTCCTTGCGCGAGGAGCGCTCGATCATTCCGTACGTTTCTTCGCCGTTCCATCGATAACGCGCGTTCGGATCTTCAGCCAGCAAACATGAGAGCGCGGATGAACCGGTGCGAGGCAGGCCGAGGCCGATCAACGGCGCTCGAATGACCACCTGCTCGATTTCGGGATGACGGCGATACCAATCTTCCAGCTGCAAGCGCTGCTTCAGGTGGCCGACGATTCGATGGCGTAACACAGCTTCGCCGAGTGCGTTGAGTCGCGCCTCGGTGCGCAGGGCGCGAACCGGAATTTTCAGCCCTTCCAGGAAGTCGTCCGCGCCGAAGTCATCGAGATCCGTCTCGGCCCGGGCGGCGTCGAGTAATTCTTCGTAATCCCCCACGGCGGTCTCCTGCGCTGTGCCTACGAGGCTGTGTCAGCAGGGCGCCGGATGTATCGACAGTTGACGACAGGAAAGAGGGCGACGCAGGCGTACTCGCCTACGTCGCTCGATCTCAGGCGCGAATGCCGATCGCTTTTGTTTCCAAAAACTCCTCGATGCCTTCGCGGCCCCATTCGCGGCCGATGCCGCTGGACTTGTACCCGCCGAAGGGCAGGTCGCCCGTGATGCTGACGCCGCCGTTCACGCTGATCGAACCGGTGCGAATGCGTTTCGCCATGCGAATGGCGCGGTCCTTGTCGCCAGAGAAAATGGCGCCGCCCAGTCCGTATTCACTTTCGTTGGCGATGCGGATGGCGTCTTCGTCGTCCTCGTACGGAATCACCACCAGCACCGGGCCGAAGATTTCTTCCTGCGCGATGCGCATGTCATTGCGCACGTCGACGAAGCAGGTCGGCTCGACGAAGAAGCCGCCGCCTTTGTCGGTGCGCACCTTGCCGCCAGCCAGCAAGCGAGCGCCTTCCTGTTTGCCGATCTCGATGTAACTCATCACGCGATCCATCTGCCGACGTGAGATCACGGGGCCCATGATGCAAGTGGGCTCGTTGATGTCGCCCCATTTGCTGGCGAACCCCGCGTAGCCCATCTCCAACGCCTTGACTGCTTCCTGATACCGGCTCTTCGGCACGAGCAGTCGTGTCGGATACGCGCAGCCCTGGCCGGCGTGGAAGACGACCATGCCGCCCATCACGGTTTGCGGGAAGTTGGGCGCGTCATCGAGAATGATGTTGGCCGACTTGCCGCCCAACTCGAGGAACACTCGCTTCAGTGTGGCTGCGCCTTTTTCCATCACGCGACGGCCGATGGCGGTCGAGCCCGTAAAAGAGATGAGATCCACGCGTGGATCGGTGACGAGCATTTCGCCGGCCATCGCTGGATCGGCGGACGTGATCACGTTGAATACGCCCGGCGGTAGGCCGGCTTCAGCAGCGAGCTCGCCCATGTATGCGCCCATCAACGGCGTGTCGGGCGCGGGCTTCAGCACGACCGTGCATCCAGCCAACAGCGCGGCGATGACTTTGCCGATGTTCACATACAAAGGAACGTTCCACGGCGTGATGGCGCCGACGACGCCCACGGCCTCGTGCGTCACGATGCGATTCGTATCGAAGCCGTACTCCCGACGCGTGCCACGATCCTCTTCCCACTTCACCAGCGGGAAACATTCGAGCAGGCCGTCCATACCGAACAACGCGCCGTCCACCTGGGCACGCGCGGCGGCGCCGATGGCGGAACCTGCTTCGTATCGGGAGATGTCGACCAGCTTCGACCGGTTGGCATAGAGCAGGTCGCGATATTTCTTCATCAGCTCGAAACGGAACGCGTGGTTGGTCGACCAGTTGGTCCGATCGAAAGCACGGCGGGCCGCGACGATCGCCGCATCGACGTCTTCGCGCGAGGCATCAGCGGCCTTGCCGACCACCTCGCCCGTCCAGGGGCCGACGTTGTCGTAAGTCTTGTCGCCGGTGGCGCGCCGAATGACGCCATCGATATAGAGTTTCGCTTCCGGAAGCATCGTCATATTTGTGTCCTCTAACCAGCTTTGCGCGCAGACAGGGTGACCAGCGGCGAATGCAGGTCAGGGGGCAGATCGACCAACGCGCGGAAAATGTTCGTGACGGAGGTGAATTGAGTGATGGGCCGCTCGCGCAGATTGATGCCGGCTTCCATCGCAGCCTTGGCGAAGCGCATCTGTGCGGCGGGATCCGCGTTCCAAACCTTGCCTGGTTCCATCATTTGCCCCGCGCGCACGCAGGTGACGCGTATGCCGTTCGGCTCCAGTTCCTTATGCAGGCCGGAGCAGAAACGCTCGAGTCCCGCTTTCGTGGTCTGGTACATCAGCAGATGCGGGAAGGGCATCTCGACGGACTCGCTGCTCACACTCAGGATGTGACCGCCGCGATTCATCATCGGAATGGCCGAGCGTACACACAGGATCGCGCCGCCGAGATTCGTAGCGAGCGTGCCCATGATCTGCTCGTCGGTGGCGTCCGCGATCAAATAGGGCTCGAAGATCGCCGCATTATTGATCAGCACATCGATGCGGGGATGGCGCCTGGCAATTTCCGCGAACGCTGACTTCACCGACTCGGGAGAAGCAACATCGCAGCCGACGGCCATGGCGCGGTCGCCGATCTCCTGCGCAGCTGCCTGCACTTTCGCAAGCGTGCGACCGAGCAGCACAACGTTGTCGCCATCGGTTGCGAAGCGACGCGCGAGTGCGCGGCCAAGGCCGACACCGGCGCCGGTTATGACTATTACTTTGGACACGATCTTCTCCCCTGATCAAGCTTTGCCGGGATAGACGGACAGGTCGCCCCCATAAGCGATTCCGTTCTGCCAAAACTTCGTTCCGCTGACCTTGCGGAAGTAATGAACGGTGCGCGCGACCGAGGCGGCCGCCGAGCGAGGCTGCATGGCGATGCCACTCGGGCTCGCGCCTCGCGCTCTCGCACTGAAATCTTTCAGCGTAAATAGCAGATCGTCGGTCTGTTGAGCGCACAGGACGAGCTGATCGCCCGGGCAGTAGTGCCGCGGTTCGATCTGCACAGATGCGAGCTCGCCGCGCTTCATGGCGACGTGACCGGGCACGTTGATCACTTCCACGCTGTGCACTTCTTCGTACCAATGCTGATACTCGGCGTATCGGCCAGGCACATAGTTCGCGAGGATGATGCTGACGCCGGACAGCGGCTCACTGCGCTTCCAGTTCGGACTGGCCTTCCAATCCGAGAAGATGCGATAGGTATAGAGACGCTCCGTTTCGTCGTTCGCGATCAAACCTGAATCGCGCGCATCGGCGACGAGTGGGCCCAACGCCGGGATGTCGATAGCCGGGGTATCGAACGAAAAGTCATAAACGCTGAGGTAACGCCACGGTTGCGGGATGTCCGGCATGATCTGCTGTGGCGTGACTTCGTAGCGGTCCGCCGAAGCAAAGCCGCGCAGACGGCTCAACGCGTCCCGATGTGGGCCATCGAACCAAGTGGCGTAGTCAGCCTCTCGACCCGCGGGGACGTTGTGCAGATGAAGCGTTGTATAGAGCGCCATGGATTGTCGCCGGCCTCGAATCGTTCTCGTGAACGCCGTTATGGAACGAATCGCCGGCGCTCGGGCAATAATCAGTGCTGTTGATTATTGCGTCAAGGCCGGGCCCCGGCCGAATCGGCCGGGCCGGCCAGATGCCTATAGAAACTTAGTATTCGCCTTGTTTTTACGATAAATCAGGCCTTTGTGGCCGGGCGTGGCGGATGTCGTGTTTAATCAACAGTGCTGTTGTATAGCGGCGCGAAGTGTGCGATAAAGTTAGCCACCTAAGTTGTGGCTCGGCCAGTGGCGCCGACGTCGCGGCAGGATCGGGCCCGGGGGATGTGAGGTCATGAAAATACTCATCAATAAGGCTGCCTGCGCCGGCAATGCCCGTTGCGCGGCAGTGTCGGAAGAGCTCTTTCCGTTGGACGAGGACGGCTACATCGCGGTGGAGGAGGTCATCGTGCCTCCCGGCAAGGAAGAGCTTGCCCGACGCGGTGCCCGCGCTTGTCCGGAGCGGATCATCATCATCGAAGAAGACAAGTAACCGCGAGCATTCAGGAGACGACGATGGGGGAGTTTGCCAGCTACAAGAACAAGCGGGTCGTCATCAGCGGCTGCTTTTCCGGCATGGGCGAGGCGACCGCGAAGCTGCTGTTGCAGCTGGGCGCGGAAGTGCACGGCCTCGACTACAAGCCGAGCAAGCTCGGTCTCGCTTCGTTCACTCAGGTCGATTTACGAGAGCCCGCGGCGATCGATGCAGCGGTGAAGAAGATCGGGGGCAAGGTCGATGCGCTGTTCAATTGCGCCGGCTTGCCGCAAACGTCGCCGGCGCTCGACGTCATGAAAGTGAATTACGCCGGCACGCGACGGCTCACCGAGCAAGTGTTGCCACTCATGTCCGCCGGCGGTGCCATCGTCAGCATCTCGTCGAATGGCGGCCTGGGCTGGAGTCGCAGACTGCCAGTGCTCATGGGGCTGCTGAAGATCGATAACTACGACGGCATCGTCAAATGGTGCCAGGACAATGCCGAGACGGTCCGCGAAGGCTATGCGTTCTCGAAGGAAGCGCTCATCGTCTGGACGATGATGACTTCCACTCATCTCATCAAGCGCGGCATTCGTATCAATTGCACGATGCCGGGCCCGACGCAGACACCGATGATGTCGCAGTTCGAGCAGGCAACCGCAGCCTCGGTGCTCGAAGCAGCAGCGCAACCGATCAATCGGCGCTCGACGCCGGAAGAGCAGGCGGGCCCGCTGGTGTTTCTCAACAGTGACGCAGCGAGTTACATCAACGGCGTGGCGCTGCCAGTGGACGGCGGATTCCTGGGCGGTGTGGCCACGGGCCAGATCGATCTGAGCGCCATGATGGCCGGGGCCGCGAAGTCGGCGTGATCTTCAGCGCAGGAGAATCCGAATGTCAGCAGCCGCCAATGTGAGCCCCGCCGTACCGAAGCCAGCGCATGTCCCTGACTCGCTGGTGTACGACTTCGATATGTTCCGCGATCCGGCGTATGTGACCGATCCGCATCAACGCATTCTCGATCTGGTGAAGAACGCGCCGCCGATCTTCTGGACGCCGCGCAACGGCGGACATTGGATGTTGATGAGCCACGCGGCCAACTTCAATGCGTCGCGCGACACCGAAAGTTTCTCGAGCGAGTTCATCCCGCGCGCCGAAATGGCGGCGATGAAGGCGAAGCTGCCGCCGGGCATGCCGCACATCCCGCTACCGGTGCCCATCAACGTCGACCCGCCGGAACACAGCAAGTACCGCGCGCCGCTGCAACGAGTCTTCTCGCCCAAGTCCATTCTTGCGCTGAAAGACAGCATCGCCGCGCTGGCGACCGAGCTGGTCGACGGCGTGAAGGGACGCGGTCAGTGCGAGTTCATGAAAGAGATCGCCGAGCCGATGCCGGTGCAGGTGTTTCTCAAGATGCTGGGCTTGCCGCTGGACCGTCAGGACGAGTATCGCGAGATCGTTTCGCAGCACCTGTCCGATCCGGCGTCCGATGCACGAGCGATGATTCCGAAGCTGCAGCGGATCGCGGCCACCATGCATGACACGTTCATCGCACGGCGCGATAACCCGCAGGACGACATCATCAGCATGCTCTGGAAGATCGAGATCGACGGCAAGCCGACGACGCTCGAGGACATGCAGAACTACGGCGTGCTGTTGTTCATCGCCGGTCTGGACACGGTGATGAACGGCATCGGCCACGGCGTGCGTCATCTCGCTCGTCATCCGGAATTGCAGGCGCAGCTGCGCGCCAATCCGAAAATGATTCCGGAGGCGACGGAAGAGCTGCTGCGTCGGTACACCTTCACTGTTCCGCCCCGCATGGTGGCGAAGGACATCGTGTTTGAAGGCGTGCAGATGAAGGCTCGCGAGCGCGCGATGCTGTTTCTGCCCGCGGCGGATCTCGATCCGAAGGAGTTTGCGAACTCCGACCGCTACGACCTGAATCGCGAGAACAAAGTGCACATCGCGTTCAACGCCGGCCCGCATCGTTGCCTTGGCTCACACCTCGCACGTGTCGAGCTGCAGGTTCTGTATGAAGTGCTGATGGCGCGACTGCCGACGTTCCGGCTCGATCCGCAACGGCCGCCGACCTTCCATTGCGGCCACGTGGTCGGCGTCGATTCGCTTCATATTCTCTGGGACGTTTGAGTCATGAGCGCGCCGCGTCCGCAACCGCGGCTGGATGCCGATAACCGCGCCTTCTGGACGGGCGGCGCGGTGGGTGAGCTGCGGTTGATGCGCTGTCGAGATTGCGCATCGTTCATTCATCCGCCGCGACCGGTGTGTCGCAAGTGTCTTTCCGAGAATGTCGCGCCCCATGCGGTGGCCGGCACCGGCGTGATCGACTCGTTCACTGTGAATCATCAGAAGTGGCATCCAGCGCTGGAGGTGCCATACGTGATCGCGCGTGTCGCCATCGACGGCGCGCCCGGCGTGTTTCTGACGACGAACGTCGTGGGTTGCGATGTTAATGAGGTCGATATCGGCGACCGGGTGCGAGTGACGTTCGAACAACAGGGCGAGATCTACTATCCCCTGTTCGAGAAGATCGTGCGATGACAGCGAACGACGCATATATCACGGGCGTGGGGCAGTCGGAGATCGGCGTCAAGCTGACGCGTCATCCTTTACTGCTTACCGTCGATGCAGTTCGTGAAGCGCTGGCCGAAGCGGGGCTCACGATCGGGCAGATCGACGGTGTGTCGACTTATCCCGGCCGGATGCAAGGTTACCTTGGCTTCTCGCCCGTGGGCGCCGACGAGCTGATCGATGCGCTGGGTATTCGTGCGACCTGGTACGCGGGCGGCGGAGAAATCACATCGCAGCTTGGCGCCGTGGTCGCGGCGGCTGCGGCAGTTCGCGCCGGTCTCGCACGTCACGTTATTTGCTTTCGTACGGTGTATGAAGCTGCGGCGATGGCGCGGCCCGATGAGTTTCCGCCCCTGAAGCGCGATAAGGTCGATGGCGGCTCGCAGTGGACCGCGCCCTTCAATGCGCTGTCGGCGGCGAACTGGACGGCGCAGTACGCCATGCGTCACATGAAGCGCTATGGGCTGACGCGCGAGCAGCTTGCTCAAGTTGCGCTGACTGATCGGGCCAATGCAGCCTTGAATCCACGCGCGTTGACGCGTGAGCCGATCACGATGGACGAATACATGTCGGCGCGCATGATCTCGACACCGCTGTGTCTCTATGACTGTGACCGCTTCACCGATGCGTCCACGGTCCTGATTGTTTCGGCCGGTAGCGCGCTCGATGAGGTGAAGTGCACGCCGATTCGGATCGCTGCGATGGCGGGCACGGTCACGCGCCATAGCTGGGACCAGGCGGAGTGGATGGCCAGCTATCAAACAGGCCCGGATCTGTGGAAGCGGACGGATTACAAGCCGTCCGACGTCGATACGGTGCAGTTCTACGATGGGTTCAGTTTCTACGTCATTACCTGGCTAGAAGCGTTGGGCTTTTGCGATGTGGGCGATGGCGGACGATTCATCGAAGGCGGCAAGCGCATCGCGCTCGATGGCGAGCTGCCGCTGAATACGTTCGGCGGCCAGATCGGTGCCGGACGGTTGCACGGCTTCGGCTTCGCGCACGAGTCGGTTGTTCAACTGCGTGGCACGGGCGGCGCCCGACAGATTCCAGGCGATCCGCGCGTTGCTGTCTGCACCTCGGGAGGAGGGCCGCTGGCGACTGCGCTGCTGCTCGCTCGCGACTGAACGTCATGGAACTGACTTCGATCGACAACTTGCCCGGCTTCCGACGGCGCTTCCGAATCACGCCGGCGCCGGGTGTGGTGAGCAGTGAAGTCGAAGACGACTTCCATTGCATGAGCGTGACGGTGCGTCATCGCGACGGTGTCACGACGTCTGTGGAACCGGTTTTGTCACGTGCGCCCTGGACGACTTGTCCGGGGGCGCCTGATCGATTGAAACAAACGTTCAGCGGTGTGCCGCTGGCGATGTATGCGGAGCGAGGCGAGAAGCGAGAGAACTGCACTCATCTGCACGATCTAGCGACCTTGGCCGCGGCTCATGCTTTCGATAGCGAGCAGGTGGTTTACGACATTCTTGTTTCGGATCCGGTCGCGGGACTGCGCACTGCCGAGATTCGTCTGAATGGTCGCACGGTGTTGCGCTGGTCGCTGGCGGAAGGACGCATCGTCGATCCGCCCGAGCTCGTCGGCGTGACGCTCGATCAGCTGAGCCGTTGGATCGCATCGCTCGAACCGCAACAGCAGGAGGCGGCGCGTCTGCTGCGTTGGGGGACGATGATCGCCAACGGTCGTCAGATACCGCTGGAGCGCCAGTCCGACGCGAACCGCATGCCCACGGGCAACTGCTACACCTTTCAAGCGGAAAGAAAAGTTCACGCGCGACGCATCGTTGCGATCCGTGATTTCAGCCAGGGCGCCGCGCAGCCGCTGCAGCCCTCGACCCTCAGTCAATAGGAGAGCGCCCATGAATATGAACGATATGGTGATCATCAGCGTGGACGATCACATCAGCGAGCCCCCGGACATGTTCAAGAAGCACCTGTCCGGTGACGATCTGGCGTCCGCGCCGAAGTTCTGCACGACGGCGGAGGGCACGAACTATTGGGAATATCAGGGCATGCAGATGCCGTCCGTCGGTCTCAATGCGGTCGTGGGCCGAGTGCCGGAAGAATACGGCGCTGAGCCGACGGCGCTGGATCAGCTGCGTAAGGGATGTTACGAGCCGAAGGCGCGCGTCGATGACATGAACGTCAACGGCATCGCGGCGTCGCTGAACTTCGGCAGTTGCGTGGGCTTCGACGGCGGTCGCTTTCACAAGGCGGCGGACAAGGCGAAGTCGCTCGTTCACATGCGCGCCTACAACGATTGGCACATCGACGAGTGGTGCGGCTCGCAGCCGGGCCGCTTCATTCCCTGCGCGCTGCTGCCGACCTGGGATATGAAGGCGACGGTCGAGGAGATCAAGCGGATCGCGAAGAAGGGCTGCACGGCGGTGTCGCTCAACGAGAATCCCACGATTCAGGGATTGCCGAGCATTCACAATCCGTATTGGGAGCCGATGTACAAGACGCTCGTCGATCACGACATCGCGATCTGTCTGCACATCGGCGCGGGCAACCCGGCCCCGCATGCGTCGATGGAGACGCCGATCGAGGCCTGGATCAGCACCATGCCGATCTCGATTGTGGTTGGTGCGGCGGATTGGTTGAATCTCGAGGCACTGGAGCGCTATCCGACGATGAAGATCGCGCTGTCGGAGGGCGGCATCGGTTGGATTCCGTACTTCATCGAGCGCGCGGATTTCAGTCATGAGCGTCATAAGGCGTGGACGCATTCACGGTTCAAGGGCACGAAGCCGAGTGAGGTATTCAAGCGGCACTTCCTGACTTGCTTCATCGACGATGAGTTCGGCCTGAAGAACCTGGATTCGTTGAATGAGGACCTGGTCTCGTACGAATGCGATTACCCGCACTCCGATTCGTTGTGGCCGTATGTGCCGGAGCGGTTGTGGGAGACTGTGAAGAACCTGAGCGAGACCCGGATCAACAAGATCACGCATGCCAACGCCATGCGTTTCTTCAACTTCGACCCGTTCAAGCATCACAAGCGCGAAGACCTGACGGTTGGGGCGCTGCGCGCCAAGGCGATTGCCGACAAGGTGGATATCACTCCGCGTTCGTACGGTGGCGCGAAGCCCCTGGCGGATGGCGAGTCACCTCGCGTCGTCACCTCTGGCGACCTGGCGAAGATGTTCGCTCATCACTCGAAGGCTGGCTCCAAGGCCGCCTGACGGTTCTTTCGCCTCGCGTTTGGGCCGGGACCACGCTTGCGCGTGGTTCTCGGCTCGTTACTGCCCTAGCGCCGCCTCAACAGCAGCGAGTTCAGCCTTGAGCCACATCGCCTCGCTGAGATTGCTACCTCCGCTCTCAGCTTGAAGCCGCTTCAACACGGCAGCTTTAACTTTCAGCGCGGCGGTATTAGCCGGCTCCGCGCCGAGCGCGACATCGAGCAAGTGCATTGCTTCAAGAGCGGCGCCTGACTCCAGCTTGGCATTGGCGCGCAAGGCGAGCGCGGCAGCGCCGCCGGCGAGCTCGGTAAGGTCAGCGTTGACACTGGATCGTGGTACGCCGTAGAGCGACGTGGTGGAGTCGTAATGGAACCAACCGGAGTACTCCTCCCAGATCGATCTCACCGCCCACGACACTTTCCCGTGGAACTCACCGATCTTCAGCTCTGCAGGCAAACTGATCTCACGCATCAGCGTGTAAACATCCTTGCCCGCATTCATCCCTGCAATCGTCGCCTCATTCACATACGAGACCGCTGCGTGCATCTTGTCGAGCGACGAACGAATGTTCTCAGCGCCCCGAATCGGCTCCCCATGCCCAGTAACCAATAACTCGGCGCCAAGCTTGCGGACCAAATCGAGCGAGGGCAGATACCGCTGAACCAGTCGAGGCTTATCACCCCGCATGGTGACCAAGTTCGGCATCGCCAGAAACACCGGTCCAAATAAATTGCCCGTAAAGACGACGCGCTCCCGAGGCATCCAAACGACAACGGAGTCCAGCGCCTCGCCACCCGGCGTGGAAATCACTTCGAAACGCCGGCCGCCCTGTTCGAACTCATAGCGCCGATCAATGACGATGTCCGGCACAACCTCCGGCGGCGGTAAGGGATTGGCTTTGCGTTTAATAGTGCCGCCCCACAACTTGGCCGAGCGACGTGCAAGGTAAGGCCCGAGATCTCGGAAGTAACGCCAGGTATCGACGAAGCGGCGCTCGGCGACGACCTCAGTTCCAGTCTCCTTCATGGAAGGCACGCCGCCATAGTGATCGGGATGCGCCTGCGTGAGAATGATCTTGCGTAACGGCCCGGTGCGATGAGGAGCGAGCAGAGCCCTGGTGCGCTCGGCGTTGTCCATGAAGCCGGTGTTGATCTGCACGTCGCCGTCGGCGGTCGTCACCAGGTAGGCGTTGGAGATGTCCTTCGCCATGAAGATGAAGTCGGCGATGCGCTCGGCCTCGGTCTGCTGGTCGCCGGCCAGGACCATGCTCGCCAGCGGTGGCTTGTTCTCGCTCATGCGTCGAACTCGACCATCACTTTTGCGGACCCCGGCGTGCCGGCGGTGGCGAAGGCGTCGATGACGCGATCGAAAGGATAGCGATGGCTGATCAAGGTGGCGACCTTGTCGCGCAGGCGAGGCAGCGCTGCGATGACATCGGGCATTTCATCGGGATAGCCAACCGCAGTCGTGATGGTCATCTCCGTCGTCAGCATGGTGCCGAGATTGATCTCAACCGGTTTCATGTACGCGGCGGTGACGACGAGGCGCGATTGATACTTCGCCATGTTGATCACGTCGGAAAGGATGCTCGGCGCGCCGGCGGCGTCGATGTAGGCGTCAGTGCCGACGGCCTCGCGGCTGAACACCCGGGCGGTGCCGTGCAGTTCGAGTAAGCGAGCGCGAACGTTATCGCGAGTCGGATTGATCACGGCTCGTGCGCCGAGCGCCTTCGCTCGTTCCAGGCGTTCATCGGAGAGATCGAGCGCGACCACGTCGGTGACGCCGCGATCGACGAGCCACACGACCATGCCGAGCCCGATCGGCCCGCAGCCGAAGACGACAACTTTGTCACCGGCCTTGGCCTGGGAACGATTCACGCCATGGAGAGCAACGGCAAGCGGCTCGGTGAGGGCGGCCACATCGTAAGGAAGATCATCTGGAATCGGCAGCAGACTATCGCCAACCCGCGCGTCGCGCACGAGGAGTTCTTCGGTGAAGGCGCCTTCGGGGCCGCCGCTGCCGATATAGCTGGGCGTCATCATGGGATTGATGACGACGCGTTGACCGACGCTCACGCCTTTGACGGCCGAGCCAACGACCACAACTTCGCCGGCAGCTTCATGGCCGATGGGCGTCACGCCGCCGGGCTTGCGATGGATGCCGCCGACCTTGACGTAAGAAAGGTCGCTGCCGCAGACACCGCAGGCTTTCACTTTGACCACAACGTCGCTGTTGCCCGGGCGCGGCGGGTCGATGGGATCCAATCTCACATCGTCGACGCCATGGATGTTGAGAACGCGCATGTCGCGGCTTCCTTCAAAGATTGATCAGCGAGGCGCCATCGATGACGAGGGTGTCGCCGGTGTGAAATGACGATGCGTCGCTGGCGAGATACGCGGCGATGCCTTCGAAGTCCGCTGGATAGCCCGGGCGAGGGATCGGCGTCTTCGAGGCGAAGTACTTGTCGATCTGACTCAGCCCGGTGGCTTCGCCGGTCATGCCGGTCTTGATGTAGCCCGGTGCGACCGTGTTGGCACGAATGCCGAACTTGCCGAACTCGACGGCCATCGTGCGCACGATGGCGCCCATCGCCGCTTTCGACGCCGCGTAGGGAACCTTGCCCGGCAAGCCTTTGAACATCGACAGACTGCCGCAGAAAATCAGCGAGCCGCCCGGTTCGCCGGCTTCCGCACGCTTCACCATGTGACGCGCGCCTTCACGAAGCGTGTAGTACGCGCCGTGCAGGCTGATGTCCATGAACGTGAGATAGTCCTTGGTGGTTTGATCCAAGGTGCCGCCACGGGGCGGGGGCAGGCCGGCATTGGCGACGACGCAATCGACGCGGCCAAGTTCTTTGATGACCGCGTCGTAACCAGCAATGATTTGCTGCTCGGACGAAACATCCACTTGCGCGGTGGCTACGCGAGCACCGAGTGCTTCCAACTCGGCTTTCGCGGCGGCGTTCTTCTCCGCGTTACGGCCCCAGATCACGACGCTGCCGCCTTGCTTGGCGATGCCTCGCGCGAAACCCAAGCCGATGCCGCTGTTACCGCCTGTGACCACGGCGACTTTGCCGGTCAGATCGAACAACCCTTTGGCCATCGCGTCCCCCTCAGTGTCCTGCAAAAAGTGTGTTCACCCGTCGGCGGAATCACAATGAAGAACAGTGTCGAATCCGGGACGCAATGACGCGAGCAGGACGCGCACGACAGCGTTACTGAGTCCCGCCGAGAACGCGTGCGACCAGGGCTTCGCTTTCTTTCCAGAGACGTTCGGCCGCTGCTTCATCCTGCGCAGCGAGACTGGACGCGACCGCGGCGCGCTGGTGGTAATAGCCACCGCTCGTTCGTCCGGGCCCCTCGGCGGTGGCGAGCCAGACCAGCGTGTCGGCCGCCACTTCTGGCGTGAGCGAAATGTCTTTCAGCGTCGCCATGTACTTCTGCATGGCGTCGTCGGCGTGATTGACAAAGTTGCTGTCGACGACGCCGGGATGCATGGCATGCGCGACGATGCCCTCGGGCGTGAGACGTTTGGCCAATGCACGAGTGAACAGAATGTTGGCGAGCTTCGCATTCGTGTACGCGCCGCCGGTGGTGAAGTTGCGCAGGACCTGCAGATCGTCCCAATTCAAACCGGGGCAGCGCTCATGCCCGCTCGAAGAAACGCTGACGATCCGAGTCGCGCCGGGTTGGGATTGAGCCGCTGCGGCTCTTAGAAGGGGCAGCAGCCGCGTCGTGAGCACGAAGTGACCGAGATGATTGCTGGCGAACGTAGACTCGAGGCCCTCGGTCGTCATCTCCAACCGATTGCGAACGCCACCCGCATTGTTGAGCAGCACATCGACACGATCGGTACACGAGATGATTTCTTCTGCCGCTCGTCTCGCTTCGGACATAAGCGATAGATCCGCGCGAATCATCGTCACATTCGCACCAGGTGCGGCCGCACGAATCGTTGCCTCGGCGGCAGCCGTGCGATGTGGGTCGCGTCCAAGGCCGATGACTCGCCAACCCTGAGTTGCGAGGGCCTGGGCAGCGGCCTTACCGATGCCTGAACTGGCGCCTGTAACGACGGCGACTCGTGCTTGATTCATCTTCATACGATTCAGTCTCGACGAGCCTCCCACTTGTGAACAACCTTGCGTAGTATTGTCAGCAGGCCGCAATGATGATGGCGAGACGGAACTCGCGAATAAACATTACGTGCGGCTGAAGTCATGACAGGAAGCGACAGAAAACAGCATCTGAAGCGACAGGTCGCGGGGGAATCACAGTGAGCGCCGCTGAGCCACCATCGATGACGATTCACGCCGAGGTCCGCAATCCGCTCGCGACGGCGCAGCTGGTGCGCTTCGACGTGAGCGGCCCGGCCGACAACATCCTGCACGACAAGGGCAGGTATTGGCTGGACCTTTGCTTGAGCCCCCGACCGCGTAACGCGCGGGCTTGCTATGTGGATCGCTGGGCGCCGCATCGCTACGAGCGCATCGGCAATATGTTTCTAGCGCCGCCCGGGCAACGCATGCATGCGCGGAGCGATGGCGGGCCGCCGCAGGCGTCGATCCTGTGTCACTTCTCGCCGGAACAGCTGCGCGAATGGTTTGGCGAGGACTTCGAGTGGACTGACCGAAGGCTGGCGGCGAGTCTCGATATTCCAGATGCAAACATTCGCGGGTTGCTGCTGCGTCTGGCGGAGGAGTTGCGCCATCCGGGATTCGCGAGCGAGGTCATGGTCGAGTTGATCGTCGCACAGGTCGCGCTCGAGCTGGCACGTTACTGCGCGACGGTGCAAGACGCGCCGGCGACGGGCGGCCTATCGCCGTGGCGATTGCGAATCATCGAGGCGCGACTGAAGGAAGTCCGCGAACCGCCGACGCTGTCCGAGCTCGCCAAGCTCTGCAATCTGTCGGTGCGGCAGCTGACGCGTGGCTTTCGGACCAGCCGGGGCCGATCGATCGGCGATTACGTCGAGCAGTGTCGGCTGGATAACGCGAAACGTCTGTTGGGCACCGAAGAGAGCGTCAAGGCCATCGCCTATTCGCTGGGCTTCGCGTCGCCGTCCAGCTTTTCGTTTTCGTTTCGTCGCGCGACCGGCGAAACACCCAGCGAGTTCAGGCAACGCATGCTCCGCGTCAGTTGAAGGGCGGCCGGATCGAGGCATTGTGGCCCACCGTCGAAATCTATTGACGTTGTCGCCTGGCGGCGCGGCGCTTCAAGATGATTCGAAAATGGCGTGAGTCACGCAGGGGGAATCGAGATGCCGCAAAAATTAGTCGCCGATGAGTTGATCGAGGCGGCGCGAACGGCAACCGGGCTGCAACGTTTCGATAGCGAGAGCTTCCGCGAAGGGCTCGACATCCTGCTGGCCGACGCGAGCAAGGTGGATTATCCGGACATGGGCATCCAGCGATTCCGCGGCTCCGTCATCGGTGCGCTGTCGAATCGTTTGAAGGCCAACGCCTATCTCGAGCAACGTCCGGAGTTGCTGAAACGCCCCATCGAGCGGCCTGTGTTCGTGTTCGGCGTTCCTCGCACCGGCACGACTTTGCTGAGCAATCTGCTCGCAGCGGACCCGGCGCGTCGTTCGCCGCTGACGTGGGAGATCGACGATCCGGTGCCGCCGCCGACGAAGGACACGCTCTACACCGATCCTCGCGCGATCGCTCGACTCGAAATGGAACGCAAGATGCTGGCGGCGCGTCCCGATGCCGGCAAGTACTACCGCAATTCCGCGGTGTATCCGAACGAGTGCATGTTCTTCATCAACGCCGATTTCAAGGCACTGATGTGGGAAGGGCGGGGCAAGCTGCCGAACTATCGCGACTGGTTGTTCAAAGACGCCGATCTCACGTCGACTTACCGGTATCACAAGCGCTTCCTGCAGGTTCTGCAGGCCGAGGTGCCGGGCGTGTGGAATCTCAAGCAGCCTTCGCACGCGTTGTGGCTCGAGACTCTGCTGAAGGAATATCCAGACGCACGGTTGGTCTGGACGCATCGAGATCCGCTCACGGCGACGGGCTCGTTCTGCAGTCTCATGAAAATGGGCAGCAGCGCGTTCGGGCTCACCCCCGATCTGGACTACATCGCGAAGAACTATTCCTGGCAGGCGGTGGAGCACGCCAACCGCATCATGGATTCGCGCGCACGTCTGGGGCGCGATCGAATCATCGACGTGCACTACGCCGATCTCATGCGCGATCCCGTCGGATCGATGCGCAAGCTGTATCGAGCGCTCGGTGACGACTTCACGCCGGAAGCCGAGAACGGCATGCGCACGTGGCTGGCCGACAACCCGCAGGACAAGTTCGGCAAGCATGAATACAAGCTCGGACAGTTCGGGCTCACGCCGGATCAAGTGCGCGGCATGTTCGAGCGCTATCTGTCCGAGTACGACGTGGAACGGGAAGGGTGAGCGATGATCGGAGCGCTGGCGAGGCTGGAGAGTCATTACCAGAACGCGTACATCACGCGGGATCTCGATGCTGCCATCGAGCTGTTCCGCACGCGGCATGGATTCGACGGCTTTCAACGCTACGAAATCAGCTACGAGCTGAGGACGCGTGCGGGCTTGGGAACGGCGAGCATCAAGCTGGCGCTCGGCTGGATTGGAAACCTGCAGTACGAGCTGATCCAGCCAGTGTCCGGTGTCGTCGATGTGTACACGAGCGATTTGCCGGAGCGATCGGTGCTGCGGTTTCATCACGTGGCGATGCGCGTGAAGGACGATTGGCCTGGCTTTAGAGCTGAGGTCGAGCGCCAGCAGCTTCCGGTCATCATGGAAGGTGGCTCGCCGGGGCAGTCGCAGTGGCTCTACATCGATGCACGCGACACGGTGGGCCACTACCTGGAGTATTGCTACATGTCACCCGAGCGCTGGACGCAGCTCGGCGGTCGCTGAGGACTCATGAAACGCTTTGCAAACAAGCTCATCGCGATCACAGGCGCAGCCGGCGGCATGGGGTTGGCGTTTGCGCGTCACTTCGCGACAGAAGGAGCAGCGCTGATTCTCACTGACGTGGACAAAGCGGGGCTCGCTGAAGCCGCGGCGGTGCTGACGAAGGAAGGAGCACGCTGCTCGACACACCTGGTCGATCTCGCCGTTGAAAGCGAGCTTCACAAGTTCGCGGCTGAGATCGCCGGACAGCACGAGCGAGTGGATGTGCTCGTCAACAACGCCGGCCTCGCTTATGGTGAGGTCGCGTTTTCTTTCGAATCTCTGTCGCAGGCACAGTGGTTGCGCTTTCTGTCGGTCAACACGGTTGCTCCGCTGCTTCTGGCTCAGGCACTGCGTGCCCCGTTGGCTCGAGCAAAGGGTGTGGTGCTGAATGTCTCTTCCATGGCAGCCAACGTGCCGGCCACGGCTTATGGCGTGACCAAGGCCGCGTTGAATGCGATGACGTATGGCATGGCCAGCGTGTTCGGCAATGATGGCATTCGCGTCAATGCCATCGCGCCGGGCCTCATGGAGACGCCCGCGGCGCGCGGCAACCTGCCAACTGAGACGTATCAGCGCATCCAAAGTCAGCAGATGTTGAAGGTGCACGGCACGGCGGACGACATCGCGGCGCTCGGCGTGTTTCTGGCGTCTGACGAGGCACGCTTCATTACCGCTGAAATCATCAGCTGCGACGCAGGCAACCGCTTGCGGGGATGGCGCGGGTAACGCGGCCGACCTACCATGTGGACCTGCAACCTCGCAGGTGATCTCTCATGACCCCGGCGCTACGCGCTGCTGTCGAAAAATATCTGATCGATCCATCGCAGGAGGGGGCGTGGCAGGCGCTCGCGTTCGTCGATCTCGACGCGTGTGACAACGCGGCTGGGATGGGGTCGCCGCCACTCGCGTCCGTCGATCTCGATGGGTGTGGCAGTACGGCTCGGATGGGATTGCCGCCGCTCGTGTTCATCGACCTGGATGTATGTGATCGCTCGGCTTTGGCGGGGTCGTTGCCGCCGTTCCCAGTCATTGGCATCGGCGATCCGGATCATCCGCTGAGCGTGACGCTCGACGCCGTGCTTGAATCGCCAGTGGATGCTGAGGCATTGATCAAGCAGGTCGAACGCGCACCGAGAGCGGCCGCGGTTACGGTGCAATTGCTACGGACGGCGGAAGCGCTCCCGCTGGATCGTGCGCTGGTGCTCGAATCGCTCGCTTACGGGCTTTTGCAGGGAAGTGAGGAATACGCGGCGTGGCTCAGTGCTCGCCGGCCCGCGGAACCCAACCCCGACGGGAGAGTCGTTGTCGAGCGTCGTGACGCGGTCCTTCACGTTACGCTCGATCGGCCCCGAGCTCGGAACGCCATCAATCGCGTCGTCCGCGACCAGCTCTATGAAGCATTCACCGTCGCTGCAGCCGATCCAGAGATTCGCTCGGTGAAGCTGCGCTCGGTCGGCGAGGCATTCAGCGCCGGCGGCGATCTGGAAGAGTTCGGAACCACGAGAGATCCGGCAACCGCGCATCTGATTCGCATGCACACGCTGCCTGCGTTGGCCGTAGCACGGCGACCGGAAATTCTCGACGTTCACATACAGGGCGCGTGTATCGGCGCAGGTGTTGAGATCTCTGCATTCGCGGGCCGTGTGACGGCCGCGTCGACCGCGTGGTTTCAACTTCCCGAGCTCGCGATGGGTTTGATTCCCGGCGCAGGCGGTTGCGTCTCCGTGCCTCGCAGAATCGGCCGACAGCGCGCAGCGCTGATGATTCTTTCCGGTCAGCGGATCGATGCACAGACAGCGCTGCGTTGGGGGCTGATCGACGCCATCGAAGATCAGCCGCCCGTTACAACTATTTGACGCCGGCGGCGTGTTTCGCGGCGACATACCCCCAAACAAACGACGGTCCCACGCTGCTGCCCGCGCCCGGATAGAAGCGGCCCATCACTGATGCGGTCGATACGCCCGTCGCATAGAGCCCGGGAATGATCGAGCCATCGCCGCGTAGCACTCGCGCGTGCTCGTCCGTCACGACGCCGCCATAAGTGCCGACATCGCCGGGCACGATGGGTACGGCATAGAACGGCCCTTTGTTTATCGCGCCGAGTGTTTCTGAAGGTTTGTTGAGGGAGTCGCCCAACCAGCGATCGTAGGCGCGCTCGCCGCGATGAAAGTCTTCGTCCTTGTTCTTCGCGACGAATCCATTGAAGCGTTCGACCGTGGTTTTGAGCGCGGCCGGATCCATCTTCAGCTGTTGTGCCAGCGCTTCGATGGTGTCGGCCTTCTTCAAGTATCCCTGGTCATACCAGTGCTGCGGCTTCGCTTTGCCGGGCATGGTGCCGGCGAGCCAGTACTTCGCCATGAACTGACTATCGAAGATGGCCCAGCTCGGCACCGCGGGCACGGTCTTGTTTCTTTCGAGCATGGCCTTGCAGTAGGCCATGTAGGAGCCGCCTTCATTCATATAACGCACGCCGCTCTGGTCGACGAGAATCGCATGAGGCGATGCGGTCAGCGCTTGCGCGGTCGGCTTGGCTTCACCGTCGGCGGCGCCGGGCGGATGCGTTTGTTGATTGCCAACACGCTCTTCCATCTGGGCGATGGCCGCACCGATGCGCATCATCTCCTCGATCATTTCGCCGGTGTCGCCGGGCGTGGCCATGGTCCATTTCACCGATGTTCCCGGCGCGTATTGATCCCGCATGCGCTGGTTGCGAGCGAAGCCGCCGGCGTTGACCAGCACGCCCATGCGAGCTTCGACTCGCCAGGGGCGGCCGTCCTTGACGGTCGCGACGCCTTTAACGGCGCCATTCTCGACGATGAGTTGACTCACCGGCGATTCTGTACGGATCTCGATGCCCGCTTTCACTGCCGCTTGCAACATTCGTCCCTGCAGCGCGCCGCCGCCCGCGATCCAATACTTGCCAGTGATTTTCCCGAGCACGCCGCGAAGGACCAGCTTCGCGACCAGTGCTTTCACGCGCCACGATCGGGTCAGCGCGGGCAATTCCATCATTTCTTCGAGCGAGGGTTGCAGCAGATCCACGGGCGCGCGAATGAAGGTCGGCTGCAGCTTTTGTTTCCATTCGCCCAGCTCGTTGACGTTGAACAGCTCGGCAACGACGGTTCGACCATCTTGCGAGCCGCCCGGCAGATCGTCGTAGTAGTCCGGCCAATAGGTGACACGGTTCAGCTTCACGCCCTGGCTCACCAGGAAATCCACCATACGCGGCGCTTCGGTTACGTAAGTGCGACGACGCTCGAGCGTCGAGCCGGGGGCGTCGGTTTGTTTGCTCGTCAATGCATCGAGATAAGTGTTGGCTTTCTCGGTGCTGTCCTCGATGCCGTCCCGCTTCATGAAACGATTGTTCGGAATCCACATCACGCCGCCAGAGCGCGCGGTCGTGCCGCCGACGAGCGCGGTCTTCTCGAGGATCAGGACCTGCTTGCCCAGCGTGCGCATCAACAGCCCGGCGCACATCGAGCCGCCGCCGCTGCCCACCACGACAAAGTCGACGACCTCGTCAAAACCGCTCATGTCATCCCCTCGGTGTCGCGATTGAAGATCATCCGTCCGTCGATGAACGTCGCGCGGACGTGCGCTGATGAAAGCGTGCTGCGGGCGGCTGCCCACGAGCGATCGAGTAAGCAAAGATCGGCCGGCGCACCGATGGTCACGTGGCGGTAGCGGTTCAGTGCTGTCGGGTCACGCAGAAAGAGATCGAGTGCTTGTTCCGGCGTGAGTGCTTCGGACGCGCCGATGGCAGCCCCGCTTTCGGTATGGCGCGAGACGGCGGCGGCCATGGAGGCCCAGGGATCGCATCCGCCGAATGGCGCGTCGCTGCCGCCTGCTAGTGTCACATCCGCGTCGAGGAAAGAGCGGAGTCTATATAGAAGTTGGCGAGCGTCGGCGTCGACATCGGTTAGATAGCGGTCGCCTCGCTCTCTGATGAAGTGCGGCTGACTGACGACGGCGATGCCGGCGCGTGCAATGTCTTCGATGGCCGAGTTGGGTGCGATGGATGCGTGCTCGATGCGATCGCCGGCGAGGGTGCCGGCGTCGTTGAAGGCTGCCAGCGTGAAGACGATTTCCACTTCGGTCGCACAGTGAACTGCGACACCGCGACCTTGCTCGTGTGCGCGTCGGATGAAATCGGCGGCGTCGTCGAGTGTCGGCAGGGCGGCTTCGTGGAGGTGAAGCTTCGCTGGGCCCAGTAGCACTCGATCGTTTGTGTCGTTAGGTCCGAGGCTCAAGCGGCCGGCGAGTACAGCGCGTTGTGGCAGGTCGCGATTGCCTGTTTCCTTGATGAAGTGACGGGCCATAAATGAATCATTGGCCGGCGACATTTCCGTGAGACCCGTGATGCCGCGGCTCGCGAGCATCGCGCCGACCTGAGCGAATGATGGCGGTTCGCTGCCCAGCGTTCGTTGCAGCCAGGCGTCTTCGTCGAACAGGCGGCCGGTGTATCGAGTGCCATCGTGCTCGAGCCCTTTAGGTGGCGGCGATTTGTTTAGCAGGCGATCTAGGGCGACGGAGTTGAAGAACCACATGCGGCCGGATCGATGCTGTACGCGGACCGGGCGATTGGGAGCGATGCGGTCGAGTGTCGCGGTGTCGAGCATTCCGGCGACGCTTTCGTGATAGCCGGTGGCTCGCAGCCAATCTGTGCCAGGAGTTTGCAGGCGAGCGGCGAACGTATCGCGGTCCGTCACATCGGGCGGCCCGCAGCGGACCGAGCTCAGCGATGCGGCCAAAGCGGCGACGTGGATGTGATGATCGTGCAGGCCGGGCAACAGTAAACCGTTGTTCGCATCCAGCGTGGGCTCGTCGTCGTCGTCGCCGGCGTCGAGCTGGCCGATCGCAGTAATGACGCCCCGCTCGATGCGAACATCGACGATGCCGCCGCCTTTGAGCTCGGCGTGACGGATTAGCATGTCGCCACCTTTGCAAGCGGCCTCAGGTTTTGCCGCTGCGTCAGCATGTCGCCACCCTCGCGAGCACGCTCTGCGTGTGCTCGCCGAACAAGCTGGCGTTGCCGACGCTTCGGCGCGCGACGGTGGGGAATGGCGCGCCGACGTTCGCGTTCCAATCGATCAGTTGCTGGCTCAGCACTTCCGGCTCGTGTTCGCGACAGCGCGCGAGGCAATACGCCACAACGTCGCTTAGCGCGATTCCAATCCGGCCGCCGACCCCAGACTCCCAGGCACGCCAAGCGGCGTCCGCTGCGAAGATTCCTGTGAGAGGATCGCCAATCGCATCACCAACGAATCCTGTTCGCCCCGTCGCAACTCGCAAGGCCGCGCTCAGTCCGGCGGCGACGCTGCAGTCGTCGCCGAAGCCGACCCAACCGGCCGGCTCATTCGTCGCGCCATGACCGGTAATCGTGATCCACACCAACCCCGGCGTCGTAGCAACGATCTCCATCGCATCGAACCCAAGCTGCGCAAGGGCGCGAGGTCGCGACGCTTCGATGACGATGTCCGCCGTAGAGATCAACGCGCGCAACGCTTGCCGGTCGTTGTGATCGGAAAGATCGACGACGACACTGGACTTGCCCTGATTGAGCAGCGAGTAGAACTGCGAGTCGCCGTTACGCATGGCATCCGGCCGCTTGCGACTTTCGACTTTGATGACATCGGCGCCCGCGAGCCACAAGAGATGCGAGGCCAGCGGCCCTGCCCAAAGCGCGGAGAAATCGACGACGCGCGGTCGCGCGCGTCGGCTGGCGCTAGCTGAACAACCGCGCGCCAGTGAAATGAACGGAGCGGACGGGGCACGCTGTGCCAGCTGAATGCAAGGCGTCGATGGAGAAGTCCCTGTTGCCGGCTGAACGCGAGGCGTCGACGGAGAAGTACGTTCTGCCAGCTGATCACAAGAGTTCGACGGCGCCGCACGCGTCTCGTGCTCCGCCGAGATCGCCAGGCCCATCGACCGACCCCGCATCACCAACGATTCCGCATGACATCGCGACACAAGCGCTGCAATCGTCGCGTCGTCGCTGCTATCGAACGGCTCAGTCTCGAACAACGCCGGCAACAACTCCCGATCCGCGACCCGGGAGAGATTCAGCGCAATCGTATCGTCGAGCGCATCGAACAAGCGGCACCCACCGCCCGCCGAAACCCGCCCGGAAATCCGCATGCCCGCCAGCATCGCTCGTTCACCGAGCAGCGTCTGGCCGCTCAGATCCGCGAGTGCCGCCGAGCCCGTCGCAGTCGCGAGCCGACGAATCGCTTCGTCGGCACAGCTGGCGAGCGGGATTGCGATGGCGGCCATGTTAGTTTCGCAGCAGTGCGCGAACCTCACGTCGAAGCAGCTTGCCCATTTCGTTGTAGGGCAGCGCGTCCATGACAGCGATCCGCTCCGGTACGCGTGAAGAGCGCAGGCGATTCTTGATCAGAGTACGCAGCTCGTCGTCGCTCGGGGCCTTCTGGCCGGGTCGAGGCACGATGGCGATGCCAACGGTCTCGCCCCATTCGATCGAGGGCACGGCGACGGCCGCAGCGTCGGCGATGGCCGGGTGAGTCATCAGCGCATCTTCGATTTCGGCAGGAGAGATGTTCTCGCCACCGCGCACGATGATGTCGTCGGCACGACCGGAGAGATAGAGATAACCATCGGCGTCCATGTACCCGGCGTCACGCGTCGGGAACCAGCCATCGGCATCGAGCGCCTTGCGTTCTCGATACTCGCCGGAGACTTGCTCGCCGCGAACGTAAATTTCTCCGCGCTCGCCCGACGGCAATCGCCGGCCTTCTTCGTCGCGGATCTCGATCTCCACGGTCGGTAGCGGTTTGCCCACCGACCCCAACCGAGCGCGAATCGCTGGATCGGTCGCGCGTTGCGCAGCCCGATGCTCCTCAGGTCCGAGCAGCGCAATCGTCGAGCTGGTCTCGGTGAGACCGTACGCATTCGTGAACTTGACCTTAGGAAACAGTTCCAATGCTCGCTCGATCAACTCAGTCGGCATGCGACCGCCGCCATACGCAATCGCTTGTAACGAAGACAGCTCGGCACGCGTGCCGCCGTCCATCCGAGTGATGATTCTCGACAGCATGGTGGGCACGACGAACGCGTTGGTGGCGCGCTCATTGGCGGCGAGCACGAGCCAGTCATCGGGATCGAACGCCGGCAACAGCACAATCCGTCGCATCGAATAGATCGAGCTCAGCAGCGCTGCGATTCCAGCAATGTGATACGGCGGCACGCTGACCAGCGCAGCCTCGTCTTCCGAAGCCGATCCGAACTCAACCGTGCCGAGAATGTACGAGAGCAAATTGGAGTGACGCAGGATCGCGGCCTTCGGTGCGGCAGTGGTGCCGCTCGTGAACAGCTGAATCGCGATGCCTTGCTCGATTTCATCAGCGGCATCGCCGCTCAGCCGCTCAGCCTCAGCAACGAAATCGGCACGAGACAAAGCTGTGTGCCCACCATCGGGATTGAGCCGTTGGACTCGTTCCACATCGCCCGTGATGTACGCCGGTGAAATCCGCTGCAGTAGTGCCGAGAGATCCGCGTCAGCGAGTCGATAGTTGAGCGGAACATACGGCACGCCCGCGATGGCCGCGCCAAAGAGCGAGATGGCCGCACCCTCGCTATTCTCATCGAGCAACGCGACGTGCGAGGCGCCACTCTTCAAAATGCTCTGCGCGGCGCCGTGGGCCGCCTTCCACAACGACTGATACGACCAGCGACGGCCATCGCAAACCAGTCCGATGCGCTCAGGCTCGGCATCGGCGGCCATCTGCAGAATAAGAGAAATATTCATCGCGAGCGGGCTCAGTCGGAGGCGGGCAGCGGCTTCGCGTCCTTGATTTTCAGAGCCTGGCCGGCGATGGAGAGCGAGCCCTGGCCCTGCTTCACGCACAACAATTCGACGGTGCCGGCCGCGTTCACATAGCGCTTGCCGATCTTGGTTCCCTCGGCGAACGCGGGATTCACGGCCTGGCGCTCAGCAGGGCGCTCTTCAACCATCGGCGAGCCGCCGCAGTCGATCGATATGTCGCCGGCGCGAACCACCATGACTTCGGTATCGCACACGACGCTTTTCAATTTGGTTCCGGGTTTCATAGGCAGGGCTCAGGCGATGGCGCCGACGGCTTTCAACTGTTCGATGCGGTCCCAGTCGATGCCGATTTCCATCAAGAAGGTTTCGGTGTGCTCCGAGGCTTGCGGGGCACGCGTGGTCTTCACCGGCGCGTGATTGAATTGCACCGGGCCGCGCACCAGCTTGAGCGGCGGGCCTTCGGTGGCTTCGACTTCGACGATCATGTCGTTCGCCAGCGCCTGCTCGTCGGTGGCGAGATCGATCAGGCTCTGGATCGGCGCCCACTGACCTTTCATGGTCTTCAAATGCTGGCGCCAGTATGCAAACGGTTTGCTGCCGATGGCCTGCACGATCAGATCACTCGCGGCTTTGGAGTTCTCGATCAGCTTGTGCACATCGGCAAAGCGGGGATCGTCGCCCGCTTCGGGAATGCCGAAGTGCTCGAACGCGTCGCGGATCAGCCCGGTCGGGCTCACCATACAAAGGTTGATCGTGCCGCCATCCGAGGTGCGGAAGTTACCCATCAACGGATTCTTCGCTGAGCCACCCGAGGTCGGCATGGCATTCCGTGTGATGACGCCTTTCTCCATGCCTTGCGAGACGAGCGCGCCCGAGGCCCACCAAGCCGTGCTCAGCAAAGAAACATCGAGCTCCGCGGGCTCGCCAGTCCGCTCGCGATTGAAGAGGGCAGCGGAAATGCCGCCGGCGATGAACATGCCGCCGATCGAGTCACCGAATGCTGGAATGCCTTGAGTGAGCGGTCCGCCGAGCTCTGCGGGCGTCATCGAGTGAGCGATGCCGCTGCGTGACCAGAACGCCGTGCCGTCGAATCCGCCGACATCGCGCTCAGGGCCTTTGTCTCCGTAAGCACTGCCACGGGCGTAGATGATCTTCGGGTTTGCCGCGCGAATATGCTCGATGTCGAACTTATGTTTCTGCCGCACGGACGGCAGATAGTTCGTCAGGAACACATCCGAGGTCTTCGCGATCTCATACAACAGCGCCTGACCCTCGGGCTTGGAAACGTCGATGCCGACGCTGCGCTTGCCCCGATTGGGATGTTCCATCAGCGTGTGGCGATTGGGATCGAGCGATACGCCGCCCATATTGAGAAAGCCGCGCTGCGTGTCGCCGCGCACCGGGTGCTCGACCTTGATGACGTCCGCGCCCCAATCCGCCAGGACCGCGCCGGCCGCCGGCACGAAGGTGAACTGCGCCACCTCCAGAACTCTCACCCCTTTCATGACTTGCATGCAGCGTCCCCCACGCGGTCTGTCTTTGCCCGGGATCATCCCCGAGATTGCCCGCACTAATCAACAGCAGTGTTGCATAGCCGGCGGCAGTTCGGTAGAACTTGAGCCGACAGCTAGGGGGAACGAAATGAAGATCGATGCGACATTGGCGGCCGTCGTCACGGGCGGCGCGTCCGGCTTGGGACTGGCTACTGTCAAAGCCTTACGTGCGGCGGGCGCGAAAGTCGCCATCTTCGACCTGAACCCGGAGACGGGAGAAAAGGCGGCGGCCGAGACCGGCGCCATATTCTGTCGCTGCGATGTGCTTACCGACGCCAGCGTCGACGAAGCCTTCGCCAAGGCCCGCGCCGAGCAAGGTCAGGAACGCGCACTCATCTGTTGCGCGGGCGGTGGCAACGCCATCGCGACTGCGCGCCGGGACAAGCAGACTGGCGAGATCAAGATATTTCCTTCCGAGCAATTCGAGTGGGTGTTGCGGTTGAATACCGTCGGCACCTTCCGCTGCATCACTCGCGCCGCCGCCGGGATGATGACGCTGGAACCGATCGAAGGTGAGCGCGGCGTGCTCGTGAACACCTCGTCCGCCGCAGCCACCGAAGGGCAGATGGGGCAGGCAGCGTATTCAGCCGCGAAGGCCGCAATCGTGGGCATGACGCTGACCATCGCTCGCGATCTGTCGCGTGAAGGCATTCGTGTGAACACGATTCAGCCAGGCATTTTCAATACGCCCGCCATGTCGCGCGCGACTCCGCAGATGCTCGAAGCGCTGGGTGCGATGGTGCCGTTCCCGGCGAGACTGGGTCATTCAGATGAGTTCGCGAGCATGGCGCTCGAGATGATTCGCAACGGCTATATCAATGGCGCGACCGTGCGGCTCGACGGCGCCATTCGCATGCAGCCTCGCTGAACGGATTCGCGAACATGACGTTACGAGTTGGAATCATCAGCGCGAATTGGGGAACGTTCGCGCACCTGCCGGCGTGGCGCGCCATTCCGGGTGTCGAAGTCACCGCCGTGTGTACCTCGCGCCAGGAAACTGCCGAAGCGGCGGCCAGGAAGTGCGGAATCGAGCGCGCCTTTTGGGACGCGCAGAAGATGGTCGCCGATCCAGACATCGACATCGTCGACTGCGGCACGCGGCCAAGTATCCGGTACGCCATGGTTTTATCCGCGCTCCGCAATGGCAAGCATGTCTACAACGGCATTCCGTTTGCCGCGAACATCGACCAAGCCCGCGATCTGCTCGACGCCTGGCGTGCCAGCGGCAAAGTCGCGATCACCGACGCGTATTCGCAGTGGCTGCCCGCGCCGCGAATGGCGAAGGAAATGATGGACGACGGGTTGTTGGGCAAGCCCTTCGCCGCGACTTGTTTCTTCAATCTGTCGCTATTCAACAAGCCGCATCCGCTGTTTCCGTATAACTGGTTCTGGCAGAGCGGCCACGGCGTCTCGGCCATGCGCAACCTCGGCAGTCACGCGCTGAACATGCTTGTTTTCATGTTCGGTGATGTGGAAGAGGTGGTTGCGCACGACGGCCAGCTGCTCGATCAATGGGAGTTTCCGGACGGCAAGACGATCAAACCGGAAACAAACGATTTCGCGTGTCTGCTCCTGCGCATGAAGAACGGCATGGTCGTGCAGTTGCAGGTGTCGTGGAATGCCACCGTTCAGCCGGGCTGGCGCCTCGAAGCGTTCGGCAGCAATGGACGATTTGTGGCCAGCGCACCGAGTTTTCCAACCAGTCGCGACACGACGTTACATGCGGGAACGGTCGCGAGCGGTCGCCTCGATCCGGTCGAGATCCCGCGGCGGCTGCTCGAGTCTCCCGAAATTTCAGTCGTGGCCGAGGCCGATCCGCAGCCCGTGTTCCCGATGGCGCTGTCCATGAACCGCATGGTTCGGGCGATCAAAGGCGAGGGGACGGCGCATCCGGGCTTCGAACAGGCTTGGTTTGTTGAACGAGTTCTGGAAGCCGCGCGCCGTTCCTCGACGGAGCGGCGCTGGGTTCGCATCGACGAAGTGGTTTGATTTCACTAAGGAAATGATTGGCAACACCGAGGTGACGACGACCGGAATTGTGTACTGATTCACAGGACTTCCCGTTGACTTTGGCTGGTAAAGTACTAAGGTAGCTTTGTATTAGGTGCCTAGGTATTAGGCACCTTGGTATGAGCTACCTTGGTGTCCAAGGTCATTTAGTGGTTTTTCAAACTCGGAGAAAGTCACGTGAGGAAGTCCTGGGTTGCCTTGGCGATGGGCGCGTTCATCAGCTTGTCGGCGGTCGCACAACAAGCGGTGGCGACAGAGGGCAAGATGCTGGTCGCCGCGAACGGCGCGCGTCTCGGTGCTGTGTATCGAGTGACCGATGACGGCTCGGCGCAAGTGATCATCGACGGCAAGATGGTGACGGTGCCGGCGTCCACGTTGTCGGTCGTCGATGGCAAGTTGACGACGACGCTGTCGAAGGCGGAAGTTCGCAAGCTGAAGTGATGCACTGACGTTTCGAGTAGCGGCGGAAAGGTCGCGAGAGCCTTCCGCCGCAATTGATTCATAACGAGGGGGATGCAATGGCCGAAGCATTCATCGTCGATGCTGTTCGCACACCGCGAGGCATCGGCAAGCCGGGCAAGGGCGCGCTGTCCAAAATGCATCCTCAGCATCTGGCGGCCGTGGTGCTCAAGGCGCTCAAAGAGCGCAACGACATCAACACCGCCGAAGTCGACGACGTCATCTGGGGCACGAGCGCGCAGAAGGGCAAGCAAGGCGGCGACATGGGTCGCATGGCTGCACTCGATGCCGGCTATGACGTTCGCGCCAGCGGCGTCACGCTCGATCGTTTCTGTGGCAGCGGTTTGACCGCGGCCAGTCTGGCAGCGGCGCAGATCAAATCAGGTATGGAAGATTTGATTGTCGCCGGCGGGACCGAAATGATGTCCTTGATCACGACGCTCGGCGAAGAAGAGCGGGCGGCGGGATTCAAGTCGCTGGGGATTGGCACCGGTAATCCCCGTCTGCAGGAGCGTCATCCGCAATCTCATCAGGGCGTATGCGCCGATGCGATCGCGTCGATGGAAGGCATCGGTCGCGAAGCGCTCGATGCGTTCTCGCTCGAGAGTCAGCAGCGCGCCGCCCGCGCCATCAAGGAAGGTCGTTTCGATCGCTCCATCGTTCCGGTCGTCGACGATGAGGGCAAATTGATTTTGGCGAAGGACGAGCATCCTCGCCCGCAGACGACTGCGCAGGATCTCGCCGCGCTGAAGCCGAGCTTCACGCAGATCGCCGATTTTCCGTTGGAAGGCGGGGTGACGTTCCGTCAACTCATCAACCGCCGCTATCCCGATCTCAAGATCGACCATTTCCATCACGCGGGCAGTTCGTCAGGCGTTGTGGATGGCGCGGCGGGTTTGCTGCTCGCGTCTGACACGTATGCCCGCAAGCATGGTTTGAAACCTCGCGCCCGTGTCGTGGCGACCGCGAACATTGGCGATGACCCGACGTTGATGCTCAACGGGCCGGTGCCTGCGGCGAAGAAAGTGCTGGCGCGAGCGGGGCTGACTGTGAACGACATCGATCTGTGGGAAGTGAATGAAGCATTCGCTGTCGTGGTCGAGAAGTTCATTCGCGATCTGAAGTTGGATCGCGAGAAGGTGAATGCCAACGGTGGAGCGATTGCGCTCGGTCATCCGATCGGAGCGACCGGCGCCGTGCTCATCGGCACGGTGCTCGATGAACTGGAGCGTCGCGACGCGAAACGCGCGCTTGTTACAATGTGCGCGGCGGGCGGCATGGCGCCGGCCATCATCATTGAACGCGTCTGAGCGAACGCACCGATGCCCTCTCGAAAAGACCGCGCGCCCGAGCAACCCAATCCCGAAGCTCTCTTTGGATCCGCCGGAGCGACCTTGAACGCACCCGAGAGCCGGAAACGAGCCGTCGCCGTGAAGATGACCGTCATCGCCCGCCAGATGCGGCAGCGGTTCGATCAGTTCGTCGAAGGCGACGGTCTGACTCGCGGCAAATGGAGCGTCATCGTCGCGGTGGCCCGCAGCCCGGGCGCCACACAGCGCACGATTGCTTCGATGTTGGAGATTACGGAAGTTACGGCGGGGCAGTTGATCGATCGGCTGTGCGCGGATGGCTATCTGGAACGACGCGAACATCCCAAGGATCGACGCGCGCACTGTGTGCATCTCACAGACAAGGCAACTCCGTTGCTGGGGCGCCTGAACGAAGTCGCGAAGGTGCATGAGGACCAGACGTTCGTCGGCTTGAGCGACGCGGACCTCGAACGTTTGGAAGCCATGCTCGATATCGTCGCGCGCAACCTCGCGCTGTCTCGCTGCGCGGACGAAGAGAAGAAGTCCGTGAGATTGCGCAGCGTCGGCGGCGCTTAGTCGCGCGAACTCGCATACGCTGGATTACTCGCCGGCGTAAGAATAAATCCGGTTTTGCACGGGAAGAACAAGCGGCGCTGTGAGCGAGCCGCAGTCCTTTCTTCGTGCGCGTCGCGCATCACTGACGTTTCGGCGACGCCTGTCGGGGGGAGGACCTCCCCCCGACAGGCGTCGCAGACCACGACCTGACAACGCGAACTCTCAGCCGCAGTCATCCCCATGTCGCCCTCCGTCAAGACATCTTGTATCGCCTCGGGCGCTAATGAACACTGGTGTTGAATAACAATCCCGAGTGCGGTGAAATGTTCGAAGACTCGCGGTCCCCATCTGGAGAGCGCCCATGAGCGCGACACGCTCGCTTCCGCCCAAAACGCTGCTCGATGTATTTCGAACGGCGCTCAAAATTCAGCTCATCGACGAGAAGGTGCGCGGGCTGTTGATGTCCGGTCGCATGGCCGCCGTCTTCTATTCGCCGCGCGGTCAGGAAATTCTTGCCGCCTGCATGGGCGTGAATTTGAAGCCCACCGATTATCTCGTGACCACCTATCGCGGCATGCACGATCAAGTCGCGAAGGGCATCCCGCTGCGTCAACTGTTCGCTGAGTATTACGGCAAGGCAACGGGCACGTGCAAAGGCAAAGGTGGCCCGATGCACATCACGTATCCAACCGCCGGCATCATGGTGACGACCGGCGTCGTCGGCGCGGGTCTCCCGATCGCGAATGGACTCGCGCTCGCCTCACAGCTGAAGAAAGACGGTCGCGTGACCGTGGTTACTTTCGGTGACGGCGCATCGAACATCGGCGCGTTCCACGAATCTCTCAACATGGCTTCGCTCTGGAAGCTGCCCGTGATCTTCCTCTGCCAGAACAACGGCTATGGTGAATGCACCAAGTACGAGAAAGCCACCGCCGTTGCAAACATCGCCGACCGCGCCGCCAGTTACGACATGCGCGGCGTCACGGTCGACGGCAACGACGCCAATGCCATGCACGAAGCCATGCGCGAAGCGGTCGAGCGTGCACGCAGCGGCGACGGTCCGACGTTGCTCGAAGCGAAGACCTTCCGTTTCATGGGTCACTACTTCGGCGACCCCGGCGCCTACATTCCGAAGGAAGAATATGCTGCCGCGCTGGCGCGCGATCCGATGCCGATCGCCCGCGCCGCGGTTCTGAAATCCGGGGCCGCGACCGAAGCAGATCTCGAAACGCTGGCCACGCGGATCAATGCGGAGATCGACGACGCACTCCAGTTCGCGCTGGACAGCGCGCCGCCGGACGTGAGCGAAATCGATGTCGATATCTATGCAAGCGGAGCACACGCATGAGTGCGGTCACTGACGCGCCAAAGAACATCACGTTCACGGACGCCTACCGAATCGCGCTGGAAGAATCGATGGCGCTGGACGAGAGCGTCATCATGCTCGGCGAGGACATCGGCGACGACGAAGGCGGCGGCGTTTTCAAAGTCACCAAGGGCCTGTCGACTCGCTTCGGCAAGCATCGCGTCCGCACGACGCCGATTTCCGAGGAAGCCATCATGGGCGCCGCAGTCGGTGCCGCGCTCGCGGGCATGCGTCCGATCGCCGAGATCATGTTGATGAACTTTGTCACGGTCGCGATGGATCAGATCGTGAATCACGCGGCGAAGTTGCGCTTCATGTCCGGGGGACAGACCTCGGTGCCGCTGACTATTCGTACGCGCACTGGCGCAGGTGCCGGAACGGCCGGTCAGCATTCCGACATGCTCGAAGCTTGGTTCGCGCACGTGGCCGGCATGAAGGTTGTCGTGCCTTCGTCGCCCGCCGATGCCATCGGGCTGATGGCGGGTTGCATCTTCGACGATGACCCGTGTCTGTTCATCGAAGATGGTATGACCCGCACGCTGCAGGGGCCGGCGCCGCCGCCGAATTATCGGCTGCCGCTGGGCAAGGCAAACATCCTGCGCGAAGGTAAGGATGTTTCTCTGATCAGCTACGGTCGCCCGATCCAGGATGCGAAGGTCATCGCGGACAATCTCGCCAAAGAAGGCATATCCGTGGAGATCGTCGATCTGCGCACCGTGTCGCCGCTCGACACTGAAACGGTGCTGAAGTCGGTCGCCAAGACACGCCGTGCGGTCATCGCTCACGAAGCGCCGCGCAGCTTCGGCGTCGGAGCGGAAGTGGCCGCGCGCATTCAAGAGCATCTGTTCAGCGATCTGAAAGCGCCGGTGCTGCGAGTAGCCTCGCGCGACGTGCCCGTGCCGTTCACCAAAGTTCTGGAACAAGAATTTCTTTACAAGCGCACGGCGATGGAAGCCGCCATTCGCCAGACGTTGGATGCGAGGTCGGCACGATGAGCGTGGAAGTCAGAATTCCGCAGATCGGTTTCTCGATGCAGGAAGGCACGTTGGTCGAGTGGCTGGTGACCGATGGCGCGCAAGTGGAGAACGGCGCGCCGCTGTACACGCTCGAGCTCGATAAGGCCGTTCAGGAAGTGACTGCGCCCGCCGCGGGTAAGCTCAAGGTGCATGCGAAGACCGGGCAGGTCTATCCGGTCGGTGAGCTGATCGCGGAAATCATCTGAGCCGGGAGGTCGTCGATGGGGCGCTATATTTTCGCAGTCCAGAGTAATCCTGCCGAAGGCCTCGAGCAGGAGTACAACGACTGGTACTCGAATCAGCACCTCAATGACGTGCTCGCCCTGCCTGGCGTGCTCGGGGCACGCCGCCTGGCGCTGGCGGATCAGCAAATCATGCCGACGCCGCACAACTTCAAATACTTCTGTCTGTACGAAATCGAGCTCGACAACCTGCAGACCTTCATCGATGCGCTCATGGCCAGGGCTGGAACCGAGCGTATGCCGATCAATAAGGCTATGGGCAACTCTCTGCCCGTATTCTGGAAGGTTATGTAGCGAATGAGTACCGCAGCTGGGGCCATGTTGCCATGGCCCGTCGATGATTTCTCCAAGTATGGTCCGGTCGAGGCGCAGCCGGTCGGCAAGATCCAGGGGTTCGTGGGACGGGCGATGCACCGCAATTGGGTGTCCATCCCGCACGTCGCCCATCACGACGACGCCGATGTGACCGAGTTCGAGCGCCGCCGGAAGGCGTGGAATGCCGCGCATCCGGACGATAAGCGCACGTTGCTGCCGGTGCTGATCAAAGCCAGCGTGGCAGCGCTGCAGGCGCATCCGAAGTTCAATTGTTCTTTGAGCGCGGACGGCGCGACGGTGTTCACGAAGAGCTATTTCAACATCGGCATCGCGGTCGACGTGCCGAGCGGGTTGCTGGTGCCGGTGCTTCGCAACTGCGATCAAAAGAGCGTCGGTGAGATCGCCCGCGAGATCGTGCAGATCTCGGAGAAGGCACGGACCAAGGGGTTGTCAATCGCCGAGATGGCGGGCGGATGTTTCACCTTGTCATCCCTGGGGCATATCGGCGGCACGGGCTTCACGCCGATCATCAATGCGCCGGAAGTGGCGATTCTCGGCATCTGTCGTACGCAGGAGCGCTTCGTGCCCGATGCGGGCGGCAATCCGGTGCTGAAACAGATGCTGCCGCTGTCGCTCAGCTATGACCACCGTGTCATCAATGGCGCCGATGCCGCTCGCTTTGTGCGCTTCATGGCCGATTGGCTCGGCACGTATCAGTTCGCCTGAAACATTCATCGTTGGAACTCGCATCATGTCTGCATCGCCTCGCTCTGCTACGCCTGCTTCCTGGATCACTCATTGGGTCGGAGGCAAAGCGGTGCCGGGCGAGCAGACGCGGGCCGGTGACGTATTCGATCCGAGCACGGGCGAGGTGACAGCTCGCGTTCCGTTTGCATCGTTGGAAGAGCTCGATGCGTGTGTGCGCACGGCTCGCGCGGCCTATCCCGCCTGGGCCGCGACACCGCCGCTGCGACGTGCTCGAGTCATGTTCCGTTTCCGCGATCTGCTCGAACGCGCCAGCGACGAGCTGGCAGAAGCCATTTCACGCGAGCACGGCAAGACGCTGGCCGATGCGCGGGGCGAGATTGTTCGCGGTCTGGAAGTGGTCGAGTTCGCCTGTGGTATTCCCGATCTGCTCAAGGGTGAGCACAACGAAAGTGTCGGCACCGGCGTCGATGCGTTCAGCATCCGTCAGCCGCTCGGCGTCGTGGCCGGCATTACGCCGTTCAATTTCCCGGCCATGGTGCCGTTGTGGATGTTTCCTATCGCGCTGGCGTGCGGAAACGCGTTCATTCTAAAGCCGTCCGAGCGGGATCCGTCGGCGTCGGTTCTGATCGCTCGCATTCTGCACGAGGCCGGCTTGCCGGCGGGTGTGTTCAATGTGATTCACGGCGATCGTGAGATTGTCGATGGGCTGCTCAGTCATCCTGGCGTGGCTGCCGTCAGCTTCGTGGGCTCGACGCCGGTCGCGCGTCATGTGCATCTGGAAGGCACGAAGCACGGCAAGCGGGTGCAGGCACTCGGCGGTGCGAAGAATCATGCGGTGATCATGCCGGACGCGGATCTCGATGACGCGGTGAATGCCTTGATGGGCGCGGCTTTCGGATCGGCCGGTGAGCGTTGCATGGCCATTTCCATCGCAGTGGCCGTCGGCGATGACACCGCCGATCGCTTGATCACGAAGCTCGAGCCGAAAGTGAAGGCGCTTCGCATCGGCGGCTATTCCGATCTCAACGCCGACATGGGCCCGTTGATTACGGGCGAGCATCGATCGAAGGTGTGCAGCTACATCGAGTCGGGTGTCGGGGAAGGGGCGAGCCTGGTCGTCGACGGTCGCGGTGGCCTCAGTAACAAAGGATTTTTCCTGGGCGGCTCGCTGTTCGACGGCGTGAAGCCGCAGATGCGCATTTACCAGGAAGAAATCTTCGGGCCGGTGCTGGGCGTGGTGCGCGTCCCCGATCTGGACGCAGCAATCGACTTGATCAACGCGCACACCTACGCGAACGGTACGGCAATCTTCACTCGCAGCGGCAGCGCGGCTCGTGCGTTCACATCAGCCATCGAAGTCGGCATGGTCGGTGTGAATGTGCCGCTGCCGGTGCCGATGGCGTTCCATAGCTTCGGCGGCTGGCGCAGCTCGCTGTTCGGCGATCATCACATCTACGGTCGTGAAGGCGTGCGCTTCTATACGCGCTTGAAGGCAGTCACGCAGCGTTGGCCGCGAGACGTGCAGCACGCCGCCGAGTTCTCGATGCCGACGATGAAATAGCGGCGGTCAGTTCGCCCAGCGCTCGGCGTCGGTGACTGCTTCGCGCATGGCGCGAAAGCCCAGCGCCAGGAACAGGGCGCCGATCGGGCAGCAGATCGCAACCAGCGTCGCCATGCCGAAGCCGATGCCTCGGCCACCAGCGTTGGCGTAGAACAGTTCGGCGAACAGTGCGATCAACATCGGACCGGAGGCGCCGCCCAACAATCCGGCCGTGCCGGAGAAGAATGCGATACCCGTGCCGCGGAGCTCGTTAGGTGTCACAAGGTTCAGCGCAGTGGATGCGCAGGTCGGCAGCGACGAGACCGCCGTCAGGAATAGACAGAGGCAGGCCAGAAAAATCCAAGGACTGGTGCTGGTGTTCGCGATGATGCCAGCGGGCGTCGCTACCAACAGGCAGCCCGCGTACCAACGAAGCTGAGCGTCGCGAATACCGCGACGGAACATTGCATCGATGGCCCGGCCGCCAATGACCTGAGACGCGATGCCAGCCGTCGTGAGCGTAATGCCGAGCGCCAGGCCGATCTGGCTCGGTCCCCAGGCGAACGTGCGGCCCATGTGCGCCGGATACCAGGTGCCGCAGCCAGCCACCACCGCGGAGGCAAAGGCGAATGCGGTGTAATGGCACAGGAAGAAACGTTTCTTCTGACCAATGAACTTCAACAGATCCGCATATGACTGGGTCCACGAGCGGCGCCGGTCCGTATTCAGCAGTCCCCGACGCGCAGGTTCCGGCAATGTGAAAATGAGGAAGGCCAGCAACAATCCAGGCAATCCCACGATCAGGAACACCGCCTGCCACGACCGCATGGTTCCAAGCACGGGCACGACAATGGTGTCGGTCCGCGCGACCAGATCGACAATCACGCCGCCGAAGAAATAAGCGCATCCCGAGCCCAACGTCGCGCCCAGGCCGTAGATCGCCATTGCTGTCGTCAGTCGTTCGCGTGGGAACAGGTCGGTGATCATCGATGTGGCACAGGGATTGAGCGCCGCCTCGCCGACACCCACGCCGACCCGAGCGACCAGCAAATGCCAGAACCGCTGTGCCAGTCCACACATCGCAGTGGCCAGCGACCACACGGCGACACCGGCGAATATCACCCAGCGCCGACTGAAGCGATCGGCGAGCGTGCCGAGAATCAGGCCGAACAGACTGAACGTGAGCGCGAACGCCAGGCCGTGCAGCATGCCGAACTGCACGTCGCTGATCCCGAGGTCGCGTTTGATGGGATCGACCAGCAGCGTGATGATGAAACGATCGAGGATGGAGACCAGATAAAGCAGGGCAAGCACGAACACCGCGTACCAGCCCACACTGCGTGGCGGATAGGCCGTGGCTTCGTTGCGAACTGCCTGCATCGATTCGACGGCTTCCGACATCCGCATCCCCCGCTGTATGTCGTTTATGTTCCGTCGGCCAGTGTCGCCGCCGGATTGACGTTAGTCAACAATGCTGTTGACTATCGGCATGGCTCTCGATAGCTTTGAACGATGCCAAAGCTGACCGTGGTGACCCGAGCGGGGGACGAGATAGAGATCGAGCAGACTCGACCCGGCGCGTCCGTCATGGAGCTGATGCGCGATCACGATGTGCCCGATCTGCTGGCACTGTGCGGCGGCAGCCGCTCCTGCGCGACCTGTCACGTCTGGGTCGATGCGGCGTTCGTGGACAAGCTCCCCGAGGCCGTCGAGGAGGAGAACGAGTTGCTGGACAGCTCGATGCATCGTCAGCCGAACTCGCGCCTGTCGTGTCAGATCAAATGGAAGGACGAGCTCGAGGGCCTGCGAGTCACGCTGGCGCCCGAGGACTGATTGCCAAACCATAAGAGCGTCCGAACAAATGGCAGACAAGCGCCTGGCTAAGAAGCGCGATCCCGAGCGCACGCGTGAAGCGATCCTGGACGCGGCGCGCGAGGTGTTGGCGCAGGATGGCAAGGAAGGGCTGAGCGTCGCACGAGTGGCACAGCGCGCGAAGGTGAATCGCGGCACGGCCTATCAACATTTTCAGACACGCGAGCAGTTGATCGAAGCGACCGCGGCGTGGGTCAGCGAAAAGCTGCATCGCGCGGTGTTCGGCGATCCGGACGTCGCGAGCACGGTCCCCGCCGAGAATATCAATATCGAGTCGGTGAATACTCAGCTCGCTCAGTTCGCGATGGAGAATCCGGAGCTGGGCGGCGTGTGGCTATTCGAAGTGCTGAGCTCGCGCCGGCCGGCGAACGATACATTCTGGCGGACCTACGAATCGAAATTCGAGCAGTTCGCCGCGACCAAATTCGCGCAGCCCGACATCGACGTCGAGGTGCTGTCGGTGCTGATCCTGGCCGGCTCTTTCATCTGGCCGGTGTGGGCCCGTGCGCATGCGCGCACGGCGAATGAGCGGCAGGAAATGTCAGCACGATTTTCGCGAGAGATCTTGCGGCTGTGTCTGCACGGAACGCTCCGTCCGGAAATGTACGCGGAACTGGACGCCCGCGTGACCAAGGGAGCGAAAGCCGCTCCCGAGTTGCGGGCGGTTGCTACGAAGACGCGCCGTGCGTCTTCCAACTCCTGATTCAACGAGGCGAGAACAATGCCACTGGCTGGAAGGAATGTGATCGTAACGGGGGCGGCGTCGGGCATCGGGTTGGCCACGGCGCAGCGGTTTGCACGCGAAGGCGCGAACGTCGCCATCTGGGACCTCAACGAGGAGGGCGCGCAACGTTCTGCCGCTGAGTTGCAGGCATCCGGCGTGAAAGCGATCGGAAGCCGCGTCGACGTGTCGAATCGCAAGAGTGTGGATGCGGCCGTCGAACAGTTTCACGCGAAGATCGGTCAGGTGAGCGTATTGGTGAACAACGCAGGCATCACGTTGTTCCAGCCGTTCATGGAAACGACCGAAGAGCAGTGGGACCGGGTCATGCTGATCAATCTCAAGAGCATGCTGGTCTGCACGCAGGCCGTGCTGCCGGACATGCTGGCGGCGAAGTGGGGCCGCATCATCAATGTTTCTTCGTCGAGCGCTCAGACGGGCTCGGCTCGCATGACGGCGTATGCCGCGTCGAAGGGCGGCGTGATTGGTTTTACGAAGTCGCTGGCGCAGGAGCTCGCCGCGACTGGCATCACCGTCAACAACGTGCCGCCGGGCTTCGTCGACACGCCGATGCTTCGGAATGAAGGTGTCGCTGGTCTCGGCGTGAGTGTCGACGCCGTCGCTGCGCGCTCGCCCATGGGTCGCCCGGGCCGCCCTGAGAACATGGCCGCTGCGATTGTGTTTCTCGCGACCGATGATGCGGACTACATCACCGGCCATACCTTGAATGTGAATGGCGGTCGCTACTCGAGCTGAGCCATGGCGCAGCCGTCGGTTGCAATCATCGGCTCGGGGCAGGCCGGGCTTCAGGTCGCAGTCTCGCTTCGCGAGCTGCACTACGAAGGTCGCGTGGTGCTGATTGGCGATGAGCCGCACCTTCCGTATTCGCGGCCGCCCTTGTCGAAGGCTTATTTGCTCGGCGAGACTGCCGACCTTGCGCTCCGTCCGCAGGGATACTTCGCTCAGCATCACATCGAGCTGATTGCCGGCAAACGTGCGGTCGCGATCGACCGTACGCGGCGCATGGTGGGGCTCGAGGACGAGTCCGTGATCGAGTACGACCACTTGGTCCTTGCGACCGGTGCGCGCAATCGTCCGTTGCCGATTCCGGGTGCCGAGCTGGGCAATGTCTTCCTGCTCCGGACGCTCGATGAGGCGAATGTCTTACGCGAGCAAATGGTCACGGCGAGAAACATCGTCGTTATCGGTGCCGGCTTCATCGGTCTGGAGTTCGCGGCAACGGCCACGAAGTTTGACGCTATCGTCACCGTGCTGGATGTGGCCGATCGACCGATGGCTCGCGCGCTCTCAAAAACAATGTCCGCTGTATTCACGCGCGAGCACGAGAAGAGCGGCGTACGGCTGATGTTCAACTCTCAGGTGATGCGATTGCTGGGCGAGCGGCACGTGACTGCGGTGGAGACCGTCGATGGTCAGGTGTTGCCTGCGGACCTTGTGCTGGTCGGCATCGGCGTCATTCCGAATGTTGAATTGGCCGCGACCTGCAACTTGACCGTCGAGAACGGCATCGTCGTCGACGAGTTCCTGCAAACCAACGATCCTCACATCAGTGCGATCGGCGACGTCGCCGCCTATCCGAATCGATATTCCAATGGCGCGCGAGTGCGTCTGGAATCCGTGCAGAACGCTTCTGATCAAGCTCGATGCGTTGCCTCGCGGATCATGGGGCAACCTGCTGCCTACGAAGCAGTCCCGTGGTTCTGGAGCACTCAGGGCAACCTCAAGTTGCAAATGGCCGGTCTGCCGAGCGGCGGTTGTGAGGAGGTCGTTCGTGGCGATCTGAACTCATCGAAGTGCTCGGTGTTCCTGTTCCGTGACGGCAAGCTCGCCTGCGTCGAGACCCTCAACAAGCCGGCGGATCACATGCTTGCCCGCCGATTGCTGGCGGAGCGAGCGGCGCTGACGCCAGGACAAGCGGCTGACCCGACGTTCGATCTCAAAGCGTTGTTACAAAGTCCTGCCGGAAGAGTCGCGGCCGCTTAACAGGCCCCTGTGTCGCGAGGCGCAGCACCCGCTGTCGTGAGAGGCCATCGTGTGGCCTTGCTTTCCTGCGTACCATGAAAAGACCAATCCTGTTGGGGAGGTCGTTCAGGCCATGGCTGGAACTCTTGCAGGGCGTGTCGCTCTCGTGACCGGTGCGTCATCGGGCATCGGTGAAGGCGCGGCGCTGGCGCTCGCTGCGGCTGGGGCAACTGTCGCTGTCGCAGCTCGACGCGCTGACCGTCTCGACGATCTCGTAAAACGAATTCAGGCCGCTGGCGGAAAGGCTCTCGCGCTGCCGGGCGATGTTGTCGATGAGGCGTTCGCAAGAAACATCGTCGAGCAGACGGTGAATGCCTTCGGACGGCTCGACATCCTGGTCAACTCGGCGGGCATCATCCAGGCCGGTGGCGTTGAGAACGCGAACACGGACGAATGGCGTCGCGTACTCGAAGTCAATTTGCTGGCGACGTTGTACACGTGCACGGCCGCGATCGGCCCGATGCGGGCACAGGGCGGCGGCGACATCATCAATATTTCTTCGACCGCGGGCCGTCGCGCGGCTGCGCCGTTCGGGCCTTACTCAACGAGTAAGTTCGGTCTTACCGGCATGACCGAAGGGATGCGGCAGGAAGTGGGCAAGTACGGCATCCGCGTGTGCATCGTCGAGCCGGGCGCGACCAGCACCGAAGTCGCGGATTCGATCAGCGATCCCAACTATCGCAAGGCCATGCAGGCGCATGTTTCCAAGGACGGCGCGATGAAGCCGGAAGATGTCGCGGATGCCATTGTCTTCGTGCTCTCGCTGCCACGCCGGGCCAACGTATCGCAACTGCTGATCCGGCCGACCATCGACGTCGCGCCGATGTAACCAACCGTTCTCGGGGGAGTCTGCCAATGAAGCTTGCCAACAAAGTGGCGATCATCACCGGCGCGGCGGGCGGCATGGGCCAGGCCGCGGCCATTCTGTTCGCACAGGAAGGCGCGAAGATCGCGGTGATCGATCTCAAGGAAAGCGCCGCTCAACCCACGGTGGACCAGATTCGCGCGAACGGGGGAACGGCGATTGCCATTGGTGCCGACATCACGCGCACCGAAGATGTGAAGCGCATCGTCTCACGGACCGTCGACGAGCTCGGGCCGCCGAATATTCTGTACAACAACGCGGGCATCGACACGGAAGGCAAGAAGCCGCTGATCCACGTCACCGAGGATGAGTTCGATCGCACGGTGGCCGTGAACCTCAAAGGCCCGTGGTTGATGATGAAGTACGTCGTGCCTCACATGATCGAAGCGGGCGGCGGCTCCATCGTCAATACGGCTTCGATTGCCGCATTCTTCGTTTGCAATACGGTGGGCTACTGCGGGGCGAAGGCTGGGGTTGTGATGATGACGAAGGTCGCCGCCGTCGAACTTGGTCGTTACAACATCCGTGTGAACGCGCTGTGTCCTGGAGCGACCAAGACGCCCATGGGCGAGAAAGTGAAAGCGGAGATGGACGCACGCAAGGCCAAGCTGCCGGTCGTCGACAAGATGGGCGTGCTGGGTCGGATGGCGACGCCGCTGGAAATGGCTAAGATGGCGCTGTTCCTGGCCAGCGACGATTCCTCGTTCGCCACCGGCTCGGCCTTCATCAACGATGGCGGCTGGACTTCGATGAGCGGTTTGGAGACAGTGGCTCCGTGAAGACGCAGCAGCTCGCCTACAGTAGCGGCAAAACAAACTTTCTGGGCTACCTCGCGTGGGATGACACGCGAGCGGACAAGCGGCCCGGCGTCATCGTGTTCCCCGAAGCTTTCGGCCTAGGCGATCACGCCCGCGAGCGGGCGAATCGTCTCGCCCAGGCAGGTTACGTCGTGCTTGCCGCCGACCTGCATGGCGAAGGCTTCGTGCACAAAGACCTTTCCAGTCTACGGCCGGCCCTGCAAGGTTTGTATGCGAACCGCGCCGAATGGCGCTCCATCGCCACGGCTGCATTCGATGCCTTGATCGCGCAGCCGCTCGTCGATCGCAGTCGGATCGGCGCGATCGGATTCTGTTTTGGCGGCACGACTTGCTTGGAGCTGGCGCGTACTGGCGCCAGCGTCGGCGCCATCGCCACGTTTCACTCAGGATTGAACGTCGGCTTGCCGGAGGACGCCGGCCGCATGCGTTCTAAAGTGCTCATCTGTCACGGCTCGGAAGATCCGCTTGTCAGCAAGGACTCGATCGAGGCGTTCATGGCCGAGATGCGACGCGAGCAGCTTGATTGGCAGTTCCTCTATTTGGGGAACGCCGTGCACAGCTTCACCGAGCCCGCCGCAGATTCGCGGGGCTCGCCGCAGTTCGCATACAACAAGAATGCCGAGGCCCGCGCCTGGGCGGCAATGACTCACCTGTTCAACGAAACGTTCGGCTAACGGGCCCGAAGCGATCGACGGCGCGATGAAGCGCCACGTAGCCCGACAGCCTTCCGGGCAGCCACTGCTTCACATCTGCCATGTCGAGCAGCGCTCGAGCTTGTGGGTCGGTAGGTGACATCGCCAACAGCAATGCGACGAAACGCTCGATCTGCAGTTGAGGGGCGCCGTCGAGCACGGTGAGGTTGTAGTTATCGAAGGGCTCGGTCGTGGCTACGATCTGAGTTTCCTGCTCGAATAGCGAGTAATGAGCGTCGAGCAGGCAGCAGGCGTCCACCTTGCCGCTCATCAATGTTTCGCATGCATCGTCGACCTCAGCGCAGTGTTTGCCCAGGCAGGCGTTGAGATAGATCACCTCGAAGTCTGTGCCGGGCGCGAGTCCGGCTTGCGCGATCAGATCGAGCGGAACGAGGGTTGCCTGCGGCGAATCCTTGGCACCGACTGCGACACGTCGGCCTTTGAGATCGGCGATCCCGGCGATGTCACTATCGCGTCGGGACACGATCACGCTGTGAAGATCCCGATCGGAGTCGCGCATGGCAATCGCCGAGGCCTTGCGACCGTGCGCGACGGCCAACCGTTCGACTTCGATCCACGCCAGCGGCGAGTTCAGCGCGACGTGACATTGCCCGTCGAAATGATTTCGGACCTGCTGTTCGTAGTTGGAATACAGCACGTACTCGAAGGGCAGGCCGCGTTGAATGAAATAACGCTGGAATGCATCCCAGACAGTGACGACCTTCGGATCGGTAGCGACGGCGCCCAGAACCAGCGGCCGGGGGCGCGTTACAGACATCGTCACCTCCTCGAGCGAACCGGCGCCGATTCTTGGAGCCCGCCGCCGCCGGGGTCTCGACGGCCCACGACAAATCGGCGTCGCCCGGCGTCGAGACCGCCGCCCCGTCCTCTCTTATTAATAGGCGGACTGGCGTATTTTGTGCCTATAAACGGTTATCGGGCCGATATCGGTACGGGCTGATCGGAGACCCTTGCGATGACATTGCAGACCAGAGACCTCTCGCCGCGGATCGCGACCGAAATCCGGGCCGACAAGAAGACCCTGCTCAGCGGCGAGCACGCGGCCAAAATTCGCGAGCTGCTCGAGCTGCGCGGCGTGCTGGTCTTCCCGAAGGTCAACTTCAGCGACGAGGAACAGGTCGCGTTCACGCAGACGCTCGGCACGTTCGCCCCCGAAATGCGCGGCGACAAAGTTTATAAAGTCACGCTGGATACCAAGGTCAACGATCAGGCGGACTATCTCAAAGGCTCGCTGTACTGGCACATCGACGGCACGATGAACGCCGTGCCGATTCTCGCGTCGCTGTTGTCGATGCGGGTGCTGCCATCGACGGGCGGCGGCGATACTGAGTTCTGCAACACTTACGCCGCTTACGAAGATTTGTCGCACGAAGTCAAGCAGCAGATCGATAAACTCCACGTGATGCACTCGGCCTGGAACACGTTGTTCTATTACGATCCGGAGCCGCGCATCGATCTCCTGCGCAACATGATGCGCATCGGCGATCGCGAGCTGCCGCTGGTGTGGACGCATCGCTCGGGCCGCAAATCGCTGGTGATCGGCGCCACGGCCCGTCACGTCGTCGACATGGATTTCAAGAAGAGCGCCGAGCTGCTGGTACAGCTGCGCGATTGGGCGACGCAGCCGCAGTTCGTTTATCGGCATACGTGGTCGGTGGGCGACCTGGTGATCTGGGACAACACCGGCACGATGCACCGGGCGACGCCGTACGATCCTGCGTCCGGCCGTTTGTTACATCGGACCAAGTTGGAAGGCGAGGAAGCGTTCGCCTGAGTCTGGGGGTTCGTTGGATACGCACAAGAGCGCGGCCGCTGAATGGCGCCGCTTCGGATTCCTGCCGCTGGCCGCTGCGCTCGGGTATGCGACTTCGGTTCTGCACGTTTACTCGCTCGGCGCGTTCATCGGGCCGTTACAACATGAGTTCGGTTGGTCTCGCGCACAGATTTCTGTTGGGCTGACTGTTGCTGCTTTGATCAGTGCCATCGGATGTATTCCGGTTGGCATGCTGGTGGATCGCATCGGGCCGCGGCGCGTTGGCTTGATCGGCGTCGTTGCGATGAGCGCGGCCCTTGCGTGTGCCAGCACGGCGACGGGCACGCCGGCGAATTGGTTGGCGCTGTGGGGTGTGATCGCGATCGGCACCTTCTTCGTGCAAGCGACGGTGTGGACGAGCGCCGTCGCCAGCCGCTTCGAAGCTTCTCGTGGCCTGGCGTTTGCGATCACACTGTCCGGTGCGTCGCTGGCCGCTACGCTTTATCCCATTCTCGCGACCTGGCTGATCGGTAATTACGGTTGGCGCACGGCATATGCGGCAATGGGCGGCATCTGGGTGGTGCTGGTGTTTCCTATTCTGTTCTTCTTGTTTCGTGGGGCTCACGATCAGGGACGGAAGGAACAGGCAGCTGCTGCGCCGGTTGTATTGACGGGCGTCAGCTTCGCGGAGGGGCTGAGATCGGCGGCGCTTTATAAGTTGCTGATGGCGGCGGGCTTGTTTTCATTCACGGTGATCGGCGTGGCGGTGCACTTCGTGCCCATCCTGACCGATAGCGGCGCGACGCCTCTTTCCGCCGCGGGCATTGCCTCGCTGGTTGGGATTTTCTCTATTGTAGGCAGACTGGGCACTGGGTTTCTGCTCGACAGATATCCGGGGCATATCGTCGGCGCGATGGCGTTTCTGATCCCCATCGTGGCTTGTGTTTTGTTGCTGACCGATGGCGCGAATCCGGTGAGTCAGGCAGTTGCGGCTGCGATCTTCGGGCTCACGCTCGGTTCAGAGGTGGATGTGATCGCCTATCTCGCGGCCAAGCACTTCGGTCTCAAGAACTTCGGCGCGCTATATGGCGTCTTGCAGATGGCGCTTGCTGGAGGGACTGCGTTTGGTCCGTTAGCAGCCGGCGCGGTCTTTGACCGTTATCACAGTTATTCGCTGTTCCTGGTGTTGACGGCGGCGCTGATGGCGGCGAGTGCGATTGCGTTATTCACGCTCGGGCCGGTGAGACAAGCGGCGGCCCTGGATTCGTCAGGGGCCGCCGCTGACGCCTAAATCTCAGCTCTTCAAGAGCTGTTTGTTCACAAACGGGTCGTTGCCAACAAACAGCGGCTTGCCGCCGAACAGGACGATGCGCCACTCGCCGTCGGCTTCCCTGCGAAAGACCATCCGACAGTCCGTGACCATCGCCGGGCTGATCGCGCCAAGCACCGGTGGGTGGCCTTCACCCGCGTAGTTCACGTTGGTGAAGAACACCGTCGCATTGTTCTTATCCGCGACCTGCACTCGCATGTTCACGAACGTATGCATCGACACCCGAATCCCATCCTTATGCGAGGCCGGAATCCTCTGCGCCCGGTCGCTATAGAACTTGCGAATCGCCGTGTGTCCCTTGTGAGTGTAGTCGCCCACCGCGAACTCGCCGTCCTCGGCGTAGAACTGGGTGATGTTCAGGCCGCCGTTGGTGTCGATCTCATGAGCGAACTCCGACACCAGCTGTTGCAGCTCGAGGGCGATGACGGCCGTTTCGGCGTTGAACCTGGGCATGATCTGTCCTTAAGTAGTTAGAGCGTCATGGCTTCGCCCGGGCCGCGATCCGTTGCTCCCAGTTCTTCGGAAGCACGATCTTCTTCGCCGTCGGGAAGCCGAGATAACCGTTGTGAGCAAACACATAGGCGTTGGTCCGCAGCGGGTCGCCCGAGACCAGCACCATGAAATCGTCCGGCTCGAGCACGATGGGCACCAGCCGGTTCGGATCGTCCGACTCCGCGAACACCTTCGGTAGCCGACCCAGATTCACTTGATGTTTGAGCGACACGATCGGGAAATCCGCCCACGTCTCCGTGAACGCTTCCACTCGCCACGCCGGCATGCGCGCATGCTCGAACAAATATCGCTTCACGTCATCCTTCGACCACCCCGCCCGCGCCATGGTCTGCGCGAGAATCGGTGTGAGCACGAGTGCCGGCCGCAATGTGCCGAAGGTCAGCCCGCCGACCGTGAACACGATCTCCCAACCCGTCTGCTTCGCGAGACCGTCGGCGATGTAGGGCATCATCTGCTCGGGCTTGCTACCCGTCACTGACGCAAGCACTCCGCCACCTGTCATGCGCGTGATCGTGACGGTGTTGTCGCCAGCCTCGAAGCCCATGTCGACGCTGTTCGGCGGCCAGCCCGCTTTCTCGAGTGCATCCTCATTCTCAGCGAGCACCACACGAAATGTATTGCCGAACGAGCCCTTGTCCGTCTTGTGCGGCAAGAAGCCCGCGAGATTGCGCAGCGCCAGGCGCCAGAACCGGCCCACCGACGTGTTCGGCAAGAACCCGTCGCGCAACACGCCTTGCCGATAGTTGAAGCCGAGCTGTTTGATGATCGGTCCATTGAGAACGATCAGCGTCTCCGCGCCCGGCGTATTGCCGCTGTGCTCGACGCCATAGATCGGATCGGCCATCGCCTCGGCCAGCGCCACCAGAATCGGCATGTACTCGGGACGACAGCCGGCCATCACTCCATTCACGGCTACCGCCCAAATCGTCACAGCGCGACTTTCCGGCAGCACGATGCCGAGCGTTTCGTCCCGATCTCGATCGGTGAAACTCAGGAACTCCTCGATCTTCTCCAGCGTCGGCGGAACGATGGGCAAGCCGTCACTCCACTCTCGCTCATAGAAGTAAGCATTCACTTCCTCGAACGAGCCGCTGAACACGATGTCACGCGCGCCAGGCTCCGGCGGTAACTCCTGCTCGTCGGGCTGTTTCAATAGATTGTCGATCACCTGCTGAGCCGTGACGCTGAATACGTTGGCCCGCAGCTCTTCCACGCTCTGCGCACCGGGATGGCCCGGAATCATCGCGACAGCAAGGTTTGGCATGCCAAGACCCACCGACGTCGCGGCGGCCTGGCCGAGGAAACCCTCGCAGACCAGCGACGATGTTGGAAATCCACCCCGTTCACACGCTTCACTGGCCCGCAACACGGCGGGTGTGCAGCTGCCTCAGCAGGCCATCGATGAGATGGCTGCGTCGACTCCCAGTTCCCTGAAACGTTGCGGCAGCGACGCGAGCAGTTCCTTCTCGTTGACTCCGTGCGTCGTGCCGAACTCGCGCCAGCTGACGAACTTCACGTCCGGATACTGCTCGCGAATCTTCTCTTCGAGGGCGCTGAAGACTTCATCGCCGGCGAATAGAAAGTCCCACAGCTGCGCGACGGTCTTGCCGTTCAGCGTATCGAGCCGCTTCGCGAGCGGGCGCATCTTCAACCGGCGTTCGCCGCAGGGCCAGACGACGTCGTAAAGACCGTTGGATGTCTTTGCCATCGAATCTTTCCTCAACGCTTCAATCCACCAAGCCGATGCGAAGCGGCCTCAGCAGCTCGCACGCCCTCGGCCATCGCTTCGACAATATTGCCGCCGTAGCCGGCGCGGACGGCGCCGACCGCAAGCACGCGATCATCGGTCGTAGATAAATCCGGGCCGGTCGCGATGTGACCGGTCGTCGCAAGCAGCGACGACGGAATGAACTGTGCGTTGGGCGTGGCGCCGATAAACGGAAACAGCCCGGCGCAGTCGATCTCAGTAGTCGCGCCGTCCTTCACGTTGCGGACACGAACCCCGGTGACGCCATCGCCGCCCAGAATCGCGGTGACTTCACTGTCCCAAACGAAGCTGACGTTCTCACGGGCGGCGATCCGGTCGATGTAGTCGCGTTTCGCTTTGAGCGGACTACGGCACACCATGATCACGCGACGCACAGTTTTCGCGAGCACCAGCGCTTCCTGCACGGCGCTGTCGCCACCGCCAACGACGACAACCTCCTGGCCACGAAAGAAGCCACCGTCGCAGGTCGCACATCGCGAGACGCCGCGACCGACGAATTCCTCTTCGCCAGGGACACCGAGTTTTCTCAGGGAGGCGCCGGACGCAACGATGATCGCGTCCGGGGAATGCGTTTTGTTCTGCTCGTCGGTTAGCGTGAGGCGCGAGCCGAGGTCGAGCTTCGCGATGCCGGACTCGATGACTTGAACGCCGATCTTGCGAGCGTCCTGGAGGAGGTGGATGGCGAGATCCTGTCCCGAGAACTTGCCCGGCACAGACAGGCCGTCGACTTCGTCCACCGTGGCGACCAAGCCGCCGAACATCGGACTGCTTTCGTACAGTGTCACCAGTCGCCCGAGTCGCGCGGCATGGCGCGCGGCGGAGAGTCCGGCCAGACCTCCACCGATGACAGCGACCTCGCACATATTCTTGAGCGGCCTCATCCAACATGCACAGTACTCGACCTGTGTTTCACGACGCTTGACCTGAAGCGACTCATTCCTGTCCGCCGGCGCCAGCGCATTCGACCCATGAAACAAGGGGCCAGGAAGTCAACAGATGTGTTGACTAACGAAGGGTTTCTAATCAACACTCGCGTTGACTTCAAAGGCCGACCCCTGGATGGCGCTGCATGACCTGTCAGCCGACGCGGACCCCCGCCGAGATCGATATTCCTTCGTTGCGCGACAAGTATCGAGTAGAGCGCGAGAAGCGGCTGCGCCCGGACGGTCAGCGACAATATTTTCGTCCGTCGGGCGAGGTGGTCGCGAGCTATGCCGCCGATCCTCACCAGCCCATCAAGTCACGCGCGCCGGTGTCGGAAGAGATCGACGTCATCATTCTTGGCGGCGGCTGGGGCGGCATCATGGCCGCTTATCACCTGACCAAGGCCGGCGTCACCCATTTTCGTAACGTCGACACCGCTGGCGATTTCGGCGGCGTGTGGTACTGGAATCGCTATCCCGGCATTCAGTGCGACAACGAGTCGTATTGTTACTTGCCGCTGCTGGAAGAGATGGGCTTCATGCCGTCGAAGAAGTTCGCCGACGGCTGGGAGATCTACGAGTACGCGCGCTCCATCGCCGCGAAGTTCGGGTTCGCCGATAAGGCGCTGTTCCATACGCACATCAACTCGCTGCGGTGGGATGAGAAGTTGAATCGCTGGCGTGTGGGCACCAATCGCGGCGACGACATTCGCGCCCGATTCGTGATCGTCGCCTGCGGCGTGCTCAACATGCCCAAGCTGCCGAGCATTCCGGGTATCGACAAATTCAAGGGCAAGGTCTTTCACACAGCACGTTGGGACTACCAATACACCGGCGGTAGCTACGGCAGTCCGGTGCTCGACAAGCTTGCCGACAAGCGAGTCGCCATCGTTGGCACGGGCGCAACGGCGATTCAGGCCGTTCCCCATTTGGGCAAGTACGCCGAACACCTGTATGTCGTGCAGCGGACGCCGTCGAGCGTCGATGAGCGGCCCAATCCGCCGACCGATCCGGCATGGGTGAAGTCATTGGAGAGCGGCTGGCAGAAACAGCGCCAGGCGAACTTTCACCGCAGCGCCATGGAGTTTCTGGCGCCGGGCGAGACCGATCTGGTTTGTGATATCTGGACCGAGATCACTCGCAATCTGCACGCCGAACTGGCTGCCGAAGGTTGGCCCCAGCTCACGCCGCAGGAGTTCATGGCGCGACGTGAAGTGGTGGACTACCGGGTGATGGAGCGACTGCGCCATCGCATCGATGAGATCGTGGCCAACAAGCAGGTTGCGGAGTCGTTGAAACCTTACTACCGCTTCCTGTGCAAGCGGCCGCTGTCGAGCGACGACTTCTATCCGACCTTCAATCGTCCCAACGTGAGCCTGATCGACGTGTCCGACAGCAAGGGACTCGAGCGCATCACGGAGAAGGGCTTCGTGGTGGGCGACAAGGAATACGCCGTCGATTGCATCATCTTCGCCAGCGGCTTCGAGGTGACCAGCGATCTGAAGCGGCGCTGGGGCGTCGATGTCGTGCAAGGCCGCGGCGGAAAATCCATCTACGACCATTGGCCGGACGGATACGAAACGCTCCACGGCACGATGACGAACGAATTCCCGAATCAGTTCTACATTGGATACATCCAAGGCGGATTGAACGCCTCGGTGACCGAGCAGTTCGGTCAGCAGGGCTATCACATCGCGTACATCGTCAGCGAAGCGCTCAAGCGTAAGGCTGCAGTGGTGGAGCCCAGCAAGCAGGCGCAAGACGCCTACGTGAAGCATTTCCGCGAGATCGAAATCGATCTGTCCGAGTTTCAGCGCACCTGTCCGCCGGGCTATTTCAACAACGAAGGCGAAGAGAAACCGAAGTGGGCGCTGTTCCGCGGCTATGGGTACGGATGGGATGCGTTTCAGAAGCTGCTCAAGGACTGGCGCGACCAGGGTGATATGGAGGGTCTAGTCCTGACGCGTTAGCGCCGGGCTTGCTCGATCAGTTTGAGGGGGATGATGTGGATACTCTAGCGAATGTCAGTGTCGAAGAGCTGGCGGAGCCGCTCACTTATCCGGTCGAAGCGTTTATCTCCGAGGAGTATGCGCGGGCGGAAGGCGATCGGTTGTGGTCCAAGGTCTGGCAGCATGCCGGTCGCGTCGAGGAGATTCCCAAGGTGGGGGACTTCCTGACCTACGACGTCGGTGCGGACTCCATCATCATCGTCCGCTCGGCGCCCGACACGCTCAAGGCGTTCCACAATGTTTGTTCACATCGCGGGCGTCGACTCGTCGATGTTCCTCCCGGCGCTCAATGCGCGCACGGAAACAAGACGGGCTTCGTGTGCGGCTTCCATGCTTGGCGCTACAACCTGGACGGGAAGTGCACGTTCAAGCTGGATGAGCCCGATTGGAAGGGCGCGCTGACCGACGAGCGCACGCGCTTGAATGAGGTGAAGGTCGACACCTGGGGTGGTTGGATCTTCATCAACATGGATCCCAACGCGGTGTCGTTGCGCGAATACCTCGAGCCGGCCGCGTCGATTCTCGATCCGTTCGAGCTCGGCAAGATGCGCTTCAAGTGGCGGCAGTGGGTGATCTTCGATGCCAACTGGAAAACGGCCATCGAAGCCTTCATGGAGCCGTATCACGTCGCCGGCACGCACACGCAGATGCTCGAGCATGGCCAGTACTACGCCTATAGCGCGGCGTATGGATTGCACGGCGTGAGCGGCTTCGATGAGCGCGATCCCAGCCTCAAGATGAAGCAGAGCACGACCGTGACCCGCGCGGGCAAAGGTAGCGATGCTCGCATCTCGACTTACAACTTGCAGAACGAGATCTACACGACCGTCAACAAAGCCAGCACGACCGAGACGCTGGTCAACGCCGCCAAACGACTCGTCGATGAATTGCCGGAAGGCACGCCGGCGGATCAGGTGATCAAACACTGGCTGGAGCGTGCGAAAGCAGACGATGCCGCGCGTGGAGTGGTGTGGCCGACGATCACGCCGGAGCAGATGTCCAAGGCGGGCCTGGCCTGGAGCATCTTCCCCAACATGGCGATCCTTCAAGGCATCACGTTCGCCTTGTGTTATCGCGCGCGTCCGTATGGCGACGATCCTCACAAGTGCGTGTTCGAGTCCTATGCGATCGAGCGCTTCCCCGAAGGCGGCGAGCCGAAGACGGAATGGGTCTACGCCGATCCCACTCAGGAGAAGTGGGGACTGGTGCTGTCGCAGGACTTCTCGAACATGGCAGCGGTGCAGAAGGGCATGCGGTCGCGGGGCTTCCGCGGCACGTTGCCGAACCCCCACCAGGAACGAAAGGTCACCAATTTCCACCGCAATCTGGCCAGGTACATGCAAGCCGGTGCGCCCAGTGTCCTGCCGCGCGATTCCAAGTAACCAAACAGTCAGCACGACCCAGCGAGATCCGATCATGGCCGTCAAAGTTTACGAGCGCATCCTGCATCTGTTCGAGGCCGAGGGCATCAATACCCTGTTCGGCATTCCCGACCCGAACTTCGTCCATATGTTCCTCACCGCCGAGAAGCGGGGCTGGCAGGTCGTCGCGCCTCATCATGAGGAGTCGGCGGGCTTCATGGCGGAAGCGGCGTTTCGCATGACTGGCAAGCCCGGTCTTTGTATCGGCACGCTCGGCCCGGGTGTCGCGAATCTCGCGGGCGCGATGATGTGCGCCAAGGTCGAGAACTCGCCGGTGATCTTCCTCGGCGGTCAGCGTGCGCGCATCACTGAACAGCGCGTGCGTCGCGGTCGCATTCAGTTCATCAAGCAGTCGGGCTTGTTCGAGCCTTCGGTGAAGTACTGCGCGAGCATCGAGTACGCGAATCAGACCGATGAAATCATTCGCGAAGCGTTGCGCGCCACGCTGACTGGTACGCCGGGCCCGGCTTACGTCGAGTATCCGGCGCATGTGATTCAAGAGGAGCTGGATGTCGGTGAGCCACTGCCGCCGTCGGCGTATCGATTGGTGGAGCAGGGCGCCAGCGCGCAGATGATCGCGAAGGCCGTGGAGCTGATCAAAGCCGCCAAGAATCCCATCCTGCTCGTGGGCCACGCCGTGCATTGCTTCCGGGGCGGCGAGTCGGTCAAGGCGCTTGCAAACATCTTGAACTGCCCGGTCATTCAAACGTCGGGCGGCACTTCGTATATCGCCGGCCTGGAAGATCGCACCTTCCCATACGGCTTCTCGCCGGCCGCGGTCGAGGCGGTGGTGAAGTCTGATCTGTGTATCGCCATCGGCACTGAATTAGGCGAGCCCGTGCACTACGGTCTCGGCCGTCATTGGAAAGAGAACGACGCGAATCGCAAGTGGGTTTATATCGAGCTGGATCCAAAGGCGATCGGTGTGAACCGTCGCTTCGATGCGCCGCTGGTCGGCGACTTGCGCGCGATCGTTCCACAGTTGGTGGAGGCGCTAAAGGACTCGCCACGGAAGGCTGCGCCGGAGCTCGCCACTTGGATCAAGAGCGAAGAGAAGCGCATGGCGGAGCTGGCCGAGTCGGCCCCGAAGGGCGGCGAGCGCATTCACACCGCGCGCTACGTGGTGGAAGCGACCAAGGCGTTCCCGAAGGACGGCATCATGATTCGCGATGGCGGTGCGACCGTCATCTTCCAGTGGACGTACACGCAGGCGAAGCCGCTCGATGTGATCTGGAATCAGAACTTCGGTCACCTCGGCACGGGTCTGCCGTACGCCATCGGCGCGATGGTTGCCGATGGTGGCAAGCGACCGGGCATGTTGCTGACCAGTGACTCCGCTTTCTTGTTCCACGTCTCCGAGTTGGAAACCGCCGCGCGTCTGAAGCTGCCGCTGGTTTGCGTCGTGGGTGTCGATCACCAGTGGGGCCTCGAAGTCGGCGTTTACAAGCGCACCTTCGGCAAGGGCTCGGCCGAGACGGGGGTGCATTGGAGCAAGGACGTGCGCTTCGACAAGATGGCGGAAGGCTTCGGCTGCTACGGCGAGTACGTCGACAAGGCGGAGAACATCGGGCCGGCGATTGCGCGTGCTTATGCGAGCGGCAAGACGGCCGTCATTCACGTCGCCATAGATCCGACGGTGAATTCGGAAGAAATGCCGAACTACTCCGAGTTCCGCACCTGGTACGCCGAAGGAACTCAATAACCATGCGCGAATATCTGAAGTTCTACGTCGACGGCCAGTGGGTCGCGCCGATCGAGTCGAAGACGGTCAACACCGTCAATCCGGCGACCGAAGCGGTGTCCGGCACGATTGCGCTCGGCACCGCGGCGGATGTCGATCGTGCGGTGAAGGCGGCTCGGAAAGCCTTCTCTAGTTGGTCGAAGACCAGCCGCGAGGAACGCCTTCAAGTGCTCGAACGGATTCTCGCCGAGTATCAGAAGCGCGTCGGCGATCTGGCTGCTGCCGTTACGGAAGAGATGGGCGCACCGAAGGCGCTCGCCGGTGGCTATCACGTCGGGCTCGGCTTGGGCCATCTCACGACTGCTATCGCGATTCTGAAGAACTTCAAGTTCGAGGAGCAGAAGGGCGGCACGCTGATCGTGAAAGAGCCGATCGGCGTGTGCGGCATGATCACGCCGTGGAACTGGCCGATCAATCAAGTGACGGTCAAGGCTTTTCCAGCGCTCGCGACGGGCTGTACGATTGTGTTGAAGCCGTCGCAGGAGTCGCATTTCTCTGCGCACATTCTCGCGGAGATTTTCGATGCGGCGAAAGTGCCGGCGGGCGTGTTCAATCTCATTCAGGGCAAGGGATCGATCGTGGGCGCGGCGATGTCGACGCATCCGGGCATCGACATGATCTCCATCACCGGTTCGGAGGCGGCGGGCATCGAAGTCGCGAAGAATGCCGCGAGCACGGTGAAGCGGGTGTGTCAGGAGCTGGGCGGTAAGAGCGCGAACGTCATTCTCGATGACGCGGACTTTGCGAAGAATGTCGCGAAGGGTATCGCGGGCATGATGGTGAATTCAGGCCAGACCTGCAGCGCGACCTCGCGCATGTTGGTGCCGAAGTCACGAATGAATGAAGCGATTGCCGTGGCGAAGGAGGCGGCGGCGTCAGTCACGGTGGGCGATCCCAACGGCGATGTGGCGATGGGGCCCGTCGTTTCGAAGGCGCAGTTCAATTCGATTCAGGACTACATCCAGAAGGGCATCGCTGAGGGTGCGACCCTGGTTGCGGGTGGGCCGGGTCGGGTCTCCGGATTGGAGAAAGGTTTCTTTGTGAAGCCGACGGTATTCGCGAATGTCACCAACGACATGGTGATCGCGAGAGAGGAAATCTTCGGACCGGTGCAGGTGATCATCGGTTACGACGATGTCGATCACGCGGTGCAGATCGCCAACGATTCGGACTTCGGCTTGGCCGGCAACGTCGCCGGTGCCGATGCCGCGAAAGCCCGAGCGGTGGCGAGGCAAATTCGAGCCGGCTGGGTGTCGATCAACGACGGCTTCGACTTCAACGCCGCGTTCGGTGGCTACAAGAAGAGTGGCAACGGGCGCGAGTGGGGCGAGTTCGGCTTTCACGAGTACCTAGAGATCAAGTCGTTGCTCGGGTACGCGCCGGCATAGCTTACAGGCGGCACAGACCGCCACAACAAAACATCGTTAGACGTATGAGTGCGGAAGGGGGCTTCTGTGAGCAAGTCTGCTGTCTTTTTTCTTTGCCAAACCGTTCTTCTCTCCACTATCGCCGTCGACGCGAGGGCGTATAGCGAAGACGACGCGCAGTCGGCGCGCTCGCTGGAGGAAGTGGTTGTCACGGCGCGTAAGCGTGAAGAGTCGCTGCAAGACGTCCCAGTGGCCGTCGCGGTCGTCGGCGCGGAGCAGCTGAAGAATAACGTCGCGAGCGATCTCTCCAAAGTCGGCGAGCTCGCGCCGCAGGTGAGTATGTCGCAAGGCGGCTCCGGCACGGGTGCCGTCATCACGGTGCGCGGTGTGAGTTCGGCATCGAACGACTCCGGTCTGGATCAGAGCGTGGCAATCGAAGTCGATGGCGTGCCGATCAGCCGAGGGCAGGTCATCTCCGCATCGGTCTTCGATCTGCGGCAGGTCCAAGTCTTGCAGGGCCCGCAAGCATTGTTCTTCGGCAAGAACTCTCCCGCCGGCGTGATCTCACTCCGCTCAGCCGACGCGACCGATACATTCGAAGCCTACGTCACGCCCGGCTACGAATTCGAATCCGAGCAGCGCTTCGTGGAAGGTGCCGTCTCCGGTCCGCTCAGTGACACATTCAAAGCGCGCCTCGCTTTTCGAGGCAGCGAAATGGACGGCTGGGTGAAGAACACGGCGACACCCATCGCTGACATCGTGAATCCAGCCGTCACCGATCCGGGCGCGACGATGGGCCGCACCGGGCCCGACGATGAGATCTACGCAGCAAGACTGACCCTGCAGTGGCAGCCCAGCGACGATTTCGATGCGAACTTCAAGCTGCTGATGAACTCGCAGGAGCGTAACGCCGGCAACGCGAGCTCCGAGCCTTTCTGCATCAATGGCCAGACGACGCCGGTCATTCTCGGCACTCGTCCCATCCCCGGAGCGGATTGTCAAAAGAACCAAACGAAGTCGCACGGCGCGGTCGCCCCGGTCTACGCAGCGAATGTGCCGTATTCGAACGGCGGCGTGCCGTATCTGGATTCGCGATTCACGCTGGCGTCGTTGAATCTCAACAAGGATTTCGGTCCGATGTCGCTCACATCGACGACCGGCTACTACGATCAAACCGTCCAGCAGATGAGCGTGTCCGACTGGAGTCCCTACGCGACGATCTGGGCGGCGAGCAAGGAGCAGTATGAGTTGATCACCCAGGAACTGAGAGCGAGCAGCGATTTCGACGGCCCGCTGAATTTCATGGTCGGCGTGTACTACGAGACGTTCGATCGTCCGTATCTCAATTCCTCCGACCTGTTCCATGTATTCAACCCCGTCGCGCAGAACTACGCGTCGGTGACGATGGATTCGAAGTCGAGCGGCGATTACTTCTCCGGATTCGCCCAACTGCGCTGGGACATTACCGATGCAGTCGAGCTGGCTGCCGGCGCGCGATACAGCCACGATGAGAAGGATATTCGCATCGTGAATCTGGAAACCGGCCCGGCGTACCCGACGTTGCTCGCGCGAGGGCAGCCGCTCACGTCGAGCTACAAGGATGACAACGTGTCACCCGAAGTGACGGTCACGTGGAAGCCCGTGGACGATCAGACTTTGTATGTCGCGTACAAGACCGGCTACAAGGCCGGCGGCATCTCCAATCCATTCCTGGTCTTCCGAAATGCGACGGCTCAGAACCTGCAGTTCCAGCCGGAAGAAGCGAAGGGCGTCGAAGCAGGGTACAAGGCGACGTTGCTCGATCGCACGTTGCGTCTGGATCTGGTGGGCTATCGCTACGACTACGAAGATCTGCAGGTCGTTTCCTATAACGCGGAGACGATCAGCTTCACGATCAACAACGCAGCGCAGGCGGCGATCAAAGGCATCCAGGGCTCGTTCGAATGGTCTGCGCTCGATGAGCTGAGCTTGCACGGAAACATCGGCTACAACCGCGCTGAATACGACAGCTTCCCCAACGCGCAGTGCTATCCCGGTCAGACGGCGGCGCAGGGCTGCGTCGGCGGCGTGCAGAGTCTTGCGGGCAAGGCGCTCTTGCGTGCGCCGGAGCTCACCTACAGCTTGGGCTTCGACTACAAGCCACAACTCATCTCCGGCTGGGACACCACCCTCTCGGCGCTCGCGTCTCACAGCAATGCATTTCAAGCCGCGACCGATTACGCGCCAGGTGGCTTCCAGGAAGCCTACTGGCTGGTGAACGCCGCGCTGCGCGTCGGGCCGGACAGCGGCTCGTATGAAGTGGCGTTGATCGGCCGCAACCTCACCGATACGTACTACATGCTCAACGTGAACGGCTGGTCGGGCGCCAGTAATCCCAACCAGTTCGTCGGTTTCTTCAATCGCCCGCGCGAGGTGGTGCTACAGGCGACCGTTCGCTTCTAGTTCCACTCGGGCAGCGTTTCTCCGCTGAGCTGATTCGACAGCGTCTGCGCCGAGGAGCGCAGCGCTGCCGCCAGCGAGGACAGCCCGGACCGCTGCGCGCTGCCGATGCCGATCGCCACGAGGGCGTGGCTCAGCTTGGCACGAGCTTTCCAAACGGGGGCGGCGACGACGGTGACGCCGGAGATGTAATTGCCATCGTCAATGGCATAACCCTGCGCGCGTGTTTGTTTCACCTGCGTCTGCCACTGCTCGAAAGTCGGCGCCTCGTCCCAGCGCAAGGCTCTGAATTTCGTTTCGATCTTGGCCTCGGGATGATCGCCGAACGCGGCGATACAACGGCCCGTGGCGCTGATCAACGCGGGAAAGCGACTGCCGATCTGGGTGCTGAGCTGCAAGTTCTGTCCGGACTGTGCGATGGCCACCACGATGATGTGATCCAGCCCGACGATGTGCACGCCGAGCATGGTCACGCCAAACGACTGCGCCATGCGCTCCAGGACGGGCTGTGCGAGATCGGTGAATTGATTTCGTCGCAGCCAATGACGCGCCAACGTGAGCACGCCGGCCTCGAGCGAATAACGCTTGGTGTCCGGATCGAAAGAAACAAACTCTTCGGCCACCAGCGCACGTAACACGTGCAGGCAAGTGCTGGGAACGAGGCCCAGCTCGCGCGCGATGGATTGCACGCCGAGCGGCGCATCGCTCTTGCCCAGCAGACGCATGACCGCGGCCGCGCGCGAGATCGCGGGCGCTTTGCTGGTTTCCATTGCCTTGGCCAATTCGCGCGGCGAAGCGGAAGACGGGCGTTTGGTGATCATGGCTCCCCCTGAAAAGCGTGGATCAAGTGTTCTATATATCGAATAACATTCAATATTTGCAATAGCTTATCTCGTTGTGGCAAGTTGAGCCAAAGCACGCGACGACAAGTTCTATGGCGTTAACCGACTACACCCGCTACGCGCAGGCCCAGCAGTTTGCAAACTCCAAGGCGTTGTGGGATTTGTTCGAGGGCGATAGCGAATATTTGAATATCGCCCGCGAGTGCATCGGCCGGCATGCCGATGGCTCCGGCCGCATCGCTGTTCGTATCGCCCATGCCGACGGCACCGACGAGATTCTGTCGTTCGACGCCATCGCCGCCGGCTCCGCACGTTTCGCTCATTGGCTGATCGCCAATGGCATTCAGCCCGGCGACCGGATCGCGTTCATGCTGGATCCGTCGCTGCCGTTCTACATCAGCCTGTTCGGCGCGATGATGACGGGTGCCATCAGCGTGCCGTTGTTCACGTTGTTCGGTCTTGACGGACTGCGACTGCGAGTCGACGACTGTCAGCCGAAATTGCTGATTACCAACGCCGAGAAGGCCCCGATCGCCAGGCAGATCGAAGGCGTCCGCGTCGTGGTCGCCGATGCCGCGCTCCTCGAGGAGATCTCGCGTTTCCCGACGAAGTACGAGACGAAGACACGGGCCAACGACATGGCGGTCTTCCAGTACACCTCGGGTACGACGCGTGAGTTGCCGGCAGCGGTGAAGCACACCCATCGCTCCATCGTCACGCTGATGTTCGCGGCGCTGTACGGCACGGGCATTCGCCCCGGCGATGAGTTCTTCTGTCCGTCCTCACCGGCGTGGGGGCACGGGCTGTGGCATGGCACGTTGGCGCCGCTGGCGCTGGGCGTGACGACGGGAACGTTTGCTGGCCGCTTCGATGCCGTGCGGCTGATGAAGGCGCTGCAGGACTTCAAGATCACGAACATGTCGGCGGCGGCGACTCACTACCGCATGATGAAGAACTCCGAGCGCGCCAACGAATTCAAGTTCTGTTTCAAGAAGCTTTCCTACACCGGCGAGCCCATCGATCCAGCGACGCTGGAGTTCATCGATCGGACGTTTCATGTGCCCGCGTGCAGCATGTATGGCACGACGGAGATTGGCGTCGTGCTGGTCAACTATCCGGGCGCGGATGACTACGTCGTCAAACCGGGCTCGCTGGGCAAGCCCATTCCTGGTTTGAAGCTGCAAGTGCAGAAGCCGGATGGCACGCCGTCTGAGCCGAACGTCGTCGGCGAGCTGATGTTGTGGCGACGTGATCGTTGGGAAACGACCAAGGATCTCGCGAAGGTCGACGACGAGGGTTATTTCTATCACGCCGGCCGTGCCGACGACGTGATCATCTCCGCCGGTTGGACCATGAGCGCGGTGGAAATCGAGAACACGTTACTCAAGCATCCCAACGTGAAAGAGGCCGCCGTCATCGGCGTGCCCGATGCCACGCGCGGACAAGTCGCCAAAGCGTTCATCGTGAGCGACCGCGCGCCCAGCGACGCCTACGTGGACGAGCTGAAGCAATTCACACGCGATCGGCTCAGTCAGCACGAATTCCCCCGTCATATCGCCTTCGTGAGCGAGCTGCCGAAGACGCCGGCCGGCAAGGTTCATCGCAAGGTCTTGCGCGATCGCGAAGCCGCGGCCGCCGTCAACAACTGAGTTATTCGCAGGAGAGATGAATGTCCACGGTTCAGAGCGCTGTCACCAATCGCTTCCCCAAGATCACCGAAGAAGGTCTGGAGGATCTGCGCAAGCGGATTGGCGTGCCGATCACTGACACGGTCGAGCCGTGGAACTACGAAGCGACGCGCGATGCCATCCGTCACTACGCGCACGGTATCGGCGACGACAATCCGCTGTGGTCCGATCCGGCGTACGCGGAGAAGACCAAGTACGGTTCGATCGTTGCGCTGCCGAGCTTCTTGTTCTCGACCAGCCGCATCGTGTCGGGCTACGTCGGCGGCCTCGCGGGCGTGCATGCGATGTGGGCGGGCGCGGACTGGACCTGGTACAAGCCGGTGCTCCGCAATGATGTGATCACCACGCAGGCGCACCTGAAGGATCTGATCGAGCACAAGACGCGCTTCGCCGGTCGCGCGTTCCAGCAGATCTATCACGTCGACTTCTTCAATCAGCAGGGCGACAAGGTGTCCGAGTGCGACTCGTGGGTGTTCCGCACCGATCGTGACGAAGCGCGCGAGCGCGGCACCAAGTACACCGAAGCGCGCGGTCGCGTCGAGCAGTTCACCAACGAGCAGCTCGCTGAGTTCTACAAGCTGTACGAGAAGGAAGAAATTCGCGGCTCGAACAAGCGCTACTGGGATGACGTGAAGGAAGGCGAGCAGCTGCCCCGTATGATGAAGGGGCCGATGACGGTTACTGGCTTTATCTGCTACGCGCAAGGCTGGGGCGGCCTCTACATTCGCGCCAACAAGCTCGCGTGGAAGATGCAGAGCAAGCATCCGGGCCTCGGCATCAAGAACCGTTTCAACGTGCCTGACTGTCCGGAGCGCGTGCATTGGGATGAAGCGTTTGCGCTCGAGGTCGGCGCGCCCGGTGCTTACGATTACGGTCCGGAGCGTTGTTCGTGGCTCACGCATCAAGTGACCAACTGGATTGGCGATGACGGTTTCCTGCGCAAGGCCAAGTGCCAGATTCGCCGTCACAATCCCGATGGCGATGTCGTCTTCATCGACGGCGTGGTCAGCCGCAAGTTCGTGGAAGGCGGCAAGCATCTGGTGGAGATTTCGCAGAACGCGCAGACGCATCGTGGCGAGGTGTCGGCGCACGGGTCGGCGATCGTTGAGTTGCCGACGCGCGGAGCGCGCTGAGCTAGGATGACGGTCCAACGGGAGGTGCGACCATGAGCGCTGCCAATTGGGCCGGACCGCTGCAAGGCGTTCGCGTCCTCGACTTCACTCGCGTCCTGGCGGGGCCGGCGGCTGCGCTGGCCCTGGCCGATCTGGGCGCGGAGGTGTGGAAGGTCGAGCCGCCGGGGACAGGCGATGACACTCGCCTGTTTCCTCCCTTTCGCGACGATGTGAGCCATTATTTCTTGAGCGTGAATCGCGGCAAGAAAAGCATCGTCATCGATCTGAAGACTGAAGCAGGCGTCGCACTGGCCAAAGACCTGGCCGCGAAGTGCGACATCCTCATCGAGAACTATCGCCCCGGTGTCATGGATCGATTGGGCCTGGGCTACGAAGCGCTGTCCGCGATCAATCCGCGACTGATCTACTGCGCGATCTCCGGGTTCGGCATGACCGGGCCGCTGCGCGATCGACCGTCGTTCGACATCGTTTTGCAGGCGATGTCAGGGGCGATGAGCGTCAATGGGGAGATGGGCGGCGCGCCGATGAAGCTGGGCATTCCGCTCGGAGATCTGGTGGGCGGCGTCAACGGTCCGATCGGAATTCTCGCGGCGCTGTACGAGCGTAGCGTGACGGGGCGCGGCCGGCTGATCGATGTGAGTCTGCTCGACGGTATGTTTGGAATGCTCGGCTATCTCGCGCAGCTGGCGTTTTTCACGGGTCAAGATCCGAAGCCTCAGGGATCACAGCATCCGAATCTCGTGCCGTATGGAACGTTCCCAGCGCGCGACGGTTCGATCATTATCGCGTGCCTGACAAACAGCTTCTGGGGACGAATCTGCGCTGCGCTCGACATGCCGCAGTTCATTAACGACCCGCGCTTCGACACGCTCGAACGGCGTCGTGATAACCGGAACCAGGTCAATGAGCTGATCGCGACGTTTACCCGGCACAGGACCGTGCAAGAGTTGGTCGATCTGCTGACTGAGCATGAAGTGCCGCACGCGCCGATTCTCGGCATCAAGGATGCGCTGGCGCAGCCGCAAGCGGTGGCACGAGAGATGGTGGTCGAGACCGAGCATGAAGTGCTGGGCAAGATTCCCATCGTCAACCGACCGATCAAGTTTCCCGGTGACGCGCAGCCCGTGCCCGAGGCGCCGCCGGTGCTGGGCCAGCACACTGACGAGATTCTGCGCAGCGTGCTTGGCTTGACCTCGGAACAGATCGACCAGTTGCGAAGTGCGAAAGTCGTCGCCTGAGGTCGGGATGCGACGGCGGCGGTGACGATAGCATCGAAGCGATAGCTCGAATCGCCTGAGCGGCGTTACAAAGCTTGCCCTTATCGACATAAGGCCCTAGTTGCGGGGATCTCTCCATGTCAGAACTCCGATTCGACGATCGCGTCGCTGTCATCACGGGCGCCGGTAGAGGCCTGGGCCGCGCTTACGCGTTGCTGCTCGCCGCGCGAGGCGCGAAGGTCGTCGTCAACGATCCGGGCGCCAGTCTGAAGGGCGATGGCGTCGACGGCGGTCCGGCACAGCAGGTCGTCCAGGAAATCCGGGCCGCTGGCGGCGAGGCAGTCGCGTGCACGAACTCGGTGGCGACGGTCGAGGGCGGTAAAGCCATCATCGGTACGGCGCTGGATCACTTCGGTCGCATCGATATCCTCATTCACAACGCGGGCATCGTTCGTCGCGCGTCGCTCAAAGAAATCACCTACGACGATTTTGAGCAGGTGCTCGACGTTCATCTACGCGGCGCATTTCACGTCGTCCGGCCCGCGTTTCCGTTGATGTGCAAGGCTGGCTACGGCCGCATCGTGCTTACGTCGTCGATCAACGGTCTGTACGGCAACAAGAACGTCGTGAACTACTGCGTGGCCAAGGCCGGCATCATCGGGCTGTCGAATGTCGCTGCATTGGAAGGCGCGGATGAAGGCGTGAAGTGCAATGTGATTTTGCCAGGCGCCGTGACGCGCATGGCTGAAGGCTTGGATACGAGCGCGTATCCGCCGATGGAGCCGGAGATGGTCGCGCCTGTCGTGGGTTGGCTGTCGCACGAATCGTGTTCCATCACCGGCGAGATCCTCAGCTCGATGGCGGGCCGCGCCGCACGAGCTTATGTCGCCGAATCGCCCGGTGTGTATCGCCCGACCTGGACGATCGAACAAGTCGCCGACAACATCGATGCCATCCGTAGCACCGATGCGCCGTTAGTATTTCCGCCGGTGCCCGCCGGCCATCTCGATCACATTCGTTACAGCTTCGGGATGGCCAAGGGCGCGAAATAATCAGGCCGGGCGCAGCGCCAGCACGCTGCCTTCAGCGTCCGCCGAAATATACAACGTGCCATCCGCGCCGGCGGCGATGCCGGCGAACGGGCCCATCGGCCCCGACAACGTGCCGACTGCTTTGAGCACCTTCGGCGTGACTCCATGCGGAGGGCCGACGGGCAGATCGTAGGCGAGCGTGCGACGATTGCCCGTGGCGAGGTTGTATTCGATCAATTCTTTGAGACCGGCATCAACGATGTAGAGCGAGTCGCCGCGCGCCAGGATGCCTTGCGGCTGGCGCAGATCGTCGAGTACGGTCACGGCGCGACCAGCGGACACCTTCACGACGCGACCGCCTGCGGATTCCGTGACGAAGCATGTGCCGTCGTTACTGACGGCTACGCCGGATGGGAGTTTCAATCCCGTCGCGAGTGTTTCAACGTTACCGGATTGCACCGAGAGCACGCGCCCCGTGCCTTGCTCGACAAAAATCACTGCACCTTTGGGCGCGATCGCCACACCGTAGAGCTGATCGAAGCCGCTGGCGAGTATTTGGTTCTCATGTTTCGCGGGCCAATGGCGCGCGACCTCGCCATTCGCGGTGGTGACGACGAACTCGCCGGGGCCGGCTGCAGCCACGCCGCGCGAGTAGCCGGGATATCCCGGCGTGAACAGGAAGCCGACCTGCTGTCGCGGCTGGCCCGGGCGAAGCGTGTAAGAGAACGGGCCATCGGCGACGTACACCGAGCCATCGGCATCCACTGCGAGCCCGAGCGGCCAGTTGAAGCCATCGGGCACGAGGTCGCGCGTTTGGCCGCCGTCAAGAATCTCGGTGACGTAGCCGGAGATGTTGGAAACAAACGTGCGCTTGCCGACGAAAGTAACGTTGTCGAGGCCGGGCGTGAGACTCGCCAGGACCGTCTTATCGCTGGTGCGCGGATCGACGCGTAGCACCTGGCCGCTGTGAACTTGCGTTGAAACGATTTGTCCCTGCGAGTCGAACTTCACCGAGTCGGGCACGCCAAGATCGCGCGCGACGATTTCAAACGCGCCGCCGTCGAGGCCGACGCGCCAGATTTCATTCGTGCCCATCACGGGGATGTACAGCTTGCCGTCCGGGCCCACGTCGAACGCGTTGGGCATCGGCACGTTGTCGAGAATCACGCGCGGCGCGCCGCCGTTCAGATCGAGCTCCATGATGCGGCCACCGACGCGACACTCGCCGGCGATGAGGCGACCGTTGTGGAAGGTAATGGGATTCGCGACCGGCATGTCGCCGGCGATGACGCGCGTCGTGCCATTGGGCGAGCGCATGCTGACCCGACCTTCGGTGATTTCGGTGGCGTACAGATTGCCCGCCGGATCGAACACCAGATCGTCTGGCGCGACGATGTCGCCGCCTTTGGGGCTGATCGCTTCCATGGCGCCCGTGGCGACATCGATCGCAGTGATCTGACTTCCGGATACCTGCGCAACGTAGATGCGCCCATCGGGCCCCGTGCGCAGTCCATTGGCACCGAACAGTCGGCTCGGCGGCGTGAGTCGTTGCAACGTCCAACCGCCGGCGGCGCGAGCGGGTTGCGAGGTCGTGTAGCGTCCGATTTGTGGCGACATGGGATTCGATAGGTGCAATGAGGGTGCGGCGAAAAAACCTATCTTTCCCGCGTTTTTCCGCAGTTTCAACACGTCGTTGCGGTCGGTTTTCGTGTCGTCCGGAGTCAAGAATGGGGTTCGGTGGCGGTGCTAACCTGAGAGTCTCGCGGCATGCCGCGGTCCAGATCAAACCCACGAGAGGTTTGCATGATGAAGCGGGGGAAGAGTGCGCGTGAGATGGACTCTCTGCGCGCGTTGATTCATGGCACCGCCATGGTGCGCGTTGGCGCGTTACGCGGCTTCAGAGAAGTCGTGAGCAGCCTGGGCGGCGATGCGGCGACGCTGTTCGCACAGGTCGGCATCGACCCGTCGTTGCTCGAGCAAGGCGACGCCGAAATTCAATACCGACAAATGATCGAGTTGTTCGAGGCGGCCGCGACTCAGCTGGCGTGCCCGGACTTCGGCATGCGGCTCGCAGCGGTTCAGGCGGCGCAGGGCGCGACGAAGGTGCTCGGTCCGCTCGAGGTGGCGATGCGCAATTCGCCGACGCTCGGGCATGCGTATCGATATTGCGCTGAGCATATTCATGCGTACAGCAGCGCGGCGCAGATTTGCTTCGAAAAGCTGACGGACGATTCCCGGATTTTCATGTTGTTCGAGGCGCTGCTGGTGGGCGGCGCGCATCAGCGGCAGTCCATCGAGCAGGCGTTGGCGCTGACTCAGCATGGGATTCATGCGACGAGCCGGGGTCATGCTCGTGCACGAGAGGTTTGGTTCACCCACGAGCCGCTGGCGCCGCTCGCGACGTATCGAGCGCACTTCAATGCGACGGTGCGGTTTGGGCAGAGCATGAATGGGCTGGTGTTCGACGAGCGGGATTTCAATATGCCGCTGCCGGATTCGGATCCACAGCTGTATGAGATGGCCACGAGTTTCATCGATCATCGGTTTCCGAGTTCTTCGATGCCGCTTCGAACTCGCGTTCGGATCAATATCGCCAGGTCGCTGGTCGAGGGGAATTGCACGCAGGAACACGTGGCGTCGGCGCTCGGCTTGCATCCTCGGACTCTTCAACGGCGGTTGCGTGAAGAGGGCGAGTCGTTTGAGTCCATCAAAGATTCGGTACGGCGGGATGTGGCGCTTCGTTACTTGCAGCAGCCCGATGTTTCTCTTGTGCGCGTGACTGAGATCCTTGGCTACTCAGAAACCTCTGTCCTTTCGCGCAGCTGCTTGCGTTGGTTCTGCGCCTCTCCTCGGGAACTGCGGGCGGAATTGAGCCGCTGACCTCTTACGCGCTCTCTTTCGTCTGCTCGTCACCACCGCCGTTGGGCAGGGCGCCCGAGCGAATCTGCCGAGGCGACACTCCAAACCAGCGATAACAGCTGCGCGACAGTGCCGACGTCTCCGAGTACCCGAGCAACTTTGCAATCCGACTCAGCGGCATCGTCGACTGCTTCAAGTGTCGAAGGGCCAGCTCCCTGCGCACCCGATCCTTAATCGATTCAACAGACGAACCCTCCAACCTCAACCGACGTTGAAGCGTACGCGGATGCATTCCAAGCAGCGTCGCAACGCCAGCGTGCGTGCAATCACCCTCGGCAAGTAAACGTTCGACAATGGTCCGTACCCGCGGCTCCAGCACAGCATCAGCGGAAGGAAACCGCTGCTCGATAAAATCCGTACTGAGCGCGTAAATCTGCGCATCAGGATTCGGAATCTCAACGTCGAGGTCAGACTCAGTGAACACGAGCCCATCCGCCGCCTGACCAAACCGCACATCCGCCCCGAAGTACTCTCGATACTTCGCGACCGAAGACAGCGGCTGATGCGCCATCCAAACCTCACGAGGCCGCACACGACCCTGTGTGATCTCGGCAGCAATGTCCTGAACCAACAGCAAAGCCCGCTCGACGCTTTGTGGATGCTGGGGCAGGCGAGGGAGCGAGATCTCGAGTTGGAAGAACAGCGAATCAGGCACCAGGTCCCGCCGGATTCGCATCTGAGAGGCGGTGCTGTAAACGTGCACGTGCTCGGCGCAGTAGCGAAACGCTTCGCGCAAGGTTCGCGAGTTGCGCATGGCGAACTCCAGCGGGCCGAGCACTTTGATACCACCCTGGGTGGTAGCGAGGCGCATGCCGAAGTCAGGACAGCGCAACTCCGCAGCCGCGTGTTCGAGGATCAGGACCAGCGAGCGGTAGGGCATCACCGCGTGGCGGTGATTCAGGATGGCAGGGTCGATCTGGACTTTCGCCAGCAGACTCTTGGGATCGCCGCCGAGCTTGAGCACAACGTCGACGAATTTGCGGAGCGCGTCGACGCGCACCATGGCGGTCCCGGTGTCGGGAAATTCGGCATCCATTGCAGCGTCGAGCTTTCTGTCCACGACTGTCCGCCCCTGTTCGGCAATCTCGACTGAGCATAGCCACGCGCCCGCGCCCGGACAATGCGACGCTGGAGCGCGACGGGCGATTTTGTCGTTCTGGGTGAGCGCGTTGCCGTGTGGAGTCAAGATATTGCGCGCGGCCAGCGGGTAACGTGGCCGATCATCAACCGTGACGAGCTCGAGACGGGATGGACTTCTCCTGGGACGATGAGCAGCGTGCTTTCCGCGCGACTGTTCGCGAATTTCTTGCGGCCCACCTGCCTGGCGATTGGGAGTCGTTGGCGCACGGTCCTGGCACCGACTGGCAGAGCACGTTCTCCAAGAAGTTCTGTGGCGAGTTGGCGGCCGCAGGCCTGCTGGTTCCGCATTGGCCGAAGCGCTGGGGCGGGCGCGAGGCCGATCCGTGGACGGCGTTCATTCTGGCCGAAGAAATGTGGGAGGCGGGCGAGCCGCGAGGCGGCCAGTACATGAATGTGAACTGGATCGGCCCGACATTGATGCGCTTCGGTTCCGAGGAGCAGCAACAGCGTTACATCCCGCCGATGGCTCAGGGTCAGACGCTGTGGTGCCAGGGATTTTCGGAGCCGGAAGCGGGCTCGGATCTCGCGTCATTGCGGACTCGCGCGGAGAAGGACGGCTCGACGTATCGAATCAACGGCCAGAAGATCTGGACGTCGTACGCAGGCCACGCGGATACGTGCTTCCTGCTCGCGCGAACATCGCCGGGCCGCAATGGCATTTCCATTTTCCTCCTGCCTATGGATACGCCGGGCATCACGGTGCGACAGATTCCGAGCGTGATCGGCGAGGGAGACATTCACGAAGTGTTCTTCGATGACGCGACCGTGCCGGCCACTTCGATGCTCGGCGAAGAGGGCAAAGGTTGGGAGGTCGTTCGCACGGCGCTGTCGCTCGAGCGCGTCGGCATTCCTCGCTTCGCGTTGGCCACACGCATGCTCCATCGCGCGGTCGATAAGTTGAAGCAAGCGGGGCGGTTCGGTGTTGGCGCGGTCGAGCAGGCGGCACGTGCGCGAGCGGCATGCGAATCTGCGCGTCTCTACAGTTACAGCATCGTCGATCAGAGACGACATGGGATCACGGTCGGGCCCGAAGCGAGCGTGGCTCGGTATGCAACGGTGCTGGCCGAACGATTGGTCGGCGATTTCGTTGTCGAGCATGTGCCCGAAGCGCTGGCCGGCGCGGATCAGCTGCTGCTCTCTCATCATCAGCGCGCCATCGTGGCGGGCATTGCGTCCGGGGCTGCGGAGATTCAGTTGAATTTGATTGCCAGCGATTTTCTCGGTTTGCCCAAGGAACCGCGCTGATGGATTTCCGACTCACATCCGATCAGGAATCGCTGGTCGAAGCGGTCGACAAACTGGCGCTGCAGTTCCAGCAGAAGCCCACCGAGTTTCATGGCTTCGCGCTGGTGGGCGATGAGCTCGACAGCGAGCTGCAGCAGGGCGAGTACTTCGATATCGCGCAGGTGCCCGAGTTCGGGCCGCTGACCGCTGCCATGGCGGTGGAACGGCTCGCGCGCCTGCCGTTTACGGCGGAGATCGCGCTGTCAATGCTCGTGCGGCCGCATCTTCCTGGTGACTTGCCGCGTCCGTTGGCGGTGATTGAGAACGGTCGGCCGGGGCGCTTTGTTACTACGGCCAAGACGTTGCTGGTGATTGAAGGCGAGCGGATCAGTGTCGCTCGGCCTTCGGCCGATGACGTTGAGCCGGTGGAATCGTTGTTTGCTTATCCCATGGGACGGCTGAAACGAACCATCGATCTGGAGCGTCTGTCGGATGCGGATGCGTATGCGGCTCGGAAGTGGTTGCGGGTCGCGCTTGCCGCGGAGATGAGTGGTTTGTTGAAAGCATCCATCGATTCGACGGTCGAGCATCTCACGTTGCGCAAACAGTTCGGTCGTCCGCTGGGCTCGTTCCAGGCGCTGAGACATCGAATGGCGGAGTGCGCTGTGATGGCAGGCGGTGTTCGGTGGCTCATGCTTAAAGCGGCCGGCACAGGCGATGACGGTGATGCGGCGTTGGCGGCTTCGCACGCGCAAGAGAGCGCGACACGCATTGTGTATGAGGTTCATCAGATGCTCGGGGCCATGGGCATGACGCTCGAGCATTCATTGCATTTGTGGACCTATCGACTGAAAGCGCTGTTGTCCGAATTGGGCGGGCGCGGCGGGCAGGCGAGTGCTGTTGCGAGACTGATGTTCTGATCTGAAATTTGAGGTGCTGAGAGGGATTATGAGAACAGCGCCCTACAAAGTCGTGCAGTGGGCCACCGGTAACATCGGGACGCGCTCGCTGCGATCGGTGATCGAGCATCCGAACATGCGGCTCGTCGGGCTGTATGTTCATTCCAAGGAAAAGGCGGGTCGCGACGCGGGCGAGCTGTGCGGGCTCGCGCCGGTCGGCGTCAAGGCCACGAACTCTATCGATGACGTTCTTGCGCTCAAGCCGGACTGCGTGCTCTACATGCAGCAGGGCGCCAACATCGATGATCTTTGTCGATTGCTGGCCTCTGGGGCGAATGTGGTCACTACGCGGGTGGAGTTTCATGATCCGCTCACGCTCGACTTGGGTGTCAGGCAGCGGCTTGAAGAGGCTTGCAAGATTGGTGGTACGTCCTTGCACAGCACGGGTAGCAGCCCGGGATTCATTACCGAGGCGCTGCCGATTGTGTTGTTGTCGCTGCAGCGGAGGCTCGATGGATTGACCATCAACGAGTTTGCTGATGTGTCGAGTCGCAACTCGCCGGATATGTTGTTCAAGGTCATGGGCTTCGGGCAGCCGCCCGCCGTGCTCAACCAGCACATCCTTGCTGAAGTGAAAGTCGGATTCGCGAATTCGTTTCGCGCGCTGGCCAATGCGATTGCGATGCCGCTCGATAGTGTGGAGATCGAGGGTGAGTGCGCGACGGTGCGGAATTCGACGCGTATCGCGGCGGGCGTGATTGAGAAGGGAACGGTCGGTGCGCTGAGAATCACGGTGTCGGGGATGAGGCAGGGGCGTGCGTTGATGCGCATGCGGCTGAATTGGTACTGCAGCCGAGATATCGAGGAGTCTTGGGATCTGCGCGAGAGCGGGTGGCATGTGGTGGTGGAAGGGGATGTGCCGCTGGATGTGTCGATTCGCTATCCGATCGCGATCGAGAAGTACGCGCAGATGACGCCGGGTTTGACTGCGCATCGCGCGGTGAACGCGGTGCCGGTTGTGTGTGAGGCTCTGCCAGGAATTCGAACGACGGCGGAGTTGTCACAGGTCGTTACGCAGCTCGGATGAGTAAGGAGCCCGACGCCGCCGTGCGTGCAGCCTCGCCGCCTTCGGCGGCGGCTGCGGACAGTTCTGCGCTGTCCGAGTGGCGCGAGCATTGGCCAATGGTCATTGCCGCCATGGCCGGGCTCTCGTTCGCGACGGTCGCGGTCTACTCCATGGGCTTGTTCATGGAACCGCTCAGCCACGAATTCGGCTGGACCCGCGCGCAAATGTCGCTGGGCCTCTCCATCGTCGCGCTATTCGCCGTGCCTTTGTCCCCGTTCGCCGGCGCATTGATCGACCGCTGGGGATCGCGGCGGCTGGGCATTCCGGGAATCATCCTCAGTGCAATCGCATTCGCCGGCTTCAGCCTGGCGACGGGGTCGCTCACGCAGTGGTATGTGCTGTGGGTGTGCTATGCCATCGTTGCTATCGCCATCAAGACGACGGTGTGGACCGCCGCCGTCTCAAGCGTATTTCAATCGAGCCGTGCATTGGCACTAGCCGTCGTACTCAGTGGCGCGGCCATTTCGCAAACGATCACGCCGCTGATCGCGCAGTGGCTCATCGATGGTTACGGTTGGCGGCAGGCGTTTCTGTGGATGGGGCTCGGATGGGGCAGTGTCGTGCTCATTCTGCTGCTACCGTTCTTCTTCGACGCGCGCGATCACGAACGCCGCACTCCGTCCGCATCAAACAATCGAGCCGCACTCAGCGGTCTCACATTGGCCGAAGGCATACGCGACCCGGCCCTGCTGAGAATCGCCGCCGCGTTGTTCATCACATCGTTCCTCGGCGTCGCAGTGACTGTGCACAAGGTCCCGATCCTCACGCAGACCGGCCTGACGCGTGAAGTCGCCGCGCAGATCGCGGCATCGGCGGGAATCGCGGGTATCACAGGCAAGCTGCTCACCGGCTGGATGATGGACCGATGGCAGAGCGGATGGATCGGCGGCATCTGCCTGTCGCTGCCTGCGCTCGCATGTTTGCTATTGCTGGATCCGATTCGCACACCGACGCTCATCGTCGCGTCGATGATGATCTTCGGCTACTCCGCGGGCGCGTATCTGCAAATCTGCACGTATCTCACGACGCGTTACGGCGGCTTGCGTCACTTTGGCAAGATCTTCGGCATCATGGCCGGCCTGATGGCGCTCGCGACCGGCGTCGGGCCCATCGTGGCGGGCGCGCTGTACGATCACTTTGGTAACTACACCGTGCTGCTGCTCGCGGGCATTCCCATCGGGCTGCTCAGCGGCTGGCTGGTGGCCGGCCTCGGGCCGTATCCGACGTGGCAACCCGTTGATATCGCGGGCTGTCGTGCGGTGTCAAAGCCCCGTCCTGACTGATCAATACACCCCGGGCCTCGCACGATAGCTTCACGCCATCTCATGGCGAGGCAGATCTGTGGAGGCTGAGTCCCGCTATCACCCCGGCGCCGATGTGTTGGCGCTCGTCGCGAGCCTCGAGGACATCGGCATGGTCGGGATGGGCGTCAGTGGAGCGCGATGTGGCAGCGGTTTCGGAGCCGCCGAGGAGGCGTTGATCGTCGTCGGGTTGGGACGACGGTTGGCGGCACCGGCGCTGCTCGCGACCATCGGCGCACTGCATGCTCGCATCGACTTGAATGAGCGACGAGTCGCGGCCGCGTACCGTCGTGGCGAGCGCATCGTCATTGTCGAAGATCCGCTCGCCGATCTGGTCCTGGTGCGCGATCGCGATTTCGCCGCGCTGTACGAGTTGAAAGATCCCAGCGCCAGCGTCGATCACCATCTGTGGCTCGCGCATCTGCGTAGCACGACCAACTTGGGTGAGCCCCTGGCGCGTTTCGATTCAGCCCAGCAGCTTCGATTGCGTCTCATCGATGCCGCCGCATTGGCAGGCATCGCCGAAGCGACGCTCGATATGAGCGTTGCGCGAGTCGGCAGCTTCGAGACAGTCAGGCAGCACTGCACGAACATGGCGATCGCCGCGCGCTGTGCTCGCGATCAAGTGAGCTTCGCGGCCGTGGCGATCGACGAAGAACGAGAAGACGCGGCGTTACAAGTCGACAGCGCGCTGTTTGTTGCCGGCTCGGCCGCGCTGGAGAACGCGGCGAAGAATGTTCAGATCCACGGCGGCGCGCCGGTCGGAGCTCAGCCTGATCCGCAACTTTATTTAGAGCGTGCGCAACTGTTGGTAGCCATCGCCGGCGGGCTGGATGCCACCGATCGACGCGTCGCGAACACGAAGGTCAGCGATTGATATGCAAGTGGCGATTGTCACAGGTGCGAGTAGCGGCATCGGTTTTGGTACAGCAGTGAAGTTGGCCGAGATGGGCATGGCTGTGCTCGGCGTCGGGCGCGACGAGAAGAAGCTGGAGCAACTGGCCCAGGCGATCAACGCACCGGATCGCGTCGCGACGCTCGCGGTGGATCTCACGCAGGACGATGCGCCCAAGCGAGTCGTCGAGATGGCGCTAGCTCGGTGGGGACAGATCGACTTCCTGATCAACAACGCCGGCGTCGGCAGTCCCAAGCCTCTGCACGAAACCGATGACGCCTCGCTCGACTATTTTCTCGGGCTGATGCTGCGTGCACCGTTTCGTCTGGCGCGCGACGTGTTGCCTCACATGAAGCCGGGCTCGGCGATCATCAATGTAACATCGACGTTCGCCATGATCGGCGGCCGACGAGGCGGCGCGTATTCGGCGGCGAAAGGCGGCTTGACTGCGCTGACCATGCACATCGCCTGTCAGTACGGAGCGCAGGGCATTCGTTGCAATGCTGTGGCTCCGGGCGTAACGGTGACGCCGATGACCGAAGGCCGTCTCGACGATCCGGTGTTCAAGCGGATCAATGTGGAGATGACGCCGCATCAGCGCCTCGGCCGGGTCGAAGACATCGCCAGCACCATCGCCTTTCTGTGCTCGCCAGGCGGCAGTTTCATCAACGGCCAGACCATCGTCGTCGACGGCGGCTGGAGCTCGACCAAATATCTGTCCGAGTTCGCTCTCACTTCGCAGTGGCTACCGGGGAAAGCACAATGAGTGTCGCACCGCTGAGCAAACCATCGACGTCGAGCGGCAGCACGGAGTGGCCGCCGAGCTGGCGGACCATGCCTCACGGCATCAGCGTCGGTCGCTACATCGATCCTGGCTTTCTGAAGCTGGAGTTCGATAAGTTGTGGAGCCGCACGTGGCAGGCTGCCGCGCGACTCGATGAGCTTCCGGAAACGGGCGACTTCACCGTCTACAACATCGGCGATCAGTCGGTGCTGTTGGTGCGCGCCGACGAGTCCACCGTGAAGGCGTATCACAACGTTTGTCCGCATCGAGGCACGGCGCTCGGCGAGGGCTGCGGCAAGCTCGAGCACTCACAGATCATTTGCCCGTTCCACGGCTGGCGCTGGAACCTGCAGGGTGAGAACCAGTTCGTGCTGGAGCGCCAGGAGTTTCGCGGCGGTCAGCTGCAGAACAGCGATGTCGCGCTCAAGCAGGTGAAGGTCGCGGTGTGGGCCGGGTTCGTGTTCATCAACTTCGATCGTAACGCTCAGCCGTTCGAAGAGTTCATCGCGCCGGTGAAGGACATCGTCGAAGGGCTCGCGATCAAGGACATGCACCACTACTGGTGGAAGTCGATTCCGGTGCCGGCCAATTGGAAGGTGGCGCAGGAAGCGTTCTTCGAAGCGTTCCACGTGCCGATGACCCATCCGCAGCTGGAGAAGGGCGGAGCGGAAGTGGTGCGCGGTCTGCGCGATCAGGCTGAGTTCACGCATAGTTACGTCGCGTATGAAACCTATTCGCACGGACACGGTCGCTTCTACGGCGGCAAGAAGACGCCGATGGCCGGTCACATCAACAAGCAGCAACAGCAGGGCGATCCGCTGGAGGACATGGCCAATCGGTTGATGCTGCTGGTCGATGGCATGGACGCGATGGTGTTGAAGGAGGATGTCGAAGTGCTCCGGTCTTTGCGCGGCAAGCCGATTCCGGAAGGCTCATCGCTCGGCGGCGAGTATGTGAAGGCGCTTTATACGAAGGCTGCGATGGAACAGCGGCCGATGCCCAAGCCTGTGCCCGAAATTCTCGGCATGTGGGGCGGCGAAGTATTTATCTTTCCGAATCTGATGATCCTGCCGCAGGCGGGCAACGCGATGATCTATCGCGTGCTGCCGGACCCGGTCGATCCGGACCTGTGCACGTTCGAGATTTATTCAACCAAAACATATCCAGCGGCGGCCAAGCTGACGCGTCCGTCGGTCGATCCTGTCACCGATCTGCACGATCCGGAGCAGCTGCGACTCATCCCGCGTCAGGATCTCGGCAACATTCCTCGCATCCAGAAGGGATTGCACTCGCGCGCCATGCGACAGACCTGGCTGGCGGTGGAGCAGGAGAAGTTGATCCTGAACATGCATCAGGAGCTGGATCGGTATCTGACCGCGGAATGATAAGGGCCTGTGAACACTCATTGGATGGGCTGCGTTGCGCCTCCAATCGCCTGCAGCAAGGCGCAAAGCGCAGCCCATATGTTGATATGGGCAAGCTTTGTAACGCAGCGGCAGGCGATTCGAGGCGCAACCCATACAATGAATAAATATCCTCATATGGGACGAGCTATTGCGGTTCAGGACGTCGTTGCTCCTCCCTTATGTACTGCAGAGTACACGGCGGTCGTCCCGCCTAGCCCTGAACCGCAATAGCTCGTCGCAGCCCATCCAATGAGTGTTCACAGGCCCTTATGAAACAAACTCAGTTGACTCCTCGTGTCGCGCCGGTTCTGCCGCCCGATTGGAATGCCACCGTGCTCGATGCGGTGGGCGCGTTTCCTCACGGCCGGGACTTCGTGCTGTCCACCTACAAGCAGGGCGGTGCCCGCGGGATGCATGGACTGGGGGTGATCCTTTCACATCCGGCACTGGCCAAGGCGTTTCTGACTTTCAACAATCACGTCGCGAGTGCGAGCAGTGTGTCCCGACGCATTCGGGAGATTCTGATCCTGCGCATCAGCTGGCTGCGGCGCGCCGAGTATGAGTTCGTTCAGCACGTCGTGCTGGGATTGCGAGCCGGTCTCACCAATGAAGAGATCGAGCGCATTCAGCAAGGGCCGGATGCGTCGGGTTGGGATGCGGGCGATGCGGACTTGGTTCGTGCCGTCGATGAGTTGCACACGGACGCGTGCATCAGCGACGAGACGTATGCGCGACTGTCGGCGATCTTCACGCCGACGCAGCTGATGGACATCGTCTTTTGTGTCGGCTGTTACGATTTGCTGGCGATGGTGTTCAAGACGTTTGGCGCACAGGTGGAGCCGGGCGTCGAACCGGTCGATCCCGCAGTCCTGGCGCGCATGCACGCGCAGAAGCCAGCATCATGACCGACTCTACAGTTCGCGGCCCCGCGTTAGCCGATGCATCGTTTGGCCCGCTGACGTTGGGAGGATTCTTCCGTGAGGTGTGTCGTCGCAATGGCGACAAGGAAGTCATGGTGTTCCACTCGGCCGGCCAACCGGTTGTGCGGTACACGTATGCTCAGCTGTGGAGCGAGGCGTTTGCGATTGCTCAGGCGCTCGTGGCTCGTGGGGTAACCAAAGAGACGCGCGTCGGCTTGCTGGCGACGAATCGCCCCGAGTGGGTGAGTGCGGCGTTCGGAATCGCGCTGGCCGGTGGCACTTGTGTCGCTTTGAGCACGTTCGCGAAGAGCGAGGAGTTCGAATATCAACTGCGCATTGGCGATGTCTCGCTGCTGATCTTCGAGCGTTCCATTCTGAGTCGTGACTTTGGCGCTGATTTGATCGCATTGTGCCCGGAGCTGTCGACGAGCGATGGCATCGCGCACTCGACGCGGCTGCCGTTCCTGCGCCGGGCGGTGTGCATCGATGGGACGATCACGAAGGGCGCGATCGAGTCCTGGAAGGATTTCGTGCACGGGGATTTGCGGGCGTCAGTCGCCGTGGTCAATGCGCTCGATGCCGAGGTCGCGCCGACGGATCGTTCGATGGTGTTCTTCTCGTCCGGGTCCACCGCGAAGCCCAAGGCGGTGCTGCACACTCATCGAGCCGCTGCGATTCAATGCTGGCGATGGAGTCGGGTCACGGCGGTTGATTCCGAAGTCCGCACGTGGTCGGCGAACGGCTTCTTCTGGTCCGGCAACTTCACCCAGGCCATCGGCTCGACGTTGTCGGCCGGCGGGTGCCTGATCTTGCAGCGATACTTCGATCCCACCGAAGCGCTCAAGCTCATGCAGATCGAGCGCGTGACTTATCCAGTCGCGTGGCCTCATCAGTGGGCGCGGCTGGCGGACGATCCCACGTATGCCGACACGGACCTGAGCTCTCTGCGATATGTCGGTGAGACCTCGCCGCTGCGTTCGCATCCCACGGTGAAGGCCAATTGGCAGGAGCCGATGGCGTGCTATGGAAACACCGAGACGCTGACGGTTTGTACTTCGCACTTCAGCGGCACGGATCCAGCCATCGCTGATGGCAATCACGGCTTTCCGCTCGACGGCAACACCGTGCGCATCGTCGATCCGCTGAGCGGCAAGGTGCTGGGGCGGAATGAGAATGGTGAGATTGCGGTGAAGGGCCCGACGCTCATGCTCGGCTACCTGCGCGTTCCCGCCGAAGAAACATTCGACGCGGAAGGGTTCTTCCGTACCGGCGATGGCGGCTTCGTCGACGATCAAGGTCGGTTGCACTGGCAGGGGCGGCTCAACGACATCATCAAGACCGGTGGCGCGAACGTGTCGCCGCTCGAAATCGATGCCGTGTTGGCCGAGTGTCCCGGCGTCAAGGTGGCTGCAACGGTCGGCGTGCCGCACGACAAGCTCGGTGAAATGGTAGTCGCGTGCGTGGTGGCTGATCCCGGCGCGGCTATCGATGAGGCGTCGGTGCGAGCATTCGTGTCGAAGCGTTTGTCGAGCTACAAGGTGCCGCGTCGTGTGCTGTTCTTGCAGGAGTCGGACCTGTCGCTCACCGCCTCGAACAAGGTGAAGACGGCGCCACTGCGCGAGCTGGCTGCGCGCAGGCTCGCTGAAACTCCGGCTTGAGATGAGCGAGCTTCAGCAACTCACACAGCAGGCGTTGGCGCGAGAGGCCTCGCGACCGGCCATTGAGTTCGAGAAGCGCTGGATCACCTGGGGTGACTTGCGGCAGGTCGCCGATCAGTTGAGTGTGTTGCTCGATGCAAGTGGTGTCGATTCAGGTGCGCCCATCGCGTTCGTACCTCGGAATCGGCCGTCTGCGATTGGCGCGCTGCTTGGGTTGATTGCGAAGGATCGTTCGATTCGGATGCTCTACGCATTTCAGTCGGCGACTGCCTTGGCGCGAGATGTCGAGCGGCTGAAGCCCGCGGTAATCATCGCCGCCGCTCAGGACTACTCGGCGGAGCTGGTCGCTGTGCTTCGAGCCGAGGGAACCGCGGCAATCGCGCTCGAGGAAATGAAGGCGGCGGCGGTTCCCGGCTGCGAGCGGACGAAGCGACCGGCTGATCCGTCCGCGCCGACTGCGCCTCGTATAGAAATTCTCACCAGCGGTACCACGGGACCGCCGAAGCAGTTCGCGATCAGCTACGACTTGATCGCGAAACACATGGTGGGCACGAGCGTGCTCCCGTCGAGCTCGACCGACGATGTTTTGAAGCTGGCGCCGGCCTTGTTCCTGATGCCGCTGGGAAATATCTCGGGCGTGTACTCGACGCTGCCGGCGCTGTTGAAAGGGCAGCGAGCGGTGCTGATGGAAAGGTTCACGGTGTCCGGATGGCACGATCACGCCGTCCGTCATCGGCCACAGGTGAGCGGTTTGCCGCCCGCGGGTGTGCAGATGGTGCTCGATGCAAACATTCCCCGCGAGGACCTGTCGAGTATCCGCGCGATCGGGACCGGTGCGGCGGCGCTGGATCCGAGCGCTCACAAGGCATTCGAGGAGCGTTACGGCATTCCCATTCTGCTGTCGTATGGCGCCACGGAGTTCGGTGGCCCGGTGACTGCGATGAGCGCCGACTTGCACGCGACTTGGGGCAAGCAGAAGTTCGGCAGCGTCGGGCGTGCGCTGCCGGGCGTGCAATTGCGAGTGATCGATCCAGACACTGGCGCGACTTTGGCGGCGGGAGAGGAAGGCATTCTCGAAGTCGTCTCACCTCGCATCGGGCCTGAGTGGATTCGCACTTCCGATATCGCGGTGATCGATCAGGATGGATTCCTGTTTCATCGCGGCCGCGCTGACGGGGCGATCATGCGGGGTGGCTTCAAGCTGCTGCCCGAGACGATCGAGCGAGCGCTGATGCTTCACGAGAGGGTTTCAGCGGCGGCCGTCGTTGGGTTGGCGGACAAGCGCCTTGGTCAGGTGCCCGCGGTCGCGATTCAACTCAAGCCCGGTGCGGAGCAGCCGAGCGTCGCTGATTTGGAAGCGCATCTGCGCGATCACATTCTTTCGACGCACATTCCGGTCGAGTGGCGATTCGTCGACATGCTGCCGACGACGCCTTCATTAAAGACGGATAGGCCTGCAGTCCGGCGCCTATTCGAAGCAGGATAGAACCCCCACGGGCACAGAGGCCCGGCGGTGTCTTTCAGCGGAGCACTGCTTCGCTCCGACGAGCGGGTGTACATGGAGGTACACCCTGAGCTTGCGCGTAGCAGGACAGCGTAGCGCAACGGGCCTATTCTTTTTTCAACCCGGCGCGGGCCGAGACAGGAGGTCTCGACCCGCGCTGTTTTTCTAAAAGTTGTAGCGAAGCTCCACGCCGTACGTGCGCGGTTCGCCGTACGCCTTGGTGACGATGCCGAACGGCCGGATGTCCGGACGGGCCGATTCGTACAGCTGAATGCCGCCGAGGGAATATTCCTTGTCGGTGACGTTCTTGACGTAGGCGCCGATGTCGAATTTGCTGCCCATCACGCCGGTCCACCCCGCTGACAGATCGAGCAGCGTGTAAGCGTCCTGCTGCATATACGGCAGGATTTCCGCCGGCGTGCGCCGGATGGCCTGGATGGTTTGCAGCGAATTGATCCATACGTGACTGCGATAAGACGCGCTGGCCGAGAATCGCAGTTCGCCGGCGCTCTGCATCGGCACCGTGTACGTCAGCGACGCGGCCGCCGAATGCTCGGGCGTGAAGTGGAAGGGCGTGTCAGTCAGATCGTCGCCGGTGAAGGGATCGACCCAATTGTCGTATTCAGGTTTCGTGTACGCATAGTTGATTTGCAACGACAGGTGGTCGGTCGGCGCGATCGTCTGCTCGACTTCGATGCCGAACACCTTTGCCTTCGCCGCATTCTGAATCGCGGAGCCGGGCACGCCGATGGGATTGGTGACGCCGACGGTGCGTTGAATGTCGTCGTACCACTGGTTGTACGCCGCGACGTTGCTACGCATCCGCCAGGCGCCGACAAACCAGTCGGCTTTGACACCGAGCTCCAGGTCGATGACGGTCTCGGGATCGAACGGCGCATATTCCACCGGCGTTGTCGCGCGCAAGTTGAAACCGCCTGAACGATAGCCGAGTCGGCTGGCCGCATAGATCAGTACGTCATTGCGAAACTTGTAGTCCAGTGAGAGCGTGCCGGTGGGCTGCGAGAACGAGTCGGACAGCGTGACGGAGCACTGATCCGAAGGCAGCAGCGCGCCAGTGTTCAGATCGCGCAGCGAGCACGCGGCGGGCGTCTTGCTGCTCAATTTCATTTCCTTCTCGTCGTCGTTCCAGCGCACGCCGGCGGTGAGTGATAAGGCATCCGTCAGCCGGAAAATGCCTTGAGCGAAGAACGAGTAGCTGTTGTTGTGAACAGCGCCGAGCTGCATGAACGGATTGTTTGGATTGACACCCGCGAGCACGTCGCCTGGCGAGTTCTGCACGCCGTCCTCGTAGTACCAATACAAACCGGTGACCCAGTCGAAGCGTCCGTTGAACGCCGAGCCCAACAGCTGCAGTTCATAGCTCGCATGCTCGAGCGTCGCAGTCTGCACCGAAGTGAGAATGCCGGGGATCGCCGAGGCGTCGATGTCGTAGACGGAGAACGTCTCGAAATCGCGATAGCCGGCGATGCTCTTCAGAGTCAGCGTGTCGCTGAGCGAGACCGTCGTCGTGTTGACGATGCCCCACACTTCGGTCTCGTCGCGCTGTCGCATGTCGCTCTCGACATCGTTCACATCGCGGCTGCGGGCGCGCTCCAGAGCATCGAAGTAGGACGGCAAGGTGTCGCCGACGAAGCAAGCGCCGTTGGGATTGGTCGGGCCGTCGTAGCAACGCAGTGACGTGGCGGGATTGATCGCCTGCAAGACGCTGCCGCGACCGTTGGTGTCTTTGCGGTCCCAGCTGACGATAGTGTAGTTCTCGATGTTATCTGTCACATCCCACACCGCCGACAGACGCACTGACCGCGTGCTTTCTCCGCCGAGCTTGGAGCCGTTCATCGGCCCCGGCGCGACGTTGGTTTGATAGCCGTCGCTGTCGATGGTGCGACCGGACAGGCGCATCGTGAAGCTGTCGGCGAACGGCATGTCGAGGCCGAGCTCGGTTTCGTTGCGGCCGTAATTCCCAAAGCCGATTTTCACATTGCCGCCGAATTCACGACCCGGACGCTTCGGCGTGAGCAGCACGGCGCCGCCTGTCGTGTTGCGGCCGAAAAGTGTGCCTTGCGGGCCTTTCAATACTTGCAACGATGCGAGGTCGTACATGCCGAGGTTGGTGCCTTCGGCGGGCGAGATCACCACGTCGGCGAAGTACACCGCGACCGTGGGATCCTGGCCATACAACGCTTCGGTAGGACGGATGCCACGCAAAGAATAAACAGGCGCATTGGGACGGCCCGACGCCGCGCTCACCGAGAGCGAGGGCACGACGGTCTGCAGATTTTCGAGACTCGAGACGCGATGATTTTCCAGATCGGCCGTGCTCAACGCGGTCACGGCGATGGGCACGGATTGCGCGCTTTCTTCGCGACGCCGCGCGGTCACCATCACTTCTTCCAACGCCTGGCCGCCCACTTGCGGCTCGGTCGGGCTCGATTCGCCCTGCGCGTGCGCGACGCCAATGGCAAGCATGGTTGTCGCGGACAGCATCGCCGCCGTGCGACGCGCGTTGTTCCTCGTCATGCGAAATCCCCCTGATGATTGTCGTGCGGCTGTTTCTTTGGAAACATCCCTGGCCGCATCACATCGGGAAAGGCGGAAGAGGTCTTGATGTCGGGCGACGAACAAAGCCGCTTTCGCGACACTGCTCAGCCGGCGGAAGCGAGCTTGCTGAATTTGGCGCGCAGCTCTGGAAATTTTTCCGCTCGCAGGTTGCCGTAGAGTGCGAGCCGCAGCATTTCATGAGTGAAACGTTCGCTCATTTCTTGACGTTCCTTCGCAGTGCGCGCCTGCGCACGAATCCATACCGGCCAGAGGAACATGCCAGACAGCACCAGCACCGAATGCACCTCGACGTCGATATCCTTTTGGGCGTAATCGGTCTCGGCGAAGCGCGCCATGATCTCTTTGTAATAACGCCAGAACTTATCTTTGGTGGGCCGCCTGGAGGCCAGCAGCTCGTACAGCCAGATGCGTCCGAGCTCGAAATTTTCCATGGCGAACGAGCACAGGCCCGAGATCACTTTTTCCACGTTCTCGCTCGACACCGGCCCGGTGCTGGTGATGCCTTCGTCGCCGAACGCGGCTCGATACATCTTGTCGCTGACCCACTCCGTGGTCGCTTCGATCAGTTGCTCGCGCGTTTGAAAGTGCTGATAGGCGGTGCCGCGATTGACTTTGGCCAGGTTGGCGACCTGCGCCACGCTCAAACCTTCCTTGCCGTCGCGTGCGAGCACGTGGCGTGCGGCATCCAGGATGGCGTCGCGAGTGCCTTCCGGATCGCGCTTACGCGGACCGCCTCGACGCACGCTGTTCATGGTGTAGCCGCCATGGATTCATCGTAATCCATTCATGTTGGCGATAACAGGATGTTGACGACCACGCGGTGTCGCGTGGTGCCAATGTTTCAAGGCTCAGGGATTGGAGATGGGCGCGGGCGGCGTGGAGGCCGTCACGGGTTCTTGCGTCGGTACTGGAGCTGGCGTGGCATCCGCTGGCGCAGGAGGAGGCGGTTCATCTACCACCAACGCCGCGAGATTGACGACGCTCGGATCGTCACGAAGCTTGAGATAAAGCCCGCTCTTGCTCGGACGCGGCACCGGCAGCGCGCGGCCGGGAAAGCCGACGGGCACGGCAACGGGTTCTTTGAATTCGGCATTGCTGGCGACCGAGTCCACGAGGAACAGATTGGCGCCAGTGAGCTTGCAGGACTGCGCGGGATCGGCCGGGCATTCCAGGTCCTTCAGCACGGGCAATCGAACCAGAGTCACCAGCGGCTGCCAGTCCCCCGCGACCCCTTTGTTCACGACGCGATATTTCAGCGGTCCGAACGCCGAGAAGCCGAATGCTTTGGTGGGATCGAACGTGGCGACCGCGACCTTGCTGTCGGCCAGCGTGAGCGTGCGATTGGCAAAGCTCAGCGTGGTCGAGAGTGCTTCATCGGAGCTGGCCACTTCGATGTTTGCTTCACGACTGAAAATGGCGGGCGACTTTGCGCGGACAGAAAAGATGAGCTGCGCGTCTTGCGGCAGCTGGTTCTCGCTCGCGAGCTGGATGTTGCTCGAGTTGCCGCCTGACGCGATCTGCACGCTCTTGCCGACCAACTCGACCCGCGGGCGCGGCGCGGCCACTGCGACATTGACGTTGTAGCTGCGGCCGTCATGCAATGTGACTTTCGCTTTGGCGGTATCGCCCTGCTGCAAGCTGGGCGCCGGCGTATTCGACGCGTCAGTTGTTTCGGGCGGCTTCACTTCCATGCGCAGCTGATCGCTCTCCGGATTGGAGATCGCAGCGGCGGGCACGAACTCGACGCTCTTCACCGACAGACTCGCGACGTCGGCGAGCCGGCTGCCCTTGAGCACGCCGTGAGATTCGCCCTCGTGCATGGTGAAGCTTTCGAAGCGGCCGGCTTCGGGATAGGCACGCAGCTCGACCGGATGCGGCTCGCTCGAACCGAACTGCGAAACGAATAGCGTCAACGCACCGGGCTGGGCCTGTTGCAGCGGCAGATTGATCTCGACTTCGTTCGCCTTGACCGGCGACCAATCGACCCGCAGCTCCTTGCCGGTGGGATCTTTCACCATGATGCGATCGATGCACGCGACGCTGCCGGTCTGCAAATGAATGGTGTTGGCGCGACCGACGATCAGCGAGCCGTCATCCTGCGACGCCGGGGCCCAGGCTTGCGAGTGCGTGTTGACGAGCTGGAAGCCGGGGCCGTCGAATTTGTCGAAGCCCCAATAGCCATGCAGCGAGCCGCGGAATCGATCGGCGAGACTGGCGGTGCCGAGCGATGATGTGTCGATGAGGAAGCCGCCCTGAGTGGCATCGGCCGTCGCGGGCAGCTCGATCACTTCGCCGTTCTTGCCAGCGACGCGAAGGACGGTGTTGTGCGCGTACTCGGTCGCGAACACCAGCGGTGCACCCTCGACCGGCAGCACGAGCGAATCCTTGCGGGCGCAGTAAATATCTTTCGGGCTCACTGCGTGCAGCGGCGGAGGCAGCGCTTGTTCCACCGCCGGCAAGGCCGCGACCAGCACGGACTTTGGATTCTGAAATGAGGGCGGCGTGTTGAGCGTCAGCGTGAGCTTGTTCTTGAGCGCAGTCGCGAGCGCCGGAATGTATTGATAGTTAGCGACGCGGAACGAGTCGAACAGCCTGCCCAGATCCAGCAGCGAAGAAAGATACGGGCTGTAGTAGCCGTAGTTCGCTTGCGGGGTCGAGCTTGCAGCCATGACCAGATCGCTCGCCGGTCCCGTCGTGAGCGCTTCGACGATGGACATACTGTGTCCGTCATTGAGGATCAGCGTCTCCTGTCCTTGCATGAGGCAAGGCGCCTGGAGTTGCGGCAGTCGGTCGAGACACTTCTCATCGACTTTGATGCCGAGACTGCGTGCGAGCAGGGGCGTCGTGTCTTTCAACACCGCGGGGTTCGCAGCGTTGAGATCGCGGATCGAGGCGAGATAGCGTTCGAGTCGCGAGCGATCGAGCGTGGCCTGGTTCAGATCCTGCGTCGAGCGCACGAACGCGCCCGGGCGGCCGCGAACTGCATTGACCAGGGTCTTGAAGTCACCGCCGTCTTCGGGCGCCAGGAAGATCAGCGCTTGTTGCGCGCCCTCCGGCACAGTGACGGTCATACCTTTTTCGGCGCACGCCTTCTTCCAGGTTTCGCACTTGAAGAACCAGTCCTTCGGCGGCGGATTGGTCGGGCCGCGCAGGAAGTTGAGGACCAGCAGGTAGTGCTCGGACTGCGACGCCGGGAAGTCGGCCTTGATCCAGAGCTTGTCGCCCTCGGCCAGGTGCGGCACCTGGGCGATCGGCAGCGTGGTTTTATCGCGGGAAACCGTGACCTCGAGCGTCGGTCCCTTCAGATCGAAGGGGGCCGGCGTAGCCGCCTGGGCGGAGGTGATCGAGAGAACCGCTAAGGCGGCAAGCCATCGGCAAAGTCGCAAGCTCATGGGAGCGGATCGTAGGGCAGAGCGCTGTACGCGCCAACCCGCTTGACAGCCCCCAGCTGATTATTTTGGGGGCTCGATCAGCTGCCGTTCAGCTTGGGCCGGGCTGTCGATGCCGAAGCGCTGGACCAGGGCGTCGTACTGCTTGCGGGAAATCGTGATCATGGCGCCGTGCCGGACCTTCGGCGGCAGGCTGTATTTGTCCCACGTCGAGTAGAAGGTGTATCCGGAAATCTGATACCACGGGCCGGACAGCTTGCGGGCGACCGACAGGCCGTATGACACGCCGGGGTACTGCTCATAGTAGAGGTACCAGATTTCGCCATTTGGCGACGGGATCAGCATCGGCGCTTCGCGGAAGTTCGGGCTGATCGGCGCGCTCATGTTCTCGTACGGGCCGAGCAGATGGTCGGAGCTGGCGATGCGGATGGTCTTGCCGGTGACCCAGTCGAGCGTCGGATAGGTTTCGTCCTTGAGGATCGCCCAGTACTTGCCTTCAGCCTTGCGCAGGAACACGTCGATCGTGCCCATCTCCTGCGACAGCAGTCGCTTCGGCGGCGCCGAGAAGGTCTTCATGTCCTTGGAAGTCACATACAGCGTGCGCTGACTCGCCCAGTATCGCTCGGCGTCTTCGGGCGTGCCTTCCAGGTGCGGCGTGTGCCACGTCATCACGAACTGCCTGGACGGTTCGTCGAAATAAATTTTCGGTGCGCCAATTCTTTGCAGTGCCTGCGAGTAACCAGGGGTCGCCTTCAGGTCCGGCGTGTAGGTGCTGAACCGCTTCCATTCAATCAGATCGCGCGATGACCATATGTTAATGGTCGGCGCCGAATCGCCCTCGTTGCCGGCGATGTAATACGTGCCGTCGGGGCCCCGCGCGATATCGGGGTGGCCGCGATAGTCGTCGGTGATGCGCTTGCCGTCGTTCAGCCGATACCAGTGCAGGCCGTCAAGACTCACACTGTAGTAGAGGCGGCCGTAGTCGGCATGAGTCATGTGCGCGAATAAATACGCTTCATTTACCGGCTTTTCGCCGGCGCGCACCTGGCCTGGCGGATCCGGTTGACGTGCCAATGCGGCGGCCGCGAACAGCGTGGCGCCCAGCAGGAGCAGTCGTCGCGAGATCTTCAGTGCGGTCATGTAGTCAATTCCCCCGGCTCGGTGTGGAAAGCCTATCTTGAAAGTATTTATAAGACAAATAATACTTGTCAGACTTTAGGTCGTGTGCTTCATTACGCGACCAATCGCGCGGTGCTGGATGGAGCACCCGCAAAGCAACGTCGTCTTTTTGGGGGCAGAGGCATGAGACTCAGAAATTCCTTCTTGTATTCGATGTCGGCGGTGACCTTGCTCGGCTCGGCCGGCGGTGCATTCGCGCAAGAGGCGGCAGCGCCCGCGGAAGGCACGCAGCTAGAAGAGGTCGTCGTCACCGGCATTCGTCAGAGTCTTGAGCGGGCCGCCGAGATCAAGCGCGAATCGGCGCAGGTCGTTGATTCGATCGTCGCCGAGGACATCGGCAAATTCCCGGATGCGACCACCGCGGCGGCTCTGCAGCGCGTGCCGGGCGTGCAGGTCACCGTCGGCTCCAACAACGAAATCACGGGCGTGTTGATTCGCGGTCTGGGCGACATTCTGACGACGCTCGACGGTCGTGAAATTTTCTCGACCACGGGTCGCGGCTTCGCCGTTCAGGACTTGCCGGCCGAAGCGCTCTCTCGCGTCGACGTGATCAAGAGCAGCACCGCCAATCTGATCGAAGGCGGCATTGCCGGCGTGACCGACCTGCGTCTGAACAAGCCGTTCAACTTCAAAGAGCCCACCTTCGTCGCCACCGCTCGCGCCAACTATCCGGACAACGTCGACGACGTGAACCCGCAGTTCGGCTTCCTCGCGACCGATCGCTGGCAGGTCGGCGATGGCGAAATCGGCGCATTGCTCAACGTCACCTGGTACAAGAACGATTTCAACCGTCCGGTCTCGTTCGTCGCCGAGCGTCGCAGCCTGGTCGGCGCTCCGCACGGCGTCACCGGTGTGCTCGCCCCGAACACTTTCGGCGGCTTGAACGATTACGGCTGGTACGAGCGCCCGCAGGCGAACCTGGCCATTCAATGGCAGGCGACCGATAACCTCGAGGTCTACATGGATGGCCTCTATGCCGGTTATCGCGACGAGCAGCAGTCGGCGTTCGTCGCGACGCCGTTCTTCTTCCCCGAGACGCAACTGGAGAGCCTGACGGTCGATGAGAGCCGTTGTTTCCTGTCGCGTGTGACGCCCGCGGGCTTCAATCCCAATCTGACCGACCTCAATCCCCCGAGCGGCGTGCCCAACTTTACGACCGACACGCTGTGCAATATGGAGTCCGCGCGCTTCTCCAACGTGCGCGGTCTGACCAGCACGCAGGCCAAGAAGCAGGACGTCGATAATTATCTCGGCGCCGTCGGCTTCAAGTGGAACAACGGCCCGACGAATGTGAAATTCGATACCGCGTACCAGAAGTCCAAGCGGGAGTTTTCCAACTTCATCGTCGACATCGGCAAGCACATCACCGTCGACATCGACACCGATGTGAACGAGGGCGGCATGACGTGGCACCCCGGCAATCCGCTCGGCGCGCAAGACGGCTGGTTCCTGCGCAATGGCTTGAACCAGACCTTCGAAGAATCCACCGGCGAGCTGTGGCAGACGCGGCTCGACGTGCGTCATGAGCTGGACGGTGCGTTTGGCTTCATCCGCGCCCTCGAGGCTGGCGTTCGTTACGCCGATCGCAGCGCGCTGTTCGAACAGGCGCAGCTCAACAAGGCGGCGCCGGGCGGCGACCTGGTCACTTCGCTCGACGGTCTGCCGCTGCCGGCCAACTTCCTGGTGCGCTCACCTGGCATCGACCGCATCAACGACGGCGCGTCGGTCCTCATCCCCAATCCGGACTACCTGCGCTCGACGGCGGGACGAGATGTTCTGCGCCAGATCTACGGTGTCGCGACCGGCAACCCGGCATTCCAGCCGGAGCGTCGCTTCGATGCTTCTGAAGAAACTTATGCGGCCTACTTCCAGCTGGATTATTCGGTGCCGGTTGGCGGCCTGACGATCGATGGTTTGATCGGCGCGCGTCCGACGCGTACCGAACGGCACATCGAAGGTGCCGGTCTGGTCAGCGGCGCGGTCGTGCCGCGTATTGCGGATACGACCGACACGGAAGTGCTGCCGAACGCGAGCGCTCGTATCGACTTCAACAACGGTCTGCAGGCTCGCTTCTCGTATGCGAAGACGATGCGCCGTCCGGATTTCACTGCGCTGAACCCCGGCCTGAACTACGTCGTCGCGACCAATCCCTCCGTGATCAATTCCGGCAGCTCGGGTAACCCGAACCTGAAGTCTCAGATCTCGGACAGCTACGATGCGACACTCGAGTATTACTTCGGGCCGAGCATGGTGTCGGCTGCGGTGTACTACCGCGATCTCGCCGATCGGGTGATCACCGCCGCGAACGCGGAAGAGATCGACGGCATCGTTTATAACATCAGCCGTCCGCGTAACGTCGGCGCCGCCACGTTGCAGGGTGTCGAGCTGAGCGGTCAGACGTTCTTCGACTTCCTGCCCGGTCTCTGGTCCGGCTTCGGTGCGTTCGCGAACTACACGTACGCGGACACGGAAGTGAAGGGCAACGATCCGCTGGCGGGCTATCCGTTGCAGGGGGTGTCCAAGGACAACTTCACCGTTGGCTTGCTGTACGAGAAGTTCGGCCTGTCGGGTCGTCTGGTCTACACGGCACGTTCGCGTTACTACGATCAGGATACGACGGGTCTCAACATCGCCCGTCCGATCGCGGCGGATCGCGTGAACGACCTGTCGTACATCCCGACGGCGTTGAACTATGTGCGCCCGGGCGGCCGCATGGATTTCAGCATCGGCTACGACATCACGGATGCTATCCGCGTCGATCTTGGCGGCAGCAACATCCTGAAGAATCGCTACAAGAGCTACTTCGACTACGACTATCTGAATCGCGATTTCCGTTACGACGACACGATCTACACCCTCGGCGTCCGCGTAAGGATGTAATGGATGGTCGCAACGAGCTGGCTCAAGCAGGTTGGAGCGGCGCTGACTCTCGGCGCCGCGCTCTGGGCACAGACTTCATCGGCGGCGCAAGCCGCCGGTGAGCGTCCCAACTTTCTGATCATCATGGCGGACGACCTCGGTTATTCCGATGTCGGCGCTTATGGCGGTGAGATCGATACGCCCAACATCGACCGGCTCGCATCGGGCGGCTTGCAGTTCACGAACTTCTACAACTCGGCGCGTTGTTCGCCTTCACGCGCCAACCTGCTCACCGGGCGCTACGCTCATCGCGTCGGCATGGGCGAGAACGGCGGCAGCATGTCTGTCGACGTGCGCACGGTGGCGCAGGAGTTCAAAGATGCTCATTACCGGACCGCAATGGTCGGCAAGTGGCATCTCACCCGTGCCACGCCGATTGCCGATCCGGCTGAGCATCTGAAGTGGATCGACCATCAGGCATATCTCGATCGCGACTTTGGCGATCGCTCGACCTATCCGGCCGCGCGCGGTTTCGAGACTCACTATGGTCTGATCTGGGGTGTCTCCAGCTACTTCGATCCGTTCTCGCTGGTCGAAGGGTTCGAGCCGGTACGCACCGTGCCGAAGGATTTCTACATCACCAATGCGCTGAGCGATCGCGCGGTGAGCGATATCGAATCGTTTGCCAAGGAACAGCGTCCCTTCTTCATGTACCTCGCCTACACCGCGCCGCATTGGCCGTTGCAGGCGCCCGAGAAAGAGATTGCGAAGTATCGGGGTCGATATGATGGCGGCTGGGAACAGCTGCATGACGCGCGTTACGCAAGGCAGGTGAAGCTCGGTCTCATCGATCCGAAGACGACATCGAAGACGCAACTGTCCGGCGACTGGGCCCAGAATCCGGAGAAGCCGTGGGATCAGTTGAATCCGACCGAGCGCGCTCAGGCCTCGGCGAAGATGTCGGTGCATGCGGCCATGGTCGATGTCATGGACCAGGGTATCGGTCGAGTCATCGATGCGTTGAAACGCACCGGTCAATTTGAGAACACGGTGATCGTGTTCCTCGCCGACAACGGCGCTTCGCCGGAAACGATGACCGGTACTCATGGCTATCAGCCTGGATATGACCGCCAGAGCGAGACGCGCGACGGCCGAAAGATCAATTACGGCGCCGATCAGCCGACCTTGGGATCGGACACCAGCATGGCCGGCATCGGCTCGTTCTGGGCGAATGCAGCCAACACGCCGTGGCGTTACTGGAAAGCGGAAGCCTACGACGGCGGCATCCACACGCCGTTCATCGTCAGCTGGCCGAAGGGACTGAAGCTCAAGCCGGGCACGCGGGTGGACAGCTTGGGTCACATCATGGACATCGCGCCGACGTTCTATGAGTTGGCCGGCGTGAAGCCGAAAACCGAAGGCCAGCCGCCGATCGATGGTGTCTCGTTGGTGCCGGCGATCGCGGGCAAGAAGGTGTCGCGCGGTAAGCCGCTGTTCTTCGAGCACGAAGGATCGCGGGCAGTGATTCTCGACGATTGGAAGCTGGTGGCGCGTGCGCCGGGCCCGAAGTCGAAGGTTTACGCGCCGTGGTCGCTCTACCATTTGACGACCGATCGCAGCGAGACTCGCGATCTGATCGCAGCGGAGTCGAAGCGCGCGGCGGCGATGGCGAAACAATGGAATGAATGGTCGACGTCGGTTGACGCACGTCAACGAAGCGAGCCGTAGATGGCAGGTCGGATTGGACAGGGAATTACAGCGCTGGCGGTGATGCTGGCGCTGTGCGCGTCAGCGCTCGGTGAGACGAAGCGAAAGCCGCCTGCCGACGATATCTTTCTCGATCATCCGTCGATGGATAAGAACGCGACGACGATGCCCGCGGAGAATGCGCGGCCGGTCGAATCGGTCTTTTCTTCCAGAGCGTTACTGGATGCGTCGATTGCTCGCGCCGCCAGCAACGAATGGTTTCTGACCGGTACGGTGCTGCGTGATCTGCCACGCGATGGCATTCAGCTCTGGACCTCGACGGATCGACGCAACTGGCGCTCGCTTGGCATCGTCCATGCGAAAGGTGAGCGGATCGTTGCGCCAGATGTTTCCGTTCATGGCGATACGCTGTATCTCACTTATGCGGATGCCAGCGGCTGTGCCCGCGTGGCGCGCGGGTCGGTGGCGCGTCCTGCCGAGGCGTATGCGAGTTCGCCGTGCCTCATCGAGAATGCTTCCGATGTTTCTTTGTTCGTAGACGACGATAGCGCGGCCTATCTGCTGTGGGGCGCTGGCATGATCGCGCGACTGCAGCCGGACCTGCAGCGCTTGGCAGAGGCGCCGCGGTTCTTGAAGCCGAATCCGGCGCTGTTCGCGACCAATCCTCCGCCTGGCAAAGACTGGCCGGTGCGAGCACGTGTGGGCTCGGCGGGCGCATCGATGTTCAAGGACAACGGCCGGTACGTGCTGGTGGCGAATGAAGTCACGGGCCGGATGCGCAGTCCGACCGACGACGTGTTCATGGCGGAAGCGTCGACGCCTTACGGTCCGTTCTCACTGCGCTATCTCGCCGTTCCTCACGCGGGACAGTCGTCCATCGTGCGTGACGAGCAGGGCGCGCTGTATGCGAGCTACAACCCGAAGTGTGAAGACGATTTCGCATTGTTCTGCGAGCAAGTCGGTCTCGTGCCGCTCGAACGGTCGCCCGATGGACGACTGCGTCAGTCAGCAAACATTCTCACCGAGAACAGCGCGGTTGCATCGGCGCGCCCGAAGTTGCCTGGCGAGTTCCTGCGCGATCCGTCCGTCGCGCTCGGCGGCGATGGCCAGTACTACCTGGTCGGCACGCAAGGCGGCTTTGGTCTCGTGTATCCCAACGGCGGCATTACGTTGTGGCGCTCGGCGGATTTGAAGACCTGGGAAAAGGGCGGGACGGTTTTCAACTGGCAAGGTCTGGGGCGCACGTTCAAGAACACCGCCGAGCTGTGGGCGCCAGAGATCACATGGGTGGCACGCGACAAGACCTACTACATCGCGTTCTCCATCATGGAGCGCGATGTCGGCGGCAAGACCTGGATTTATCGCTCGACCACCGGCAAAGCGGAAGGTCCGTACGAAAACGTCTCGCGTGAAAACTTCGTCACGGGCATCGACGGGTTTCTGTTCGAGGACGGCGTCGATCTGTACCTGCTCTGGGGCGGCGGCAACCTGGGCAAGCTCAACGCCAAGCGCGACGCGTTCGACGGCCCGGTGCGCCGTCTGGTCGACACCGATGGCGCGCACATCGGTTACGAAGGCAACGCCATCATCAAGATCGGCGACACCTATTTCGTCACAGGCGCCGAGTGGAACGGTCCACTGCGCACTCACGGGACTTACGACATGATGTATGGCACTTCGAAGTCGTTGTTCGGTCCGTACACGAAGCGCCGGCTCGGCGCGCCGCATGCCGGGCACGGCACGGTGTTTCGTGACAAACAGGGCCAGCACTGGTCGACGATGTTTGGCAACGATGTGACTTCGCCCTGGCGCCGGCAGTTCGGGCTCATTCCCCTCGAGCTCGGCGACGAGCGCTCGATTCGAGTGCCGGGGATTCAGCGCTAGCGACTGCTGGCGAACGCAACGACGATTTTGCTTCGCCGATACGCATGGGCATCGGCGTCAGGCGATTTATCGATTATCAGCGCGTACGAGGATGGCGAGATCTCCTCGAATCTGGCGCCACCGACGTTCTCAATTCTCCACGGCGTGTGCAGCTCGAATCGGGTGGGCTCGGAGGCCAGGTGATCGATCTCGATCGTGTACATGCGACGTTGCAGGTTCACGCCCACCACCTTCATTTCTCGACTCGTGTTGCCGATCAGCGGGCGAGGGGCCGGCGAGATGACCGAAACACCACCGCTGTAGCCGATGCGTAGCACGGCGTCTCCAGGCGGCACGTCGAACTCTGCATGCGCGTGGCTGTCTTGCGGATGAGAGGCGAGCGTGGCGGCGATTTCCTTTTCATTCAGGCGCGCACTCCGCAACTCAGCGCCCAGAGGCAACTCTGGATCGAATGACATTCGCACTGGCGCGCCTTCATTCCTGATTCGCAGCTCGATGGCGCCCGGCGATTGAGACAGATCGAACGCGACCTCGCCGTTGCCCACGCGAACCTTACGCAGCGTCACCTTGTTCCAGTCGGCAGGCAGGTGCGGGGCAAGCTCGATGCGTCGATTGGCTCCATCGACACGTAATCCCATCAAGCCCTGGACCGCCGAGCTCAGGAACGTCGCGGACGACCAGGTTTGCTCCGGAACGGATTCGACGCCGGGACGATAGGTGTCGCCGGCGAGTGTTTCATGCATGTGGCCGGGTGAGTCGAGCGTGTGCCACGTAACGAGCGTGTTCCAGATGGGAAAGGCGGTGGCGGGGCGATGCTCAGTCCAGAAAGCGCTTGCGACCGACGCAGTGCCGATGCCCCACACGGCTCCGCTCGCGTATGCGTTCGGATCGTACGTCGCGTCGCTCGGTGCTTTGCCTCGCGTGCCCCAGTCGGTTTGAAACTCGGCGGTGGCGAGTTGATCGAGCACGGCGTTGCGTTGCTCCGGTTGGAACAGGCCCAGACGAATGGTGTCCATCGGCCGGATATTCCGATCCACCTGCGGCGCTCCGGTTCGCGTGTGGCCGCTGATCCAGAACTTTCGATGCTCGTCCCAATATTTGCTGGCGATAGCGGCCCGGGCTCGCTGGTTTGCTGTCATCGCAGTTTTTGCGACCGACGTGCGGCCGGCTGCGTTGGCGAGGGCGGCATAAGCTTCTGTCGCGGCGACCCAGCCGGACGACAGCGTGAGTTCGTCGCCGAGCGGATCCTGTTCGTTGGAGCCTTGTTTGCCGGTGGGAATCAGCGGCAGGCCGAGCTTGGGATCGAGCAGCGACTGACAGTATCGATACGCGGCTTCGATCGCGTTCCAATGTTTCTTCACGAACGCCAGATCGCCGGTGGTCGAGTAGTACTCGGCGATCATGTCGAGGAAGTCGTAGCTCAGGTCCACGTGACCGAACATGTAGGGATACTTGTGCCAGTCGATGGCGCCGGCGCTTTGCGCCAGCTCGTGCCAGATCATTCCCGTTTTCTGATCCTGATACTTGAGGACGAGCTCGAGCTCTTCACGGGCACGATCGTTGCGACCCGCAGCGAGTAGCGCACGCGCGGAGATCATCCCGTCGCCGGCGAAGAACCAGTTGTATTGCGGGCGGCGCGCTTTGCGCGAAGGGCCGTAGCCCGCGACTTGCCCGCAGCCCAGATCGGGATTGCAGACCCACGCTTGATCGAGCGCGATCTGCGACCAGGTCAGCGCGCGATTGATGTCCTCGTCCGGCGTTTGGATTTGCAGTCCTTGATCGAGCATGTCTTGGTAGTGTCTGACAGCTGTCTGTTCGAGCGCCGCTCGATTGCGCAGCACCTCTTGCGCGATGGGTGTTGGATCGTCGCCTTTGAGGCCTGCAGCGATGGCGACTTCGGCAGCGTCACCTTTGCTCGTGCGAATCGTGAACGCCAGGCCCGATGCCGTGGTAATCGGTCTGTTCGCATTCGGCGTTTCGTCGTGCGCGATGAGGTCGGGTGAAGTGATGAAGGCGGAGTATCGGTGCAGCGGCTCGGTGAGCAAATAACCTGAATCCGTTGCTTTCCAACTGGCTTCCTGCCCGCCGATGCCACCGGGCCACATCAGATTCAGCACCGGATTGAAGCGCACCAGAATGTCGACAGGACGCACGCCTTCGACTTCATAAGTCACGATCGCAGCGGGCGCGTCGATGGGCACGAACAACTGTTCACGAACGACGAAGTCGGGACCGACGTAGATGCGAGTCACCGATTCAGGGCGGTATTCGATGCGTCGGAGCGCGGTTCGGCCCGGGATCTCCGTCGTGCCGTTTTGCTGACGAAAGCTGACGTGGAACGAATCGACCAGCTGCAGCGGATACGCCCAGATTTCCAGCCCGCTCTCCGAGTAACCGAAGATGCCCGCGCGCTGGCCGCGTGCCGCGATGAATCTCTCGCCTTGGGTGCTCCAGGACAAATCATCTGCACGCAAGCTTGCGGGCGCGAGCAGCTCGCAGACAAAGAGAAGTGCAATGCTTACAAGCTGATCGGCTCTCACGATGCCCAACCCACACGCCCGAGTGCACTTCAGAGTGCACTCGGGCGCGCGGGGGCGCAAGAAGATGAATCAGGATTGCGGTTGATTCAACTCGGGCAGCTGGCCCAGAAAGTCGTTGAGGCTCTGGCGGCCGTCCTGCCATTCCTCATAGCGTCGCAGGGCGTCGGGCTTGCCGCGGGCGGTGAGTTGAATCTTGCTCGACCGGGAGATGGCACGAAGATCGTCGCGGCTGATGGGGAAATAAATATGGCTCGAGCCGGGAATGGGCAGGGGTAGCTCCTCGCTGATGCCCAGCTCCGAGACTTCGCCGGTGTATGGCGTCAGCGCGACGGTGCGATCGCCCACGTTCACATCGATCTGCTGGAAAGCGCTCGCGAAGGTGTTCTGCTGATCCGACCAGATCTCGGCCGAGCTCCACAGAATCGCCACCAGATACAATTTGCGCTCGCCCATGCGATTCACTTCGATCGCGGTCAGCTGAGCGTAGTCCCGCTCGTTCATGCTGGGCGCGGGCTCGGCGCGAATCAGCACCAGAGGTTCAGTTTGCGCGGTGATGGTGACCGATGACTTCGGGTCGATCCACGACTTCACCGTCGGTTGCGTCGCGCAACCCGTCAATATCATCAACGACAGAAGTAACGCTGAATATTTCATGGGCGCTCCTCGGGCCGGTGAGGCCGGGCCCGGCCGATACTACAGGATTTTGGCCGCTGCCACGCGGGTCGTGCGCTGTCGAGAAACTTTGCATATGCTAACGGCATGGACAATCTTTCAAAAGCGGACGCGCAGCGGCGGGCTGATGACATTCGCATCTTTCGGGACGAGCTCGAACGGTTGCACGGAGCAAACGTTCTGGCGCTCACGGACGAACAACGGCAGGCGGTAGCCCTCCATCACGACGCATTGCTTGCGGGCTATGCGCAGTCGTTCGATATCGATCGGGATCGTCAGGCGAAGCAGCTGTCGCTGGGCATGCGCATCGCTTCTTTTCTCGGCGCACTGGCGCTGGCGGCCAGCGTGTTCTTCCTGTTCAACCAGTATTGGGGCCTGTTGCCCACGGCCGTGCAGGTCACGTTGTTGATCGTCGCGTCGTTGGGCTCGTTGCTCGCCGCGGTCTGGATCGGCCGGCGGGACAGCAGCGGGTACTTTGCCAAACTGGCGGCGATGGTCGCCTTCACCTGTTTCGTGCTGAACGTGTCGTTGCTCGGAGGCATGTTCAATATCGCGCCTTCGGATAAAGCTTTTCTGGCGTGGGCTGCGCTCGCGTTGCTGCTGGCTTATACATTCGATCTGCGGTTGCTGCTCGCGGCGGGCATCTTGTGCGCCATTGCGTTCATCTCCATGCGAGTCGGCACCTGGAGCGGCCTGTACTGGTTCGATTTCGGCGAGCGCCCTGAGAACTTCATTCCGGCGGGTCTCCTGCTGCTGCTGACTCCCGTGCTGATTCGACACGATCGCTTCACTGGTTTCGCCAGCATTTATCGGGTGTTCGGATTGCTCACTTCGATCCTGCCCTTGCTGGTGCTGGCCAACTGGGGAAATGGCAGCTATTTGCCGATGTCCGCGAGCACCGTGGAACATCTGTATCAGGTGCTCGGCTTCGTTGCGAGCGGCGCGGCGGTCTGGTGGGGCGTGCGTCGAGAGCATCCCGAAACGGTGAACACCGGGACGACGCTGTTCGTCATCTTCCTGTACACCAAGTTTTACGACTGGTGGTGGGAGCTGGTGCCGAAGTTCGTGTTCTTCCTGCTCATCGCGCTCACGGCGATGCTGTTTCTCGTGGTCATGAAGCGACTGCGTACCGGAGGTGCGAAATGAACTTCGTGTTGTCGCCGGTGCGGGCACTTCTGGTCGGAGTGGCGTTGATTGTCGTTACGAACGCCGTTGTCCTCGGTGGCGTGGCCTACAACAGGCGCGGCGAGCCCGAGAGCTCACTCCGGCTCACGGAGCGTGAGCTGCAGATGCGCAACTGGGGCTGGGCGGAGAACGAAAACAGCAGTATCGATCTTTATCTTCGCTGGCGCGTCTCCGAGACGGACACACTCGACAAGGATTATTACTACGGGGGCGCGTACCGCAGGAACTTTGAACTCGATGCGCAGAAGTTGCGTCGGTTCGGATTCGACGTGTCCGGTGACCTCGAATCGGAGGAGGTCCGGCGACGTTTGCAGTTTCAGCCGGCCAAGATGGCGTGGGTCGTGCTTGAACAGGATGGTCCGGCCTACCAAAAGGTCCTCGCGCGTGCCATCCAGGGGCGCGACGTGGCTGAGGTGGCAGCTGCGGCTAACGCCCACGCCGACAGTAAAGATCGATTGGAATACGCGAGTAACAACCTGGAAAACGAGCAGCGGCGCGAGAGCCGTTTATTCGTCGTCCAGATTGCCGCTGAAGAAGCGGGGCTGCGAGCGCTCTACCCGGATCGGCGGATGTACGCGATTGTTCGCGGCGCTATCAAGCTGTCGGTCGAGGGAGATGCTGGACGCAGACATTTGAGCGCATACATCGATGGTATCGATGTGGATGCGATACGGGTGCCACACACGTATCGCGAGATTGTCGAGCCGTTTGCCCAGCCCCGCGAACACAATGGATGTTGTGATCCGCGCTACATGGCGACAGTCAACTTCGGTCAGCGCCTGGAGCCGTGGATTGCGGAACTGGCGCTGATGAAGTGATGTTTGTTTTCAATCGGCCTTCGGCGCCGGCGCTCCGCACTTCTCAGGCTTGAACGGTTCACCGGTATCGAACGAGCTGATGATTTTCTCCACCCGCTTGACGTTGGCGAACGTGTCCACCAGTAGCAGCGTGTTCGTGCAGGGAAACGCCACCATGTGAGCTTGCTGGGGAAGCAGAGGGCGCAACAGCGGCACGAGCATCGCGGCCGGTACGTTCTTCACCGAGATCACACGGCTGACGTACTCGGCATCGGCATAAGAGCCGTTGCCGGTCAGCAAGGGAATGGGTTGTTGACGCGCGCTCGCATCGGGCACGACGCGAATGTATTTGCCGTCATCGAAGGCGGCGAAGCCGTGCATCTGTAGTACCGAGAGGAAGGTGGGATAGTCGAGGTTGTCGGGATCGAGACCGACCAGGGTCACCTGCGCGCGGACGCGGGGATCCACCAGAAATTTCTTGCCGGTCTTCTTGGCAGTGCCCGCAATGATTCGATCGATTTCGACGGCATCGCGTGCTGGAGGTGTCGTGGTCTGCGCGTGTGCGTGAGGCGCGGTCAACAGCGCGAGTACGGCACAGAGTGGCGGAACAATGCGAGCATGAAACTTCATTGCGAATGACTCCTTATTTGTTGTTGAGGTCGGATCCAGACAGTTTTCGCATCCGGCGGTGCAGTTGCTCTTTGTTTTCACGCTCGTCGAGCTCGACGAAGCTGCCATCCACCGCACGCAGAATTCGCAAGGTTTGCAGATCGCGCAGGACCAGAGCGGCATCGCGCGAACGGAGGACGCGTGCCTGATCCGCATAGATGTAAATGGGCCGCGCCAGCGGATAGGAACCATCGGCGAAGGTTGCGTAGGAAGGCTCGGGCCCTTCCAGGGCGCTGCCGGCGAGTTGCCCTTCATTCGCTCGATAGAACCCGATGTCCACGAGCACCAAGGGATTCGGATCGCTCCACAAATACTGCGGAATCAGCAGCGCGTTTTGTTCGACTTCCGTGTACAGGCGATCGCCCCGGAGCGAATGGCACAGCTCGGCATGGCGTTCGGGGTTGGCGGATTGCAGCGCCTTGATCGCTGGCTGAGCGTTGCAGCCGGGCTCGAGCAGCAGGATTTCGAACTGGGTGCGCCGGGGTGTGCCGCGGGCCGGCCCGAACACCAGGATCGGCCGGTACTCGAGCCGGCCGATCTGATCCCAGGTGATGTTGGGATTGGGGATGAAGCGGATGGAGTCGACGATCGGATCGGGGGTTTGTTTCGCGACCGCCAGATAGACATCGCTCATGGACAATTTGATGGGGACGCTGCCCCGGCCGCTGGTCAGGACCAGCGCTTGATAGCCGAGCTTGATCTCTTGAATGTCGGCGCCGCCATTGTCCTGACAGTTGGCGAATTCGACGCTGATCATCCGGCGTGACGTCACGATCATGTCGAACGGTCGCTCGCTGTGCGCCGTGCACAGTGCGACGAACGCGGAGTCCGCTTCCACGACCTCGATTTCGGGCGTCCGTGCGTCTGATAGCAAGGCCCCGCGCACGAGCGCTTCTGTAAGCGGCGAGGTTGCAACCCTCACGCGCGGTTGCGTCGTTCGGATCAATCCGCCGCTGACCGTTGAGCCGGTCGCATTCGTTGCGGAGCCGCCGGGATTGTTTGTCGTCGCTTCTGCTGGAGCCGAAGCACCGTTGTTTGTAGACGCAGTGGTCGCCTGCGGCGTGTTGCCGTAAGCGAAAGTGTTCGTGTCGCTGCCTTCTGGGACGAACGTGGGATTGAGCGGTCGTGCCCGATAACCCGGGGCTGTGGTCTGACTCTCCGGAGCGACCTGTGCTTGCGCTTGCGCCGAGTCTGCTTTCTCGGCGGAGCGACGTTCGACGACTAATACTCCGCCGGCGAACGCCGCCGATCCGACGATCAGAAACAGAATGGTCCGGGCCCGCACCATCCATGCGCGTCGCTTGGCCGCCGCCTCCTGCATCTCCAATTTCCGCTTCAGATCTCGCGCGAACTGCGCGGGCGGCGGGCGGCGAAGGGAAGTTAGGAATTCGTCATGCATCGTAACTTTCCTGTCGTCACCATTGCGAACGCAGCGTCTGAACGATTCGATATAACAGCGTGCCGACGTTCGATTCGCTCAACCCGGTGAGGCCCGCGATCTGGCGATTGTTGAGGGCGGCGCCGTACTTCAACGCGATCAGCTCTTGCTCACGTTCGGACAATCGGGCCGTGAGTCGGCCCAGTCGTAACAGGTCGGAATCGCGGGCCGCCTGGCTTTCCGGCGTGACCTCGGCCGCCAGATCCACGGCCACATCCAATGGCGCATGCGGGCGACGGGAGCGGAGGTGATCCGTGCCGACGTTCTGCGCGATCCGGAACAGCCAGGTCGAGAATCCGGCCAGGTCGCGGCGATAGCGCGAGCGGGCGGACCAGGCCTTTTCGAACGTGCGGGCGGTCAGATCCTCGACCTCGGCGCCGCCGCCCAACCTGAAGCGGAAATAGTTGTAAATGCGTGGCAGCTGGTCCGCGTAGATGGCGTCCCAATCCACTTTGTCCGCCGGCTCCGCAGGGCGGGCGCCGGTTATGTCCCTTTGTTCCAAGACCATGAAAGCTATATACGGCGCGGCCCGCGAAGTATCACGCCCGGCTGGCCTCGAGGGGATGATTCCGTCAACATAGTGGCATGCGATCCGCCACCCTTCTTGCCGTTCCCGTCCTCCTTGTCCTGATCGCCGGTTGCGGCGAGCAGCGCGGCCCGACCGTTTACGTGCTCGACGGGGAGCAAACCGTCGAGTTGAAAGCGTCGGTGACCCCGGCGAAGGTGGCGCCGGGCGGGCAGGTGGTGTTGCATGTCGAGCGGCGCTCAACCGGGCCGTGGAAGAAGGTCGGTCGCAACGAGCTCAAGCCGGGTCAATGCTGGGTGTATCGACCGCCGGTCGAAGTCGAGCCGGAAGTGGCGCACGACGTGCAGTGGGCGGTGCAGCCGGAGAACGCGCTCGAGTTCCATTCGGAATACCAGCTCGACCAGAGCCGCGTGGCCACGGTGCGTGCGTCGGGCAAGATCTCGGTGATTCCGGTGAGCAAAGTCAAATGTGAAGAAGGGCGCGTCGTGGAAGGCACGCCGGTCGAGATCGACGCCACCTGATCGCTGGCGGATTTCCCCGCCGGGCGCGTTCTTGATAGCTAGGGCGGGATACGCCGGTCGAGTGGAGAGTCGGGTCGAGATGGATGCGCCGGGACAGGCACGCCGTGGCGAAGGCGCGGAAGCTGAGCTGCTTGCCAGGCAGTTTCGGCCGGCACTCACGCGCTTTTTCAGCAAGCGGGTCAAGGAACAGCACGACATCGACGATCTGGTGCAGGACGTGTTCGTGCGCCTGGTTCGCAAGGTAAACACCGACGGCTCGCAGATCGTCGCCGGCTACGTCTTCCAGACCGCGCAGAGCGTGCTCAACGATTGGCTGCGTAAGCGTCAGGTGCGACAGGCGAGCGCGCATGACGAGATCGAGCCCGAGCAGCCCGACCTCAAGGACGATTCCACCCCCGAGCGTGTGTTGCTGGGTAAGCAGAGCCTGGAGAAGGCAACGTCGGCGGTGCTGGAGTTGCCCGAAGTCACGCGGACCATCTTTCTTCTGCGCCGGCTCGAGGGCATGCGTTACGCCGACATCGCGAAGCGCCTGCGCATGCCGATCAGCACGATCGAGAAGCACATGGCTCGCGCGGTCGCCCATCTCGAGTTGCGTCTGAACGGGAAGCCATGATGCGCGCTCGTCCCGTCCCCGCAGACCTGTCACTCACCGAAGCCGCCGCGCGTTGGGCTGTGCGTCTCGACGGCGACAATGTTTCGGATGAGGAGCGCTGCGCTTTCGAAGCGTGGCGGAATCAATCGACCGAGCACGATGCGGCCTATGAGCGGGCTTCGGCGGCGATGCAGGTTCTCGATGCCGCGCCCGACGATCCTCACCTCGATGCGCTACGTCGCGCGGCACTTCGTTATCAGCCCGAGCGTTCCTGGTTCGGGATGACGGGGATTGCCGCGGCCCTGGCGTTGCTGCTGGTGGGCGTGGGTGTGTTCGTCGCCGTTCGCGACAGGCCCGTCGCCTCGCTGTATGCGAAGGGCACGGCGGACTATGTCACTCGTCGCGGCGAAAAGCTCGATGTGACTTTACCCGACGGCTCCGCGATCACGCTCAACACCGAGACCGATCTCGACGTTGCCTTCGACGGCCGGCAGCGAACCGTCGAAGTCTTGCGCGGGCAGGCATTCTTCAACGTTGCCAAAGATCCGTCGCGACCGTTCGTCGTCGTTGCGGGCGGCAAGCAGATCGTCGCCGTGGGCACGGCCTTCGATGTCCGGCTCGATAAGAAACGAGTCGAGGTGATGCTGGTCGAGGGGCGCGTGGTCGTCGAGAATGTCGCGCCATCGAGCACGTTGCCGCCGGTCGCGACGCAGGCCAGGGAAAGCGTTCATCTCAATGCCGGCGAGACGCTGGTTGCGACGGACAAGGAAGTCATGCGGACCGCGGCCGAGAATCAGGCGCGGTTGCTCAAATGGCGTGACGGACTCATCGAGTTCGACAACACCACGTTGGCGGAGGCGGTCGCGGAGTTCAATCGCTACTCGGCGCAGACCATTCGTATCGACGATCCGCAGCTCGCCAAACTGCCGATCTCCGGCGTGTTCCGTACCAACAGTCAGCGCAAGTTTCTGGAGGCGGTGACCAGCCTGCATCCGGTCGTCGTCGAGTATCGCGGTCCCGATGAGTTCGCGCTGGTGGCGAGTCATCACTGACGGGCGCTGGTGGATTTTTCAGCTCGGCGCGTTCTTCGGAATATAGAGCCGCAACGGCCGTCAGCTGCGAAGGGGGAAGAGAGTGCACAGAGTTCAATGGGCCACCGGTGGAGTGTGCGCGCTCGCGCTGGCCGGCAACGCCTTCGCTCAAACGAGCGAACAAACCACCATCGAGATCGCGAGCGGCAATCTCGCTCAATCGCTGACGGCGCTCGGCCGGCAGACTCGGACCGAGCTGGTGTTCGATCCAACAGTGGTCGCGGATCGTCAGGCGCCGAGTGTGCGTGGCTCGATGACCGCGGATCAGGCGCTCGAATATTTGCTGTCTGGAACGGGGCTGCGTCACGAGCGCACGTCCTCTGACGTCGTGCTGGTGCTCGCGAGCGCTCAGCAGAGTCAACGTTCGTCGACGTCTTCTGAATCGGAGCCTGCGCCTGCGGAAGCTGGCGATGGTCAGGAGAGTGCAGCGGCGTCCGAGCCTGTGCTCGAACAAATCACGGTCGTCGGCATTCGCAGCTCTATCGCCGAAGCGATCGAGGTGAAGCGCGATGCCACCCGGATCATGGATTCGATCTCCGCCGAGGACATCGGCAAGCTGCCCGATCAAAACATCGCGGAGACGCTGAGCCGGATTCCCGGCGTGCAGGTGACACGCGTCGAGGGCGAAGGCAAATCCATCACCGTGCGCGGCCTCGGCTTGAACAAGCTGTTGCTCAATGGCAAGAGCTTCATCGGCAGCGCCCGCAACGGCGATCCCAATCTGGCGGATGTTTCGCCGGAATTGCTCGCCGGCGTGGATGTGATCAAGGCGCCGTCGGCGGATCTGGTCGAAGGCTGGCTGGGTGCCGTGATCAATCTGCGCACCAAGCGGCCACTCGATCTGGCGGATTCCGTCATCTCCGGCCGGTTGCAAACGTCGTATGCGGATCGGGCGGAAGACTGGGGCGAGAAGGTTTCGGGCTTCGTCGCGCACACCTTCGCGGATCGCAAGTTCGGCGTGCTGCTCAGCGGCTCGTATTCCAACTCGACGGGCGCGAGCGACATCTATCAATCCGGCGGCTGGACCCAGGTGTCGAACGTCGATGCGACCGGCGACGGCGTCAATGACACGTTCTTCCGGCCGCTGCGTCTGATGAGCTGGGCGAATACGTATGAAGATGAGCGTTACTCCGTGAACGCTTCGGCGCAGTGGCGTCCGATCGATGAGCTGACGTTTACGCTGGAAGGCGTGAAGTCGCGTCGAGACACGGACCGCGTGCGCTCCGTGCAGCAGACCATCCTGAACAACAGCATCAGTAACGGCGTGATCGATGCGAGCGGCACGCTGGTTTCTGGAAATTTCTCCGGTGTCACGGTGCGCCCGATGATCTACGGCGGTGACTCGTACTCCGAGAATCGGTATCTGAGCGGCAACGCCAACTGGGCCAAGGATCGTTGGACGGTGAATGTGAATGCGTCCGTCAGCAAAGGCGAAGGCGCTGGCCTCGGTGGTGACGGCGGCAACAACAACTCGGGCAACGACAACGTGCTCGTGACGCGGCAGCTCGCTGGCAATGTCGCCAATGTGGCGTACAACGCGGCGGGCTCGAATGTTTCGCCGAACTACGGTATCAGCGCGAACTACGATATTTACGATCCGTCGCAGTACGAGGTCTACTCGACGTTCGACGTCGATTACGTCGCCGAGAACAAAGGGCACGATGCCGACTTCGATGTCGAGTATCAGCTCGATGGGTTCTTCAAGTCGGTGAAGGTCGGAGCGCGCACCGAGAAGATCGAGGTGTTCGGCGGCAACCCGCTGTCGACGTATCCTTCGTTGGCCAGTCACGATCCGACGCCAGGCTCGCCGTTGCTCGCGACCGAAGTGCCGGGGTTGAATTACACCGGCGTGCGCGGCGGAATGTTTCCTGGGGAGAGCGGCAGCTTCCAGCGCCAGGTGCTCACCGGCTCGGTGGACTTCAACCGAATCCGCGGCGCGCTCGGCGCAACGCCGGTGTCTTTCGATACTCCGGGCGCTAAAGCGACCATCAATCAGGTGGAGCAGACGACCGAAGCGTTCTTCGCGATGGTGAGATTCGGTACCGATGTGTTCGGTGTGCCGATGACGGGCGATCTCGGCGTGCGTCAAGTGAATGCGGATCGCGAGTCGTTCGGGTACACCATCGTCAACAACCAGGCACTCGAGGCACGAGCCGGCAAGTCGTTCTCCGATACGCTGCCCAACCTCAATCTCATCTTCGACCTGCGCGACGATCTGCGGCTGCGTTTCGCTGCGGCGAAGGTGGTGGCGCGCCCGGATCTCACGAGCACAGGCGTCGGCATTTCGTTGCAGCCGGTGTCGATGACCGGCGGCGCGGGCAATCCCGATCTCGATCCGTTTCGTGCCACGCAGTTCGATACTACGGTTGAGTGGTATTTCTCGCAGGCCAGTTTGTTGGCGGTGGGCGCGTTCTATAAAGATGTGTCGGCGTTCACCACTTCGGTGGAAGTGGTCGAGGAACATCCGGAGGCGCCGAACAACACGCTGACCGGGCCGGCTGCGTATACCTATGTGATCGGGCGGCCGGTGAATGGCAAGGACGGCAAGATTCAGGGCGTCGAGATCAATTATCAGCACGCACTGACCATGCTGCCTGCGCCGTTCGATGGTTTCGGTTATGCGCTGACTTACACGTATGCGGACAGCGAGACCCCGGAGATCGATGAGCTGACGGGCCGGACTTTGCCGATCCCGAATTCGTCGGAGCATAGTGCGAATGCGGTTGTTTATTACGAGCGCGGGCCGTTCAGCGGGCGGGTTGCGTACAACTATCGCAGTGAGTACATGACGAACGGCGGCTCGATCGCTTCGGGCGGCAGCAATTATGCGGATGAGCGAGGGCAGGTGGATGCGTCGGCCTCGTTCCGCATCAACGATAATTTTCAGCTGACGTTCGAGGGCGTGAATCTCACGCGCGAGATCAACAGTTTCTATCGGACCAACCCCGGTCGCTTGTACAGCTCGTACCTGGACGATCGGCGCGTGTACTTTGGCGTGGCCGCCACGTTCTGAGGCGCTTCGCTTGCCGCGTGCGGGCTTACGCCCGCCGCGGCCGCCCGATAGAAGGTGAAATTGACGGTTGGTGTCGCGTCGCCCGCCGCGGCCGCCGAATAGAAGCTGAAATTGACGGTTGTTGTCGCTCGCCAACCGATTCAGAGGCGCCAATGATTCGGTGCTCGCGTGCAACTCGACCGCTTGATTCGGAGGCGCAGATGATTCATCGCTCGCGTGCAACTCGTCCATTTGATGCGGAGGCGTAGATGATTCATTGCCCGCGTGCAGCTCGTCCACTTGATGCGGAGACGTAGATGATTCATCGCTCGCGTGCAACTCGTCACTTGATGCGGAGACGCAGATGATTCATGGCGTGTCTGTTACTCGCCCGTTTGCTTCAGAAGCACGAATGACAGTTCGGCTCGCCGCACGACTCGTCATCGGCACGGCTGCGCTCGGCTTTCTCGCTGGCTGCGCGGGTTCGAGCGGAGGCGGCGATGTTGCGGGCCGCGCAGGTTCGGGCGGGCACGGCGACGAAGTCGCCAACGACGCAGCGGCTTCGACGGGCACTGACCTGGTCATCTACGGCTGCACTCCAGCGGGTCTCACCGCTGCGATCACTGCGAAATCTCGGGGGCGAAGTGTCGTCCTGCTCTGTCGCGACGGGCATGTGGGCGGGATGACGACGAACGGGCTCGGTTGGGCGGACACGGGGAATCACGCGGCGATTGGCGGCATGGCGCGACGTTTCTACAGAGAAGTGAAGGCTCACTACGAAGCCGTCGGCTTCAAGGGCGTGGCGACGTCGCAGTCGAAGACGGAAGGCGAAGAAGATGCGATGTGGGTGTTCGAGCCGAAAGTCGCCGAGGCGATCTACACACGATGGTTGAAGGACGCCAGCATCGAGCCCGTCTTCAACGCCAAGCTCCGCCTCGAAACGAGCGCAGTTCAAAAGACGAATGGAACAATAGCCTCAATCGAGATGCTCAACGGCATCCGTTACTCAGGCCGCATGTTCGTCGACGCGACCTACGAAGGCGACCTGATGGCAATGGCCGGCATCACCTTTACGACCGGCCGCGAAGCCAACTCAGTTTACGGCGAGACCTACAACGGCGTGCAGACCGCCAACGCCGATCAGCACAACTTCGAGCTCAACATCGATCCGTATGTGAAGCCGGGTGACCGTTCGAGCGGTCTGGTGCCTTTAATCGAAGCCGGTCCGCCGGCGCAGGACGGCACGGGTGACAAGCGTATTCAAGCCTACAATTTCCGACTGTGCATGACGCAGGATCCGGCGATCCGCGCGCCGCTGCCGAAGCCGGCGGATTACAACCCATGGACGTACGAGTTGCTGGGTCGTTATCTGGACGCCGGCTGGCGGCACAAATTCCGCAAGTTCGACCCCATTCCGAATCATAAGACCGACACAAACAATTACGGCGCGATCTCGACCGACTTCATCGGCGGCAACTACGACTATCCCACCGCGGGCTACGAGCGACGACAGCAGATCTTCGACGCTCACAAGAGCTACCAGGCCGGTCTGCTCTGGTTCATGCAGAACGACCCTCGCGTGCCCGCCGACGTGCGCGCGTCGATGGCCGAGTGGGGATTGTGCAAAGACGAGTTCGTCGATAACGGCAACTGGCCGCGCGAAATGTATGTACGCGAGGCGCGACGGATGGTTTCCGACTTCGTCATGACCGAACGTCATCTCGAAGGCCGGCTGCCGACGCCGCGTTCCGTCGGGCTGGGCTCATATACGATGGATTCGCACAACGTGCAGCGCTACGTGAATGCTGACGGCTTCGCTCGCAACGAGGGCGATATCCAGATCCATCTGGATCGCACCTACGAGATCAGCTACGACGCCATCGTGCCGCGCGCCACCGAGTCGACGAATCTGTTCGTGCCGGTCGCGCTGTCAGCGTCTCACATTGCGTATGGCTCGATCCGGATGGAGCCGGTGTTCATGATCCTCGGTCAGTCCGTGGGTGAGGCGGCGGTGCTGGCGATCGAGAAGAAAATCCGTGTGCAGGATGTCCCATACGACACACTGGCATCGAGGCTGCGTGCGAAAGGGCAGCTGATCGATCCGGTAGGCGGCAAATACGTCCCCAGCGGAACCTGAGCCGCGTTGTCAGAATTTGGCGGGTGTCCTCGTTCCGCCGGGGTCGATATGATCGACGCCGGAGACTCCCATGGCCAAGGCCCGCAGTCTGATTTCACGCGCCCTCATGCTCTCCGTGTTCTGTGCTCACGAAGCTGGTGCCGCCGGTGCGGGGCCGGAGGACTATGCGGCTGAGCGGGCCGAGATGGTCAGCCGGCAGATCGCGGATCGCGGGGTGAGTGACGAACGAGTGCTCGCAGCGATGCGCAAGGTGCCGCGTCATGAGTTCGTGCCCGACAGCGAGAAGCGCACCGCGTATCGAGACACGCCGCTGCCCATCGGCGAAAGCCAGACGATCTCGCAGCCCTATATCGTCGCCTTGATGACCGAGCTGGCGCGGCCCGAAAAGAATCATCGCGTGTTGGAAGTCGGCACCGGGTCGGGCTATCAAGCGGCGGTGCTCGCGGAGATCGTCGACCACGTCTACTCGATCGAGATCGAGCCGACGCTGGCGCGAACGGCCAGCGACGTTTTGCAAAGGCTCGGCTACGACAACGTGACGGTCCGATCCGGCGATGGCTATTTGGGTTGGGCGGAGCATGCACCCTTCGACGCCATTGTGATTACCGCGGCTCCCGATCATGTGCCGGAGCCGTTGATCGGCCAGCTCAAGCCCGGCGGGCGCATGGTCGTGCCGGTCGGGCCCATCGCGTCCACTCAACAGCTGCGCGTGCTGGAGAAAAACGCGGCCGGGAAGGTGACCTCGACAGTCGTGGCACCGGTGCGATTCGTGCCGCTGCGAAGACGAGACGATTAGCTGTCTTCGGGTCTAAGCGAGCCGCAACAGCATTTCGGCCACAGCCTCAGGCTCGGTGATCATCAAGTCGTGACCCGTGTCGATGTCCCAAAGCCGGCCGTTGGCGGCGGCCCGCAACTCTTCGACATTCCGATGCGCCAAGGGGGGATGAGCAAACAATGTGAGTTTGAGGAATCCTGCGTAGCGCCTTCACGATGTCGTCAATCTGAAGACTCAGATCGATCTCGCGCTCGCCGAGCTGCGTGCACCAGAACGTATGTTTTCATTGTCTTCCCGTTTTACCTAGGAAACAGCCGTGTTTTCTTAGTGACGCTCGTGTCGCTCACGAATATGCGATGTGGTTTGTTTTGTTGCGAGTGCCAGGCGTATAACGAACGGCGGTCATCGCCGAGCGTGATTTCCGGCCCGCTCTTTCATGTGCAGGGCGCACCTTGGACGTTTGCTTGCAGGAATACCCGGAGTGTATTGGCGGCGCCGCTCACGACCTCCTCCGCGTGATCCTCGTCCAATCACTCCGCAAGCGAATAAGAGGTGCAGACTCATGAACACGAACCTTCGACGATCGTGGTGCGCGGCCGCACTCGCGGTGGTCTCGATCACGGTGACCGCCGAAGCACAGACCAGCGATAACGGAAAGTGCTCGACGTTGCCATCGTACTCACAATTGAAATCCGCGTTGACCTCGGCGCGTCAGCAGAGCAACGGCGGTTTCGATCTCGACATGTGGGGCACGGTCGTCGACAGAGATGGCATCGTGTGCGCGGTGGCTTTCACCGGCGACGATCGCGGCTCGCAATGGCCGGGCAGCCGGGTCATCTCCGCGCAGAAAGCGAATACAGCGAATGCCTTCAGCCTGCCAGGGTTGGCGCTCTCCACCGCGAATTTGTACGCGGCTGTGCAGCCCGGCGGTTCGCTCTACGGTCTACAGCACAGCAATCCGGTCGAGACGCTGGTGGCCTATCGAGGCAACGCCTCGAACTTCGGTCATTCGAACGATCCGATGGTCGGCTTCCGTATCGGCGGTGTGAATGTGTTCGGCGGCGGTCTGGCGCTCTATAACAAGAATAAAGAGCTGATCGGCGCGATCGGTGTGAGCGGCGACACTTCGTGTGCCGATCACAACATCGCCTGGCGGACCCGGCACACGCTGAATCTGGATTTCGTGCCGGCCGGTGTCAGCGCGGCCGGGGATGACAATATCAACTACATCGGCCTGGTGCCGGACCCGAGCCTGGCGAATGATTTCTCACACCCGATCTGCGCCATCGCCGGCGAGGACAAGGTGTCGGACATCAGTGCCAAGCTGCCGCCGATTCAGAAGCCGGACGAACAATAAGGAGAGTAAGCGCAGGCGGCGGCCGCGCCGCTGCCTGCTGCTTGGCACAATCGAATCCGTTGCACTGCCAGGGAACCGACGGCAAGTCCGAGGATTACTGTTGAAAGCCACTCGTATGGCAGATCGGCAGCGATGGTAGCGGGTGAGGGTAAATTCGCAGACGCGGCGACCGCGTCCGGCCTGATCGAACACGAGAGCAGCTCCAGGGGTGTCAGGCCGCTCGTGAAAGTGTGGGCTGTCGTCCTGCTGTTGCATACCGGGTTGATCGCGAGTGGACTGATCGACGGCCGGATCGCGACGGTCGTCAATGACGTCCTGTGGTTGGTTTCCGCTTCAGCGGCCGCAATCAGCAGCTATCGCGCCGCCTTCTCGCTCCAGGGACGCGATCGCGTTGCCTGGCTGCTGTTCGCGTTCGCCGCCACGTCCTGGGCGGCGGGTCAGGTGGTCTGGAATTTTCTGGAGCTGTATCTCGACATCGAGTCGCCGTTTCCGAGTTACGCCGACATCGGTTATCTGTTGTTCGGCCCACTGATGCTGGTGGGTTTGTTCGTCCTGCGCGCCACTCAAGAGGAGCGTCGGATGACCTGGCTGCGGGTGGCCAACCTCGGCCTGATTCTCTGCAGCCTCACCGCCGTCCTCATCACCACGCTGGCACGACCGTTCGAAAGGATGCCGGGCTCGCTCGGCGACGCGCTGGTCGTGGTGGTCGAGAACGGCACCATCGCCATCGCGTTTATCGTGGCGGTCTATTTCCTGTGGTCCTATCGATGGGGCGATCGCCTGCTCGCGTACGGTCTGGTCACACTGTCGCTCGGCGTACAGATGGTCACCGGAATGCTGTACACACGCGCGCTGATCGGTGACAGCTACGACACGTCGAATATTTTCAATGCGGGGTGGATGCTCGCGTTCGCGCTTCATCAGTGGGGAGCGGAGGCGCAGGTGAGCGCCAAAGCGCACGGTCGCGCCGAATCGTTCGCGGTCCGGCAGAGTCAGGGCTGGGTCGAAGCGCTGGTGCCCTCGTTGCTATTGGTGTGGGTCGGTGTTTCCGCGATCTACCTCGCGGATGAATCGACCGCACGCACGGTGCATTTGAGAACGCTGGTGTTGGTGGCGTTCGCGGTGATCCTGGCTTCGCGCGAGGCCTGGTTGTATTGGCAAGGACAACAATTGCGCGTCGCGCTCGACAGCTCGGCGCACTCATTGACGCGGGCTCGCGAGCGGCTGCAAGCCGTCGATAGTCAGCGGCGCGACCTGGAACGTTTGATCGACGTGACCGCGCGTGCCGGCAGCGTCGGTCTGTGGGAATGGGAGCCCGCGACCAACGCGGTTCGCTTCTCCCGCGAATGGAAGCGGCAGCTCGGCTATGCCGAGCACGAAATCCCCGATGAATTCACGGAATGGAGCAAACGTCTGCACCCGGCTGATTACGCCAGGATCATGGGGCAGCTGGAGCGGTTCCTGCGCCATCCGGAAGCGGAGCTGAGCATCGAGCATCGCGTGCGACATCGCGACGGCACCTATCGCTGGATGCTGGCGCAAGGCTCGTCGTTGCTCGATGCCGAAGGGCGGCCGTCGCGAGTGGCGGGCTCGCTGGTCGATATCACGCCCTTCAAAGAGCTGGAGCAATCGCTTCGCGACAGCGAAGGTCGTTATCGTGAGCTCGCCGATGCGCTCGAATGCCGCGTTACTCAGCGCACGCGCGAGTTGTCCGATGCGTATCGCGAGTCCCGCAATTTCGCGCACGCGGTGGCGCACGATCTGAAAGCGCCGCTGCGTGCGATCAATGGCTTCTGCGCGCTGTTGGAACAGAGCGCGTCGAGCAAATTGAGCGAAGCGGAGCGCAGCTATCTCGATCGCGCCCGTCAAGGCTCGGTGCGCCTGGCCGGGTTGATCGACGATCTGCTCGACTACTCGCGACTCGAGCATCGCGAGCAGCGCCTGCAACCCATCGACTGCCGCGCCTTCGTGCGAGGGCTGGTCGATTCCATGAAAGAGCGTATCGAAGAGGCCCACGCGCAGGTTCATATCGATCTGGATAGCACGCCAGTGCTGGCCGATAGCGAAGGACTGCGCATCGCACTGACGAATCTGATCGAGAACGCGCTGAAGTTCTCCAAACAAACCGCCCAGCCGCGCATCAGCATCGAGTCCAGTCGGGAGTACGGTCGTTATCTGTTGAAGGTGCGCGACAACGGCATCGGCTTCGACGTGGCGTACCGGGACAAGATCTTCGAGATCTTCAATCGATTGCATGCGTCCGGTTACGAAGGCACGGGCATCGGTCTGGCGCTGGTGAGAAAAGCCGTACAACGCATGGAAGGCGAAGTGTGGGCGGAGTCGGTGCCGGGCGAAGGCGCCACATTTTCGTTGAGCCTGAAATTAGCCGAGATGTCGGAAACGGCCACGGCGACTCGCGCGTAATAATTCCTTAGGTAGACAACCTATTTCCAATGCGTTTTGTTGGTGATAGACAAAACAACATTGCCAATCGCCTGGTTACCTGTATCACGGCCGCGACATACGCGCCGATCGTGGGGGAATCATGAACAAGAATTTGCTCCGTCAACGCGCCGTCTGGGTGACTGTGGTTACCGCGTTCACCCCGGTTTTGGCTCACGCGCAACAGACACCGGCGCAACCCGAAGCACCCGCGACGGGACTCGAAACTGTAGTCGTTACAGGTAGCGCGCTCGGCGGCGTCAAGAAGCTCGAGGCCAGTTACAACATTGTCACCGCCAACGAAGAACAGATTCGCCAAGCGAATCCGAAGAGCACGGCGGACTTGTTGAAGATCTCACCGGGCATGTGGCCGGAGTCGACCGGCGGCCAGACCGGTGCAAACATCGAGATCGCCGGTTTTCCTGGCGGCGGCGACGCGCCGTATTTCACGTCGTTGCTGATGGGTTCGCCCGTGTACGGCATGCCCACTCTGTCGTTCTTCGAAACCACCAGCATCATTCGTCTCGACGACACGGTGCGCGCCGTGGAAGTCCTGCAAGGTGGACCGTCGGTGGTGTTCGCTGGCGGCCAGATCGGCGCGACCGCGAACTTTCTGTTGAAGACTGGCACCGACGAGCCGTCCGGAAGTCTGGGACTCACTTATGGAGACGAGAATCTTTGGCGTCTCGACGGCTTCACGGGTTTCAAAGTCGGCGAAGGCTGGTACGGCAGCGTCGGCGGCTTCTGGCGCACCTCCGACGGTGTGCGCGATCCGCAATTCCCGGCGGACGAAGGCGGTCAGCTGACAGCGACGCTGAAGCGCGAATCCGACAAAGGCGACTTGGTCCTGTACGCGCGCTATCTGAACGACAAGAATCAGTTCATCACGCCGATTCCGCTGATCCAGACCGGCACCGACAGCTTCCATGCGTATCCGGGCTTCGATCCGCTCACCGGTACGTATTACAGCGAAGCGATCCGGCATGTGCGTCTGCCTGGCTATCCCGGTGGCACGAACGCCGATCTTGCCGATGGCCGCGGCGCGGACATGTGGTTCGTGGGCGCGAACTACGATCATGATTTCGACAACGGTTGGTCGATCAGCAACAAATTCCTCGCCAATGCCGGTGACGTGGACACCAATGCGCTGTTCTCCGGCAGCAATCCGGCCACGTTGAACGATGAGCTGTTCACCATTTCCACCGATCTCGGCGGCTTTCAGTTGCCGGCGGGATCGGTGGTGAACGCGGCCTTCGTGGGCGGCGGCACGGTGGCGCCGACCCAGGATGTCATTCATCAAGGCTGGTGGTTCATTCACAAGGAACTGGAGAACATCAACAACGATTTCCGCCTGAGCAAGGAAGTGTTCGAGGGCAACACGCTGACCTTGGGCTTGTATCTGGCCTACTACACGATGGACGACAAGTGGGCGCAGGGCGGCAAGGGAATGTTCATGACCAACGAGCCGAACGCGCGGCCGATCACTGTGAGTTATGTTTCGGGCGGCCAGACCTTTCAGCTGACCGACGATCAAGGCTTCCTCGACTATGGCGGCTTCAACATCGCCCAGCGCGGTCATGCGTTCAACCACGCGATCTATCTGTCGGATTCATGGCGCCTCGACCGCTGGTTGCTGGATGCATCGGTGCGTTACGAGAACCAGGACGCGACCAATCGCGTGTGCAACCTGAGCAATGTGAATCTCGATGCCAACCCGTTGACGCTCTACGACAACGCCGTGCCACAGTGTAATGGCACGCTGGCGGTTACCGACTACGACGAGAACTTCACTTCGTGGACCCTGGGTGCGAACTACAGCTTCACGGACACGATGTCCGTCTACGGTCGCGTGAATCGCGGTGGACATTTCGCGGATTTCGACAACGGCATTCGCGGCAGCACCACGGGCAACACGCCGCCCGTCCAGGTCGTCAAGAACTATGAAGTGGGTTTCAAATTCCAGAACGACTTCCTCTATGCCGACCTCAGCGGCTACTACCGCGACTTCACCGGTCTGCAGTATCAACAAACCACCGCGCTGGGCGCACCGACGGGTGAGAAGCTGTTCTACGGCTCCGAGTCGAAGGGCGTGAACTTCATCGGTCAGCTCACGTTGTGGGAGAACTTCAGATTCCAGGTCGTGGCGAACTATCTCGATGGCGAGTACACGGACTACGATGCCTGTGTGCCCTTCACCAATATCGTCACCGGCAACGGCTGCGCGCGTATCGAAGGCCAGCAGCTGCAACGTCAACCCAAGCTGCGTTACATGCTCACGCCGAGTTATCGCTTCCCGTTCGGCTGGGGCGACATCGACGCTCATGTGACCTACACGCACGTCGGCGATCGCACGCAAGACCAATCCGGGCTGCAGCAGCTCGGCTCTTACTACACCTGGGATTTCGGTGTCGTCGCAAACGTCGGCGAGAACTGGCAGTTCGCGGTGCGTGGTACCAATGTGTCGGACGAGCTGGGCATTACCGAAAGCAATTCGCGCATCTTCGGCACGGCGTCCGGCACCAACGGCGTGTTGCTGGCCCGTCCGCTGGAAGGCAGCGAGATCAACTTCCAGGCCAAATATCTTTGGTAGCGATTTGTATCGCTGAGCATCGCTTCGTGTGCGAGCCCCGAGTGCCCGATGACGTACAACGTCTCGGGCACTCATTTTATGGAGCAGAGCATGCGAGCCAACCGCAGTTATGTGGCCCTCGGCCTGATCGCCACCGGCATCGGCACCTGGGCCGCGACCCACGCCTCCCCATCGTCCGAACAACTCGACGCTCCCGCCGTCGCCGCCGGGTGCGCCCGCCAGTTCGAGCGTGCACAACGCGTCGACATGGAATCCTTCCGCGACTACGACGCCGCGACGTTTAGAGCAGGCCACCATCCCGACGCCACCACCGTCTTCGCTAGCGGCGCCGTTCGCTATGGCGTCGACGCAGTGATGGAAGCGCTACGCTCCCACTTCGAAAATCGCGAAGCCGTGTGGGCCTGGACCGAGCGCTACCGCGTCGTCGACGGCTGCAAGACCGCGTTCATTCTCTACGAAACAACTTATGACATTCCCTCGAACGGCTACCACCAGCGCGCCCTCACCGGCGTGACGTACAGCTACCATCGCGGCAAGTGGCTTGCGGTGGCGGATACGGGGACGTTGCTGCCTTAGGGACTCGATCCTTGCCTGACGGGCACGACTGAGTTGCCGAGGTTGGAACGCGGGGCGGGTTCTTTCATTCTTCACCCAGAGGATTCAGCCAAATCGACCCCAGGTGCCCCATGACCGACAACGCGATCGCCGATTACACGCCCCCGACCGTCTGGACCTGGATCAAGCCGAACGGGGGTGAGTTCTCGAAGATCAATCGACCGGTTGCGGGCAAAACGCATGACAAGGAGCTGCCGGTAGGAAAGCATCCGCTGCAGCTGTACTCGCTCGCCACGCCGAACGGGCAGAAAGTCACAATCCTGTTGGAGGAACTGCTCGCGCTCGGTCACAAGGGCGCTGAGTACGATGCGTGGTTGATCAGGATCAATGAAGGCGAGCAGTTCGGTAGCGGCTTCGTGGAGGTGAATCCGAATTCGAAGATTCCCGCGCTGATGGATCGCTCGGGCTCGCAACCGATCCGCGTATTCGAGTCCGGTGCGATTCTGCTCTACCTCGCGGAGAAGTTCGGCGCGTTCCTGCCTACGCAGCCGAGCGCGCGTGCTGAAAGCCTTTCCTGGTTGTTCTGGCAAATGGGCAGCGCGCCGTTCCTCGGCGGGGGATTCGGGCACTTCTATGCTTACGCGCCCTCGAAGATCGAGTACGCGATCGATCGTTACGCCATGGAAACAAAACGTCAGCTCGACGTGCTCGATCGGCGACTCGCCCAGAGCGAGTACCTTGCGGGCGACGAATACACGATCGCCGACATCGCGGTGTTCCCGTGGTACGGCGGCATGGTCAAAGGTTGGCTGTACAACGCCGGCGAATTCCTCTCGGTGCACGAATACAAGAACGTGCTGCGTTGGGCCAACAAGCTGCTCGCTCGACCGGCCGTAGTTCGCGGGCGCATGGTGAATCGCACGAGTGGCGATCCGGCGAGCCAGTTGCACGAACGTCACGACGCGAGCGACTTTCAGACCCGGACCCAGGACAAGCTGACGGCGCAAACGTCCAAGTCGTAGCAAAGTGCTACCAGCCGCGCTTGGCGAATGCCATCATCCTTTGGAGGATGGCTGAGTCGGAGCGGTCGAATGGGTCCAGGGTTTTCTCGCGCCACACTGCTGGCATGCATTGCTGTGACGTGGGTCGCGCAAGCCGATGAGGCAACGCCGCGATACGTTTCACCGGGCACGCCGCCCATCGAGTGCGTGACCCGCGTCAATAACGACGCCAATCCGCAGCTGCCCGGCTACTTCGTCCAGGACCCGACGGGCAAAGTGTGCGTGCCGTTCTCGTATCGAACGCAGTTCCCGCCGCCGGGCTACAAGGGCGACTACTTCGTCGATGAGTTCACCGACGCGAAGATCAAAGCGAAGTATCAGGCGTGCAAGAAGGACCCCGCCTGCAATGAGAAGTTGGCCCGCATTCCTCCACTCGTCACCGTGCCCAGCGAGTTGCGGGTCACCGGGACCGTCGATGCGGCGGGCAAGATCGATCCGCATGGCGTCGTCGATCTGAAGCGAATCCGCCGCCCGGCGTACTTTGCGAAGCCGGCGTATCACGAGCCGATCGCGGAGGCAGAAGGGCGAACTTACACCGTCGAATTTCAAGTGCCGCGCGAGGCGTACGAACGGCTGCATATGAAGCGAACAGATCCCGTCGCGCTGCGCGGCTGGTATCTCGAAGGCACCGGCGTGCAGGGAGCAAATGGTCAGAAGACCCGCGCGCTGGTGATTCTGAGCGCCGGTCGCAGTGTCGAAACGACGGCCATCCGAGCAGCGGATGAGCCGCTTTATGATTACGACCAAACAAAATCAAGCTACGTGCCGAGAAAATTCCCGAACGCGACCACCGAGAAGTGGGGCTCGCGCGGCTGGCGCAATTATCTCTACGAGTTGAATCGCGCCGGCTTCGACGTCTTTACGTTCGACAAGCGAGGCCATGGCATCTCCGGCGGATACAACGACGTCAATACGCTCGAACAAGGTCGCGACATGTGGCGTGCGCTCGACGCGCTGGAGACAGGCGAGGGCGTGAGGGCGTTGTCGCCCTCAGGAGTGTTGATCGAAGGCACGGCAGTGCGCGGCCGGTTCCTGGCGGGCATGAAAGCCAAGCAAATCCCCGTTCTCATCGGCGGTTCGTCGCAGGGCTCCATCACGACGATCTGGGCCATGCATCAGAACTTCGTCGAGGACTGCACCTATGACTTGCCGGAAGTCCGCTGCTCGCCCGCGCATCGCTACAACATCAAAGGCGCGCTGCTGCTGGCCGCGTTCGACGGCGCGATCGGCAATCGTGCCGCGCCGACCGATATCGAGGCGAGTGTGCTCGACGAAGGCCGTTCCCGGGTCGAGTTGAACACGGTGATGATGCCGAGCGCCGAGCCATTAGCAAACATCGACAAGTGGCCGGCGGTGTTTTTCGGCCGAGGGCTGTGGGACTTCGCGCAGTCGTTGGAAGCGACGCTCGAGTCTTACAACCGGGTGAAAGGATTGAAAGAGATCGTCGTCGTCCGCGGTCCGCACTCGGACACCGAGTTCGGCGATCAGAACGTCGCGCACATGACGGCTCGCATGGTGGCCTTCTCGAAAGCGGCCTTATCCGGGCAGCGTGAAGTGCCGGGCGCGGCGCGGTTCCAGGATCTCAAGAGCCTGGTGACAACGAGCATTCCCTACTGGGAGCCGACCAACGATCCCAGCCGGGCGCGACGCTGACGTTTGATCGGCGCATCGACCCAGTGATAACAAATCGCCGCCATCGCGAACGCGAACGGCAGTGTCGCGCTCAGCGTCACCCACCAGGGTTGCCCGTAAGCCCGATTGAGCAGGACGACCAGGGGAAAGTGCCAAATATAAATGCCATACGACAGTTTGCCGATGTAGACCATGGGGCGTGACGACAGGAATCTGCTTTGCGCATGCGCCGCTGCGTAGCTCACGATGACGACGGCGGCAAACTCCGCCACCGTGATCCGCCACATGTCGGCTTCGTCCACCCGATGTGACGGCACCGTGGGTAGCGCAATGAGCACGGCAAGCACGACGCAGGCGATCATGAAAACGCGGCGTGAGATGGTAGGGCGGACGAGTGCGGCAATCGCTCCCAACAGAATGCCACTCATACGCGTGTCGAAGCTGAAATAAGCCTGCGCCCAACCCCAAGTGCCATTCACGAAGTAGCGCCACGCGCTTGCGACGAGAAATGCCGCCACCAGCCAAGCGATCGGACGCCGCGCTTTCAGAATGAGTGGCAACAGCAGCGGCCACAACAAATAGAACTTCTCTTCGACGCCGAGCGACCACGTGTGCGCAATGGTCAGCGGCGCATGCCAGAACGCGATTGCATAGTCCATGGTGTACGTACTGGCAAGCACCGCGGAGAGCCATCGATCGTCCGTCGGCCACAGCAGCGGCGCGAGCACGAGGTAGGCCGCCACCAGCAGTAGCAAAGTCGGGTACAGCCTCAGCGCGCGGCGAGCGTAGAACCGACCGATCTCGATGCCGTCGTTCCGGTACTCCGCCGCCAGTAGCGACGTGATGAGGAAACCCGAAAGAACGAAGAAGATGTCCAGACCCACGAAGCCGCCGCCGACGCCCGGCACTTCGCAATGGAAGAACACGACCACGAGAATGGACAAGGCTCGAATACCGTCGAGCGCCGGGTTGTACTGCATGGACCGGACCGAAACTGTTGAGCTCAGCCCGGTAATATCACAAGGCCGCCGCGAAGTCTTGGATCGGAGCGCGCTGTCGGGGATGGGCTACAATGGCGCCCACCTCGGCTGGAGAACACTCATGAACGACAACACTGGCAAGCTGATTCTTCGGTTGGCGCTCGGCATCCTGATCCTGTTGCACGGCATAGCCAAACTCAAAGGCGGCGTCGGCGGCCTGTCCGGCATGGTCGCCGCGGCCGGTCTGCCTGCCTTTGCCGTCTATGGCGTCTATGTCGGCGAAGTGGTCGCGCCGATTCTGGTCCTGCTCGGCTGGTACAGCCGCATCGGCGCCGGCGTGATCGCGATCAACATGCTGTTCGCGCTCTACCTGGCGCACCGAAATCAGTTCTTCTCACTGAGCGAGACCGGCGGCTGGGCGCTCGAGCTGCAGGGAATGTTTCTATTCACCGCCATCGCGATCGCGCTGCTCGGCCCGGGGCGCTTCAGCCTCAATGGGAAGTAGCGCCGATCCGATCCAACGTTTGCAAAGCCTCGGCCGGCAGTCGCAGGTGGGCTGCCGCCAGATTCTCCCGAAGATGCTCCACTGACGACGTGCCTGGGATCAGCAGGATGTTGGGCGATCGCTGCAGCAGCCAGGCAAGCGCGACCTGCATCGGAGTCGCGCTGAGCTGGATTGCGACACTGGCCAATTCGTCGGATTGCAGAGGACTGAACCCGCCGAGAGGAAAGAACGGAACGTAGGCCGTGCGTGCGGCGGCGAGTTCGTCAATCAATGCATCGTCGCTTCGATGGGCCAGGTTGTATTGATTCTGCACACATACGATCCTGGCGATCCGGCGCGCCTCGGCGACCTGTTTCGAAGTGACGTTGCTGAGTCCGATGTGACGAACCAGACCTTGTCGCTGCAACTCGGCCAGCGTTTGCAGCGGCGCTTCGATCGAGCCTTCCGCGGGCCCATGCACGTCGAACATGGCGCGAAGGTTGACGACATCGAGCACGTCCAAGCCAAGATTGCGAAGATTGTCGTGGACGGCCTGCGTCAGTTGCTCCGCTGAGAATGCCGGATTCCACGAGCCGTCCGCGCCGCGTAGCGCGCCAATCTTTGTGACGATGGTCAAGTCGCGAGGATAGGGATGCAACGCTTCGCGGATGATTTGATTGGTGACATGCGGGCCGTAGAAATCGCTGGTGTCGATGTGATTCACGCCGCTTGCGACCGCTTCGCGAAGCACCGCGAGGGCGGCTTGTCGGTCTTTCGGTGGCCCCATGACCCCGGGGCCGGCCAGTCGCATGGCGCCGTAACCCATGCGATTCACACTTCGATGACCCAGCGTAAAAGTTCCGGCGTGACTGATATCGATCATGGTTGCCTCCGCGTCAGGCATTCAATGTAGCCAGCGGGGCTGTGTGTGACAATCTGCTACAATCGATACAGGTTGTTCGGAGAGGCGGACAATGGCGGCGGAACTCAGCGATCTGACGGCGTTTGTCGCCGTGGCGCGTGCCGGTGGATTCCGGGAGGCGGCCCGAGGAAGCAATTACAGCGCATCCAGTTTGAGCGAGGCGGTCCGGAGGCTCGAAGCTCAACTCGGCGTGCGCTTGCTCAATCGCACCACCCGCAGCGTTGCGCCGACGGAGGCGGGGGCGCAGTTACTCGAACGGCTCAGCCCGGCGTTGTCCGAGATCGAATCGGCGCTCGACATCGTCAATGGCTTTCGCGACCGGCCCGCCGGCACGTTGCGTTTGAATGTACCTATCAGCGCGGCGCGCCTGGTGCTACCTAAAATCGTGCCGCCGTTTCTTGCCGCGTATCCGGATATTCTGCTCGAGGTTGTTGCTGAGGATAGTTTCGTCGACGTGCTCGCCTCCGGTTGCGATGCCGGCATCCGCTACGACGAACGGCTGGAGCAGGACATGGTGGCCATTCCCATCGGCCCACGTCAGCAACGTTTCGCCGTCGGCGCTTCGCCCGACTATTTGAATCGTCGTGGCCGCCCGGATCATCCTCGCGACTTGTTGAATCACGACTGTCTGCGCGGCCGATTTCCCAGCGGCGCGATGATCAGCCCATGGGAATTCGAGCGCGATGGCGAGGTCGTCAAAATCGAGCCGAACGGTCGGCTCATTGTCCGCGTCGGCGCCGCTGCCGACCTTGCCGTCGATGTAGCCATTGCGGGCGGCGGCATCGTCGCTCTGTTCGAAGAGTGGCTGCGGCCGCACTTCGACAGCGGCGCGCTCGAACCCGTGCTCGAATCCTGGTGGCCGACGTTCTCCGGCCCCTTCCTTTATTATCCAGGCCGCCGCCATCTGCCCGGTCCGCTGCGGGCGTTTGTGGATTTCATTGGATCGCTTCAAGGAAGATGGGGGGAAACCGATCAACGTGGGCGCTCGGTGGGGTCATGGTGAGGTCCTCGCAAGTGGCGGTCCGGCGGTCAGCAACTTGGCTGAAACGCACCGGCGGCCGTGCGACGAACGGGGTGAAGTGTTGGGAACGATGATCGATGCGGTAGGAAACCAGCTCGATACTGGCGGCAAGGCCAAGGCCGACTGCGAGCGTAGTAAATGCTGAGGGCGAATGAGCGCGGAAGCATTGTCGACCCCAGCGCGGTGGGCGCGGGATGCTGACGCTTTTCGCTCGATTCATGGTCTGGGGCGTGGCGTCCATGGCAGGCATCGCGCTCTTCGGCGTGGCGTCTCGATACCTGTTCGTCACACGCGATCTCGTCGTTTCCGCCAGGATGGTGAGTGCGGTGTTCGTGGGAGCGACAGCCATGGCGCTTTGCATTGCTTTATTACGAACGAGGGTGAGCGTACACGTCGCATCCCCGGGCCCAGGCCGGCTCGCTCAGCGATTCGTTCACCTGGTAAAAACCCTGCTTGGCTGCTTTTGCATGGTCGTCGCTCTTACGGCGGCAAGGGTCCTGTTAACGGAGTTGTCCTCTGCCGGGCCGGTTGAGATTGGCTACAGCCGGGTCCTATCGGAAATGCTGTTTGTATCGACTCTGTCCGGGCTTTGGCTGTTCTATCGGGATCTTCGATCCGATAAAGCAGGTGAGCAGTAGCGCCCACCGACGGATCACCGTTGATTGGATTCGAGTGCGCACTGAGCTGTTCGAGCGGGCGACAGACGCCGTTTCGCTTCCCGCCGTCTCGCTTGCGATTGGACTTCAAGGCATCGTGACCGCCTGATCCGGCAACGCCGGCGTGTGCACGGGCAATCGCCGTACGTGTGTTGCTTGTTCGAAGCTGTAGCCGAGTGCCAGTAACTTCGGTTCGCTGAAGGCGGGCCCGAAGAAAGAGATGCCGACCGGCAGGTCATCCGTCGTGAAGCCCGCGGGGACGATCAGATCGGGAAAGCCTGTGAGATTTGCGATGTTGGTGGCGGAGGCGGTGTCGGGTTGCGGCTGGGCTTGAGCGATCAGAGCTGGGCGACGGGGAGACGTTGGATAGACGATAGCATCGAGCTTCTCGGCGGCGAGAAGGCCCTCGACGACCATTCGCACCATCGGCAGCGCGTGATCGCGCACGGACAGATAACGATAATCGTCGAGCTTGCCAGCCTCCGCCTCTTTCTTGAACAGTGTCCAGCGTATCGGATTCGGGCCGGCGCCGTCGGCGCGCAACGATCTCACACCGGTTGAGCTGGCGATCAACTGTTCGAGGTTCTTCGGATAACCTGCCCCGGTCGCGGCGAGATAGTCGCCGATTTGAGCGGCGAACTCCGGGTTGCGAATCGCGGAATAGAACTCCTGTTTGCTATCGAGCAGCCACTTCGGATAACGCACGTCGACCACGGTCGCGCCCGCCTTGCGCATGGACTCGAGCGCCGACTCGATGACCCAATCGACGTCAGCGTCGGCCCCGAGGAAATCTCGTGCGATGCCGATGCGTGCGCCTTTCAGCGCGTCGGCTTTGAGAAATTGAGTGTAGTCGGTGGCGGCTTTTCCTTTGCTCTTCTGAGTCGCCGGATCCGCGGGATCCACGCCCGTCATGACGCCGAGGGACACGGCGATGTCATAAACGCTGCGTGCCATGGGCCCGCCGGTATCGAACGTGAGCGACAACGGAATGATGCCGTCGCGGCTCATCAATCCATGCGTGGGCTTCAGGCCCACGATGCCATTGGCCGTTGCAGGCCCACGGATCGAGCCGCCTGTGTCCGTTCCCAAACCGAGTGGCGCGTAGGCGGCTGCGATGGCTGCGCCCGTTCCGCCAGAGGAACCGGAAGGTGTGCGCGTCGGATCGTGAGGATTGAGTGTCTGGCCGCCGAGCGAGCTGTGCGCGGCTCCCGAGGCGAACTCGGAAAGATTGAGTTTCCCAAGAACGATCGCTCCGGCATCGCGTAGTTTCTTGACGACGTACGCGTCGTCCGGTGGCACCCAGTTCTCCAGCATCACGGAACCGCCGGTGGTCGGCATATCAAATGTGTCGTAGTTGTCTTTCAGCAGCACCGGTATGCCGTGCAAGGGCGAACGCGGTCCTTTGCTTTTGCGTTCGGCATCCAGCGCACGCGCGATCTCAAGCGCCTTCGGGTTCAGAGTGATGACGGCGTTGAGCTTCGGCCCGTTGTCGTCATAGGCCTCGATGCGAGCAAGGCACTGCTGCACCAGTTGTTCCGAAGTGAGCGTGTTCGCCTCGAACGCTCGATTCAGATCGGAAATGGTCGCTGCGTCGAATTCGATGGCCGCCGCGCGCACGCAGACGGTGTAACTGATCAGCAACGCGGCCAGCGCTGCCAGACGGAATGAACGATGCAATCGCACGGGTGCCCCAGGATTGTTGTTGTCCTTCCGGCGAAAGCACGATGCATGCCAGAAAAATCCATCCGCGCGAGGGGCGGTTCGCGCTCAATTCTTGTCGCGTCTGTGCCGTATGAGTGAGCTGGCGGGGTGGGCGCAAAAATCATGCACGGCCACTGCGCCACGATCGTGCGCCGCGAGCGCGGCGTGCACGCAGAAGGGTCGGCGCGCGGGTATCGACGCCGTTCTTGACGTTTCGACTATTCTCGTAATATCGTACTTCCCATGGAAGCCAAGCACGCTGTCGCCGCGTTGGGTGCGCTCGCGCACGAGTATCGCCTGGGGATCTATCGTCTGCTGGTCGAGCAAGGCCCGACGGGATTGTCTGCCGGCGCGATCGGCGAGGCCGTCGGTCTGGCGCCGTCGTCACTTACTTTTCATCTGCAGAATCTGCATCGCTGCGGCTTGATCGTGCAGCGACGTGAGAGTCGCAGTTTGATTTACAGCGTCGATTTCAGCGCCATGGACGAGCTGGTCGGCTATCTGACCGAGAATTGTTGTGCGGGTAGCGGCGACGCGTGTGAAACGGTGTGCAAGCCGGTGGCGCCGGCCAAGACAGGCAAGCGCCGGAAGGTGGCCTGATCATGGCAACTCCATTGGCAATCCATCGCGGCCCCCGCCATGAAGATGTCATTCGACTTCTGGAAATGGCGGCGCTGCCGACAGCGGACCTCACCAATGAGCACATGCAGGACTTCTTCTATGCGGGCCCGGCGACTGCACCGATTGGAATAGTTGGCGTGCAGCTATACGGCACGGACGCATTGTTACGCTCGCTCGTAGTGATGCAAGAACATCGTGCGCACGGCCTCGGGCAAGCTCTGGTCGAGCGCGCCGAGCAACACGCCCGAGAGCGGGGTGCTGCAACGATCTATTTACTAACGACGACAGCCGAGTCGTTCTTCCGCTCCCGAAACTATGTGGCGACATCCCGCGATAGCGCGCCACTCGCGATCCGATCGACGCCGGAGTTCGCGGGCTTGTGCCCGGCCAGCTCGGCGTTCCTGTCCAAACGACTTTGAGGGCGATCCGTCATGAAACGATTGCATGTGCATGTGAGCGTCGATGATCTGGCCAGGTCGATCCAGTTCTACAGCACGCTGTTCGCCGCCGAACCCACGGTGACCAAGGACGACTACGCCAAGTGGATGCTCGAAGATCCGCGAGTGAATTTCGCCATCAGCCAGCGTGGCGGTGACGCAGGTATTCGGCACTTGGGAATCCAGGTGGAGGATCGGGCCGAGCTGGCCGATGTTTATTCACGATTGCAGCGTGCGGAAGCGCCGATTCTCGAAGAGGGTGCAACGACCTGCTGTTACGCGCAGAGCGAAAAGAGCTGGGTGGAAGATCCGCAAGGGATTCAATGGGAGACGTTCCTCACGACCGGCGAGAGCACGACGTACAGTGCGGCACCGGCGAGGTTGAACAAGGGACGGCCTTGCTGTGAGCCCACCAGAGCGCCGTGAGCTATGCGCGATCGTCCTTACAACGTGCTCTTTCTGTGCACGGGAAATTCCGCTCGGAGCATCCTGGCGGAATCTTTGCTGAATCATTGGGGCAAGGGACGATTCCGCGGCTTCAGTGCAGGCAGCTTTCCCAAAGGCGCCGTGCATCCGCTCGCGATAGAACTCCTAAAGCGAACCGATCTTCCGACAGAAGGACTGCGTAGCAAGAGTTGGGAGGAGTTCGCCGCACCGGGCGCACCGCCAATCGACTTTGTCATCACTGTTTGTGACAACGCCGCTGGCGAAGTCTGTCCGATCTGGCCGGGCAAGCCGATCACCGCGCATTGGGGTATCGCGGATCCGGCGGCGGTTGAGGGCGAGACGGAAAAAGCAGCTGCCTTTCGCCACGCGCTCGCCGAGCTCGAGGCGCGCGTGAAGTTGCTCGTGAACGTTCCTATCGAGTCGCTGGATCGTATGGTGCTTCAGCAGACAGTGCGTGGTATCGGGCAGACAAGTTAGCGAATTCTCACTGTCACTGCCGGCAGCGAGCCCAGCTGAAACGTATACGTGTCGCCCTCGACCGCGAACTTCGTCGGGATGATCGAACCCGTCATGATCCATTGACCCGGGCGCAGCGCTTCGCCAGAAGCGCGGGCGAAACCGGCAATCCACGCCAGGATGAAGAGCGGACCCGACAAAACATCGCTGCTCGAGCCAGTCGCGACTTGCGTGCCGTTGACGAGCAATCGTCCTTCCAGCTCACGAAGATCGCCGAACGCGGCGGGTGAGACGGGCTCGCCGAGTACCATGCCTCTGTTCCAACTGTTCTCGGCGGCGATGGAGCTGGCTTCGAGGTGAGCGTAGTCGGCATCGCGATCGTCGATGACTTCGAACGCCGCAGCGATGGCATCGACGTAGCCGATCAACTCTTGAGCGCTCGTGTCCGGTCGCAGGGCGGGAATTTCTTTGCCGATGTGCAACGCGAGCTCGCTCTCGATCCCGAGTCGATGGAAGTCCGACTTTCGCACGGTGGCGCCGCTCCGGTGAACGCCGCTTTTGAGAATGCGTCCCGCGATCGGCTCGTTCACGCCGCAAAACTGCTGCATCTTCCCGGTGGTCAATCCGACCTTGTAGCCGGCGACGCTGTCGGTCCCGGAACGAAGCGCACGCGTCAGGATTTCCGATTGAATGGCGTACGCTTCATCGAGCGTCGCCGGGCGGTTATCGATGCGATAGAGCTGGAAGCGGGTGCGGTTCCGGACGTGCGCTTCAAAGCCATCGACGATGGCGCGAACCTGATCGGCGTGCACTGGCAACCTCGACACATCGGGCGGGTGCCGGAAACTGTAGCACAGGCCATTTAGGAAAAATTTCTGCATCCGGGGCAGTAAACTGCGTGAGCCAGTCGAGGAGACACAGATGGCCGCCTACATGATCTGCACGATGAAGGTCCACGATCCCGTGACCTTTCGAAAGTATTCCGATCACACGCCCAAGACGCTGGAAAAATACGGCGGCCGCTTTCTGACCCGCGGCGACCAGGTGACGACGTCGGAAGGCGAGACCTTCGGCGAGCGCATGGTGATTCTGGAATTTCCAGACCGCGCGTCGGCGGAGGCGTGGTACAACGACCCGGAATATCAACGACTGTCCGAGTTCCGGCGCGCGGCGACCACGAACGGGCGGATGATTCTTCAGGAAGGCCGGGCGGATCAGGTCGCGCCGGATCCTCGTGTTTGATCGGAGAGTGCGGCCATGGATTTAAAAATCTCCAATCGTCGTGCGCTCGTGTTCGGCGCGTCGAAAGGGCTGGGCAAAGCGGTCGCGCGCGAGTTGATTGCTGAGGGCGTGCAGGTCGCCATCGTTTCTCGCGACCCTGCTCGCGTCACGGTGACAGCAGCCGAGATCGGCGCGATCGGCATTGCGGGCGACGTATCCAAGCCCGGCAGTTCCGAAGCGCTCATCGCACAAGCGGCGAAGGCGCTCGGAGGGCCGCTGGATATTCTGGTGACCAACACCGGCGGCCCGCCGGCCGGCCCGTTCGAGCGCATGACCGCGAGCGACTGGCAGAAAGGGTTCGACAACTTATGGATGAGCACGGTGGAAAGCGTGCTCGCCGTGCTGCCTCACATGCGTGAGCGCAAGTGGGGACGCATTCTCGCGATCACGTCGATCTCAGCGCGAGAGCCACAACCCGGTTTGGTGATCTCGAACAGTTTGCGAGCCGGTCTGCTCGGGCTGATCAATTCAGTCAGTCGCGACGTCGCCAAAGATGGAATCACGATGAACGCGCTCTTGCCCGGTTACACCGCAACCGAGCGACTGACGGAGTTGGGTGTGGATGACGCGACCATGGGCCCGAAGATTCCCGCGGGACGCATCGGACGGCCCGAGGAGTTCGCCGCGCTGGCGGCGTTTCTCGCATCCGATCGCGCGTCCTATATCACGGGCCAGGCAATTGCCGTCGACGGCGGCTTCTTGAATTCGATCTGATCAGTATCGAGCGTCGATCCTGAGTGTCCAGTTGCGAGGCTCGTAGCATGCCTCATCCCCTGTCATGTGCCACCGCGCCGCACCAGCCACTTCCTGGCCCGAACCGGCGTATGCTTCCGCTGGCACCCGACGAGCCGGAGGCATCCCATGACGATGTTTCATCAGGGCAACCGAGATCTGCAGCAGCAGTTTGGCTCGACCGCGCTGGCCGACCGGCTGGTGGAGCGTCTGCGCCGCTCCGAATTCAACGAGGAGGACCGGGCGTTCATTCACTCGGTCGAGTTTTTCTTTCTCGCGACCGCCGCTCCCGACGGACATCCGGATTGTTCCTTCAAGGGCGGCCCGCCGGGCTTCGTTCGCATCGTGCGGCCGGATCTGCTGGTGTGGCCGGACTACGATGGCAACGGCATGTTCAAGAGCCTTGGAAACATCGGTCTGAACCCGTTCGTGGGGCTGTTGTTAATTCGGATCGGCGAGGCGCCCAAACGTTTGCGAGTCAATGGACGTGCCGAGGTTGTGTTGGACGATCCGTTGATGCGCGAGTTCGTGGGTGCACAGGCGTTGGTCCGCGTCACGCCCATCGATATCTTTCCTAACTGCCCGCGTTACATCCCCGATCTCGCGGCCGGCAAACCGTCGCCATATGTTCCCTGCGCCGACCGGCCGCCGCTGGAGCCGGGGTGGAAATCGAATCCAGCGTGGAACGAGGTGGTGCCGCCGCGACGGGCATGAGCCGAAGCGGCGGCGATGACGTATCCTGCACCTCATGTCGTCCGTTCAAGATAGTGACCCGTCCCGCCTCGTTCTCGAGCCGATCGGAATCGTCCGCACTTCACGCGTCACCAAAGTCGAAGCGCCCCGGCAGCCGCGGGCCGCGCAAGGTGAGCCTGCTCGCATCGAGCTCTTTCCCGGTCGGAACTTCGAGCACGCGCTCGAGGATCTGTCGCGCTGGCAGTGGATCTGGGTGATCTTCTGGTTTCATCAGAATCCGGGTTGGCGCCCCAAGGTGCTCCCGCCCCGCAGTACTTCCGGTCGCAAAGGCGTGTTCTCCACGCGCTCGCCTCATCGCCCGAATCCCATCGGCCTGTCCGTAGTCCGGTTGGAAAAGGTGGAGGGTTTGAATGTCCACATCCTCGACTCGGACATGCTCGATGGCACGCCCGTGCTCGACCTCAAGCCCTATGTTGCTTACACGGACTCACATCCCGATGCGGGCAATGGCTGGCTCGATGACGCCGACGTTTCTCAGCCGGCCGATCCGGTGAGTGCGTATTCAGTGACCTTCCTGCCGCTGGCGGTTGAACAAGCGAAGTGGATCGAGACGCGAACGGGCCTGGCGATCGAGGAACGAATTCGCTCGACGTTGACGCTCGGCCCGGAGCCGCATCCCTATCGACGTATCCGTCGGCTCAAGGACGGAATGCAGCTGGCGGTGAAAGAGTGGCGTGTTCGATTCAGTGTTGAAGGGCGCGACGTGCGCGTCATCGCGATTGCTTCAGGGTTTCGAGAGTCGCAGCTCGCGAGTGAGAGTGACGATGAGATGTTGCGAGCTCATCGGGAGTTTCGGGATCGTTGGAGCGAGCCTCGCTAGTCGGCGTCGGCCGTCGCGCCGTTACGCGTGAAGTTGAACTTCAGCAGCATCGTCCGCTGCTCTTCCAGCGTCGCCGGCGTGAACGTCCATTTCTTCGCTGCATCGACCGCGAGCCGCTGGAAATAACGGCTCGGCCCTCGTTCCTCCACGACCGCGCCCGTCACTGCGCCTTGTTTATCGATCGTCACGCGGACGGACACTTTGACGGTGCCGGTGATCGTGTCGAGCGCACTTTTCGGGACGTCCGGGACCGCTTCGTGGACGGGGGAGAGCGGGGCGTCGGGTTTCGGCGTCACGGCCGGCTCGACGGGCATCGCCTTCACCGGTTCGGTCTTCGTCGCGGGCGCAGGAGGGGGATCGGATTTGAAAGTGCTGATACCCAACCAGCCGAGCAGCACTGCGACAACGCCCACGATTACTAGCAGCGCAGGTTTACCCAAACGTGGTGGCTGGGGCGGAGGAGGAAGCTCCTCTTGCGGAATCAGCTTGACACGAATCACCAGCCGGCCAGCGGACGGAGTCTCTACCTCGGATTCGGTCGCCGGCATCTCGGTTCTAATGGGTTCGAAGAAGACAGATGAAGTGTGTCGAAGCGCCCCTTATCCTTCATCCAACGGACCTGCGCAATCGGATAGTCACCGACTTGTCATTTCAAGCATCAGCCGGCAGCCGGTGCTCGGTCGCTTGCTGTCCCCTGACTGAACACCTATTGTCCGCGCTCAGTCACAAGGAAAGACATGAAAGTCACCGAGCAGGATCTTCTCGAGCGCTATGAGTCGCTGGAAACAGAACAACTCATCGAATTGCAGGCGCAGGGCGGGTTGACCGAGACCGCCACGCGGGTTCTCGAGCAAGTGCTCGCCGGAAGATCGGTTTCGCCGGCGGAACGGGTCGCGGTCGCTTCGGAGGCCCAGCAGCGAGTGGCCGAGCAAGCGGCGATGAAGGCGGCGATCCCATCGCCCGGAGTACGGCTGGGCGCCAAGCTGATCGACGTAGTTGTGTCGCAGGCGATCTCGTTGCTTGCCTTCATGTTCTTTCCGCTGGCCAAGCAGTTCGGCTGGCTGGCGATCTACTTGGGATTCTTCGGTCTGTTTGTTTCTGTCGTCTACCTGCTGCTCGCCGACGGTCTGCCTCGGGGGCAAAGCGTGGGCAAACGCTTGCTCGGCATCGCCGTGATCGATCAGGTCACGCGCCACCCTTGTACCTACACCAAATCGGTCGTGCGCAACGTCACGCTGTGGCTGCTGGGGCCGATCGATTGGCTCCTCATCCTCGGTCGCCTTCGCCAGCGGCTGGGCGATAAGTTGTGTGCCACTCTCGTTGTTACAGTAAATCGGCAAGGTGCCCCTGCGGAGGCGGGCTGACAATGGCTAACGATCGAGTGTTTGCGATGAAGTTCGCCAAGGTCTATCCGCTGTACGTGCAAAAAGCGGAACGTAAGAATCGCACGAAAGAAGAAGTCGACCGGATCATCTGCTGGCTGACCGGCTACAGCCAGGCGGAGCTGCAACAGCAAATCGACCAGGAAAGCGATCTCAAAACCTTCTTCGCTCGCGCCCCCGCGCTTCATCCCAATCGTTCCCTCATCAAAGGCGTGGTCTGCGGCGTCCGCGTGGAAGATGTCGCGGATCCGTTGATGCAGAAGATTCGCTATTTGGACAAGTTGATCGATGAGCTGGCCAAGGGGAAGGCGATGGAGAAGATTTTGAGGCAGTAGCAGCCATGCGTGAGATCAATCCATTTCCCGACCGGACGATCAGTCTTGATTTGTCTGGGGCAGGAACCTGGCGGGATCGCGACGGGAGCCGTGCTTGTTCTCCCATGGGTCCAGTCGATCGATCAGGAACTCCTCGAGACCCGCGGCCTCGAAGGACTCAAGCAGGGGGATTGTTGCAACAAAGCACGGCTTGAAGTGCCAGCCACTATCAACAATGTGGCAGTCGCTGCCTCTTCCATTGGAGTACCTGAAATAGTTGTCGAGCCGAGTGCCTAGAGACCTCGACTTGCCGACATAGAGAAGCTGTCCGTCAGCTGCAAAGATTAAGTACACTCCAGGGGAATCTGCATTGGGCCATGAAGAAGGCCAGCGAAGCAGGCCTGAGACGGCATGGGTTTCGGAAGGGAATAGCGAGTAGAGTGGGCTCAACGTCGGCACGTATAAATCAGGGTGCCTCCAGTTGGCATGGTAGAACGAGACCGCTGCATCGATCTCATGCATCTGCATATTAAATTGATGAGTAAACATGTGGTCGACGATCATCGGCTCTTCTTCCCCTGAGTGATGCTTGTTCGTATGGATGATAGCTGCGAATGGACAAAGAAGGATAACAATGAACAGCGCACCAGCCAGGCTCAATGCCGATTTGATTCAACAGGTAATCCAGAGCTTTCCTTGTGACGGAGGCTGGCAAGAGCTGGCGTGCAGCATCTTGCGCCCTGACAGAGCAGCCAAGCGTAGTTGGACGAGCGTTTCCGCAGAACTTTCAGGCCAAGCCGGCCTGTACGCTTTTCTTTTTCCAAGGACACAGTTTTCGCGCACCTTCACGTTTGAGCTGGATGGGCCGGCGAAGAGAAAAATCCCATTCGGGTTCTGCGTCGAAGATCTCCCGGTCGTGGCGAAGGACTACTTCGTAGCGTACGTGGGGCGCAGTGCCAATCTACTGCAGCGTCTGCAGTGGCATTTCCAGTCATGGGAAGAATCAACCGCTGCTCAAGTACGCAAGGCGCTCATCAGGTGCGGCTACGTGCGGAGTGTCGAAGAAGCCGTCGATTTCATGATTCAGCACGGAAAGGTTGTGTACCGACGTATGCCGGGCGATGAGAATGTCGCCAACCGGGACATCATTGAAGTCGCGCTGTGGGCGACGTATCGATGTCCTTTCAATATCAAGTCTGAGCGATAGGATGCAGAGCAGCCCGTTTCTAAGGATCGGATTGTAGCTGGGCGGGCGTTTCTGCGGAAACGTCTGGCGCGCTGGAACCTCGAGCGATGGGTTATACCAGCTCCCAGTCGTAGATCTTTGTTGACAGAGTCATCGAGAAAAAGATCCGTAAAAAACTAAAGAAATTTTCTGCTGTGCCGCATTAAGAAAATCTAACCTACATCGCGACGGTGTACATGTTGCGTTCAGCGAGCTCTGCTAGATTTCAGTCACGGGAAAACTCTGCACGAAGGAAACTAACAAGGAGCCGGAGTGATGAAGACGCTGTATCGACCGCTTCTATTGCTGACCTTGGTGAGCGGCGTCGTTGTTGCCGCAGCGGGCCCATTCAACGCGACCTGCACCGATAATCACGGTCTGTCCGGTGGCTACCTGGGGCCGCCGCAGAAGACACGCGCCGAGGCGGAGAAGGATTGCGTGGCTCATAAGGCTTCGAAACCCGCGTACAAGAATCACGAGTGCTGGGTTACTGAGTGATGTGGAGCCGGGCCGGCGACCAGGCGAACGCGGCGGTGGCGACGATCGCGGCGGGGAGGGTGAAGAGGCTGCCCAGGAATTGGACAGACATCAGGCGAGCGCTGCTTTCGATGAAGGTCAGGGCAGCCATGGCGACGAAAGCGAGCCAGCCGGCCAATAGCCCGTAACCGTCTTTGGCGCGGCCGCCCTGCTCGGGTGGCACATAGGTCGAATGAATCCAGAGGCGCTTGCCGATGGACCAGATTCGCCAGACGCCATACAGGCCGGCCAGGGATGCCAGAACGACACAGCCTCCGATCCAGGGATTGCTCAGCGATCCTTGGAGGGTCACGACGATGTTGAAGGACAAGATCGCGTAGGCCTGCAGGGTCGTTGCGGCTAAAGGAACATAAGTGACGAACAGGAGAGTCCGCAGCGCGAGGGTTCTCAGCATCGTCTCAACAACTCCCTGTGACCCAGCAGTCACGTCGTGGCTATTTTATTCGCCGTCGGGTGGATGAGCTATCGCGTGGGTTCGGGCGGATCGGGCGTTTCACGGTCCGCTGACGCACCTGGAAAATTCGAAACCAGGCGCCCAAAAAAATTTTCACGGGAAGGGGGGCCCGGCCTCGCTTTTTCTCCTCTATACAGGCACACCCAGTCGATTCGGGCCTGTTAGCCACTCATGTCAAATACGTCGTTACTCGCAGGTTGGCGGCAACGCTGGAACAGAAGTCTGTTCCAGTTCCTGCGCCAGCGGGCGCGGAGCTCGGTCGACGTGGAGGATCTTGCTCAGGAGACGTATCTCCGGCTCCTCCGCGCACCGGACCTGAGCGGGGTGCGGAATCCGCAGGCCTACCTGCTCCAGGTGGCGCGGCACGTGATGTTGGAATGGCGCGGGCAGAAGGTGCCGCCGGAGGCATTGGTCGAACTCGACGAAGATACGTTGGTGGACCCGACCGCGCCGGAGCTCGAGCTGGAGGCGCAGATGGCCCAGCGCCGGCTCGAAAAGGCGCTCGAAGAAATGTCGCCCGTGGTGCGCGCCGTGGTGTTGCTACGGTTACGGGACGACTGGCCCTGTCAGCAGATCGCGCAACAACTGGGCCTGACGGATCGTCAGGTCAAACGACATCTCGCGCGTGGCTACGACCACCTGCGTGCCCGGATGGAGGGCTGAACATGACGCGCGAAAAAAATCTGGATCCTTCGACTCGCGAGCAGGCCGCCCAGGCTTGGGAGACCTTCCACAGTACGGACGACGCGTCGGCCGCCGAGCATCGTGAGTTCGGTACGTGGGCGATGCGCTCGCCCGAGCACATCGAAGCCTATCTGCGCGTGGCTCGCACGATGCAGGCGTTGAAGTCTGCTGACATTCGCTGGCCGAACACGTCGGCGGAAGAGCTGATCCGTGAAGCGAAGGCGCACTCCGATCAGGTCGTGACAAGCTTGCGCGATGAGCAGCCGATCCAGCGTCCGAAGCAGCGGCCGCGGGTCGCTCCGTTCGCCTTCGCAATGGCGGCGGCGTTGCTCGTGGCGATCGGTATGGCCTGGATGGTCTGGATGACGCCGCAGTCTTTCGAGACGGGCTTCGGCGAGCAGCGCTTCGTCCAGCTGGAAGACGGCTCGGGCATCACGCTCAACACTGCGACGAAGATCGAAGTGAAGCTCACCAAGGGCCATCGAGTCATTCGTCTGCTTCAGGGCCAGGCCCTGTTCGACGTTGCGCACGATCAGGCGCGTCCGTTCGATGTGTACACCGGCAACTCGATCCTGCGAGCGGTGGGAACACGCTTCGACGTGGATGTGCGCCCGGATCGCACGACGGTCACCATCGTCGAAGGCACGGTGTCGCTGACGCAGGGGCTGAGCCAGGCGCTGCCTCAGGGCAATACGCCGCTGCTGCATGTGTCGGATCGGGTCGTGATCGACAGCACCGGCCCGAGTGCGCCCGAGCATGGCGTGCGTCTCGACGAGACGACATCGTGGACGCGGCAGCAGCTGGTGTTCAACGGCCGCGCGTTGGGCGATGTGGCGAATGAATTCAATCGTTACAACCGCGAGCGCATCGTCATCGCCAGCCCCGAGCTGCGGGCGGAGCAGATCACCGGCGTGTTCAAAGCGAACGATCCGGTGTCGTTCCTCGCGTTCCTGGCCAGTATTCCAGGCGTGCGTATCACGGACGACGGCAAGGGCAATCATGTGGTGACGCTCGATAAGGGCACGGATACACCTTGAGTGCGGCGTATTTACGGCGTGGCGTGCGCGCATGGTCGTGCATCGTGATGCTCTGTCTGATGTTGGCGATCGACAGCCCTGCGGCCGAGCGCCAGCCCGAGCCCAGGATGTTCGAGCTGCGCATTACGGCGCAGCCTTTGGATGAAGCATTGAAAGAGTTTTCCAGGCAAAGCGGTATGCAGGTCATTTACTTTTCCAGTCTCACCGACCGCCTCCAGTCGCCGGGCGTCAACGGGAAATACACCGTGAACGCGGCGCTGTACGCGTTGCTGGCCGGGTCGCGACTGTCGTTTCGAGTGATCAATGCCAGGACTGTCGAGATCCGCAAGGAGGATGAGGGCGCGAAGGAGGAACGTAATGTCCATTGAAATGAACCATGCCGCCCTGGAGTCCGTGTCCTTTGGGCCGTACAGCCTGTTTCCGAGGGCGCGGGTGCTGCATAAAGACGGCACGCCCGTCGCGTTGGGCAGTCGGGCGCTGGATATTCTGATCGCGCTGGTGGAGCGGGCCGGTGAAGTGGTGAATCAACGTGAGCTGATCTCTCGCGCCTGGCGCGGGTTGGTGGTCGAGACCACGAACTTGCGAGTGCAGATGACGTACCTGCGCCGCTGCCTCGCTGACGGCGAACAGGGCGCGCGTTACATCGCGAATGTGCCGGGTCAGGGTTATAGCTTCGTGGCTCCGGTACGACGCTCCACCTCGCAAGAACCGAGGCACCGTCCGGCGCAGAGATGTTCAACGAACCGCAGAATCATCCAAGAACGTCGTCCGCGAACCTGCTACGGTCAAATGACAGGATCGGTATGATAGTTCGTGACCGCACGCGCACTGTTCTCACTGCTAATACTCAGCTCGCTCGCCCACGCGGGATCGGTTGATTTCTCCATCGAGCGTCAACCGCTCGCGGGCGCCTTGCAGCAGCTGGCGCGTCAGGCCGATGTGCAGGTGATTTTTTTCTCGCGCGTGACCGAGGGGCTGAACGCTCCGGCCCTCGCTGGGAACTACACCCTCGAGGCGGCGATGGAACGGCTGCTGGCCGGATCGGGGCTGACGTTTCGAATCATCAATCCGCAGACGGTCGAGGTTCGGCCGATGCAGACGAGAGCCGCGGCGAAGCCTCGCCCTATAAGCAAACCCAAAGAGCAGCCGGCCGAAGCGACTGCGCCACTGGAAGAAGTGGTTGTCGTCGGTCTTGCCGAACAGCTCGTAGCGACGCGGATCGCGACGCCGTTGCGCGAGATTCCGCAAACCGTGTCGATCGTATCCGGCGAGCAGATGCGCCAACGTAATGAGGTCACGCTCTCGGACGTGCTGGCGAACGCGCCCGGCATCACGATGGCTCGAAGCAACTCGCTCGATCCGGATTTCTACGCGCGTGCCTATCAGATCACGTCGTTTCATATCGATGGCGGCGCGGCGGTCACGCCAAAGATCGATACGACCGTGATGTTTCTCGGCACGCCGGACCTGATCGAGTTCGATCACGTCGAGATCCTGCGTGGCGCCGACGGCTTGTTCAGCGGCAATGCCAACCCCGGGGGCACGGTCAGCCTGGTGCGCAAACGTCCGCAGAACAACTTCGCCGCCTCGGTCAACGCCACGAGGGGATCGTGGGATACCCAACGCGTCGAGCTCGATCTCACAGGGCCCATTGCAGAGGACGGCGCTTTGCGCGGGCGCATGGCTGGCGTCTATGCACACAACGGCTACTTCTACGACATCGATGCGCACGAGCGAAAGAAGGTGTTCGGCGCGCTCGAATATGACGTCACCGATTCGGCGACGTTGACCGCGGGTGCCAGCTATCAATGGGACAAGGCGTCGCCGACGACGCTCGGTCTGCCGCTGTATGCGGACGGTCGGGATTCGCGTCTGCCGCGTGACACGGCGCTGGCGCCCGATTGGAATCGCTATCGCGCCGATCTCGCGAGCGTCTATTTACAGTATCGGCAGGAGTTGTCGCCGGGCTGGGCGTTGCGAGTGAACGCGTCGGGATGGCGTGCCGAAGTGGAGTATGAGCTCGCGTCGTTCAACGCGCTGATCGATCCGTTCACGAACATGTTGAGCATGCTGCCGGTCGCGGAGGCCGGGGTTACCGCAGGTCCGAACATTCACGAGCAAACATCGGCGGACGTGACGGTGACCGGCACGCTGGATTGGTTCGGCTGGCGCGAAGAGGTGGCGATCGGTGCCGATTTCAGTCGCTTCAGGCCACACGCGCACAACGAAAGCTACTACGGGCTGGGCACGGCCCCGATCGATCCGCGTGCTTTCGATTCAAGTGCCATCGTCAATCCGGCACTCACGCGCGACGCCGATGTCGACGCCTTCAGATCCTCGATCCTGGATCAGTACGGAATGTTTGCATCCTTGCGCATCTACTTCGACGATGCCTGGTCGGTCCTAGGTGGCGCACGAATCAGCGGGGACAGGAACCGCTCGCGATACATCATTCGCGTCGGCTCACGCGAGCTCGATCTGTCGACGGATTTCGGCACCGATCATGTCGTCACGCCGTACGCGGGCGTGACGTATGCCATCAGTCGCAACTATTCGCTGTACGCCAGCTATTCCGACATCTACCGCGCGCAGGGCCTCTACGATCGATCGCCGGGCAATCCGCTCGAGCCGGTGAGAGGCGTCAATATCGAGGCGGGCATCAAAGGCGAGTGGCGTAATGGCGCGGTCAATGGCTCGCTGGCGGCGTATCGCATCGAGCAGAGCAATTTGGCGCAGTTGGTCTCGACGCCGCACGATGTGACAACGATCAGTAAGCGCGATTGTTGTTACGTGGGCGTCAGCAATAAGAGTCAGGGCGTGGATGCGGAGCTCAGCGGCGAAGTGTTGGCAGGCTGGAGTCTCGGCGCGGGCTACACATACAACGACAACGAGGCCCCAACGGGCGGGCCGCTCTCGCGGCTCACGCCGAAGCACTTGTTCAAGGCCTGGACCAACGTACGGATGCCAGGTGCGTTCGATCGCTGGCAAGTGGGCGGCAGCGTGCACGCACAGAGCAAGACAACGGCTCGTGCAATGACCAACTATTGCCCGGCGCCGGCTTATGTGTGTCTTTCAGTGGATACCGTGCAGCCGTCGTACGCCGTGCTCGACCTGCGCGCCGCCTTCGATGTCGATCCGAACTGGCGGGTGGCGCTCGGCGTGAGCAACGTGTTTGACAAGATCTACTACGAGGCGATGGAATCCAATCTGCACGGCTGGTACGGCGAGCCGCGCCACTGGATGCTGAGGATCGACGGCCGATACTGAACCTGGCTTTCCCCTGGGGCGGGGCGGCGTGGCATAGTGGAGGCCTGTCCGGTTTCTGTTGTCCGCCATGACCCTCACTCCCGATTCGATCTCCATCCGTAAGGCCACTCCCGCCGACGCCGTGCCCATGGCCGAGCTGGGGGGCGCGACGTTTACTGAAACGTTCGGGCACTTGTATCCGCCCGAGGACCTGCAGAATTTCCTGGCCACGAGTCATACGCCGGAGAGCTGGGCTCGTTCGCTCAACGATCCAACCCGCGGCGTGTTCGTGGTCGAGCACCAGAGCGGGCGGAAGATCGGCTTCATCGCGGTGGGTGCCTGCAAACTTCCGGTGGAGAATCTGGAAGCGCAGGCCGGCGAGATACAGCAGCTGTATGTGCTCGCGGAGTTCCACAATCTTCGGCTCGGCCGGCGGTTGATGGACCTCGGTCTCGAATGGCTCGCCTCGCAGGGGCGCGCACCGCTGTATATCGGCGTCTGGTCGGAGAACTACGGCGCGCAGCGGTTCTATGAACGCTATGGATTCAGCAAGGTCGGCGAGTATGGTTTTCCGGTCGGGAAGACGGTTGATCGGGAGTTCATTCTGAAACGCTGAGGGCGAATGAATAGCAAACGGACTGCGCTGTTGCTGGTGGCGCTGCTGTCGAGCGCCGCGTTGGCCGAGCCGGCTGGCTCACCGCCGCCGTTCTGGAGTGCCGCTCCCACGACGACGGTCGAGGTGCAGGAGCGAACGTTTGCTAATGCCGGAGCGGAGCTGAGTGGCACGCTGTACGCGCCCAAAGTCGACGGGCGCGTTCCGCTCGTCATCGTGTATCACGCGGCTTCGGCGGCGACGCGAGACTTTCCTTTGTATCGACACGTGACCGAAGCGCTGCCGCCGCTGGGTATGGCCGTGTTCGTGTTTGATCGTCGCGGTAGTGGCAAGTCTGGCGGCAAGCTGGAAGACAGCGACTACAACATGCTGGCCGACGATGGCATCGCGGCTCAGAAGATGTTTGCGAAGGACACGCGCATCGATCCCAAACGTATCGGCTTCTGGGGATTGAGCCAGGGCGGCTGGCTGTCGTTGCTCGCGGCTTCTCGCAGCCCCGAGGCCGCATTCGCGATTTCAATTTCGGCGCCGATGACGACGCCGGATGTGCAGATGATCTTCGCGTCGCAGAACATTCTGCGGATCAAAGGATTCTCTCAGGCCGACATCGATCAGGCCACGGCGACGCGCCTTGCAGTGGATGATTTCATGCGCGGGAAACGGGATCGTGCCAGCACTCAGTCGGTGCTCGACGCGGCGGCGGCCAAGCCGTGGTTTGAGCTCATCTATATGAACAAGACGTTCAAGAATCCCGACGAGTCGCGCTGGGCCAAGGAGATTCAACATGATCCCCTGGCGACGTTGGACAAAGTTCGTCAGCCCGCGCTGGTCATTTACGGAACGGCCGATCCATGGGTGCCCGTGAAGACTTCCGTAGAGCGCTTTCGCGCGAGTGCTCCTCATCATCCCAACATCGAGGTCGCCGTCATTCAAGGCGCGGACCATTCGATGGCGACGACCGTGTCACCGGTGGATCAGATCGATCCAGTGTTGTCCCCGAAAGAGACGCCGGACTCGGCGGAATATTTCAGCCTGCTTGGCGCGTGGCTCGCGAAGCAGGGGCTGGCAAGAATCGGCACCCGCTAGACGTCGGCGCCCGACTCATCTTCTTTCTTAACCGCCCGATCCCGATTGACCTGCTCGATCTGTTCCTGCGGCGGCGGCTTGGGATTCATGCCCGCCGTGGGCAGCAGCATCGCCCAGCTGACGAAGGTTGCCATCGGAGATCCTTTGCGGGCCCATTTGACCGCGGCGGTGCCAGCCACGGCGGCGCCGATGATGACGGCGGCGGTAGCGATCGTGACTACAATGAAGCGAATGAGCGAGTCCATGCTGAGCTTCTGTTAGGAGTATGAAGCCAGCTGCATGGGGGCAGGGCGACGCCTTACAAGGGGCATCGTCCCCTGATAACTCAGCTCGCCTTCGCCGTCACTTTCTCGCCGACATCCAGCGGCCCCAGATCGATGGTTACATGGGAGATCTTGCCAGTGAAGGTGAAGGGCAGTTGATACGTGAAATCGATGGGCGAACCGGTGTCTGTGCCGACGTCGATGCCTTCGCCGAGGGAGAGCTGGATCGGGATGGTGCGATTCAGGCGGCCGCTGGCGATGGGCTTGCCGTTCGCACTCATCGAGATCTGACCGCCCTTGCCGAAGCCGCCGCCGTCGTATTTGAACTCGACGACCAGCGTGGTCTTGCCGGGCGGCAGCGGTTCCTTCGCGGCGAAGGTGATGCGCTCGACGCTCAGGAAGTTATAAACGAACGTCGGCTTGCCTTCCTTGAGATAGAGGCCATAGCCGCCTTCGAGTCCGCCGTGAGTGATGACCATGCCTTCGGTGTTGCCGTCGGCGATCTCGATTTCCGCGGTGATCTTCCATGACTTGTTACACATCGCCGGTGACGCTGCGTCCGGCAAGCCGATCGTGCCCGGATAATAGGTGATGGAGTTGCGGCCACGGATGAGGCTGGGGCGTCCCATCAGCTCTGAGTTCAAGCGAGTCGCGGCGCGCCAGTCCAGCGGCAGCACGCTGTACTTCGCCGCTTCGACCCACCACAGGTCCTGCAGCTCCCGCAGCTTCTCGGGAAACAGTTTGGCGAGATCGCGAGCTTGCGAAAAATCCTCCTCGACGTTGTACAGCTCCCAGATCGCCTTGTCCGGATCCCACTCCTGTCGATTCGGATCCCAGGGCACAAACGCGGGAGCGGAGGCCATCCAGCCTTCGTGATACAGGCCGCGGTTGCACCCCAGCTCGAAATATTGAGTCTTGCGACCGCTCTTGGCCTGCGCATCGTCGAGCGTGGCCGCGAAACTTACGCCTTCGATGGGCTTTTGTTTGACGCCGTTCAGATCGGTCGGCGGCGTGATGCCGCACAGCTCGTACAGCGTCGGCACGATGTCGATGGTGTGGATGAACTGGTCGCGCAACCCGCCTTTCTCTTTGATCTTCGCCGGCCACGAGATGATCATGGGATTGCGGGTGCCCCCGAAATGACTCGCGACCTGCTTGGTCCACTGGAACGGCGTGTTCATCGCGTGCGCCCACGCGGACGGGAAATGATTGAAATGTTTCGGGCCGCCGAGCTCGTCGATGGCCTTGATATTGTCCTGCCATTTCTCGGAGAAGCCGTTGAAGAACATGTTCTCGCACAGCGAGCCTTCGAGGCCGCCTTCGGCGCTCGCGCCATTGTCGCCGGCGATATAGATGACGAGCGTGTTGTCCGAGCCGGGCAGTTGCTTGACCGCATCGACGATGCGCCCAAGCTCGTAGTCGCATTGCGCGGCGTAGCCGGCGAACACTTCCATCATTCGCGCATAAAGACGCTTCTGATCCGCGTTGAGCGAATCCCACGCGGGCAAGCCTTTGGAACGAACCGTCAGCTCGGTCTTTTCGGGAATGACCCCGAGTTTTCTTTGTCGCGCGATGGTCTGCTCACGGTAAGCATCCCAGCCGTCGTCGAACTGGCCCTTGAACCTGTCTATCCATTCCCGGGGCGTTTGATGAGGCGCATGGGTCGCGCCCGTCGCGACATATAAGAAGAAGGGCTTATCGGGGGCGATGGCTTTGGCCTGTCGCACCCAGGCAATCGACTTGTCGGCGAGGTCGGTGGTCAGATGATAGTTGGGGTCTCGCGAGGCCGGCACCAGATTCCGATTCTCGAACAACACTGGATTCCAGTGATTCATGTCGCCGGCATTGAAGCCGTAGAAATAATCGAAGCCGAGCCCGTTGGCCCACCGATCGAAGGGGCCCACCGCGCTCGTTTCCCAAGGAGGCGTGTTGTGATTCTTGCCGATCCACGCCGTCATGTAGCCGTTCTGGCGCAGGACCTCGCCGATGGTTCCGCAGCTACGCGGCAGGATGCAGGTATAGCCGTCGTAACCGGTCGCAGCTTCGGTGATGCCGGCGAACGACGTCGAATGATGATTGCGACCGGTGATCAACGCGGCGCGCGTCGGGCTGCATAACGCCGTTGTATGAAAACGGTTGTAACGCAAACCTTCCGCCGCGAGCTTGTCCATCGTCGGCGAAGGAATGCCGCCGCCGAAGGTGCTGTACTGACCGAAACCGCAATCGTCGATCAGGATGAGCAGAATATTCGGCGCGCTGGCGGGCGCTCGCACAGGTTGCGGAAATCGCGCCGGATCGGAGTCGAGATAAGTGCGACCGACGTCGCCGGTGAAGTGAAAGTCCGGACGCGGCAGGACTTCAGGCGTGCCATGACTGTTGGAGGGATGCGCAGTTCCGTTGGGTTTGGCGGCAGCTTTCTTCATGACTCCCTCCGCAAGACGAATCGTGCGGCGAACTATGCGGAGCGATCGGAGGCGCGTCGATTCGTGCGCTGGGGCGCGGTGCGCTGCCTGTTACCACGAGTCGTTCACACTTCTGAGCGTCCACCCCCGGCCCATTTCCCGGTTTTACTAAAGGTTATTCAGCAGGGGCCGTAGTGAGCCCCAGCGGAGGGCCGTTTTGCGGCACTGCACGAATGCCTGTCATCCGAGAATTGGAGTCGAACGATGTTTGGTAAGAACAAGATCCTGGCGCAGGCGTTGGACGCTGTGCCCGCCAGTCTTCTGGTGACGGACTCACGAGAGACGATCGTCCACCTGAATCCGGCGCTTCGCGCGCTGTTGCGGTCGGTGGAAGGCGACATCAGGAAGAGCTTGCCGCAGTTCTCCGCTGACGACTTGGTCGGTAAGCCGCTGGATCTGTTCTACCGCCTTGCGAGCCATCCCCTGGAGCAGTCGGGCGCCAGTCTCAAGATCGGCGTGCGGACGTTTGCTATTGAGAACGCGCCGATTCTCGACGGCGGCGGCCGGAAGACCGGCGCGGTGCTGACGTGGACCGAGCATACCGACCGGTTAGCACAGGAAGCGCTGATCAAGAGCTGCATCGGCGGCGTGGTTATAGCCGCGGCGCAGGGCGATCTTTCCAAACGTATCGAGAGTAACGGCTTGCCGCCGCACCTCGTCGAGGTTGCGCAAGGCGTCGATACATTGCTCGAGCGCATCAAGCAGATTTCATCGGATATGGTTCGCATGAGCGCCGAGCATGAAGCCGGCGACATCGATACGCGGATCGACGCGAGCAAGTACGCTGGAGCATTTCGTGAGTTGGCCGCCGGCATCAACGACATGGTGGCCGGTCACATCGCGGTGAAGAAGAAGGCGATGGCCTGCGTCGCCGAGTTCGGTCGCGGTAACTTCGATGCGCCGTTGGACAAGTTCCCCGGCAAGAAAGCTTTCATCAACGACACCATCGAGCAGGTTCGTGGCAACTTGCGCGGCCTGATCGCCGAGATGAACCGGATGTCGAAGGAGCACGACGCGGGCGACATCGACGTCATCATCGATATCGATAAGTTCCAGAACGATTTCCGCACCATGGCCAAGGGCATCAACGATATGGTGGCCGGTCACATTGCCGTGAAAAAGAAGGCGATGGCGTGCGTGGCCGAGTTCGGTCGCGGCAATTTCGACGCGCCGCTGGATCAGTTCCCCGGCAAGAAAGCGTTCATCAACGAGACCATCGAGCGGGTGCGGGCGAACCTCAAGGCGCTCATCGTCGACACCGACATGCTGGTGAAGGCCGCGGTCGAGGGACGTCTGGACGCACGCGCCGATGCCACTAAACATCATGGCGATTTCGGCCGGATCGTCGGCGGCATCAACGCCACCATGGAAGGCATGGTTCAGCCGATTCGCGATCTGATCCGCGTGCTGAGCGCGCTCGCCGAAGGCGATCTGACTCAGACCGTCGATGCAAAGTACGCCGGTGCTTTCGGCGAGATGAAAGAGTACGCGAACAGCACGGTGCTCAAGCTCTCCGTGATCATCAGTGAAGTCAACGCGGCGGCACAGTCGTTGTCGAGCGCGGCTGAAGAGGTGAGTGCCACCTCGCAAACATTGTCTCGCTCCGCCGGGGAACAGGCAGCTGGCGTCGAAGAGACGAGCGCGTCCGTCGAGCAGATGACGGCGTCGATCGCACAGAACAGCGACAACGCCAAGGTCACCGACAGCATGGCGACCAAGGCGGCCAGCGAAGCGGTCGATGGCGGCGAGGCCGTGCGCGAAACGGTGTCGGCGATGAAACACATCGCGCAGAAGATCGGCATCATCGATGACATTGCTTATCAGACGAACCTGCTGGCGCTGAACGCGGCCATCGAGGCGGCGCGTGCCGGTGAGCATGGCAAGGGGTTCGCGGTGGTGGCCGCAGAAGTTCGCAAGCTCGCCGAGCGCAGCCAGGTGGCGGCTCAAGAGATCGGTACGGTGGCTTCCGGCAGCGTCGAGCTGGCGGAAAAGGCCGGCGCGCTGCTGAGCGCAATCGTGCCGTCGATCAAGAAGACTTCGGACCTGGTGCAGGAAATTTCGGCGGCCTCGCAGGAGCAGTCTTCCGGTGTCGGGCAGATCAACTCTGCGATGACGAACCTGTCGCAGGCGACTCAGCAGAATGCGTCGTCGTCCGAACAGTTGGCGGCCACCGCCGAGGAAATGAGCTCGCAGGCCGAGCAGCTTCAGCAGACGATGCAGTTCTTCAAACTGTCTCAAGAACACTCGGTGGCGCGACAGTCGCAGGCCCGCAAAGCGGCGACTGCATCGCCGGTCACCGCGCCGAAATCTCGCGGTCGCGCACCGGCGCGCTCATCTGCTCCGCCCATGAGCGGCAGCTTCAGCGTTCCGAGCGGCGAGATCGATCCGGCCCAGTTCTCGAAATTCGCCTGATCGGTGGGAGCACGGATGCAAACGCCCCAGTACCTGACGTTCTCGCTGGGCCGGCAGGTGTATGCGACCGGAATCCTGGCCATCAAGGAGATCATCGAATACACCGCGCCGACCGAGCTGGACATTCCCGAATCGGATATCGAGTCGGCGCCCGATTTCGGCACCAACATTCGTAGCGACTTCATCGCCGGCATGGCGCGGGTGGACGGGAGCTTCGTGGTAGTGCTCGACGCCGGCCGTGTGCTCGCGTTCGATGAGCTGGAACAATTCGCTGACACCATGCTCGAGACGCCGGGCGAAGCGGCGTAACCTACTGAAGTCGGTGGCCGTAGCCGCGCTATTGCGGCTGTCGCCGGCTTGCTACTACGATTCTTGCCAGTGCCTTCGGCCTGGAGCGTGTCATGTTGTTCGAAACCGTGGTCTCCGGGGGCTGCCGCTCCTATCTCATTGGCTGTGAAGAGACCTGCGCTGCGGCGCTGATCGATCCGGAGCTGAGTCAGATCGATCGTTATCTGGCCCTGGCCGCGCGCGATGGGCTACGCATCAAATATCTGGTCGATACCCACACCCATGCGGATCATTTCTCGGGCACGCAGCAGTTGGCCCGGCAGCTCAATGTTCCCGTGGTGATGCATGGTTTCAGCCCGGCGCCGTTCGTCGATTTGCGGCTGCAAAGCGGGGAGCTGCTGGTCGTCGGCAAACTTCGACTGCAGGCGATGCATACGCCCGGCCATACGCGCGATTCGATGTGTTTGACGGTGCAGGATCGGGTCTTCACCGGCGATACCTTGCTGATCGGCGGCACCGGCCGCACCGATTTGCCGAGCGGCGATGCCAGCGCGCTCTACGACAGTCTGTTCAACAACGTGTTGAAGCTGGACCCGGCGACGATGGTGTTTCCGGCGCACGAATACAAAGGTCGCTCGCACACTACGATCGGTCAGGAGCTGGCCGAGAATCCGCGGCTTCAGCAGCGCGATCGCGGGGCCTTCGTCGAGATGATGCAGAACCTCAACCTGACGATGCCGACGCATATCACCGAGGCACTGCGTACGAACATGACCGGAGGCAAGACGGTCGCGCAAATGTTGGCGGAGGCTGCGGCGGCCGTGCCTTTCATGTCGCTCGCGGAGTTGAGAGGATGTGTCGAGAGCGACAAATGCGATTTCATCGTGCTCGATGTGCGCGAGCGCGACGCGTTCCAGGAAGGTCACATTCAAGGCGCACAACATCTGCCTCGCGGGCAGCTGGAGTTGCGTGTGAATCAGGAGCTGCCGGATCCCACGCGGCGAATTCTGGTCTATTGCGAATTCGGCCGGGTGTCGACGCTGGCGACGGCGACGTTACGACAGATGGGGTTCAAGGGCGCCGTGGCCCTGGATGGTGGAATGAAGGCGTGGCGTGAGGCGGGCTATCCAATCGTAGCTGGCGTGAACCAATAACGGCTGTGTTCGGCCGGCCCGGGCATTTCACCCGGGCCGGCATTTGTATCACTGTGGTATTAGCCGGCGGCGTGGATCGTCGCTGACTCAGATCTTGCGAACCCAGCCGCGTGAGTCGGCGATGTTACCTTTCTGAATTCCGACCAATTGCTCTTTGAGCTTGCTGGCGACCGTCGCGCCCGACGCATTCTTGACGCGGAACGAGCCCGACGAGCTGACGATTTCGCCGATGCTCGCCACCACCGCAGCCGTGCCGCAGGCGAACGCTTCGCTGAGTTTTCCGCTCTCCGCGTCGCTGCGCCACTGATCCATGGAATAGGGCGCTTCGGTGACTTTCATTCCCATGTCACGCGCGATATCGATAATGCTGGTGCGGGTGATGCCCGGCAGGATCGTTCCCGTGAGCGGCGGCGTGACGATGGAGCCGTCGCTCATCACGAAGAACAGGTTCATGCCGCCCAGCTCTTCGATCCAGCGATGCTCGGCGGCATCGAGGAACACGACTTGATCGCAACCATGCTCGGAGGCTTCGGCTTGAGCGATGAGGCTCGCGGCGTAGTTGCCGCCGCACTTCGCCGCACCGGTGCCGCCGGGCGCGGCGCGAGTGTATTTATCCGACACCCACAGCTTCAGCGGCTTGTCGCCGCCTTTGAAATAAGGGCCGACCGGGCAGGCGATCACACAAAACAGGTATTCCTGCGCCGGGCGCACGCCGAGGAAGGCCTCGCTCGCAAACATGAAGGGGCGCAGATACAAGCTGCCGGCGCCGCTCGGCACCCAGTCCTTATCGATCTTCACCAGCGCTTCGACGGCCTGGATAAACAGTGCTTCGGGAATGACCGGCATGGCCAGGCGCTCGGCCGAGCGTGCAAAGCGGTTCGCATTCTTGTCCGGACGAAAAAGCACGATATCGCCTTTAGCGGTGCGATACGCTTTCATGCCCTCGAAAATTTCCTGCGCGTAGTGAAGCACGGACGCGGCGGGGTCGATGGCGATCGGCGCGCGTGCTGTGACTTTGCCGTCGTGCCAGCCTTGCGCCGCGCTCCAGCGCAGCGTGACCATGTGATCGGTGAAGACACGGCCGAAGCCGGGATCTTCGAGAGCTTTCTCGCGGGCCTGGGCGCTGACGGGCGAAGCGTGCGGGGTGATCGTAAAAGTCATGTGGGATCCTCGAGGACGCGAAGCAAGCTGCACAGGAGCAGCGCTGACGTTATGATTTGCATTGTATGGTAAAGGCCAAACCCAGCCTGGGAAATATCGTTAGGCACATCCGCACCAGCAACGGCTGGACGCTTGCAGAGATGAGCCAGCACGTGGCGATTCCGCTCTCGACGCTCGCCAAGGTCGAGAAGGGTCACCTGACGCTGACTTACGACAAGCTGGTGGATCTGAGCGACAAGCTCGGCATGAGCCTGTCGGACTTTCTCAACGCCTCGCCGGCCGCGTCGCAGCCCAAAGGCATGGCTCGCCGAAGCGTGGGTCAGACCGCCGACAGCCTGACCATCGAGACCAAGAACTACGACTATCGCTACCTGTGCACCGAGCTGCGCGGCAAGATCATGATCCCGCTGATCAGCCGGGTGCGTTCCAAGACCATGCAGGAGTTCGGCGAGCTGCTGCGTCATCCCGGCGAGGAATTCACGTACGTGATCGAGGGTGCCATCGAAGTGCACTCGGAGTTCTACGATCCGATTACGTTGCGAGCCGGCGAGTACATTTATCTGGATAGCGAAATGGGCCACGGCTACCTCGTTGCCGATGGATTCGAGGAAGCGACGGTGCTCGCCGTGTGTGCCTCGGCCGCGACCAACCTCCAGCAGGAGCTGATCGCCCAGGCGCGCGGCGAAGCGCCCAAGCCTATCAAGGCCGACGCCGCTGGCAACGCTGAAAAGCCGAAATTGGCCAGATCTCCTACGAACAAGAAGGCTCCCGCAAAAGCCAGGCGTCGCGCCGGCACGGCGTAGCGGCATTTTACCGCAGGGTAAGTTTGCCGCGGTAGTCTCCATCTGGAGCGGTTTATCCTGTATGGAGAAAATTCTCTTGACAGGGAGGGCTTGCTCCCTAGACTGGCCCGTGGGGGATACCACAGTCCGGGAGTCGCAATGACGCTTTCCGAATCGCCAGACCGCGCTCGGCAACGAGGCGCGGGCCTGCTGCTTTCTTTGTGCCTATGGCTCGGTGCCACTCTCGCTCCGCAAGCCGACGCCGCCGACAAATCCATCAGCATCGAAGATCTGTTGAGCGCGCCGTTTCCCTCTGGATTGACGGCCGCGCCGACAGGCGAGCAGGTCGCTTGGATCGCTAATTATCAGGGGGCGCGCAATGTCTATTTGGGGCAGGCAGGCAAGGACGGAAAGATCGCCGTTCGCGCGCTCACGCGCGAACAAGGAGACAACGGCGTCGAGCTGGCCGATCTGCAGTGGTCGCATGACGCCTCGACGCTCGTGTTCTCGCGTGGCGGCAGTCTCGAGGGCGGCGGGCCGGTCAATCCATTGAGCTCGGCGGCGGGCCCCATCGCGATGGAAATCGCGTCGGTGCGGCTCGACTCGGGCGAGGTCCGCTCATTTGGCCCGGGCAGCAATGCTGTTACTTCACCGGTTAATGACGACATCGCGTTCGTGCGCGCCGGGCAGATCTGGATCGCCAATCTGTCTCAAGCCGCCGCTGCGACACAGTTGATCCAGGATGCCGGCGCGGCCAGCGAGCTGTCCTGGTCGCCGGATGGCAAGCGCCTGGCGTTTGCGAGTAATCGCAAGGATTATTCCGTGATCGGCGTCATCGAGGTGGCGTCCAAAAATATTCAATGGCTGAGCCCGGGCGTCGACCATGACATGAGTCTGCGCTGGTCTCGCGACGGCAAGCGGCTCGCGTGGGTTCGTTATCCGTCGTTGCCCATCTCTTTCTGGACCGATGCGTTCTTCGCGAAGCGCGCCGGCGATCCGTGGTCGGTGTGGGTTGGCGATGTAACCACCGGCAGCGCCAACAAAGTGTGGACCGCCGATGCGGGCCCCGGCAGCGTGTTCCAGCCCATCGAAGGCAGCGCGAGTTTGCTGTGGACCGCGGACAATCGTTTGCTGTTTCCGTGGGAGAAGACGGGTTGGCTGCGACTCTATTCTTTGGATCTGTCGCAGAAGGGCGCACGCCCGGTGGCGTTGTCGCAAGACGGTGCCGAAGTCTTCTCGATGACCGTGGATCCGGCCGGTCGCGAGGCGATTTATTCGTCCAACGCTGAAGATGACGATCATCGTCATTTGTGGCGCGTGCCGGCAAAGGGCGGCAAGCCACAGCGGACGACCAAGGGCGAAAGCATCGAAGATTTTCCGGTGCTGACCGAGAGCGGCGCGCTGTTCGCACTACATAGCACGGCTCGCAATCCGATGGCGCCCGCGCTGGTTCAAGCGGATGGCTCGTTCAAGACGATGCCCGCCAGTGGCGAAGCTCTGTCATTCCCCAGCGACCGGCTGGTCGTTCCGCAGCGGGTGGTCTTCAAGAGCCCGGATGGATTGTCGGTGCACGGTCAACTGTTCGCGCCGGCTGGAAAGAAGAGCTCGAAACAACCGGCGGTGTTGTTCTTCCACGGCGGTCCGCAGCGGCAAATGCTGCTCGGCTGGCATCCGATGGGCGCATACACTCATATGTATGCGATGAATCAGTTCCTCGCTTCGAAGGGCTACGTCGTTCTCTCCGTCAACTACCGCGGTGGCACGGGCTATGGCCTGAACTTCCGAGAGCCGGACGACTTTGCTGCCGGCGGCGGCAGCGAGGCTCGCGATATCGGTGGCGCAGTTGAATATTTGAAGAGTCGCGGCGATATCGATCCCGCTCGCATCGGTGTGTACGGCATGAGTTATGGCGGCATCATGACTTCGCTGGCGCTTGCGAAATTTCCGCAGGACTTCGCGGTCGGCGTCGACATGGCCGGCGTGCATAACTGGAAAGCCATCCTGCCGGACCTGACGGCTCCTGGCGCGTCGGCCCAGGTCGCCGAGGTGGCATGGCAATCATCGGCGCTGAGCTCGATCAAGAACTGGCGTGCGCCGGTGCTGATCGTTCACGGCGACGACGATCGCGCCGTGCCCTTCGATCAAAGCGTCGAGCTGGTGCGCGGCCTGCGGGAGCACACCAACGTCGAGCCCGAGTTGCTGGTCCTGCCCAACGAAGTGCACGATTTCATTTTGCATCGAAGCTGGCGCCGCGTGTTCCAAGCGACGCACGAATTCCTCGACCGTTATTTGCAGCAGCCCGGTTCATAAGGAGAACACCATGGGGATCAGCCGCAGAGAGATGTTGGTACAGACCGGGTTACTCGCAGGCGCGACCGCGATAGGCGGTTTCGCGGTGGCCGATTCGACAGGCAGTGCGGCGTCGGGCGCCGACGCGAATCTGTTCGCGCGCCTGGACGAGTTCGCGCGCCAGTTCATGGAAGAAATGAAGTCGCCCGGCATGACGCTGGTGCTGGCGGATCGCAAAGGTCTGCGCCGGGTTGTGAATTACGGATTGGGCGATGTGGAGCGTCACACGCCGGTGCGGGACGATGAATTGTTCGAGATCGGCTCGATCAGCAAATCGTTCGTCGGTGTCTGTCTGCTGCAGCTCCATGACGAAGGCAAGCTCGATCTTCACAAGCCGATCGTGGAATACCTGCCTTGGTTCCGCATCGACTCGGCCTTCAAGCCCATCACGACTCATGATCTGTTGACGCACGGCTCAGGCTTGCCGGGTAATTGCCCGCTGTTCCCCTCCGATCCGACGCTGCGCCATCGCGCCGCTTATGCGCCTGGCGAGCACTTCCATTACTGCAATATGGGCTATCAGGCGCTCGGCGAGCTTGCCGGCACTCTCGACGGTCGCGAGTTGCCCGACGTCATTCGCAAGCGCGTGCTCGAGCCGCTTGGCATGACGTTGTCCGAGCCGGTGATCACGATGGATATTCGCGATCGCCTGGTGAAGAACTATTCGCTGTTCCAGAACGATCGTCCCAACACGCGCGATGCTCGGCTCGCCGAAGCGCAAGGTCTGATCGTCACGACCGGCGCCGGCTGTGTCGCCGCGACGGCGAAAGATATGGGCGCGTACGTGCGCATGATCGCGAACGGCGGCGAAGGTCCGAACGGTCGCAGGCTGATGTCGAAGGAGTCGTTCGCGCTGTTCTCCAAAGCCCACATCGTTGCTGGCGAGTTCGGCCCGACCGCGAGCTACGGCTACGGCATCGCGGTCGACAAGCTCGATGGTCACAACGTCGTGCGTCACACCGGCGGCATGACCTCGTTCATGTCGTCGTTGCTGGTCGATATCGACAACGGCGTCGGCGCATTCGCGTCGGTCAACGCTCAGCAGGGTTATCGGCCCACGCCGGTCACGCAGTACGCCGTGCAGCTCATGCGTGAGCAGCAGTTGTCCAAGCCATTGCCGAGCCTGCCTGCCGCCAATCCGGCGCTGCGTGTGCCGGATGCCGCCGACTATGCTGGTTCCTATCAGCAGAGCACCGGTGGCAAGCTGGAGATCGCGAGCAGCGGCGATAAGCTGTTCCTGGTGCGCGCTGGAAACAAAGTGCCTCTGCAACCGGCCGGTGCACCCGGCGCATTTCTCGTTGCGGACGGCGGCAAGAGCCTGTTCCCGCTCGTGTTTGGTCGTGCCAATGCGAAAGATCCCAGGAGCGCCGTGGTTGAGGTGGCCTGGGGCAGCGACTGGTACACGAACGCCAAGTACCAGGGCGAGAAACAATTCAACGTCCCCAAGGAATGGAAGAACTACGTCGGTCATTATCGCAACGACAATCCCTGGATCGGCAGCATCCGCATCGTGCTTCGCAAGGGCAAGCTGTGGGTCGACGGCATGATGCCGCTCGAGGCCGCCGGCGATCGTTTCAATCTGCGGGATGAGCCGCACAGCCCCGAGTGGATTCAGTTCGGCGAGGTCGTCAACGGCCGTTGCATGCGACTGAAGCTGTCGGGCGAAGACATGTGGCGCGTGGCTGCCGCTTGAGGATGTATCGAATGAAACAACAACTGCGTCGTTGGCGGCTGGCTCTTGTGTTGTGTGCCGTGTCGTCGTTTCATGCGGCCATGGCATCTCCCACGCTCGAAGCTGAAATTGCACGAGTATCTAAACCGATCGGCGGCAAAGTCGGTGTCGCCGCCTGGAAGCTCGATGGCAAAGGCGAGCAAGTGCTGGTGAATGCCGGCGATCGTTATCCAATGGCGAGCACGTTCAAGATCGCGGTCGCCGGGGCGATTCTGGCGCAGGTGGATGCGGGCAAGTTGAAGCTCGACCAGCTCGTCCCGGTGCAGCCGAATGACATCGTGCTGTCTGATGGAATCGCCACCCTGGCGATTCATCCCGGCATCAGCCTGTCGGTGCACAACCTGCTGGAGCTGATGCTCACATTGAGCGACAACACCGCGACCGATGTGCTGACCCGGGTCGCGGGTGGCCCCCAGGCGGCGACTGCCTGGGTGCGAAAGCAGGGCGTGGAAGATCAACGCATCGATCGCGACACCGCGACCTTGCTGCGTGCCTTCTACAATTTGCCGCCGGGCCCGTTCAGTGAGGTGCTGGAAGCGGCGATGAAGAAAGATCCGCAGCTCGAGGAACGCGCTCTCCATCCCAACCCGGCCTTCGATAAAGATGTGCGCGACACCTCGACGCCGACTGCGATGGCGCAGTTGCTGACGAAGATTTTCAATCAGCAGACGTTGAGCGCGTCGAGCACCAAGGTGCTGATCGAGATCATGCAACGTTGTCACACCGGCGCGGGCCGGCTGCTCGGTCGGATGCCGGCCGGCACCGTCATTGCTCACAAGACCGGCACGATCGGCGGCACGGTGAATGATGTGGGCGTGATCACCTTGCCCGACGGCAAGGGTCAGGTCGTGATCGCCGTCTTCATCAAAGAGAGCGACAAGTCGATGGAAGAGCGCGAGAAGGTGATCGCGGAGATCGCCCGCTCGGTGCGCGACTACTACCTGCTCGCCGAGGCCAGCTAGTCCGGAAGCCGCTCCAGCTTGCCATGCTCCTCCTGGCTAGATAGTATTTCGTATACTAAATGCCATGAGGAGCGATCGGCATGCGCTGGATTCTTGCGACGGCCGGAGCCCTCTGGCTATGCGCGCCCGTGGTTTTCGCCCAGTCGAATGGGGCCGAAGCCGCGCGTCAGCTCAACGCTATCTACCAGTCCGAGTGGGAATGGTGGAAGAACGAGATGGCCGAGGAGCCCGACGACGAGCGGCCGGGCGAGGAATCGGATCATCTGGCCCGCGTCGATGAGGCCAGTCAGCAGGCGCGACTGACTCATCTGCAGGCGGTGCTCGCGGATGTGAGTCGAATCAGCACCGACTCGCTGTTGTCCGAGGAAAAAATCAACGCGGAAATATTCCGCACCATTCTCGAGGAGCGCATCTCCGACCTGCGCTTCAAGACCTACCAGGCGCCGTTCAACGCCGACTCGTTCTTCTGGACCGAATTCACGCCGCGCGAAGGATTCCCCGATCAAGAAGCCTATCGCCGCTATCTCGGTCGCCTCGCCGACGTATCTCGCTTCTTCGACGAGCACATCGCCAACATGCGGGCGGGGTTGAAGCGCGGCTTCACGGTGCCCAAGGTTTCGGTCACGGGGCGCGATAAGACCATCGAGCCGTACCTCGCCACCGACGATTCGAATCCGCTGTATCTGCCGTTCACGCAGATGCCGACGAATATTCCCGCCGCCGATCAGGAACGCATGCGCGGCGAGGCGCGGACGCTACTCACCAAACAGGTCGTGCCAGCGTATCAGAAGCTGCTGGACTTCATTCGCAAGGAATATCTGGTGAAAGCGCGCACCAACATCTCGGCGTCGTCGCTGCCCGATGGCCCCGCGTTCTATCAAGCGCGCATCGAGAAATTCACGACGCTCAAGCTGACGCCGCCGCAGATTCACGAGATCGGCTTGAGCGAGGTCGCGCGCATCAAGGGCGAGATGGAAGTCACCATGCGCAAGGCGGGATTCACGGGCACACTGCCGGAGTTCTACCAGTTCCTGCGCACCGACCCGCAATTCTATGCGAAGACGCCGCATCAGCTGATTGCCGAAGCGTCTTACATCGTCAAGAAGTCCGATCTGAAGCTCAAGGATACGATCGGAACATTGCCGCGCTTCCGGCACGGCATCCTGCCTGTGCCCGATGCGCTGGCGCCGATCTATACGGGCGGTCGCGGCGGGCTCGAGAGCTGCCTGTTCAATACATATAACTTGCCGGCGCGTCCGCTCTATACGCTGCCGTCGCTGGTGCTGCACGAGTGCACGCCGGGACATAGCTTTCAGGCGGCGTTGGCGCTGGAAGCGCCGGAGCGCCCGAAGTTTCGCAACGATGTTTATTTCTCGGGCTACGGCGAAGGCTGGGGCCTGTACACGGAATGGCTGGGCCGCGTGATGGGCATCTACGAGACGCCTTACGAAGAGTTCGGCCAGCTCACTTACGAGATGTGGCGTGCCGCGCGGCTCGTCGTCGATACCGGCATTCATCATTACGGCTGGACTCGCGATCAGGCGCTCCAGTACATGAAGGACAATGTCGCGCTGTCGACGCACGAGATCACCACCGAAGTCGATCGTTACATCGCCTGGCCGGGTCAGGCGGTTGCGTACAAGCTCGGCGAATTGCAGATCCGCCGGCATCGTCGCGAAGCGGAGCAGGCGCTCGGTCCGAAGTTCGATCAGCGCAAATTCCACGACGCCATCCTTGCGCTCGGTGCGGTACCGTTGCCGGTACTCGAGCAACGCATGGCGCAATTCATCGCGGACGGTGGCGAGAATCCGCCGACACCGTCGCGCGATCCCGCTGACCACAGCAATTGAACGACACGACCATGGACAGCATCCGAATTCTCGATTCACACACGGGCGGCGAGCCGACACGCTTGGTGCTCGAAGGCGGGCCGGACCTTGGCGAAGGCCCGCTCGATCAGCGCTTGCGACGCTTTCGCGAACGCTTCGACGCATTCCGTTCCGCCATCGTCAATGAGCCTCGTGGCAGTGACGTCATCGTCGGCGCCTTACTGTGCAAGCCGCACCGTGAGGAATGCGACATCGGCGTGATCTTTTTCAACAACGTCGGCTATCTGGGCATGTGCGGTCACGGCACCATTGGCGTGATTGTTTCTTTGGCGCATCTGGGCATGTTGAAGCCCGGCGTGGTGAAGATCGATACGCCGGTTGGCGTCGTCGAGGCGCAGTTGCGGCCGGATGGTTTTGTCTCGGTCGCGAATGTTCCCAGCTATCGCAAGGCACGCGCGGTCAGCGTCGATGTTCCGGGCGTCGGTGTCGTCACCGGCGATGTGGCATATGGCGGCAACTGGTTCTTCCTCGTCGAGCACGACCGCATTCCTTTGCAGGTCTCGAACGTCGAGCCGCTGACCGATCTCGCGTGGCGCATCCGCCAGGCGTTGAATGCGCAGGGATATCCCGACGTCGATCACGTCGAGTTGCTGGGTGCGACGCCGACGGCGCGCAGTCGAAACTTCGTGCTCTGTCCCGGCAAAGCCTACGACCGCTCTCCCTGCGGCACGGGCACGAGCGCGAAGCTCGCGTGTCTCGCTGCCGATGGCAAGCTCGCGGAAGGCGAGGAGTGGACTCAAGAGAGCGTGCTCGGCAGCGTCTTCAAAGGGCACTATCGCTGGCTCGATCGCGAGCAGGGCACGATTGCGCCGACCATCATGGGCACCGCGCATGTGACAGCGGATGCGAAGTTGCTGCTCGATCCCAAAGATCCATTCTGCTGGGGCATCCGAGGCTGACCGATGAGAAATGTCGTGATCGCCGCGCTGCGCGTCGGCGCGGTGCTGTTGTTCGTTCAGCCGTTGGCGATCGCGAGCACGGTCCTCAACGTGCAGAGTCGCGATTTCGACATCGTGCTCGACGGACCCTCGCAAACGCTGGTGTCGCTGAAGCCGAAGCAGGGCGGCGGATTCGATTTTGCGCCGTCGAAGTTGAATAAGGCTCGCAGTGGCGACGGCTATTACCAGCTGGGCGATCTCGACCTGCGCCTGCGTGCAGCGGGTGAAGCTCAATGGCAGGACTATTCGACGGCCTATCGACGAGCGCCGGCTCGTGAGCTGCCGCACGACGCGACGACACTAGCCGCGGCTGAAATATCTTTGGGATTGCCAAGCGATCTGGGTGTGCGCGTGGTGCGGCGTTGGCAGGTCAGCGACGGCGGCCATCTCTCGTTACGTTTCGAACTGACCAATGCGGGCAAGCGCGACGTCGAGCTCGGTGGCGTCGGGCTCGCGATGGTGTTCGACAATGTGCTGTCGGATCGCTCGCTCGCGGAAGCACACACCGAAGCCAGCTTTGCCGATCCCTACATCGGGCTCGATGCGGGATATCTGCAGGTCACGCGGCTCAACGGCAAGGGGCCGGCGTTGATTGTCACCGGCGAAAGCGGCACGCCGTTCGAAGCGTATCGACCCATCGCCGACAAGAAAGATGACAGCGGCAAAGCGCTGCTGCTCAATGACGCCACCAAGCGCGGCCAGACGTTCGAAGGCTTCTACAGCTGGATGGCTGCGAGCCGCGGCTTCGCGGAGCGTGAATGGAAGAATGCTCAGCAATGGAATGAGCCGACGGTTGTGATACTTCGACGCGGGGAGACGCGTCGCTTCGGCGTGCAGTTCCTGGTGTCGAAATCGATTCGGGATATCGAAAGCACGCTTGCAGCGAACGCTCGGCCGGTGGTCGTGGGCATTCCCGGTTACGTGTTGCCGACGGATCTTGCGGGCGATCTTTGGGTGTCGTCGCGTCAGGCTATTCGCTCGATCAGTGCTTATCCGGCGGGCGCATTGGAGACCGCGGCTGCTGAAGGTGCGCAGGGCTGGTCCAGATACAAGGTGACCGGTCGGCACTGGGGTCGATCCCGCCTGACCATCACTTATGCCGATGGATCGCGCCAGGCGATTCATTACTTCGTCACCAAGCCGAGCGCCACGGTGCTCGCCGACCTGGGACGATTCATCTCCACCCAACATTGGTACGACGATCCTTCCGATCCGTTCAAGCGTGGGCCGTCGTTCATGACGTTCGATCGCGAACGCAATGCCGTCGTCTTACAGGATCAGCGAGTGTGGATGGCTGGGCTGAGCGACGAGGGCGGCGCGGGCGCGTGGCTTGCGCTCATCATGAAACAACTCGGCGCGCCGGACGCATCTGAGATCGAGAGGTTCGAGCGCTTCGTCACGCAGACGCTGGACGGTCGCCTGCAGGTCAATCAAGGGCCGGACAAATTCGGCGTTCGCAAGAGCCTGTTCTATTACGAGCCGCAGGCGCCCAAGGGCGTGAGCTACGATCCGGCCATCGATTGGACCCTGTGGTCGGCGTGGCGGAAGTCACAAGCAGACTCGGTGGTGCGCTCGTTCAACTACGTGCACGTGGCCGCCGCGCATTGGGTTTTGTATCGGCTCGCGCGTTATCACGAAGGGTTGGTGAAAGCGCATGACTGGCGGTGGTATCTGGATCGCGCTTATCAAACCGCGCTCGCGATGCCGCGGCTCGCACCGGAGTATGTGAAGTTCGGTCAGATGGAAGGCGAGGTGTTCGTCGAGATCCTGCGCGATCTGCAGGACGAGGGCATGAAGACGGAGGCGTCGCAGCTCGAGCAGGCGATGCGTCAGCGCGCCGATCATTGGGCCGCCGAGGAATATCCGTTCGGCAGCGAAATGCCGTGGGACTCAACCGGTCAACCCGAGGTGTATGCGTGGATGCGCTACTTCGGTAACGCGCCGAAGGCTGACCTGACGCGTGAAGTCATCCTCGGCTACGACCCGACTATTCCGAGCTGGGGCTACAACGGCAACGCGCGACGCTATTGGGACTTCATGTACGCCGGCAAGACGGCGCAGCTCGAGCGTCAGCTCCATCACTACGGCTCGGCGAACAACGCGCTGCCGTTGCTCGATTCCTTTCGACGCGATCCGCGCGACCTTCATTTGTTACGGGTCGCCTACGGCGGCTTGATGGGCACGCTCACCAATATCGATCAGGACGGATTTGGCGCGGCGGCGTTTCATTCCAATCCGGACCTGATGAGATTCGATGCCTACAACGGCGACTACGGCTCGGCGTTCTATGGCTACGCGTATGGCATCGGCAGCTATCTGGCTCGACATCCGGTGTTCGGCAACGTTGGCTTCGGCGGCTCGACGCAAGAGCAGGGCTCGACCGTGAGCTTCGCGCCGCGCGACGGTTTCAGAACGCGCGTGTTCCTGGCGGAGCCGGGCTTGTGGTTGACGTTGGATGGCGGAAAGTTCGCTCGCCTCGACTACGACCGAAGCAGCGGGAATGTGAGCGTGTACTTAGATACCGCAGACCAGTTCACATCGAAGGCGCATCTACGAGTCGAGGGCGCTCGCTATGAGCCAGGCTCGGCGCTGAGCAAAGAGCGCGGTCGCTACGTGATTCAGCTCGGCAGGAACGAAACATCCGTGCAGTTGCGGCCAGCGCGCTAGCCAAGAACGCCGCCACTACGTGATCCCGCTCGGCAAGAACGAAACATCGGTGCAGTTACGGCCGGCGCGCTGAGTTCATCAGCGCGCCGTACGCTCGATCAAGCGGTGACGGTCGCGTTCTTGGTATAGATGCGACAGCCGAACACCGGGCCGGCCGTGTTGCCCGGCTCGGGCTCGAAGCGCACCAGCACGCTCTGCTTGCCACGCGTGAGCGCTTCCGGAATCTCATAGTCGACGTCGAAGAACACCGGCTTGTCCGGACGCAGCGCTTGGGTCGCGATCCGCTGACCTTCGACCAGGACGTGGAATTTCCGTGCGCGCTCATCGGCCCAATAGGTCGCCTGCAGGATCAGCGGGCCGGGCTTGACCTTCATGCGGAACGCGAAGAAGCCGCCGGTGCGAGCGTCGCGACCCTGGCGACCGCGATAGACCACCGGATAGGAAATCTCCGAAGTCAGCTCGTGATCGCGCTCCGGTTGCATCTCGCCCAGATGCATCACGTCGACCGAGCGAGCGGCGAGCTCTTTCTGTCGCGCCTGTTCGGCATTGAACGAACGTTCCTCGTTGACCCACTCGGCGTCGGTGAAGCGACGGAAGTAAACGGCGCTGCGACGATGATAGTTCTTGTAGAACGGCGAGAACGTGAGCGCTGCGGGCCTGACGATGGTGCCCGCCCGATACACGGCCTGATTCGCATCGACCGGCTTGAAGTCGGCGAGCAGGTCGGCGCCGACGAGCGCCGGTGCCGCGGCTTCGAACGGCTGATCGGCGGAGCCGAGATCGCCCGCCAGCACCATCGGTCCGCGCAAGATCGCAATCGTGCTGTCATCGCCCGGCGTCGCTTCGATGCGAAGTTCCAGCGGCAGTGTGAGGGCCAGCGCATCGCCTTCGCGCCAACGGCGGCGAACGATCAGATAGCCCGCGTCCTTCGTGGTCTCGGCCGGCTTGCCGTTGACGGTCAGTTGCGCGTCCTTGGCCCAGCCCGGAACGCGCAGGGCGACGGCGAACTCCTGCGCCTTCTTCAACGAAGCCACTTTGACGTTCACCGCGCCTTCGTACGGATAGCGCGTCGTCATTTCCAACTGTGCGCCCCGCGATTTCCAGGTCGCGCGCGACGGAATGAACAAGTTGACCAGCAAGGTGTCGCCGTTCTCCCACCAGATCGACTCGCCATGCTTGGAATGGCTTTCCATGCCGGAGCCGACGCAACACCAGAAGCTGTCGGTGGGCGAGGAGAACTCGCGATTGATGCCGGACATCAGCGGCGTCATGTAAGTAAACATGCCGGTCGCCGGATCTTGATGCGCGAGAATGTGATTCAGATGCGCGCGTTCGTAATAGTCGAACAGCGCGCCGGACGGCTGCCACGCAAACAGATGGCGCGTCAGCTTGAGCATGTTGTACGTGTTGCAGGCTTCGCAGGTCTGCTCGGTGATGTGTCGCGAGACCGTGCGCGGCTCGGAGAAGTACTCGCGATCGGAGTTGCCGCCGATCACGTAGCTGTGCTCGGTCGTGACCGTTTTCCAGAAGAAGCGGGGCGCGGTGGCCTGATCGCTCTTGCCCGTGATCTCATGCAGGCGGGCGAGGCCGATCAGTTTGGGGATCTGTGTGTTGGCGTGACGTTGCGCCAGCTCGTCGCGCTGCGCGGTCAGCGGATCGAGAATGCGTTTGTGATAAAGGCGCTCCGCGAGTTGTAGCCAACGACGGTCGCCGGTGCGCGTATAGAGCTCGGCGAAGCTTTCGTTGATGCCGCCGTGCTCGCAATCCAGCACCGTCTGCACCTGCTCGTCATTCAGCGCGTTGAAGACTTTCTCGATGTAGCCGCCGAGGTCGACGGAGACCTGGATTGCGCGCTTGTTGCCCCCGCAGTACATGTCGACGTCCATCAAGCCGGCAAACAACTTGTGCCAGTTGTAGAGCGGCACCCAGCAGCCGTTGAGATCGAATCCCGCCGAGCGGATTTCACCGCGCATGATTTCCGGGAAGATCTCTTTACCGTCGACGATTGTGCCGTCCTTGCGCTTGCGGGTGAAGCCCGCGACATAACCATCGCCTTGCTTGGCTTGAACCTCGGCCAGTTCCGCGACGATATATTCGGCGCGACGCTTTGCTTCGGGCTCGCCGGTTTGCGCATAGATCAATGCCAACGCGGAGAGATAATGGCCGAGGCTGTGGCCGGCGATCGTGTCCGCTTCCCAGCCGCCATACACTTCACCCTTCGGCGTCAGCCCGGCGAATTTGCGGAAGTTATGGAGCAGGCGATCCGGCTCCAGCTGCAACAGATATTTGCGATTCGCTTCCACTGCATCGGCGAACGGTGAAGGCAACAACCGCACGTCGCCGAGCGGCAGGGACTTCGCGGTTCCAGGCAGTACTCCAGTGTTCGCCCAGGCGCCCGCCCAAGGCAGCCCGGCGCAGAGCGCACCGGCCGCGGCACCTTTCAACAGTGCGCGACGATCGGTGATCAGCAGGGATCGAGTCATCGTGGCTCCTCAAGAAAAACGTTGCAGATCGAAGGGCGTCAGGCTCACGGCCGTGGGCGAATGTGTCGCGAGCTGCGCGATCAAATCGCCGGTGATAGCCGCGAGCGTGAGCCCGAGGTGTTGGTGACCGAATGCGTAAAGAATGTTGGGTGCGTGCGGCAGCCGCCCGATCGCGGGCAAGTAGTCCGGCAATGTCGGGCGCGCTCCCATCCATTGACGAGCTGGAGCGTCACAGGGCAGGCCAAGCGCAGTCACATGACTGCGCAAGCGCTGCCATTTGCGTTCGTCGGGCGGCGCCTCGAGACTGCCGAATTCTACGAAGCTCGCGGCGCGCAGACCCGATTCGAAGCGTGTGACGATCATCGAGCGATCTTCAAACACCACGGGCGGCAGATCGGGCCAACGGTGTTCCGTCATTTGCAGGTGATAGCCGCGCTCGGCGATGATCGGCACCGATTTGCAGTAAGGCTCCATCAATTCACGGGAGCGAACACCGGCGGCGACGACTGCGAAGTCGGCTTCTTCTGAGCTGCCATCGTCCAGCGTGACGCTGACCGATTTGCCGCGATGGGCGATAGCGCGGGCTTTGGCATTCAGCATGCGACCACCACGTTCTGTGATTGCGGCGCGCAGCGCGTCCCCAAGCTTGGGCAGATCGGCGATCTGCGCGGTGTTCTCGAATCGAATGGCGCCGGCCGGGGCTTGTTTCATGAGGCCCGCGAGCTGCCGCATCTCATCGCTATCGCATTCGTGAAATCGAGCGCTGCCGATGTCGGTGGATCGCCACGCCGCGAGTCCAGCGGCTGCACTGGCGGGGGATTCCCATACGACGAAATGTCCCGTCTCACGCACCAGGCCCGGCATGCCGAGCTGTTCAGTCAGAGATTTCCACGCAGGCAGCGCGTTTGTGAGTAATGAACGAAGCGCCGTGCGCCCGTGTTCGACTCGATTGGCGGCACCGGCCATTCGAAGGGCGAACGGGAGCCAACGTTTGATTTGCGAGGGCGGCAGACCCAGCGCGCCCCCTCTACTAAAGAGTCGACGGGGTGCTGAACGTATAGTCGACCATGAGGCCAACGGCTCTACTTGCTCGATGGCGATGTGCCCGGCATTTCCCCACGACGCCGCGCCGAGCGCAGGTGCTGTGTCGATCACAGTCACCGCGACGCTCGCGCGTTGCAGGGTCGTCGCGATGCTGAGTCCCACGACGCCGCCGCCTAGAAGTAGTGCCCGTTGCATACGACCGCAGATTACACTGGCTAAGGCCGAATAGTATACGATATACTTAAAGTTCCAGTAGACGAGGCTATCATGACACCGACTTGGCAGGGCGTTTATCCGGCGGCGACCACTCAGTTCAAGGAGGATCTGTCCATCGATCTGCCGGCGAGCCAGCGGGTGATCGACAACCTGGTCAAAGACGGTGTCCACGGCATCATCGCGATGGGCACGTGCGGCGAGAACAACTCGCTCGATCCTGCCGAGAAACAAACATTGCTGCGTGCGGTGACTGAAGTCGTCGCGGGCCGCGTGCCGGTTGTCACTGGCGTTTCTGAATTCGACACGCGCCGCGCGGTGGCCTTCGCCAAAGATGCGAAGAAGGCGGGCGCCGATGGCTTGATGGTGTTGCCCGCGATGGTCTATGTGCCCACCGAGGCAGAGCTGATCATGCACTTCCGCACCGTGGCCGAGGCGACCGATCTGCCGGTGATGTTGTACAACAATCCGCCCGCGTATCGAGTCAACATTTCCGTGAACGTGCTCGAAGCCCTGCGCGATGTGAAGAACATCGTCGCGGTAAAGGAATCGGCGCCGGATCCGCGTCGTTTCACCGATCTCATCAACGCGTTCGGCGATCGCTATGTCCTGATGGCCGGACTCGACGACGTTGCGCTGGAAGGTTTGTTTCTCGGCGCGGCAGGTTGGGTGTCAGGACTCACGAGCGCGTTCCCGCGCGAATCCATTCAGCTGATCGAGGCGTTCAACGCCGGCGATTTTGATCGGGCCCGCGCCATCTATCGCTGGTTCATGCCGTTGTTACATCTGGATGCCGAGCACGATCTGGTTCAGTCCATCAAGCTCGCCGAACAAATCATGGGCCGCGGCTCGGAGCGGGTGCGGCCGCCCCGCTTGCCGTTGGCAGGCGAGCGTCGCCGGCAGGTGACCGCAATGGTTGAACGCGCGGCCGCCACCCGGCCATCGCTTCGCGCATAAGCCCAGACGCAACAAGCGCGGGCCGGAATTACAGGGGAGTCGAGCATGGGAATATTCGGCCAGCGTAAATCGCTGCAACACTCGGACAGCATGGACGAGGGCAAGCGACTCGCAAAGACGTTGAGCTGGCCGCATTTGATTGCGCTAGGTGTCGGTGCCATCGTCGGCACCGGCATCTACACACTGACCGGCGTGGGTGCCGATCGCGCCGGGCCCGCGGTGATCTTCGCTTTTGCCATCGCTGGCGCAGTCTGTGCCTGCGCCGCGCTTGCCTACGCTGAAGTGGCGACGTTGATGCCAGCGGCGGGCGGCGCCTACACGTATACCTATGTCGCCATCGGCGAGCGCCTGGCCTGGGTCGTGGGCTGGAGCTTGATCCTGGAATATTCGCTCGCCTGCAGTACCGTCGCGGTCGGATGGTCGGCGTATCTGGTTGGATGGCTGAAGACCGCAGGTATCCATCTGCCCGCCGCATTGCTTAGTGGACCGCACGGTGGAGGCATCATCAATCTGCCCGCGGTGCTCGTTGCACTGATCATCACCGGCATGCTCGTCGCCGGCACGCGCGAGAGCGCGACGTTCAATATTTTTCTGGTGATCATCAAGCTGACTGCGTTGGCTTGTTTCGTTTCGCTCGCGCTGCCGGCGTTCAATGCGGGCAATCTCGAGCCGTTCATGCCCTATGGCTTCGCGAGTCATGAGGACGGCGGGGCGAAGCGCGGCGTGATGGCTGCCGCTGCGATTGTGTTCTTCGCGTTCTATGGATTCGATGCCGTCGCCACGTCCGCGGAGGAGGCGAAGAATCCGGGGCGCGATTTGAAGATCGGCATCATTGGCTCGATGGCGGTTTGTACGCTGATCTACATGCTGGTGGCAGTGTCGGCGGTGGGCGCGGTGAAACACACCGAACTGGCTGCTTCCTCCGAACCGTTGGCGTATGTCTTGCGAACGCTTCAGCATCCGGTCGCGGCGTGGGCGGTTGGGTTGGCGGCGCTGATCGCCTTGCCTTCGGTGATTCTGGTGATGATGTACGGCCAGAGCCGCATCTTCTTCGTGATGGCACGCGACGGGCTGCTGCCGAAGCGACTGAGTGCGGTGTCGTCGAAGACGGGCACGCCGGTGTTGATCACGGCGGTGACCGGCATCTTCGTCGCCGTCGCCGCGGGATTGTTTCGTCTCGACGAGATCGCCGAGCTGGCTAATGCGGGCACGCTGCTGGCGTTCGTGACCACTGCGGCGTCGATGATGGTGCTGCGTCGGACTGCACCCAACACTCCGCGCGTGTTTCGATGTCCTGCGCCGAATTTGGTCGGGACGTTGGCGATTCTCGGCTGCTTCTATCTGTTCCTGAGCTTGCCCGGGCTGACGATTCAGCGGTTCCTGCTGTGGAATGCGGTGGGCTTCGCGATCTATCTGTTGCTTCAGCGGTTGCGGGGGCGAGTTGTCGCGGTCGGTGATGTCGCGCGTTAGGCGCCTGCTCGCGTGCGCGTTGCTCGTCTCGCTGCCGACGGCGGCTAGCGTTGCGGAGTCGTTGAACGACGTTATCGCTGAGTACGAGTCGCTGGCGCGCGAGACGGATACAAACGAAGGGCCGGGATGGCCGGATGTGAGTCTCGCCGCGTCTCAGCGGCGAACGACGAAGTTTAGTGAGCTGCGCGATCGACTGGGGAAGGTCGATGCGCCCGGCGAAGAAGATGCGCTCACACGCGAGTTGCTTCTGTGGCGGCTGAATGTATTGATCGAAGGCGCTCGCTTCGATGAAGACCGCATTCCGTTCGATAGCGGCGATGGTTTCTTCAATGCCGCGACGTATGCGGCTCAGGTGACGCCCATCGCGACGGAGGCGGACGCGACGGCGTGGATCGCGAGATTGCAGGCGCTGCCGTCCTATTACGACGCGCAGATCGCGAATTTGAAGCGCGGCATCAAGACCGGCTTCACGCAGCCGCGCTCTACTGCAGAGTCAGCGTTGCGATCTATGAAGGTCGCGGCGGAGCAGTCGGCCGCGGATAGTCCGTTGTTGAAGCCGTTGGCGTCGATGCCTGAGACGATTCCAGAGGCGCGACAGAAGGCGTTACGGGCTGAGGCGGTGGGTGTAGTTGAGCGGTTCGTCAAGCCGGCGCAGCGTTCGCTCGTTACGTTTTTCGAGAAGGACTATCTGCCGAAGGCGCGGCCTAAGCTCGGCGCGTCGACGGTGAAGGACGGCAAGGCGTACTACGCGTTCGCCGTGCGTCGGTCGACGACGACTGCTCTGACTACTGACGAGGTGTTCGATATCGGCACGGCGGAGGTCGAGCGCATTAGAGCGGAGATGGTCGGTGCGCAGCGGGCGGAAGGCTTTCAGGGAACGTTACGAGAGTATCTCGACGATATGAATCAGCGGCCGGGCAGTCATGTCCCGGACATCGAGAGTTACGTCGACAAGGCGGCAGGCATTGGGAATCGGGTCTCGTTGGAGTTGCCGCGCTGGTTCAAAACATTACCCAGATTGACGTGGGGCGTTCGTATCAAGCCGCCTGAGTTGGAAGCGGCGTCCGGTGCCTACAACCTTGGCGATCCGGAGAAGGGCGTCGCGGGCGCGGTTGTCGTTGGAAGTCAGGCGTATCGAAGCTCTGTGTATGGGCTTACGGCGTGGATGCTCCATGAGGGCGTGCCGGGGCATCATCTGCAAATTGCGCTCGGGCAGGAGCGACTGGATCTACCGAAGTTTCGGCGTCGAGACGATGTGACCGCCTTCGTCGAAGGTTGGGCGTTGTATGCGGAGCGTCTTGGCGCGGAGATGGGGATCTACCGTTCTCGCGAGGAGCGAGTTCAGCAGCTGTCGTTCGAGATGTGGCGGGCTTGTCGGTTGGTGATGGATGTGGGCATCCATTGGAAAGGTTGGTCGTATGAGCAGGCCGCTGCTTGTTTGCAAGAGAACACGGCGTTGTCGCCGGGCTCCGTGGAAGGGGAGACGCAACGGTACATCTCTTGGCCGGGGCAGGCGCTGGCGTACAAGATTGGCGAGCTGCGGATTCGGAAGATTCGAGCTGAGGCGGAGCAGGTTCTCGGCAGCCGGTTCGATATTCGTGAGTTTCACGATGCGTTGATTGGGAGTGGGCCGATGCCCCTCGACATTCTCGATCGTCACATGCGCCGGTGGGTGGAGCGCCAGCGCTGACGTTTGTTGCGTGCGTCGCCTCGTCTTGTCGCCGCCACTGCCGTTGCTTTAACAATCGAGCACCCTTCCCGACCCCGCAGACTGCTGGGCCCTCCGGCAACCCGGCGTCGCAACCTGCCGACCCCTCGCCGTAAATGGCACCTCTATGCCCCAGAAAAAACAGGCACTTGCGAGTCAACTACAGTTATATCGTATAACGTATTTGATTTATTAACTCAGACATGTCTTAAATGTCAGCAAGTTCGACTGGCTGAAAACAACATCGTGGGGGCTGACATGCACAGCAAAAACACAGGGCTGCCAAAGCCGGCAGTCCGATTGGAACGGGTATCCCTAAGCGGCAGGGTCGCTGTGGCCGCGTGCGCGATCGGAATGTTCGGTCCGATCAGCAGTCACGCGCAGGAGCAGGAAGCGGCAGCGGCTCCGCTGGAGGAAGTGGTTATCACGGGCTCGCGTATCAAACGAGCCAATCTGGAGACGGCGAGTCCGATCACGGCGCTGCCTCAGGAAGAGTTCAAGTACCAGGGCACCTCGAGCGTCGAGTCGGTGTTGAACCGCATGCCGCAGTTCACTGCGGACTCGAATGAAAACGGTTCCAACGGTTCCGACGGCACCGCCCGTGTGAACCTTCGCAATCTCGGCTCCTCGCGCGTGCTGGTACTGATCGACGGTCAGCGCATGTTGCCGGTGGAAGGCAACGACGTGAACTTCATCCCCAGTGCGCTGGTCGAGCGCGTCGACGTGGTCACCGGCGGTGCCTCGGCCGTGTACGGTTCCGATGCGGTCTCGGGCGTCGTCAACTTCGTGCTGAACAAGAACCTCGAGGGCGTGCGCTTCTCCGCCCAGTACGGCTCCGCCTGGCACACGAACGACAACTCCTACGCACGCTCAGTGGTGCGCGATGCGAACTATGAGCTGGCGCCTTCCTCGGTATGGGACGGCGGTCGTGCCGACTTCAACGTGGCCATGGGCATGAACAGCGCGGATGGCAAGGGCAATGCGACGTTCTACCTCGGCTATCGCAAGCTCGAGCCGGTAACGCAGGACACGCGCGATTACTCGGCTTGCGGCCTGAACCTCGGTGGCGTGGACAACGACGCGCTGGTGTGCGGTGGTTCGAGCAACAACCAGTGGGGCAGCTTCGTGATGCTCGGCGGTCCGAACAACGGCCGCACGTTCAACAACACGAAGGACGGTCAGCAGACCTGGGTGCCGTACGACAACTCGTTCCTGTACAACTACGCGCCGACCAACTACATCCAGCGCCAGGACCGGCGCATCACCGCGGGTGGCTTCGCTCACTACGATTACAACGATCACATGAAGTTGTATGGCGGCGTGATGTTCATGGACGACCAGACGTACTCGCAGGCTGCGCCGAGCGCCTACTTCCAGGGCAACGTCTATCCGATCAACTGCGACAATCCGTTGATGTCCTCGCAGCAGGCCGCGATCCTTTGCGGAGCGGCGGCGGGCACGGCGACCAACGTCAACACGTTCGTCGGCTATCGCTTCGCCGGCGCGGGCGGTGCACGTATCGATGACTTGCGCCACACCGACTACCGCATGAACATCGGTTCGCGTGGCGACATCGCCACCGGCTGGACCTACGACGTGAGCTATCTGTTCTCTCGAGTCATCTACGATGAGAGCTACAAGAACGACCTGGACCTGAATAAGGGCGCCCGGGCGCTGCAGGTCGTGAATGTGGGCGGCGTGCCGACCTGTCGCTCGGTCGTCGATGGCACCGATCCCAACTGCGTGCCTGCCAACGTGTTCGCTGCCTTCGGTATCAGCGACGAAGCTTACGGCTACCTGCTGACTCCGACCTTCACGCACGGTGTGCAGACCGAGAAGGTCGCCAACCTGACCGTCAACGGCGACCTGGATCGGTACGGCATCCGCAGCCCGTTCGCCTCGGCGGGTGTGGCGATTGCGACCGGCGTGGAACATCGCACTGAAGAGCTGACCTTCGAGGCCGATGCGCTCGCCCAGCAGAAGGGCACGATGGAGAACGCCGGCGAGTTCAATGTCAAAGAGCTGTACATCGAAGCGGACGTGCCGCTGGTTTCGGACAAGCCGTTCGTGGACGAGCTGGCGATCAACATGGGTTATCGCTACTCCGACTACTCGATCCAGGGCGGTGCCGGCTTCAAGGCCGATACTTACAAGTTCGAGCTGCGCTATGCACCGGTGTCGTCGTTCAAACTGCGTGGCAGCTACAACCGCGCGGTTCGTGCTCCCAACATCACAGAGCTGTTCGCCGCTCAGGCGCTCGGCAACGTGGCGGCTCAGGACCCGTGCGCCGGCGCTACTCCAGGCGCAAGTCTCGAGGACTGTATGCGTAGCGGTGTGACGCAAGCTCAGTACGGGCTCATCCCCGAGTGTCCGGCGGACACCTGTGTGACGCTTGGCGGTGGCAATCTCGGGCTGCAGCCGGAAGTCGCCGATACCTTCACGTACGGCTTCGTGTTCACCCCGAGCTTCCTGCCGAGCTTCACGTTCTCCGCCGACTACTTCGACATCTACGTGGATGGATACATCGACGCGGTCGACGCAAACACGGTGATCGACGAGTGTATCAACAGCGCCTCGCCGTACTTCTGTAACCTGTTCCATCGCGATCCGGCGTCAGGTGTGCTGTTCGGTACCAATGGCTACATCACGGCCACCAACCAGAACACCGGCTTCCTGCAGACCTCGGGCATGGACTTCACGTCCGGCTATGACTTCGATCTGGGCAACCTCCTGCCGGGCGCGCCGGACGTGGGCTCGATCGATGTTTCCTTCGTCGGCACCTGGTTGAACAGCCGCCGTATCGAGCAGCTGCCGGGCCTGGGCAGCTACAACTGCGTGGGCTTGTTCGGTCCGAGCTGCGGCCAGCCGACGCCGAACTGGCGTCACAACGTGCGTGCGACCTGGACGTCACCGCAGCGTTCGACCACGGTGTCGGCCAACTGGCGGCACTTCGGCTCGGCCTCGCTGTCGACCCAAGCGGCCCCCATCAACCGCCGTATCGCTGCGTACAACTACTTCGATCTGGCGGCCACCTGGAAGTTTGTCGAGTCGGTCGAGTTCCGCGCGGGTATCAACAACCTGTTCGATCGGGATCCGCCGGTGATCGCCGCAGGCCTGCTCACCGAGTTCGGCAACGGCAACACCTATCCCGGGGTCTACGATCCGATGGGTCGTCTGGTGTACTTCGGCATGACGGTGGAGTTCTGATTCGACATGCGGAGAGCGGTTGTTTCAATGGTTCTGATGACCGGCGCGCTGGCTTCCAGCGCGTCGGAGCAGCGGCACTCGGTGGACGGCGCGTGGGTCTTCGACAACGCGCCGCCTTACCCCGGCGTGACGATGCTCGAGATCGCGACGCGCGGCGGTCGCACGACAGGGAATGTCACGACGGCCTGGTACGGGCCGATGGTCATGCAGAATGTGAAAGTCGACGGCGATCAAGTCAGCTTCGACATGCGCAATCTGAACGACAAGGCGAATGCCACGCGTCGGTGGACGGCGAAGTTGAATGGTGACCAGGTCTCGCTCGTCGGGGACATGTGGTACGCGCATGTCGAACAGAACGGTCGTCGCGCCTCGGCCGATGACGTGAAGGCGCGGCGGTTCAGATTTACCGAACTGCCTGCGCTTGGAACGATCGCACCCGACGGTCAGGCGAAGGCGCCGCCGATGGGCTGGAGCAGTTGGAATAAATTTGCTGAGCACATCGACGACGCCACGGTTCGTGCGATGGCCGATTACCTGGCGAGCTCCGGTCTGCGTGACGCGGGCTATATCCATGTGAACATCGACGATGGCTGGCAAGGTCGGCGCGACAGCAACGGCGTGCTACAGCCGAACGAGAAATTCCCGGACATGAAGGCGCTGGCGGACTATGTGCATAGTCGCGGCTTGAAGCTGGGCATTTACAGCTCACCGGGGCCGAGAACCTGTGCGGGCTACGAAGGAAGCTACGGTCACGTGGCACAGGATGCGCGCACGTTCGCAGCGTGGGGCATCGACTATTTGAAATACGATTTGTGCTCCGGCGAGTGGTTCTATTCCGATGCCGACACCGTGAAGCGCACGTACTACGAAATGGGGGCGGCGTTGAAGGCCACCGGCCGGCCGATGATTTATTCCCTATGTGAGTACGGCAGATTCGATGTGGGCGAGTGGGGCCGCTCGGTGGGCGGCCATCTGTGGCGCACCACCGGCGACATCACCGATCAGTACTCGACCATGGCGGCGATCGGCTTCGAGAAGAACGGCAATGCGGCTCACGCCGGGCCGGGCGGTTGGAACGATCCTGACATGCTGGAAGTCGGCAATGGCGGCATGTCGGATGACGAATATCGGACGCACATGACGCTGTGGGCAATGTCCGCCGCGCCGTTGTTGATGGGTCATGATTTGCGACAGACCAGCCCGGCGATGTTGAAGTTGCTGACCAATCGCGAAGTGATCGCGGTGGATCAGGATGTCAAAGGCGTGCAGGGCAGGGCGGTTTACAAGGACGGCACCACGGAAATCTGGGCCAAGCCGCTGCAGGATGGCTCGGTCGCGATCGCATTGTTCAATCGGGGCGAGTCGGCGGCGCAGATCTCATTCGCACCGGCCGATGCGGGGCTGGAGTCGCTGAAGTCGATTCGCGACCTGTGGCAAGCGGCGGATCTGAAGGTGGGCGAAACGCGCTTCAACGTGCCGGCGCACGGCACCGTGATGCTGCGAGTTCGCGGGCAGCCGCTCAGTCGGAATCTTTGAGCTGCGCTCGAAGATCCTTGAGCGTGCCCTGGATGTGTTCCTTCAAGAGTTTTTCGACCTTGCGCTTGTCGCGTTCGAGCCAGGCGTTGAAGAGCGCTTGATGTTCGATGTGAGCGCGGGCATCGCGACCGGCCGGTTCGAGGTGCGCGATGACATAGCGTTCCGCCAGCACCGCCAGTCGCTCCACGAGCTGCGTGGTGAGAACCTTGCGGCCGGGTTCCACCAGCGCGATATGAAACTCGCGATTGCGAACCGCCACGTCGGCCAGGTTGCTGTGCGCGGCGGTGTCGAGCGCAGTGAAGGCCTTCATCGCCACCGCGCGGTCGTCGTCCGTCGCGACACCCGATGAATACGCCGCCGCTTGCGGCTCGATGGAAAGCCGCAACGCATAGATCTCATCGACCTGATCGCGCGACATCGCCTGCACGTAATAGCCGCGATTCGGGTGATTGATCAGCAGGCCTTCCTGTTCCAGCCGGGCCAGCGCCTCACGCAACGGGATCTTGCTGATGCCGAGCTCGTTGGCCAGCGCGTCCTGCCGGATGGGCTCGCCGTTGGGCAACTGACCCTTGAGGATCTGCTCGCGGACGATTTCAAACACGCGATCGGAAAGCGTGCGGACGACGATGCTCATGGCGGTGAAGACGCAGGCCCCGGATGGAATACCGTAGACGATCATACCCGAACCGGTGGGCTGATTCCGCTACATCAACTACCGAGCCGAGAGCTCCAGGTCCGCCACCACGGGAAAATGATCCGACGGGTAAAGTCCGTCACGATGGGTAGTCACCGTCTTAACAGAAGTTGGCTGCACGCCGCGAAACAGGATCCAGTCGATGCGCTTCTCGGGCTTGCCAGTGAAGCCATGGAAGGTGCCTTCCGGTCCGCTCCGCTTGGGCGCCGCGATCCAGGCGTCGGTGAGTGAGGCCGCGAGACTCGAGTGGGCACGACTATCGGAGGTCGTATTGAAGTCACCGACCAGGATCACTTGCTCTCTCGCAGGTAACTTGGCGAGGCGATCGCGGATGAGCTCGGCGCATCGAACGCGGGCCGGCTCGTCGATGTCACGATAGGGAAAGTGAGTGTTGTAGAACGTGAACCTCGCGCCGTCGGCGATGCGTTCGAAGCGGGCCCAGGTCACCATGCGCGGATAAAGATTTCCCCAGGTGCGGCTGCCGACCACATCGGGCGTGTCTGAAAGCCAGAAGTTGCCGGATGCGAGCACGCGCAAGCGGTCTTTGCGATAGAACACGCCCATGTGTTCGTCCTCGTCGCCGCCGCGACGGCCTACGCCGAACCAAACAAACTCCGGCAGACGTTCGACGATGTCGTCGCCCTGTTGTTTGAAAAGTTCCTGTGTGCCGATGACGTCAGGATCTTCTGAACGCAACATCTCTGCGACTAAATCCCGCCGAGCGTCCCACTTATTTGCACCGTCGTTGCCAGTAAGCAAACGAACATTGAATGTCATGACACGCAGTGGCAGCACCCGCACCGGGGCAGGGATCACCATCAACAGCGCGAGGCGCAGCAGAAGTCGTCGGTTCATCGGCATGCCTTCACTGTAAAGCGGACAGGTTACAGCAACGCGACCCGTCCCTCTCTTGACAGCGTCCGCCGGATGGCGCGATCCTCGGTGACACCGGTGGCAATTGCAGATATTTGCAATTCCACAAGGCAGGGGGACGACGCTCCATCGGGCGAAGTCGAAGGATCAACATGAACGGACTCGCGCCGTGCATGCGGCTGCCTGCGTCCGAAAATAATCAGGAAGATTGACATGACGCTAAGGAATTCGAGGCGGGTTTGGACGGGCGTGTCGCTGCTGGTGTCGTTGAGCGCGGTCGCGGAGGCGCAGCAGCAGACGGTCGAGGAAGTGGTCGTCACCGGTTATCGAGGCAGCCTGGCCCTAGCGCTGGAAGAAAAGCGCGAGCAGAACGGCGTCGTCGATGTGATCAAAGCCGAGGACGTGGCCAAGTTTCCTGACGCGAATCTCGCTGAATCGTTGCAACGCCTGCCGGGTGTCGTCGTCGCGCGCGATGGCGGCGAGGGACGAAGCATTTCGGTGCGCGGTCTCGGGCCCGATTACACACGGGTGCGTCTGAATGGATTGGAGGCGCAGACCACGTCCAACGGATTCGAAGGAATCAATCGCTCGCGCGGGTTTGATTTCAACGTCTTCGCGTCCGAGCTGTTCAATAGTTTGACCGTGCGTAAGACACCGTCCGCGGAGACGGAGGAAGGTTCGCTGGGCGCGACCGTCGATCTGCAGACGGCGCGGCCGTTCGATAAGACCGGCACGCAGTTCGCGTTCTCCTCCAAGGTGAGCTTCAACGATCTGAGCGAGAAGACCGATCCGCGCTTTGCTCTGCTCGCGTCCGATACGTTCTTTGACGACACCTTCGGCGTGCTGTTCTCGGCGGCGTATTCGAAGAGTCGCAAGATCAGTCAGGCCAGTCACAATCTGAATTGGGATCGGATGAGTGAGAACGGTGGCTGGTGCGATCCGGCCAATCCGGCGGGCGTGTGCTTCGGCGAATATCCTGTCGGAATCACTTATGAGCAGTTGCGCTCTACGAGCATCTATCACCCGCGTATCCCGCGGCTCGCGCAGTTTGCTGTCGAGAATGAAAGGCTCGGCATCACGTCCGCGCTCCAATGGCGCCCGAGGGCGGGGACGGAGGTGTCGCTCGATCTGCTGTACTCGCGTCACGAAGGTTTGCGACAGGAGAACTTGCTGACGCCTATCGGTCTGTTTCGCGCGCAGTCACAACAGGGCAAGCCTGAAACCATCGTGCGTGAGGCGGAAGTGCGGGGTAACGATCTCGTTTACGCGCGTCTCGACAACGTCGATCTGCGCGCCGAGAACTCGATCTTCGACTTCAACACTGTCTTCAAGCAGGCGGGCTTGACGGTCAAACAGGAGTTCGGCGATCGCTGGCGGGCGCAGGTACAGCTGGGCGGATCGGATTCGGACTTCGATGAGCCGCGCGAGACGACGCTGCAGGTGGATCGGCTCAACACCGATGGGTTCATTTACGATTTTCGCCAGAGTCAAACCCGGCCGCGCATCGTGTGGGGCTTCGATACGAACGATCCCAACAACTACTACTATGGCCCGGCGGTGCCCGGGTTCACCGGAGGCTCGACCGGCCCGGAGATTCGGCTCAGACCGCAGGGGGTCGAGAATACATTTCGACAGGGCGCGTTCGATGTCGAGTTCGACCTGTCACCGGTCTGGAAGTTGAAATCCGGCGTCAACGTGCGGAAATACACGTTCGATTCCGATTCCCGGCGCATGGTCAACGAACGAAATATTCCCGCGTTGCCGGCCGGCGTCACGGTCGCCGATCTGGTGCATCAATTCTCGGGCTTCGAAGGATTCGGCGTGCCGGCGGAAACGGCAACGTCTTGGGTCGTGCCGGACGAGCAGGCTTTCATCGACGTGTTCGATATCTACAGCAACACGGGCGTGTTCGAGCTCAGGCGCGACGTTGCATCGGCGCGCAGTAACATCTACTCCGTTGACGAGCGAGACACGGCGGGATTCGTTCAGGGCGACTTCAGCGCCGAGCTGTTCGGACGGCCGATGCGCGGCGATCTCGGTATGCGATTCGTTCGCACGGACCAGGATTCGGTGGGCTTCGCCGAAGCAGGCCTCAACACGCAGCTGTTGCGAGTGTCGCGCAGCTACGATGATTGGTTGCCGGCAGCCAATGTGTCACTCGAGCTGCGCGACGATCTGCTCGTTCGACTCGCCGCATCTCGTGTGATGACTCGTCCGCCGCTGGCGCAGTTGACGCCGGGTGGCGCGGTCAACGTGGCTGGCGGCACGCGCACTGTCAATCAAGGCAATCCCAACCTCGATCCTATCGAGGCCGATGCGTTTGACGTGGGCGTGGAATGGTACTTCGCGCCGGAGTCGGTCGTGTCGTTGGGCTTCTTCTATAAGGACGTGAAGACTTACATCGCCACGCTGCGCACGACTCAACCGTTCAATACGCTGGGGATTCCAGATGCGGTGCTGATCGGCACCGGCGTGCTGCCAACCGACGATTTCATTTACTCGCGGCCAGTCAACAGCGCCGGCGGGCCCTTGCGTGGCTTTGAATTCAACGTGCAGATGCCGCTGACTTTCCTGCCGGGATGGCTACAGAACTTCGGCGTGCTCGCCAACTACACGCACGTGAGCTCCGACATCACCTACATCGTCAATCCCGCTCTGCCCGAGGGCGCGCCGGGAAGAACTGCGGTGTTGCCGCTGATCAATCTCTCGAAGGAGTCGGCGAACGCGACGTTGTACTACGGCGTGGCGGGATTCGAGGCACGAGTGTCAGCAGCCTATCGAGATGACTACTTGCGCATCGTGCCGGGCCTGAACGGTCAGGATGCCGATGCGACCAAAGGCAGCGTGTACGTCGACGCTTCGCTGAGCTATTCCTTCGGCGATCATTATCAGATCTCGCTCGAAGGCCAGAATCTCGGCGACACATACGAGCATCTCTACAACGACACGCGCGCCGAGCGAAATGAGTACTACCGGAATTTCGGGCGGCAATATACGGCGGGGTTTCGCTACAGCTTCTGAGCTGTTTACGGCGCGCTCGAACTGACGGGCGCGCCATTGACCTCCACTCGAATCGGCGTCGCGAGCCGCCTGGCTTTCGCGATCAGATAGGCATTCCAGTTCGCGGCGGTCGTGATCTTCCCGGCCGGCTTCCAGGCACCGCCGGCGAAGTAGCGGACGGTCTCTCCCGGCTTCACTTTGACCAGCAGCAGACTGTCAGGTCGGCCTTTTGCAGGGGGCGTCGTGCGAGCGAAGCCAGCGAGCTTCGTCTCGGGCGCGAGCACGATGCCCGTGCCGAGCTCGTCGTGCGACGGCTGATCTTTATATTTCTCCCAGATCGCCATGATCTTGCTGTTCTCGTCCGTCTTCACTTGCACGTCCGCGGCAGCGGGGTGCTCGGTGAGCCCGAGGCCAACGGTCAGCGTACCGTCAGTGCCGGGGGCGGACGTGAAATCGAACGTGCTTTGCACTTCATCGATCTGTTGACCGGCGTCGACGATGAATCGCTTGCGCTCGGTGACTTGGACGCCATTGCCGGCGTCCCAAGGCTCGTAGGTGAGTTCGAAAATGGCGCGCACCGGGCCGTTGGCATAGATGTGATGGGTCTGCCAATTCGCGGACACGGCCAATTTCTGCCCATCCCAAATGCCTGTGCCACCAACGCCCCGACCGCGACCGACTTCATAGAAGTCCAACCCTTCGCCCGTGTCCGTGTGCAGCCCGTCGTGCTCCTTGCGATACCAGCGATCCGCAACGAGGTAAGGCACCTTCTTGGTCCACAGATCGATGCCACTGCTGGTCATCTGATCTTTACCAGCGAGGGGTTCCGCGAGCGCCGGGCCGTACGCTCGATGCGCGATCACGTCATTTTCCCAAGCGAAGTCGTCCCAGCGTTCGGGCACGTAGGCTGCCCAGACTTTGCTCGCGAAGGGCGGCTGCGGCGTAGTGGTGGATTCGATGGTGACCGTCACATGTTGTTCGTTCGCGCGAAGGTCATGTTGGAAGATCAGGTCGTCGTACTCCGCAGGTCCTTTGTGGATGTGTTTCATCGCCGTGACTTGCGACGGAATGACCGTGCCGTGAGCGTCACGCACGATGACCTGATCGAACATCAGATCCGGCAGCGCCTTCTTTACTGCCGCGAAGGGAATGACGACCGTCTCGGCGGGGCGCTCGAGCTTGCCCTCGTTGTACAGAACGACGGTGGCCTTCGCGGCGAGGGCAGATGTCGCCTGCAAGCTCAACGCGGCAGCGACGCAAAGAGCCCTGCTCATCGCAGTAACGCCGCCGCCGTCCACATCATCGGCGATTGCCCGTGCAGGTCGCCGGTCTTGCGGGGACGATCGAAGTAATATTTCTTTTGCACGTCGAGATCCGGTCCTACTTCCTTGGAAGCCTTGTTGGTGCCGACCACGGTCTCGCGAATGTTCGCCGCCGTATCGACGTAAGCTACGAGACCGAGCCAGGCCTTGCGAGCGGCAGGACCGTAAGTCGGCGCTTCGAGCCAGCCGCGCTTCACTCCTTCGACCAATGCGAATGTGAACATCGCGCTGCCCGAGGTCTCGGGCCAGAAGTCCGACTGATCGATCAGCTGTAGCCACAAGCCATCGGTCCCCTGGTATTTGAGCAGGCCGGCCATCATCGATCGATATCCTTGCAAGATGCGCTTGTAGTGTCGATGTTCCGGCGGCAGCACCGACAGCACCTCGGCCATGCCCGCCGCGACCCAGCCATTACCGCGCCCCCAATAGAACGGCGAGTCGGGGCTATGCAGGAACAAACCGTTCTGCTGTTGTAGCTTATCGAGGTACGCCACCATGGTCAGGGCGACGCGATCCAGATATTTCGGGTCTTTAGTCGCGCGATAAGCCTGGACCTGTAACACGGGCAACATGTAGAGATCGTCGGACCAATAACGGGCCTCGGTGGTGATGCCGTCGGGCGTCGTGCTCTCCCATTGTTTGTCGGCGAAGTCGCGGCCCAGCGTGAGATAGGACGGGTCGCCGTTGATCAGATAGATCTCCAACGGAACGACGCCGGTGATGCGGTAGTCGACGTGCGAGCGAGGGCTGAGTCGGTTTGCGCCCTCGGGCGTGCGGAACTGATCGAACTTGCCGATGAGCTGTTGTTTCAAGCCCTGATCTTCCGTGAGCTGTGCCACTTGCAACGCGCCGTACCAGGCGCAAACCTCTGGATAGATGATCCAGCGATGCGTGGGATTCAGCTGAAAATCAAAGCCGCGTGCCACGAAGTTGCTGGCGATCCGGCGACCGACTGTCGCGGGATCGGCACGTTCCGGCCAATCGGAGAAATAGTTCTTCGCGGCGGTCGCGGCTGGCTGAGGCGCATCCGATGTCGTGGAGCATCCGGTCAATATCGCGAAGCCGGAAATGAGCGTCGCGAACAGTCCTGCGTTGCGTGTGGCGATCATGGGGCACTCGACGATCGATGACGGGCCACCGGATTGTCATGAACCCGGATACCGGTGACAACCCTGCGTCCCGGCTTTATTCAGTGCAGTCACGCATTGCTCGATGCCTGAATTGGATCGATGCTTGCGCACCCGTTCGAGCAGGCACATGCTTCCTGAAAACGGAGGGTCATCTCATGAGCGACGCGCGTCCCCCTTTGCCGCCATTCACTCGCGAGACCGCGATTCAGAAAGTTCGTCTCGCTGAAGACGCATGGAACAGCCGCGACCCCGCACGAGTCGCGCTCGCGTACACCGTCGATAGCAAATGGCGAAACCGCGCCGAGTTTCCGGTCGGGCGCGAACAGATCGTCGAGTTCCTGACGCGCAAGTGGCGTCGCGAGCTCGAATATCGACTCATCAAGGAGCTCTGGACCTTCGCCGACAACCGCATCGCCGTGCGGTTCGCTTACGAATGGCACGACGATTCAGGTCAGTGGTATCGCTCCTACGGCAACGAGAACTGGGAGTTCGACACGAACGGCCTCATGCAAAAACGCTACGCCAGCATCAACGATCTGCCGATCGCCGAAACCGACCGCAAATATCGCTGGCCCCAAGGCCGCCGGCCCGACGATCATCCGGGGTTGAGCGAACTCGGGCTGTAAATCATGAGCGCGGTGTTGCTGCGGTCGTCCAGTTGATCACGTGATACGTCGCCGGTCCGTCGCCGACGTTGCGGAGTGAGTGCATCTGGTTTGAGGCGTTGAACACGACCGAACCCGGGCCGACGCGTTTCAACTGGCCATCGACCAGCACTTCGACCGTGCCTTCCTTGATGATCACCAGCTCTTCATTGGGATGTTTGTGAGGGGCATGTGAGGTTGCGCCTGCGGGCAGCGTCGTGACGTGCAGTTCCAGTTCGTTCAGCGTGGCGGTCGGTGCGCGGAAGAACTGGCGGACGGCGCGGACTTCCTCTTGTTTGAGCGGCACGTCGTTCCACTCGACGGCTACAGAGCCCATCACCTTCGGATTCGAAGCGGCGAGCGTCACGCCGACAGTCGCTGTGACGGAGAGAGCGGCAATGGTCATATCGCGGAGAGTGATCACAATGGGCTCCTGTGACTGCAACGCAGGGCCGACCGGTGGCCGGCCCTGCGTTGGATGATGATTATCTGACGTCGATGAATACTTTGTTGGGCTTGCTGCGCTGATAGCCGTCCCAAACGGATAGATACAACTTCAACTGCGTACCCTTCTTCACCGCTTGCAGGGCAGCCGGGTCGGCGACCGTGATTGCACCGGTGTTCGCGTCGACAGCGAAGATACCACCGCTGGAATATTCCGTTTGCCACTGCGAGAATGTGGTGCCCGAGTCCGCGTCGTTTGCTTGCGCGGTGCCGACGACGGTGCCCGCAGCCGCGTTCCGCGAGACCGAGAACCATTGATACGGAACCTCGGCAAGGTTGTTGTTCACGTAGCGTTGTAACCACTGCATCGCCGGACGCTCGGCGCCGTTCTCATAAGTGAGCCACGCGCCTTGCGCTGTTCGCCAATGACCCGGGCGATAGCCCCACAACGTAATGCCTTTGACCGCTTCATGCTCCCAGAACAGCGGGAAGATCTTTTGATAGCCCGCGAGTTGCACTGGATCGTCGTTGCCGTCGATATCCAGTTCGGTCACATAAATCGGTAACTCAGATTTGTTCGCCAGATAGTCCAGATTGGCGCGGAAGTTCGGCATCGGCGCCGCTTCGGTGGTGGAGAACGCGTGGCCTTGAATGCCGACCAGATCGATCAAGCCGCGAGCCTTCAGCAACTTGATGATGCCGAGGTAACTCTCTGTGGCATTCCGATCGTTCGTGATGCTGTAGTCGTTGAGCATCAGCTTGGCGTTTGGAAAATACTGCCGCGCCAGAGCGAACGCGTTGATGATCCAGTCCCAGCCCGTGGCTCCAGCGCCGCCGAGGGCGTCGTAATAGTTGCCACAGCCGCCGCAGGATTGGCCCGGCGGTGTGTTCGCCGGTTCCTGCGGAGGATCGTGCAGCGGCTCGTTCACGACCTCGATCTGCTCGAGATCGGGATAGCGGGCGGCGATGGCGGCGAACCATTCATGCAGTTCTTCGAGTTGCTCAGCCGTAGGCAGATTTTGCAGCCATTCCGGTTGCTGATTGCCCCACACCAGCACGTGCCACTTGAATGTGAACCCGTTGGTGCGTGCCATTTGATAAGCCGCATCCGACTGTGTCCAGTTCATCACATCGCGAGTGCCCTCGACCGTGGCCCACTTGCCGCCGTTTTCCGGTGTGACTTGATTCCAATACGCGGCGAAGTTGGGTGTTTGCGCCGGACTGTGCGCGCTGCCCAGATATTTCGGCTTGCCCGTCGCGATGGGCGGGCCCGGCGGCGTATAGGGTGGCGGCGGAGGGGGCGGTGGCGTGCCGGTGGCGGCCGAGCCGGTGTCCAGATTGTTGACCGTGTACCACGAGCCTTGACGGCCGAATGCAAACTTGTCGATGAAGTTGCCGGTCTCGCGCCCGCCGACAGAAAATGTTTGCGTGAGCGCGCCGTCAGGTACGCTCCAGGTTGCGGGCCCGGCGAAGCCCGTGATCCTGAACCACTTGAACACATTGGTCGTGGCCGGGCCGCCGTTACGGACAGTATCGGCGGGCGCTGTGAAGCCGCCGCCGTCGACTTGATTGATCAGCACCCACTGGCTGGTGCCGACCTTGTCGCCGAAACCGTTGCCGACGTAGAAACTATCGTCGCTGCCGCCGCCGGGACCGACGCGGAAGCGCGCATATAGGTCATAATTTCCGGCCGCTGGAAACGTGACCGAGTAGGTGAGCGCGCCGTCGGCGGTCGCGGGCGGACCGAAGCCGGGCGAATCGTTGACGATGGTGACGTAGGTGGCGCCTTCGACAGTGCCGATGCTATACGCGGGACTGATGCTGGCCGATTCCGCTTCGACGACGATGGGCTCGGTCTGTGCCGCCGCGGTGAGCGGTACGGCCAAGATTACAAACGCACCCAGGAACGCACGAAAATCCATGCTCATGACTGATCCCCCAGACTTGTTTTGTAGCGTTGATCGGGCTCTTCGGCGGGCCAACGCTAGCACCGATTGACGGCGACTGGTAGCGGTATCATCATGGGCCTCACAACGGCAAGAAACATTGACGCGCACGCCGACCCGGCGGGCGGCGGGGGACGACCATTGCTCATTACTAAGACGAGCGCCCTGGGCGCATGACGATTCTCGGCGTTGTGTTTGCAGTGGCGCTGCTGATCGCGCTGATCGCGATCCTGCGCGTTCAGCCTTTCGTGGCATTCATCGTGACTGCGTTGATTGCGGCCCTGGTGCTGGGCCTGCCGATCGAGAAGATTCCCAAGACCATCGAGCGCGGCATCGGCGACATGCTCGGCTCGTTGTCGATCGTGATCTGCCTGGGCGCGATGTTCGGCAAATTGATCGCGGACAGCGGCGCCGCGCAGCGGATCTCCGAGGCGCTGATGCATTTGTTCGGCCCCAGTCGCGTGCCGCTCGCGATGGCGATCACCGGCTTCATCGTCGGCATTCCGCTGTTTTACAACGTCGGCTTCGTGCTGATGGTGCCGCTGGTGTTCTCGGTGGTTTATCGCTCCAAGCTGCCGCCGATGCTGGTGGGCATTCCAATGCTCTCTGGCCTGTCGATCGCGCACGGCTTTCTGCCGCCCCATCCCTCGCCGACCGCGCTGGTGGCGCAGTTCGGCGCCGACATGGGTATGACTTTGATGTATGGCTGTTTGATCAGCATTCCGACGCTGCTCATCGCCGGCCCGTTGTTCGCGCGCAGTCTGACGAAGATCGCTGGCGGTCCCTCGGATCTGTTCAAGCCGACGACGCTCGCGGACGACCAGTTGCCGGGCACGTTCAATAGTTTCGCTTGCGCATTGCTGCCGGTGGTGTTGATCAGCGGCGCGACGGCGCTCAGTTATGCGAGCTTCGATCCATCGACACGGATGCTCATCGAGTTCCTGGGCAATCCGATGCTCGTGATGTTGGTGTCGTTGTTCGTGGGGTCGCTCACGCTTGGCGTGGCGCGAGGCCGGAAGCTCGGGCAATTGATGGAAGGGTACGGTCACGCCATTCGTGACATCGCGGGCATTCTGCTCATCATCGCCGGTGCCGGCGCACTGAAGCAGGTGTTCGTGGACAGCGGCGTGAACACAGAGCTGGGAAATTTGCTCGCCAACGCGCCGATTCATCCGCTGGTGCTGGGCTGGCTGGTGGCCTTCGCCATCCGGATCGCGCTCGGCTCGGCGACCGTCGCGGGTCTGACCGCGGCGGGCATCGTTGCGCCCCTGATCGAGATCAGTGGCGTCGACGCGAACCTGATGGTGCTCGCGGTCGGTGCGGGCAGTCTGATGTGCTCGCACGTCAACGATTCGGCGTTCTGGATGTTCAAGGAGTACTTCCAGGTCAGCCTGCGCGACACCTTCCGTTCCTGGACCCTGATGGAAACATTGGTCGGCAGCCTGGGCCTGGTTTTCGTGTTGCTGCTGAACGCGGTGCTGTAGTCGGGGCACGAATTCGAACACGCGGAACGTATTGACTCCGCGTTGGGGCGGCACTGTGCCCCCTTTAGGGTGGCGGCTGCAGGGCAACGTCGGCGAAAATGCCGGCCATGAGCACCGTCAAGCGGCTCGCCGCTCCCCTCATCGCCCTGATCCGACTGCACCTGGTCGCGGTCATCGTTATTGTGACCCTGATCCTGCTGTACACGCTGCTGGGCTTTTTCGCCGTCCCGCGAATTGCTCGTGCGCAGCTGGAGAGTTACGTCACCGAACAATTGCATCGACAAGTGTCGGTCGGCGAGATCCGCTTCAATCCCTTCGCTTTCGATGCCAGCATCGCCGGCCTGACGTTGCGCGAGGCGGACGGCTCACCTGTCGTGTCCTTCAGACATCTTTATGTCAACGCCGAGCTGGCGTCGATCTGGCAGCGCGCGGTGGTGCTGAAGGAAGTGGAGCTGTCCGCACCGGACATCAACGCGATCATCGCCAAGGATGGCACCGTGAATCTCGCGAAGCTGACACCGGAGTCGAAGGAGCCGCCGAGAACCGAGGAGCAGACGTCGCTGCCGAGAGTGCGGATCGAGAAGCTGGACATTCGCGAGGGTCGCATCGGCTTCACTGATAACACGCATGCGGACCCGTTTACGGCGGTCATCGCGCCGATCAAGTTCACGCTCACCGATTTCAAGACTGACCTCAACTACGAGAACGTCTATGACTTCTCGGGGACCACGCTGTCTGGCGAGCAGTTGTCCTGGGCCGGTCTCTTCACGGTGCAGCCGTTGGGATCGTCCGGGAAGTTTCGCGTCGGCGGTCTCAAAGCGTCGACCATTGACGCTTACGCCGAGGACATGCTGCCGTTTCAGCTCGCCTCCGGTCATGCCTCCCTCGACGGCAGCTATCGTTTAGCTATGACGCCGACGCTCAGCCTCGAAGCTTCGTTGCCGTCGGTCGAGGTTCGAGATTTGTCGATCAAGGAGCGCAAGGCGAAGGATGCGCCGATCAAGCTGCCGGCGTTGGATATTCACGATGTCGCGCTTTCTTATGAGAAGCGTGATGTCGGGATGAAGCGGATTGATGTGAAGGGTGCGCATATCGATGTGGCGCTCGAGTCGGATGGGTCGATTAGTTTGATGCGGTTGTTTGGGGAGGAGTCGAGCGGCGCTCAATCGGCGGCTGCCAAGCCGGCTTCATCGTCGTCACCGAAAGACTCGGCGCCGCAGAGTTCGCAGGGTGACGATGGCGATTGGCGCATTCATGCCGACACCATTCAATTGAACGACGGCACCGTTCTCGCTGAGGACCGGAGTGTGCAGCCAGTCGCGAAGTTCGCGCTCACGCCCATTGCGCTTACTGTGAACGGTTGGAGTACGGATGCGTCGGCGAAGGTGCAGGTCGATGCTGATGTGACGATTAATAAGAAGGGTAAGTTGCTCAGTAAGGGCGACGTGCAGCTGGAGCCGCTCGCAGCCGAGCTCGCGGTGGATCTGAAGGACTTTGAATTGCCTGTGATTCAGCCGTATCTCAATGAGATGACGGCGATGACGCTGCACTCCGGTCGGCTTGGCGCCAAAGGCAATGTGTCATACGTGGCGATGCCCGAGTCGGCACCGCCGATGAAATTCAAAGGCGAGATTCAGGTCGCCGATGTGCGCACGACAGATGAGTTGGTCAATGAAGACTTCGTCAAATGGCGCAGCCTCGCCGTGACCGGCATCGATTTCTCGCACAACCCGGACAAGCTCGATATCAATCGGATCGTGGCCCGGCAGCCGTACGGCAAGGTCGTGATCGCGAAGGATACGACGCTCAACGTTACGAAGGTGCTGAGCCCGAACAGTTCGCCCGCGCCGGCGAGCGAGCAACAAGAGACCGAGCAGCAAGGGACCGATGCGACATCTTCGGCCGCAAAGGAGTCCGACGATAGCTCAGCCGCCGGCAAGCAGGCGGCCGCGAAGCGGCCCGCCGAGGAGCAGCCGAAGGAGAAGCAGGCGGCATCGAAGAAGCCCGACGCTGCGTCTGAGCCGATGTTCCCCGTCCGTATCAAGACCATCCAATTCATCGACGGCTCCGCCAACTTCGCCGACTATTCCATCGAGCCCTCCTTCGCCACCGGCATTCTCGAGCTCAACGGCACAGTCACAGGCCTCTCGAGCGATCCGAAGTCGCGGGCCAAAGTGAAGCTCGACGGTAAGGTCGACAAATACGCGCCGGTCGATATCGAAGGGCAGGTGAACCTGTTGTCCGCCGCCGTCTTCACCGATCTCTCCATGAACTTCCGTAACATGGAGCTGACCACCTTCAATCCCTATTCGGGCAAGTTCGCCGGTTACAACATCAGTAAAGGCAAGCTGTCGACCGAGCTGAAATACCTGGTGCAGGATCGCAAGCTCGACGCGTCTCATCACATCGTGATCGACAACCTGGAGTTCGGCGACAAGACCGACTCGAAGGACGCCGCGCCGATTCCGTTGAAGCTGGCGGTGGCGTTGTTGAAAGATCGGCATGGCATCATCGATCTCAACCTGCCGGTGAGCGGCACGCTCGACGATCCGAAATTCCGGCTCGGCCCCATTATTTGGAAGGCCGTGTTGAACCTGCTGACCAAAATCGTGACCGCGCCGTTCGCCGCGCTCGGTGCATTGTTCGGCGGCGGCGAGGACATGCAGTTTGTCGACTTCGATGCGGGCAAGGCGGAACTGCCGGTGACGCAAACCGAGAAGTTGAACAAGCTCGCCAAAGCGTTAGTCGAGCGCCCGCAGTTGAAGCTCAGCGTGCCGCTAACCGTAGTTTCGGCGAAAGACAGTGAAGCGATCGCCCGCGCCGCGTTGAACGAAAAGCTGCCGCCCGCCGAGGAACTGAAAGATGACGCCGCGAAACGTCAGCGAATCGCGGCAGTGGAGAAGGTCTATAAGGAAGTGACAAAGTCGTCGCCGACCTATCCGCCGGAGACTCAAACCGACAAAGGCATCGACTTCGACGCGCGCCTGAAATTCCTGGAGCAGGCGCTGCTCGATCGTATGAAGCCCGACGATGCGGCGCTGACGGCGCTGGCTCAACAACGGGCCCGCGCGGTTCAAGACACGTTGCTCGCCAACACGGAGCTCAATCCCGAGCGCGTCTTCATCACCGCCGAGCGCAGCGAAGGCAAGTCCGACTCCAACCAGGTGAGGATGGAGTTGAAGCTGGAATAGTGCCGCCGAACCGTGGCACGATCCCGCCGCCGCGGTCGAATTCACAAACACAAAGCGGCAAAGGCGGGAGCAGGCATGGCCGCGACGGCTGGCATCGATCGAATTCGCGCCGAGCAGGTCAGGACGATCTATAGAAACGCGCCGCCAGGCCTGCTCATGACCCTGGTGGCCGTCTCAGTGATGACGGGCGCGTTTGTCTACATCGAGCCGTCGTTGCGCGACGGCGCCGTCATTTTCATTCTGGTGATGATCGTTCAGACCGTCGCGCGCCTCTTGTTACAAAGGACGTATTCGCGCGTGCCGAGACCGGACTCCGACTGGCGGCGCTGGGGCAGATGGTTTACCGCCGGCACCGTCACCGGCGGAACGAGCATCGGCGTCGGTATCATCCTGTTGCTGCCGGCCGGTAATACCCAGCTCGAGCTCCTGGCGTTGCCTGTGATTTTCGCGGTCATCAGCGGCGCAGTCGGCGCGTTTGCGGTCTTTCCTCCGGCATTCTTCCTGTTCTTCGGCGCGATCTCCTGGGCGCCCATCGTGTGGCTGTTTACCCGCGGCGATGCCCTCCATGTGACGATCGGTTTTCTTTATATCTTGTGGTTCGTGACCGTCGCGGAGGTGGCGCGTCGGTCCGGTCGTGACTTTCTCGAGACGCTTCGGCTGCGATTCGAGAATCAGGATCTGGTGGGCGATCTGCGCCGTGAAAAGGCGGTGGCCGAAGAGGCGAATGCGGCGAAGTCGCGCTTTCTCGCCGCCGCCAGTCATGACCTGCGCCAGCCGGTGCATGCGTTGAGCCTGTTCGTGGCGGCGGCGCAGATTCAACCGATCAATCCGGAAACGCGGGGCTTGCTCGATCACATTGACGATTCGGTGCGCTCGCTGGGCCGGCTGTTCGGCGGTTTGCTGGATATCTCACGCCTGGATGCCGGTGTGGTCGAAGTGAATCGGATGGCGTTCGCCGTGCGTCCGGTCATCCACAACGTGTTTCGAGAATTGGCGGCTCAGGCCGAAGGAAAGGATCTGCAGTTGCGCATGCGAGTGCCCGATGTCGCGATTCACAGCGATCCGTTGCTGTTCGAGCGCATCGTTCGCAACGTCGTGGCAAACGCGGTGGCGTACACGACCAATGGCGGTGTGTTGATCGGCTGCCGTCGACGCGGCGAGTCGTTACGCATCGAAATTTGGGACACAGGCTGGGGCATCGCGCCGGCCGATCAAGTGCAGGTGTTCGAGGAGTTCTATCAAGTCGGCAACCCGGAACGGGATCGCACGCGGGGCGTCGGCCTGGGGCTCGCCATCGTGAAGCGACTCACGACGCTGCTTGATCACCGGCTCGAGCTGCGCTCAACACCGGGCCGAGGCAGTTGTTTCGCGGTCGAGGTGCCGATCGCTGCCACCAGCGACGTGCATCCGGTGGCCGCGCAAGCGGAGTCGCTCGCTCCGGTGCAGCGGGGCGCCGGGCTCATCCTGGTGTTGGACGATGAGCTGACGATTCAGATCGGAATGAAAACGTTGCTCGAGGGCTGGGGATATCGAGTGCTCACGGCCGGCAGCGGCGATGAAATGCTCGAAGCCATCGCGACGGCGGCCGAGGCGCCGCGCTTGATCATTTGTGACTATCGGCTGCGAGACAACGAAACCGGCACGGCGGTCGTCGAGCGATTGCGCTCCGAGTTCAATGACGACATTCCGGCAATGTTGATCACCGGCGATACGGCGCCTGACCGGATCCGCGAGGCCGAAGCGAGCGGCTTGTTGTTACTTCACAAACCGGTGCCGAATGGAAAGTTACGCGCCGCCATTGCGCATCTGACGACGCTGACGCCGGCCTAGATCTGCAATTCTCTGGCCGCGTTCGCCGCTTGCGTGCGGTTCACGACGTTGAGTGCTCTGAAGATGGCGGCGACATGCGCCTTCACCGTCTTCTCGGCGATGCCCAGCCGGTTGCTGATTTCCTTGTTGGAATGGCCGTCGCGCAGTTGTTTCAGAACTTCGACCTGACGCTCGGTCAAGGTCGACAATCCCGGTGCGACCTTACTCTGCTCGGTCGCAGTGGCGTCCGCGGCCCGTGCCAGTAATGGCGGGACATAGATGTTTCCGGTGAGCACCAACTGCAGAGCGGACAAGACCGTCTGCGGGCTGGCGGACTTCGGGATGTAACCGAGCGCGCCCGCCTTCAATACGCGCTTCACATCGCTCGGATTCTCCGAGCTGGATAACACGATGACCGGCAGTTCCGGCCGGCGGCGGGCGAACTCTTTCACCGCCGCTTCGCCAGCCAGCCCCGGCATCATCAGATCGACGAACACCGCGTCGAGATCGCCCGCGGCCTGGGCCATTTCCATGCCCGCTTCGCTATCGCTCGCCTGAAACACCTGCGTATCCGGATTCGCCTGCCGCAGCAGGGCAGCCAGTCCGTCGCGGAACAACGGGTGATCGTCGACGACGAGAAGTTTCATCGCACGACTCTGCCACATCAGACGATTCCTGCCGAAGTCGGCCTTGGGCAGGGCCTGTGAACACTCATTGGATGGGCTGCGTTGCGCCTCCAATCGCCTGCAGCAAGGCGCAAAGCGCAGCCCATATGTCGATATGGGCAAGCTTTGTAACGCAGCGGCTGGCGATTCGAGGCGCAACCCATTTAATGAATAAATACCTTTGATGGGACGAGCTATTGCGGTTCAGGACGTCGTTGCTCCTCCCTTATGTACTGCAGAGTACACGGCGGTCGTCCCGCCTAGCCCTGAACCGCAATAGCTCGTCGCAGCCCATCCAATGAGTGTTCACACGCCCTAGGTCTTTAGGCCTACGACTGGTCGTAGGGACTGCGGTCAATTTACCTCGTTTCGGCGCGTCGCTGGAATACCGCGGATTTTGTTTCATCGCATGCTTCGCAAGGGGACATAAGGATGCGCGTCAAGCAGATGGCTGCGATTGTGAAGGCACCGGCCGAGCGCACCGTGCGCGCGTCACACTTGTTACGCAACTCTGTTCACGCCGTCCTGGCCACGTGCGCACTCGTGAGTGTGCCGAAACCCGCCGGGGCCGCGCCCGATCCCTGCTCGAACGTCGGTGGTGTGATCTTCTGCACGGGCAATCAATCCGACGGCATCTATGACGAATGGAATTCGTATCTCTATGTGTACGGCCTGACCCAGCAGGTCCGGCCCGATCCGGGCAACATCGGCATCATCCTGTACCGGACCAACTACACCAATCCGCTCACCGTGTTTTGGGACGGCAGCCAGAGCCTCTGGACCGAGAACGCGCACAGCCTGTACGTACGGAATTACTTCGAGCCGTTTCTCAACGGTCGGGCTGGCAACGTCAATGTGATCACCAACGGCGGCGAGATCTACACCGAAGGCAATGCCCGCTACGACAGCATCTTCGCCCAGAGCTACGGCCAGGAGTCCTCGCTCGATCTGCCGGTGCACGGCGGCGACGTGGTCGTGAACAACCGCTCGCACCTCGTCAACAGCGCGTGGTACGGCAATGGCATCTTTGCGCACAGCTGGGCCACGTATTCGGGCCTCGGCGGCAACGTGAATGTCATCAGCAATGGCACCATCGAAACCTACGGCTCGTCGTTGTCGCATGCGATCTGGGCGTTGAGCGAAGGTGGCTACGGTGCGAATGGCAGCAGCGGCCTGAGCGGCAGCAGCGGTCTTCCGGGCGGCGACGGCGGCAACGTGCGCGTCGAGGGCTCCGGCTGGTTGTCGACGAGCGGCGCATATTCGCACGCGATCCTGGCGATCAGCCGCGGCGGCATCGGTGGTAGTGGCGGCGACGGTTGGGTCGCGAATGCCGGCAACGGCGTGTTCGGCGGTAGTGCGGGCACGGTAACGGTCGACGGCAGCTGGAACATCACCACCAACAACTTTTATTCCGCTGGCATCTTCGCGGAGAGCCTTGGCGGTGAAGGCGGCGAGGGCGGCGAAGGTTATACGTTCGGCAGCGGTGGCGATGGCGGCGGCAGCGGCAACGCCAGCACGGTCACGGTCATCAGTCGCGGCAACATTTTTACGGGCGGCGACTATTCCCAAGGCATCTTCGCGCACAGCGTCGGCGGCTTCGCAGGCGGTGGCGGTAACAGCTATGGCGTGATTGGCTACGGCGGTTCGGGCCAGAGTGCAGGCTACGGCGGTGAGGTTCATGTCACGAGCCTCGGCACGATCGATACACGAGGGTGGTATTCGCACGGCATCGTTGCTCAAAGCATCGGTGGCGGCGGCGGTGCCGGCGGTGATGGCGGCGGTATCGTGTCGGTCGGTGGCGGTGGCGCGGCGGGCGGCAACGGCAACGCGGTCACGGTCACGAATGGCGGTGATATCACTGTCACGGGCGTCGGTTCACGCGGCATTTTTGCTCAGAGCATCGGCGGTGGCGGTGGTGATGGTGGCGATGCTGGTGCGATCGTCGCAGTGGGAGGTGCCGGCAGCGGTACGAGCGACGGCGGCACAGTCACGGTCGACAACACTGCCGACATCTCGAGTAGAGCGCATGCCATCTACGCCGAGAGTGTGGGCGGCGGCGGTGGTAACGGCGGCAGCAGCACGGGCTGGTTTGCGGTGGGTGGCGGTGGCGGTTCTGGCGGTGACGCACAGGCTGTCATCGTTCGCAGTCACGGCGCGCTGACGACGACCGAAGACAACGCCAGCGCGATCTTCGCGCACAGCGTGGGCGGTGGCGGCGGCAACGGTGGCGCGAGTGTCGCGGCCGGTGCGTTCGGCAGCGTCGCGATTGGCGGCAGCGGCGAGCATGGTGGAGACGGCAGCACCGTTTACGTTCTGAGTGATACGGGAGCAATCACGACAGGAACGATCGACGCCACGACAGGCGCGGTGACGGGACACAACTCCAGCGGCATCTACGCGCAAAGCATCGGTGGCGGCGGTGGCAATGGCGGCTTCGCGTTCTCGGGCGCGATTGGTGTTGGCGTCTCGGCGGCGATCGCAGTGGGCGGCGAAGCTGACGAAGGCGGCGACGGTCAATCAGTCACGGTTGATAACGCGAGCAGCATCACCACGCACGGCAACGATGCACACGCCATCTTCGCGGAGAGCATCGGCGGCGGTGGCGGCAACGGCGGATTTGCGATTGCCGTGAGTGGCAGTGACTCCGTCGCGCTCGCTGCCGCGGTTGGCGGTGGTGGCGCGGGCGGTGGCGAAGCAAACACGGTCGACGTCAACACGAGCGGCGTGAATCTCAGCACGTACGGTGAACGCTCGTACGGCGTGCTCGCGCAGAGCGTCGGCGGTGGCGGCGGTAATGGTGGCTTCGCTGTCTCAGTGGCTGTGTCGAGTGGGCTCGGCGCGGCGCTCGCGGTGGGTGGTAACGGTGACACCGGCGGTCTCGCGCGCGATGTCACTGTCGACAGCTCCAGCAACATCACGACCCGCGGCATCGACTCGCATGGCTTGTTCGCACAGAGTCTGGGCGGCGGAGGTGGATCGGGAGGATTCAGCGTCGCTGGCAGTCTGAGCCTCGGCTCGACAGCTCAACTCGCACTCGGCGGTTCCGGTGATGGCGGTGGCAGCGCGGGCAATGTCACTGTCGGTGTGGATCGCGCGACCACAGGAACGATCCGCACCAGCGGCAACAACTCCTATGGCTTGCTCGCGCAGAGCGTCGGTGGCGGCGGCGGTTCCGGTGGCTTCAGCGTTGCGGGCAGCATTGCGATGGGATCGTCCGCGACACTCGCGCTTGGTGGCGGCAGCGGTGGCGGCGGCAACAGCGGCGTCGTCACGGTGCGAACGGCCAACGATGTTTATACCGGCGGCAACGATTCGCATGGCATCTTCGCGCAGAGCCTCGGCGGCGGCGGTGGTAACGGCGGCTTCGCGGTGTCTGGATCGATCTCGGTCGGCGGCACGAATGGCAACGTCGGCGCGGCTATCGGAGGCGATGGCGCGGGTGGAGGCAGCGCGCAGAATGTCACCGTCGAAAGCAGCGGCACGACAATACAAACATCGGGGCAGCGCTCGTATGGTCTCGTCGCGCAGAGTGTGGGCGGCGGTGGCGGTGACGGCGGCTTCGCGGTCGCGGGCAGTATCACGCAAGGTGCGACGGCCACCTTCGCGATGGGCGGCGATGGTTCCGGCGGCGGCATGGGCCGCGACGTTCACGTCGAAAGCTCAACCTCCATTACAACCTTCGGCAACGAGTCTCACGGGTTGTTCGCGCAAAGCCTCGGCGGTGGCGGCGGCTCCGGCGGCTTTGCTGTCGCGGGTTCAATCACTGCGGGCGCGGCGATCAACTTGAGTCTCGGCGGCGACGGTGCAGGCGGTGGAAGCGCGGGCGCCGTCAACGTCGGCACGGATCGCGCGACGACCGGCACGATTCGCACGAGCGGCGATGGCGCATACGGTTTGCTGGCGCAAAGTATCGGCGGCGGTGGCGGCTCCGGCGGATTCAGCGTCGCGGGCAGCATCACTCAATCCGCGTCCGCGCAGTTTTCGATGGGCGGCGGCGGCAGCACGGGCGGCAATGCCGGCGCGGTAAATGTGAATACGGCGAATGCGGTTGTGACTTTAGGTGACGACGCTCACGGCATCTTCGCGCAGAGCTTGGGCGGTGGCGGCGGCAACGGTGGCTTCAGCGTAACCGGCTCCATCTCAGCGAACAGCGGTGCCGTCGGCGCGAGTATCGGTGGTGATGGCGCGGGCGGCGGCGATGCGCAGACCGTGGATCTCACAAGTCGCGGTGCCTATGTTCAGACGACCGGAGATCGCTCGTACGGATTGGTCGCGCAGAGTGTGGGCGGCGGTGGTGGCGACGGCGGTTTCAGCGTCGGTGCCAGCATTACCAATGCGCCCTCGGCAACGTTCAGCATGGGCGGCAGCGGTGACGGCGGCGGCATTGGCCGCGATGTCACGGTGTTGAGCTCGACCGCGATCACAACATTCGGTAACGAAGCGCACGGCATGTTCGTGCAAAGCCTCGGTGGTGGCGGCGGATCGGGTGGCTTCAGCGTCGCGGGATCGATGTCTGTCGACGGCGCGGTGAACGCAAGCGTCGGTGGCAGCGGCGGAAGTGGCGGCGGTGCAGGTCACGTAATCGCAGGCATGATTGGCGACGCATTGACCGGTGACATCAACACTTGGGGCGATCGTTCCTACGGCATCCTCGCGCAGAGTGTGGGCGGCGGTGGCGGCGATGGTGGCTTCAGCGTCGCGGGCAGCATCTCGCGAGGTGCGTCGGGACGTTTCAGTCTCGGCGGCTCGGGCGATGAAGGCGCGGACGGTCAGGCTGTCGATGTCGTCAGCGAAAACTCCATCATCACGCGTGGTGCTGAGTCGCACGCCATCTTCGCGCAGAGCGTCGGCGGCGGTGGCGGCTCCGGCGGCTTCAGTGTCGCGGGCGGCATTTCAACTCAGAACGGTTCCGTCGGCTTGAGCATCGGCGGTTTCGGCGACGGCGGCGGCAACGCAAACAATGTCACGGTGTCGAGCGCGAACGCGAGGCTCACCACCGGCGGTGACCGTGCTCACGGCATCTTCGCGCAGAGTCTCGGCGGCGGCGGTGGCAACGGCGGCTTCAGCGTGGCGGGCGGTATCAATCGGACGAACTCGGTGAATGTGAGCATCGGCGGCTTCGGTGACCGCGGCGGCAATGCGGGCAGTGTGGCCGTCCACAGCACGAGCGACATCTTGACGTTCGGCGACGATTCGCACGGCATCTTTGCGGAGAGTCTGGGCGGCGGCGGTGGCGACGGCGGATTCAGCGTCGCGGGCTCGCTGTTCTCGAACGACCAGGCCAATCCCGCGGTGAATGTGAGCATCGGCGGCTTCGGCGACGGTGGCGGCAACGCGGGCGCTGTGAGCGTCGGCGAGGAGGACGCCTACGTCGAGGGCGTGATAGATACATACGGCGACCGCTCCTACGGCATCTTCGCGCAGAGCATGGGCGGTGGTGGCGGTAACGGCGGCTTCAGTGTCGCGGGCGGCTTTACGAAATCGCCCTCGGTGAGTTTGTCCGTGGGTGGCTCGGGCGGAACGGCAAGCCACGGCAACCTCGTCGATGTTTACACCGAGGCGGCTGTCACAACACGCGGCGACGGCTCGCACGCCATCTTCGCGCAGAGTCTCGGCGGTGGCGGCGGTAACGGCGGATTCAGCATTGCCGGCTCGGGCACGACGGACGTGGTCGCGATGAGCGCGAGCCTCGGCGGTCTTGGCGGTGGTGGCGGTCATGGCGAACACGTGAATGTCACAAACGATGGCGCGCTCACGACGCTGGGTGACTACGCGTACGGCATCTTTGCCGAGAGCATCGGCGGCGGCGGTGGCAGCGGCGGCTTCAGTGTCGCGGGCTCGTTCTCGAGACCCGCGAGCCGTCCGGCCGGACCGAACGCAACGAAGAACCTCGACTTCTCCGTCGGCGGCCAAGGTGGCGCGGGCGATGCGGGCGGCGATGTCGATGTGACGAACGGCGGCCGTATCGAAACATCCGGCATTGGCTCGCATGCCATCGTCGCACACAGCGTCGGGGGCGGTGGCGGCGACGGTGGATTCGCGGCGGCCGGTGCGCTGAGCCTGGGCAACAGCCAGCAGCAGAACACGAGCGCGAATATCTCCGTGTCCGTCGGTGGCTTCGGCGGCGAGGGAGATATCGGCGGCCAGGTCTCCGTATTGAATACGAACGCGATCATCACGCGCGGCGACGAAGCGCGCGGCATCTATGCCTACAGCGTGGGCGGCGGCGGTGGCGATGGCGGTATGGCTACATCCATCGATGTAGGCATCGGCGCGTCGAGCCGAGGGGGCACAGTCAATCTCGCGGTCGCAGTCGGGGGGCACGGTGGCGACGGTGACGATGGTGGCAACGTCCTCGTCGACAACCAGAGCACCATCGATACCTCGGGCGATCTCTCGGACGGCATCTACGCGCACAGCGTCGGCGGTGGTGGCGGTGACGGTGGCAACGCGCGCTCCTTCTCGCTCTTGCTGAAGCAGGGCGGTGGCGACGGTGCTGTCGATCAGCCGCCGAATACGAGCGTGCAGACTGCCATTGGCGGCTTCGGCGGTACCGCGAACAACGGTGGCGAAGTCACGGTGCTCAACACCAGCGCGATCACGACGACCGGTGCACTGTCGCGCGGCATCGTCGCGCAAAGCATCGGCGGTGGCGGCGGTAGCGGCGGTCAAGGCGTCAAAGGCTTCAACAACGAAATCGTCGACGCGCTCACCATCCTCAACAAAGTGAAGACGATGCGCGACTGGTCGGTGATGGTCGGCGGCGACGGCGGCTCGAGTGGCGACGGACGCGCGGTTGAAGTCACAAACAGCGGCCGAATCGAAACCTCTGGATTCGCGTCCACGGCGATCTTCGCGCAGAGCGTCGGCGGTGGCGGCGGTGAAGCGCAAAACTTCGCGGCAGGCACCGGCGACGGTGGCCGCGCAAAGACCGGCCTCAAAGCGAAGGCGGGCATCGGCGGCGCAGGTGGCGCCGCGGGTAATGGCGCAGAGGTCACGGTGACGAACTCGGGTGAGTTGATCACGCACGGTGACGATGCCATCGGCATTTTTGCACAGAGTATCGGCGGTGGTGGCGGCGTCTCCGGTAACGTGGACCGCGGCTTGTCGAGCGGCGCCTATGGAACGCCGAAGTTGAACGTCGGCATCGGCTTGGCCTTCGTCCGCGACGGTGGTGGCGGTGGCGACGGCGGCAACGTGATCGTCACCAACTCATCTAACATCACGACGGATGGTGCGGGTGCCTACGGCATCTACGCGCAGAGCGTCGCGGGTGGCGGTGGTTATGCCGGCGGCGACGGCAACGACTTCATTCCTGGCGGTGGCGTTTCGCAGCGTCTGTTCTCCGGCAGCGTAGGCGCGAGCGGCACCGCGGGCACGGTGACCGTCACTCAAACCGGCAACATCACAACGCAGGGTGAGAATGCGCACGCCATCGTTGCGCAGAGCGCGGCGGGTCAAGACTTCGGGCGCGATATCACAATCAGCGTCAACGGTGCGATTCAAGCATTGGCGGCCGATGCCGACGGCATCTTCGCGCACAGTAAGGGCGATCAAGGCAACGGCAACATCTCGATCACGATTGCAGGCGGCGGTGTGCGTGGCGGTGCTGAAGGTGCCGCCGTTCGCTTCACCGATGGCGCGAACAACACACTGGTGAATCGCGGCGAGCTCGGCGATAAGACGCTGCTCACCTTACAGGCCATCGCGGGCGGCGATTACAACGAAGCGGTCGATAACTACGGCACGCTCGCCGGCAACTTCGATCTGGGTGCCGGCAGCAACTCGTTCTTCAATCGCGAGCGATCGCTGCTGATCTCCGGCGCGACGTTGAATGTCGGGACCGGCACGCTGACCAACAGCGGCACCTGGTCGCCGGGCGACGTGGGCGTGATCGCGAGCACGACCTTGAACGGCAACTTCGTGCAAACGACGACCGGTCGTCTGTTGCTCGACTTCGATCCGGCCGCACTGACGGCGGACCGCATTTCGCTCGGCGCGGGCAATCTGGCCACGCTGCGAGGAACGGTGTCGATCAATCCCGTCACGGCGAATCCTTTCACGCCCGGCACGACAAGGACGGTTCTGTTTACGGCGCCGGACACGTTCGATATCTCCGGGCTCGGGCTCGACTTCCAGGACTCTGCAGTGACGAAGTACGCGCTGATTCAAGGCTCGACGCCCAGCGGCGAGACGGCGCTGATGTTACAGATGACGACGAACTTCATGCCGTCGAACGCCGCCGATCTCACCGCGAATCAATACGAAGCGGCGAAGTATCTGAACGCCGTGCAGAGCGCGGGTGGATCGGCCGAGCTCTATGACACGGTCCTCACCATCGCGAGCGCCCCGACCGAAGTCATGCTTACGCAGATGTATGACTTGCTGACGCCCGATTCATACATCGTGGCTCAGGCCGCACCGGCCTATGACAGCTTGCGATTCAGCGACGCGATGCTGAGTTGCAAGCAGTTCGACGGCGAGCATCGCTTCGTCGACGAAGGCGAGTGCGGCTGGATGAACCTTACTGATTCGGAGCGCACAGAAGATGCGACCCGCGAGCGCCTGAGCGCCGATCAACGAACGGAAAGCTTGAGTGGCGGCTTGCAACGTGCGCTGAACGATCGATGGCATCTCGGCGTCGGCTTCTCGCTCGATGACACAGAGATCGCTGTGGGTCGCGACCGGACCTTCGGTTCCGTTCAACACGCGACGGGCGATGGTGTGCAACTCGGCGCGGTGCTCAAGGGCAACTTCGGTGGAAGCACGTTCTCCGCGAGCCTCGCGGCGGGTCACACAGAGTTCGAAGTAAAACGCGGCAGCTTCAACGGCGATGGATTCACCGAGGCGAACACCGAGTACGCGACGCATGCCATCGCGGGTCATTTGCGCTATGGCTACGCGCTCGAAGGAAAGAACGCTTATCTGCGTCCGATCATCGACCTGGGCTACACCCATCTGCGACGCGACGGTTTCACTGAGCAGGGCAGTGGCGCGACGAATCTCAGTGTGGAAGGTCAGAGCGACGATCTGATCACGTTGCAGCCGGCGCTCGAGTTCGGCGGTGAGGTTCGCTTACCGAAGGGTTCCAGGATGCGAGGTTGGGCGCGGGCCGGCATGACGCATCTGTTGTCAGGCGAGAACGTCGATGTGACTGCGAGGATTGCAAGCGCGCCGTTCGATGTCGCGCCGATGACGTTCACGCAGCAGCTCGACACGAAGTCGACGGACTATTCCATCGGTCTGGATCTGCTGAGCGTCAGCGGTGCGACGCTCAGGCTCATGTACTCGGAAAGCAAGTCCGATCACGCGCGGACTGAGACAGGAAGCTTGAAGATGTCGATGTCATTTTAGCGGCGGAGCGTCCGGCACTTTGGGCGCCCATTCCGGACGCAACACCAGGAGCACTGTCGCCGCGCCGAGCACCAGGAAGCCGAAGATCAATGTCATCGGCGCGAGGTAAGAGCCGCTTGCATGCAGGAGCCAACCGGTCATGAGCGGAGCGACGATGCCGGCCAGCGCCGTCGCGACGTTTTGAAAACCTTTGACCTGTCCCACGATGGGCGCGGGGATGAGTGTGAGACTGCATAGCGCGAGGTTATTTGCAGTCGTGAGCCCGAGACCGGACAGCGACACGACGTTCCAGAACAACGCCGTTTCCACGGTTTCCGCGCGAGCGCCGAGCAACACTGTGCACGCGATGGCGAAGCCGGACACAACGAATGCCTTGCGAACGAAGACTGGATCGCCGCCACGCTTGATGAGTTTATCCGCCGCCCAACCGGCGGCCAGCGCGACGATGGCGATGCCGGTGAAACTATAGAACGTATAGAGGCCCATCTGGCTGAGCGACAGGCCACGCTGCTCGACCAGATACGACGGCATCCAGGTCATGCAGAAGAACGTGAAATAGTTGTAGCAGAAGTTCACCACCAGCGTGCCCCACACCAGCGGGCTCGCGAGGATGTTGCCGAACGAAATCACCGACGCCGATTTCTTCTTGGCCGCCAGCTCATCGCCGCGGGGCAGATCGTCCTTCGCCATCGAGATCCAGGGAATCAGCCACAGCAGGCCGGCAATGCCGGTGATCACGAACATCCATTGCCAGCTGGAGTTGTCGATCAGCCAGGCCGCGAGTGGGGCACCGATGGCGGGACCGAACTTGGAGCCCAGCGAGTAGAAGCCCACGGCCGTGCCGCTGTCGTTGGGATGGAAGTTGTTGCGAATCCAGCGATAGGTCGCGGGCACCACGATGGCTTCGGCGGCGCCGATGACCAATCGCATCAGCACCAGGCCCCACAATGCGTGCATGAAACCCATCGCGGCCGAAGCCACGCACCACACGGCGAAACAGATCGCATACGGTCGCTTCACGCCGTAGCGGTCCACGATCCATCCCATCGGGATCTGAAAAATCGCGTACGACCAGAAGAACGCGGAATTGACCCAGCCGCGGTCGAGGTTGGAGAGCGCGAAGTGTTGCTTGAAGGGCTCGACCGCCAGCGCCGCCGAGATATTGATTCGATCCACGAACGCGATCAGCGCCGCCAGCGCCAGCAAGGTCAGCGTTCCCCAGCGCAACAGCGCCGCCCGGGTCAACTTCGGCGTCGTCGCGCCCGCCGCCTGCTTCGGTTCGGCGCCTTCTGATTCGACTACGGCCACGGTCTCACCCATCTCGACTGGTCTCGAGCCCAGAATAGAGGTGCGCCCGGAACGGGCGGTCATCAATTATGCGGCCGACCCGATTCGAATCGGAGGAGTAGGGCCGGACCGCCCGACCATTATGCTCAATTTACGGTGTCGAGGAGACCGAGACGGCTGTCGAATTGCAGGCGGGCGAGCACTTTCAGCACATCGAAGGGGATGCGGCTCTCGGCGTTCGCGAACCCGAGATCGGTGAGCTCCGAAAAGTAGCGGGAGGTGGCGAGGCCGGTCTTCTCGACCAGCAAGGTCGGCAGCAACCAGGCCGGGCCGTCCTGGACGCGGGGCTCGCGGGAACGATTGTCGATGAGCAGCCAGGGCACCGGCTGTTCTTCCGGCTTACGGCCATCGCGGAAGCCGAGCTGCGCGTACACGTCGTTCAACGCCGGCAGATGGTCGCCGTAGACAAGCAGGATCGTGTCGCGCGAGCGGTTTTCGACGAACTCGAACAGCCGGGCGAGCGCCTGGTCGGACGCTTGAACCAGCGTCATGTAGGTTTCCAGCGAGTGCGTGGACGAGGCGTCGAGGCTTGCTTGCACCAACCTTGGATTTTCGGAGGAGGGCAGCGGCACCGTTTCATACGGGCCGTGATTTTGAATGCTGATCGCCATGATCATCTGCGGTGGATCGTCGTCGCGCAGCTCGGCGATGACGCGGTCCACGAGCGACGCGTCGCTGACATACCAACCGTAGCGGTCCGCGCCTTCGAACGCGTCGGCATCGAGGAACTGATCGAAGCCCAGCGCGCGAAACGCATGATTGCGATTCCAGAACGCGCCGCCATTCGGATGGATCGCCACGGTGCGATAGCCATTCGAGCGCAGCTCCCGCACGAGGCTGGGAATCTCGGCGTGCGCGAGTTGCAGGTAGGGATATCTCACGTGCGGAAAGGCGGCCAGCGGCAAGCCGGTCAGAAACTCGAACTCGGTTCGTATCGTGCCGCCGCCGAACGTCGGCACCCGCAGCTCACCGGACCAGCCGCGGCTCGCGGCCGCATGCAGGGTCGGCATGACGTCGGTATCGATGCCATTCAGGCGCGTCACATCGAACAACGATTCGCTCTGCACGACGATGATGTCCGGCAGTGGCGAGCGCGCTTGTAGCACGGGAGGCGTCGAGGTGAGTCCGTAATCACGCAGCAGCTGGACGGAGGCATCGATATTCGGTTGCAGTTGCGAGTCGCCACGCAACTCCCAGTGCAACAGAATCATATTGGTGATGAGGCCGGTGCGAGCGGCGCTGTCGCGGGGCGCCCAGGGCTCGAACTGCAATTGCCCGGGGTAGTAAACAGTCTTCCAGGGCGCGCTGCCTTGGACGAGCGTGCTCCATAGAATCACTGTCAGGACCGCCGCGCCCCAGCGAATGCCGCCCTTGATCGAGCCGATCGGCCGCTCCCGATACAACAGCAAGGTGATCGCAAGGACTCCGATTGCGAGCAGCAACTGCAAGCGTGACGACGCGAGGTACTGAGCGAAGAAAGCATAGTTGACGCCGATGGCTTTCAAGAAGTGAAAGTCATCCGGCAGCAGCGGCGTCGCCAGCTCTTTGAGCTTTATATAGTTGATGAAGTACAGCGCACCGAGCGCGAGTACCGTGAGCCAGCACGACAGTAGAAGCCGCCGTGTCACGATCAACAACGCCCCATGCAGAATCAACACCGGGACGAGATTGAGGAACAGCAAGGTCCACGGCTCGGCGCGCGAGAACGTGATCGGCCAGGGCAGGGCGGGATCGAGATAGCTGACCAGCAACACGTAGCCAATCGCCACGAGTGTCGCCCAGCCCGCAATCACTTTGTTCGACGATGGCTCCGCTGGGCGCGTTGCCAGTGCACTGTATTGATGTGTCGACCTCACCCGCCGCGCCCCGTAAGTCTTGCCAGTAGGTTTAAGTTGCTCACGAGGCGGATAAGTTCCCCGGTCGCTGAGTGCAGACAGCGGACGAATTCTCCGATCCACGTCACATCTTGTCCCGATCCGGCCTGCAACAATCCGGCGAAACCAAGAACACTGATCCGTTGACGTTTTCCGCTCGACCGCGCGATGACTCCGATCAGCACAGGATTGCAAATGGAGGTCGTGGTGCGCTTACTCGGATCGGCAGTCATCGGATTGTTGTCGCTCGCTGTCGTGGGCTGTAAGGACACCAAGCTGTCCGAGCCCAAGTCGACCGTCGGCGGCACTGTGTCGGGGCTGTCGGGCACGGTCACGCTGGTACTCAATGGTCGCGAGTCGCAGCCTCGTAACGGCAATGGCGACTTCATGTTCGTCACCGGCCTCTCCTCCGGAGAGAGCTACGCCGTCACCATCGGCGCGCAACCCGAATCGCAAACCTGCGCCGTTGCCAACGCATCGGGCACGATTCAAGGGAACGTCCGGAATGTCGCGGTGATCTGCACTACCAATACGTACACGATTGGCGGCACCGTTTCAGGGCTCACGACCGGAACGCTCGAACTGCAGAACGGCAGCGATGTGGTTGCGGTATCGAGCAGCGGCAACTTCACCTTTCCGACGTCGGTCAGTGCTGGAGGCGACTACGCCGTTACGGTGCTCACCCAGCCTGCCAACGCGACGTGCAGTGTCACTGACGGCACGGGCGCCGTCAGCACCGGCAATGTTTCAAACATCGCGGTGAATTGCGTCACTGATACTTATTCGGTCGGCGGTTCGGTCGCCGGTCTCATTACCGGCTATGCGGGCGACGTCGTGCTCCAGCTCGACGGCGCGAACGATGTGACTGTCGCGAGCGACGGCAGCTTTACTTTCACGACGGCCGTTCCAGTCGGCGCCAACTATGCCGTCACGATTGCGACCCAGCCGAGCTTGCCGGCGCAGACTTGTGCTGTCACCAACGGCAGCGGTGTCATGCCGGCCGGGAATGTTTCCAACGTCGCGGTGACGTGCCCGCGGCCCTTGCCTCGCTTTGCCTATTTGAACGCGGATGGCGTGGGCGAATTGCTCAAGGTCGATCTCGATCCGACCACTGGAGCGGTGGTCGCGGTCGACAGCCCCATCGCATTGCCTTCAATCGCGTCAGCTCTGTCACTGCGGCCCGACAACAAATTTCTCTACACCGCCAATCTGGTGGCGGCCAACTTTTCTGGCTTCGCCATCGATGACGCGACCGGGGCTTTGACGCCCCTGGCCGGTTCGCCGTTCGGTCCCATCAGCAGTCCGCGAGATCTGAGTTTCACGGCTGATGGACGTTTTGCGGTCGTGCCCTCTTCTTTATCGAATGTGGCGCGGGTCTTCGAGTCCGACGCCACCACCGGGGCGCTCGCATCGGTCGGCGGGGCAGCGGTCGTTGGAAACTTTCCGATGGATGCCGAACTCTCGCGCGATCAGAATCACGCTTTCATAGCGAACTATTCCGACGGCACGATCTCGGTCCGGTCATTCGACCCGACCACGGGCTCGCTAGGCTCATCGCCGGTGAGTTACCCAATCGGCGGCAATCCCATCTCGATTGCTGCCGAGCCCCGCGGTAAGTTTGTTTACGTGGGCAATGTCTCGGCCTCGGTGCGCGGGTTTTCGATCGACGCGACCACCGGCGCGTTGAGTCCCACACCTGGCAGCCCGTACACCGTGGGCGGCGGGGTCTATGGCGTGACGGTCGACCCCGGTGCCAGGTTCGTCTATGCGGCCAGCTATGGCACGGGAACGATTTCCGTCCTGTCGATCGATCCTGACACTGGCGCGTTGACGCACGTGCCGGGCTCGCCGTTCGCCGCCGGCGGCATCCCCGTCGAAGTGGTTGCCGATCCGGGCGGCCAGTTCGTTTTCGTCGCGCTCCAGGCGCCCGACGCCCTTGCTGTGTTTGCAAGAGATGCAATCACGGGAGTGCTGACGCCGATCGTCGGCTCGCCGTTCTCCCTGGGAACCTTTAACGCGGCCGCTATGAAGATCCTGGCTGAATGACGCCATAATTGATCACAAACTCTGCATCGCAGAGTACTTGACGGCCTGAGGGCCCGCTCGTAATTTGGCGGCGCCCCCTTGCGAGGTTGCCAACATGCCGTCAGCGAAAACCGTCAGTCTGGATATGCATGCGATGGCGACGCTGCGGTATATCCGCGAATCGATGGACGCGGCGGGTTGTGTTGCGGTGCCGGGCTCGGCGGGCATTGCGATGGGAATGGTCGGGCTGGCGGCGATGGTGCTGTCGTTATTGCCGGATCTGGCCCAGCACTGGTTCGCCATCTGGGTGGCGGCCGGCCCGATTGCCGCACTCGCGGGCGCATTGCTGATGACCCGCTCGACTTCAGTCGTTTCTTTCATCGCGACCGGGACGCCGGGGCGCAAGCTGTTGCTCGGGCTCATTCCCTGCCTGTTCGCCGGCGCAGTGCTGACTGCCGTGCTGTGGAAAGCGAATGACATCGGCGCGATCCCGGGCGCCTGGTTGCTGTTGTATGGGTGTTCGCTGATCTCGGCGAGCGCTTTCATCAAGATGATCGTGGCCTGGATGGGCGCCTGTTTCGTCGCGCTGGGTGTTATCGCGTTCATGGTTCCCGAGTCGTTGCACGTCGCGCTGCTCGGTCTCGGCTTCGGCGGTCTGCATATTCTGTTCGGCATCCTGATCGGTCGAGACGCCCATGGCCGCTAAAGTCAAAGCACGAACGCCCGCCGGCGCGAGCGCGCATCAACAACGCAAGCTCGCCACCGTGGCATCGACGACGCGCGACGGCGAGTCGAAGTTCGATCGTTTGATTTACGAGCGGGTCCGGCTCGGCATCATGAGCGCGCTCGCGGTTCGCGAAGAAATGACGTTCAACGAGCTCAAGAGCCTGTTCGACATCAGCGACGGCAATCTCGGCGGGCATGCGCGCAAGCTCGAGGACGCCGGTTATCTGAACTGCACGAAGTCGTTCGAAGATCGCCGGCCGCGCACCGCTTATCAAATCACCGCGCAGGGCAGGGCTGCGTTGAACCGCTATCTCGATCATGTGGAAGCGGTCATTCGCGCGACCCGCGGCTGATTTTTCATCCATTCACTCTGCAATGTAGAGCACTCGCCAATGCATGTGGCAATCATCATGGACGGCAACGGACGCTGGGCAACCCAACGGGGCTTGCCTCGAACGGCGGGGCACCGCGCCGGCGCCCAAGCAGTCGATAGAACAGTGGAAGCAGCGGCGCGCCAGGGCGTCGACGTGCTGACGCTGTACGCGTTCTCGCAAGCAAACTGGCAGCGGCCACGAGGCGAGGTGCGAGCGTTGTTCGGGTTGTTCCGTCGCTATTTGAAAGAACAAACCAGCCGCTGCCTGGAACAGTCGATCCGACTCAACATCATCGGGCGCCGCGATCGGCTCGACCCTCGGCTGATCTCGCTCATCGAAGCGGCCGAACAGGCGACGGCCCATTGCACCCGGATGATTCTGCGAATCGCGATCGACTACTCGGCGCAATGGAGCCTGATGCAGGTGTGTCGCTCGTTCGGCCTGCTCGTTTCCACCGATCACGAAAGATTCGCGCGCCAGCTCGCGGTGGTCGACAACTCCCTTCCGGTCAGCCAGGTCGATCTGCTGATCCGCACGGGCGGCGAGCAGCGCATGAGCGATTTCCTGTTATGGGAGTGCGCCTACGCGGAGCTGCATTTCGTGTCGCGGGCGTGGCCGGACTTCGGGGAGGAAGACTTCCAGTCGGCGCTCGCCGAGTTTTCGCGCAGGGACCGGCGGTATGGACGCATCGAGCCGACGGAGCCGGTGCGGGCTCAGCATGCGTGAGCCCTGGCAGGCTCTCTCATGCAACAAGAAGCCGGCATCGAGCGTTGACTGACCGGCAGGGGACATCGGGACGGCATTCGTGAGAACCGTATTCAAGGCGTGGCTGACCTTGGTCGGCCTCGTGCTGTCGGCGGGCGCTGTGGCGCATCCCGTCGTCGTGGAGCTGTTCACGTCCGAAGGCTGCAGCTCCTGCCCGCCCGCGGATGCTTTGCTGGGCGAGTTGGCCCGCAAGCCGGGCATCGTCGCTCTGGCCTATCACGTCGACTATTGGGATGACGGGGGCTGGCAGGATCGCTTTTCGATCCCGGAGGCCACGCAGCGGCAGCGTGGCTACGTGCGGCGATTGTCCAAGTCCGGGGCGTTCACACCACAGATCGTGGTGAGCGGCGACACGAGCTTGGTGGGATCGAACCGCCTGGAAGTGGAGCGGGCCGTCAAAGGCGATCGGGACGCGCTGCGGATGTCGCTGTCCAGGGAAGGCAACGATCTGTACGTTCATTTCCTCGAAGCCTGGCGCGAATCGATGGATGTGTATCTGGTCAGTTATCTCAGCGAAGCGACCGCCCGGATCGACGGCGGCGAGAATGCTCACCGCACCTTGAAACACTTCAATGTAGTTCGTTCATTCAAGCGGCTCGGCACCTGGAACGGCCGGCCTCAGCGCATGATCGCGCCACTGTCCGACCTGCCGCGCGACGCGAGTGGCGTGGCCGTCATCCTCCAACGTAAAAATCAAGGCGCAGTCGCCGGAGCCGCGACGCTGGCATTGCGCTGAGCGGGCTGTAGCGATTTAAATGAGCGGTCGCCCGTCGCGTCCTGGAGCCGCCATGATTCGAATCGTTCCGCTGCTGTTGTGTCTGTTCGCCGTGCCCTTGATGGCGCAGACGAACTTTCCCGCGCCGGTGGAAGGCGACGTTGTCGTCAAGAACTTCCGTTTCAAATCGAACGAAGTACTGCCCGAGCTGCGTCTGCACTACCGAACCATCGGCAAGCTCGAACGTGACGCTCAGGGCAAAGCAAAGAACGCAGTGCTGATCATGCATGGCACGGGCGGCAGCGGCGCTCAATTTCTGCGCCCGGACTTCTCGGAGCGATTGTTTCGTGCCGGCGGCGTGCTCGATGCGACCCAATATTTCATCGTTCTTCCGGATGGCATCGGCCACGGTAAGTCCAGCAAGCCGAGCGATGGCAAGCGCGCCGGCTTTCCCCGCTATGGCTATCGCGACATGGTCGAAGCTCAGTATCGACTGCTGCAGGAACTGGGGGTGAATCATCTGCGCCTGGTGATGGGCACCTCGATGGGCGGGATGCAGAGCTGGATGTGGGGCGAGCAGTATCCGGACTTCATGGATGCGCTCATGCCGCTGGCCAGCCTGCCGGGGCCGATCTCCGGTCGCAATCGGGTCTGGCGCCGCGTGATCATCGATGCCATTCGCAACGACCCGGAATGGCAGCAGGGCAATTACAAACAACAGCCGCAGTCGCTGCGGACCGCGGAACAGATGCTGTTCCTGATGGGCAGCAATCCGGTGATTCGCCAACACAACATGCCCACGCTCCAGCGCAGCGATGAAGTGCTCGACGCGTATGTTGCCGACGCCTTCAAAACGGCGGATGCCAACGACGTGCTCTATCAGCTCTCCGCCTCGCAGGACTACGACCCGTCGCCGAGCCTGGAAAAGATCCGCGCGCCGCTGGTCGCGATCAATTCCGCGGACGACCTGATCAATCCGCCGGAGTTGCAAATCCTCGAGCGCGAAATCAAACGCGTGCCCAATGGCAAGGCCATCGTCATTCCTCTCGGCCCCGATACGGTCGGGCACGGTACGCATACGATTGCGAAGGTGTGGGAACAACACTTGATCGAACTGTTGCAACAGTCGGAGCGCGCTGCCGTCAGGTAACCCACCATGCGCGATTCCCTTCTCGTTCGCCCGATCGAGCGCCCCGACTATGCTGGCTGGCGGCCGCTTTGGGATGGCTATAACGCGTTCTACGGCCGGGCCGGCGAAACGGCCCTGCCGGAGCCGATTACTGCTGCCACCTGGGAGCGGTTCTTCGACCCTGGTGAGCCTGTCCGGGCACTCGTTGCCTGCTCCCAGGATCAGATCGTCGGTCTGGCGCACTATCTGTTCCATCGCAGCACCACTCGTCTCAACGACATCTGCTATCTGCAAGATCTCTTCACCGTCGAGCACCTGCGCGGCCAGGGCGTCGGCCGCCAGCTCATCCTGAGCGTCTACGAAGCAGCCCGGCAAGCCGGGTGCTCCCGTGTGTACTGGCAGACGCAGACCTCGAACGTCAACGGCCGGGCGCTGTACGATAAAGTCGCTGAGCACAAAGGCTTTATCGTTTATGCTCATGAGCTGTAGCGCTGTGCTGCCGGCGTCGATAGAAACATCCCGAAGCAGGTTGTGGCTGCTCGTGTGTATGGTCGCAGTCATTGCGCTAGGGCTGGCTTCACGCCAGTTCCCGTCTTTGTTTCCTTCGATCTTCGGCAAGTATCCAGGCGATGCGCTGTGGGCGACTATGGTTTTCGTAGGGCTGGCTTTCGTGAAGCCGCGCGCTTCGACCGTTGGCCTTGCAGTCGTCGCCTTTGCTATCTCGTGTTTGGTGGAGTTCTCGCAGCTCTATCAAGCGCCGTGGCTCAACGCAGTTCGAGCCACAACGATCGGCCACCTGGCGCTTGGCTCCACGTTTTCGTGGTTCGATATTGCGGCCTATGCCGTCGGCGTTTTGATCGGGGCGGTGGTCGATGCTTTTGTTCAGGCGTAGATAGGGACTTGGCTGGAAGGAGAAGCGGCGTGGCGACGGTTCGACTCTCAATAGAGCCGGTGTTCTGGGAGTCGACCAGTGTGGGTACTGTTGAAATCATAAAGCTTGTGCAGCTTCATGCTGGGGTCGATCTCGGCGAAGCGAAGCGCTTTGTGGATCGGTGCGTATTCGACGGCGAGGCTGTCGCAATACCTTTGCCTTCCCACGAGTCTGCGGAGTCGTTCATTCGTGCGGTCTCTTCGCTTCCGGGGCCGGCGAAGATGCAAGCTACGCTCATTCAGTCTGAGCGCGAGCTGGCCTTTGTGAAAATCGAGCAGAAGGGTAACGCGACTTACGATTCGCTATCCGAGCCTGAGCGAGTCTGGTTCACGATCACCCGGCTCATTTTCTGTATTCGCAATGGCGGGCTGCCGAGCTACTTCTACAATGGATACGCGAAGCACGTCGTCGATTGCATGCAAGCGCTCCAGACGCTTGGGGCTGTTGAAATGCTGGAGATGGTGAGAAGAATGAACAGGATTGACTGGGAGCGGGAGCCCGGTGTTCTTGATGTCATAGGAGGGCTGATCAAGTCATGGACGGGTGCCGACGCTAGATCTACACAGCGAGAACTCCGTGAAGCGCGAAGGGTCGAAGAGGCGTTGGATGAATACGTCACGAAGCATCTTCTCGGCGACGGCACGTTGTGAATCAGAAAGAGATCCTTAGAGACAGTCTCGCACCACGCATGGCAGTAGTGTTCTGCGGGACTGCAGTTGGGAGCAGATCGGCGCTTCGTGGGGCGTACTATGCGGGAGTCGGTAACGCGTTCTGGAGAACGCTGCATGAGATCGGGCTGACGCCCAGCCGGTTTGAGCCTGAGCAGTATTTGAGTGCTGCGGCCTTGGGTATCGGCTTCACTGATCTGGCCAAGAATGTTTCCGGGAATGACGTGATCCTTCGCCAAGAGCACTTCGGCAGAGAGGCCTTGCGCCAGAAGATTCTGAAGTTCCAGCCGTCCGTCGTTGCGTTCACCAGCAAACGCGCGGCAGAGGAATTTCTCGAGCGGCCGCTCGAGTACGGCCTGCTCGAAGAGGTCGTGGGTTCCTCGCAATTATTTGTACTCCCGTCACCGTCGGGTGCAGCTCGTCGCTGGTGGCAGGTTCAGCGGTGGCATGAGCTTGCAGAACTGGTACGGAACCGGAGTTAGACCAGGCATGCAACCGCTCTCCACGGTATCGACGGAAGACTCGAGGCGTTGTCGCGTCGTATAGGTCCCTGACCCCACCTCCCTGTCACGTCGCGCACCAATCGTGGCGTGATCCGCCTTCCCCTGCACCTTACTGGCCCGTCAGGATGGGCCACACTGCTGCCCACAAATGAGTCGTATACCGGTCGCCATGGCCGGGGGCGGCGACGATGGGTTTTACGGGGAGATCTTCGGATGCGGACGGGCGTTTCGTTGGGCTTGGCGGTGGGGTCGTTGGCTGGGTTGCTGGGGTCGACAGCGGCGATGGCCCAGGAGACGGCAGCGGCGGCGGTCGATAGCGGCGCGGAGTTGGAGCAGGTGGTCGTGACGGCCCGGCGCCGGCAGGAGGCGCTGGCGGATGTTCCGGTGGCGGTGTCGGTGTTGAGCGCGGCGGCGCTCGAGACACGAGGCATCAAGACTGAGGCCGACTTGCAGCTCGCCATGCCGGGCGTCGTGGTGCGTTCGTCGAACAACAGCAATCAGCTGAACTACGTGATTCGCGGCGAGTCGGTCGACGCGTACTCCGGCTCGCCTCCGGGTGTGCAGCCGTACATCAACGAAGTGCCGTTTCCGGTGATGTCGTCCACACCGTTCTACGATCTGCAAAGCGTGCAGGCCGTGAAAGGCCCGCAGGGCACGCTTTTCGGTCGCAACTCGACCGGTGGCGCGGTGCTGTTCCAAACCGCGACGCCGGGCAACGAGTTCGGCGGCTACGCGTCGCTCCAGTACGGCAATTTCGACCGCATGATCAGCGAGGCCGCGCTCGATCTGCCATTCATCTCCGACAAATTGCTGGTGCGTTTTGCCGGCACGGTGACGTCGGGCGGCGCCTTCGTGCGCAATCTCTACGACAACCAGAAGCTGGGCGACAAGGACGAGCGCTCGGGCCGCATCACCATCGATGCACGGCCGTTCGACGGGTTGAGCAACGTGACGACGGTGCAGATCGGCGAGACGAGCGGCACCAACGCGCCGAACACCGCGTACTACACGATTCCGTGCGGTGAGCCGTCCGGCTTCAACTCGTGCACCTATTCGCCGGCCAATCAGCCGTTCTTCAACAACCTGTTGAATGGCACGCTGATCCCCGGTTATCCGAACGGCTACGTCTACGCGGGCGGCTTCCAATCGTTGCCGGAGTTCCAGCGCTCGCAGGGCAAGTACGTCATCAATCAGAACGGCGACTTCACCCACGAAGCCAACAGCGACATGGTCATCAACAAGACCACGCTGGAAGTGTCGCCCACGATCTCCATCAAGAACATCTTCGGCTACTCGTACTCGAAGAACGCCATCAGCTACGACACGGACTACTCGCCGTATCCGTTCATCCAGCAGTACGCGCCAAATGCGCCCCGGACCGGCGGTGACCTGCCGATCGAAACCAGCACCACCAAAACGTATTCGGACGAGCTGCAGTTGCAGGGCACGGCGTTCGACGAGCGCCTGGAATATCTGGTCGGTGTGTTCTACCTCGACTCGAAGGAAACGTATTTCTCGCCGTTGTGGCTCGGGGCCGCGAACGTCGCGGTGGCCTACAACGCAACCACCGGCAACGAAACCTACGCGGGCTTCGCGCAGGGCACGTACAAGCTGACCGATCGAATGAATTTCACGCTCGGCGGCCGCTACACGTCGGAAAAGATCACGATGCGGCAAGACGCGCGCTCGCTGTTCGGTGCGGGCAATCCGCAGGAAGTGACGCAGGAAGATCCGAGCTGGACCGTGTCGCTCGACTATCGCATCAATCCCGATGTGCTGGTCTATGCAACGACGCGCGGCAGCTGGCGTCGCGGCGGCTTCAATCCGTTCAATCCGCCGACCGCGACTCCGCTGACCGCGGCCAACGACCCGGGCGGCAACTATTTCGAGCCGGAAGAAGTTCGCGATTTGGAAGGTGGCATCAAGTTCGACGGTGGCATCGCCGATGTGCCCGTGCGCGCCAACCTCGCCGTGTACAAGAGCTGGGTGAAGGACATCCAGAAGACCGCCTATGTCGTGATCGGCGGCACGGCGTCGTCCGCCACCATCAACGTGCCGAAGACCGAGATCTGGGGTGTCGAGACCGACGTGGATGTGCACGCACTCGACTGGCTGCGCCTGGGCGGTTCGGTCACCTATACCAACGCCGAATTCACCGAGGCGGACTCGCGTCTGTTCGGTAGCACGGTGACCTACGGTCCGTTCGGCGACGTGCCGGAGTTCTCGGGCTCGATCTATGCCGACGCCACCTGGCGCCTGCCGAACGACAGGGGCTCGCTCAGCTATCACGTCGATGTTTACAACCAGTCGTCGTTCTACTTCTCGAACCTGGGCGGCACCATTCAGCCCGGCACGAAGTTGCCGTCGTACACACTGTTGAACATGCGCATCGATTGGGCCGAGATGTTCGGCAGCCGCATCAAGGTCAGCTTGTTCGGTAAGAACCTCACAGAAAAGCTGTACTACACCGGCGGCTCGGCCGGCGCGCAGAACTTCTCGGTTGAATCCGCCACGTTCGGCATGCCGCGCACCTACGGCATCGCGATTCGCACGGAATTCTGAGATCGCGCCATGACGGATCTATCGAACATCGTTCTGTTGAAGGCCCGCGCCGGGAAATCCGACCAGCTCGGCGCGGCGCTGAAAGAGCTCGTGAAGCCGACGCGTCAGGAGCCCGGCTGCGCGATTTGTGAATTGAATCAGTCGGGCGACGATCCGAACACGTGGATGGTGTACGAACGCTGGGCCGGGCAGGCGGCGTTCGACAGCCATATGAAACAACCGTACGTCGCGCGCTTTCTCCAGCAACTGGACGAGCTGGTCAGCGACCCTCCGGAAGTGCGGCCCTTTCAGCACCGCTATTGAAGATTTCCGTTATGCCGATATCCCGCGTCCGTACTCTTTCCGGCGGCGCTGCGCTGCTGGGCTTGTGGTTTGCGACCAGCGCGCTGGCCGATCAGCCGTCCGTCGATTGGCCCGTCCATGGCGGCACCGATCTGGAACAGCGCTTCAGCCCGATCAAACAAATCAATGCCGACAACGTCGGCAAGCTCGGCCTGGCGTGGTCCGCCGAATTCGATTCGAATCGGGGCCAGGAGGCCACGCCCATCGTGATCGGCGGCGTGATGTATGTGTCGACGGCCTGGTCGCGCGTGTATGCGCTCGATGCAATCACTGGCCGTGAGCTGTGGCGCTACGATCCCAAGATCGCAGGCAAGGTGGGTTTCGACGCCTGTTGTGATGTCGTCACCCGCGGCGTGGCCGTGGCGAACGGACGTGTCTTCCTCGCCGCACTCGATGGCAGATTGATTGCGCTCGATGCGAAGACTGGCAAGCCGGTCTGGTCCGCGCAAACCACCGATCCCGCCAAGCCCTACACGATCACCGGTGCGCCGCGCATCGTGAAAGACAAAGTGATCATCGGCAATGCGGGCGCCGAATACGGCGTGCGCGGCTATGTCACTGCGTATGCAATCGCTACGGGCAAACAGGTCTGGCGTTTCTATACCGTGCCCGGCGATCCGAAAGCGCCACCCGATGGCGCCGCGTCCGATGCCATTCTGAAGAAGGCGGCACTGAGCACCTGGGCAGGACGCTGGTATGACTATGGCGGCGGCGGCACGGTGTGGGACGCCATCGTTTACGACCCGGAGCTCGATCAGCTCTACATCGGCGTCGGCAACGGCAGCCCGTGGAATCACAAAGTGCGCTCGGAGGGTAAGGGCGACAATTTGTTTCTGTCGTCGGTGGTCGCGCTCGATCCAAATACGGGCGCATATAAGTGGCACTACCAACAAACGCCCGCCGAGAGCTGGGACTTCACCGCCACGCAACCCATCATCCTCGCCACGCTGAAGCTCGACGGCCGCGATCGCAAGGTGCTGATGCAGGCGCCGAAGAATGGCTTTTTCTATGTGATCGATCGGATCAGCGGCAAGCTGATTTCAGCGAAGAACTATGTGTCGGTGAACTGGGCGAGCGGCATCGATCCGGCGACCGGTCGGCCCATCGAGAATCCCGCCGCACGCTACGATGAGAAGCCGTTCGCGATGTATCCATCGGCGCTCGGTGGACACAGCTGGCATCCGATGGCATTCGATCCTCGCACGCAGCTCGTGTACTTGCCGACGTATCAGTTCGTGATGATGTACGGCAACGATCCGATGTTCACGTTCCGTCCGGGCACGTGGAACACGGCGATCAGTTCGGAGCTGCAGACGCCGCCGGACGATCCGCTCGAATTGAAGAATGCGACGTCGAGTTTCCAGGGCCGGCTCGTCGCTTGGGATCCGGTCGCGCAAAAAGAAGTGTGGTCGATTGCGCACGACAGCTTGCAGAACGGCGGCGTGCTGGCGACGGCAGGCAATCTGGTGTTTCAAGGCACCGGCGCCGGCAGCTTCGAAGCTCGTCGCGCCAACGACGGTCAGTTGTTGTGGAACTTCAAAGCTCAGGACGGAATCATCGCCGGCCCGGTGAGCTATGAGATCGGCGGAACTCAATACGTTGCGGTCGTGGCGGGCTACGGCGGCGGGTTCGGTATCGGCGAAGGCGCGGAGAAACCGACGTTCCGGCCCAACGGTCGCGTGCTGGCGTTTCGTCTCGATGGCCAGGCGCAGCTGCCGAAGGTTGAAGGCGGAATTGCGCCGTTGAATCCTCCAACGGAGCGGTTCACCGACACGCAGGTCAACAGCGGCCGGCTGCTCTACACACAGAATTGCTATCGCTGCCACGGTGCTGGCGCTCAATCGGCAGGCGTGCTTCCGGACTTGCGTCGTTCCGGCGCACTGGCAAGTCGCGACGCGTGGCGCGCGATTGTGAGGGACGGCGCGCTCGAGTCGAGAGGCATGATCGGTTTCTCTCGCTGGCTGTCGCCGGAGCAAGTCGAGGACATTCGTTCGTATATCGCGCTGAAGGCGAAGATCGCGGCGAGCACATCGACCGAGCCATCGCCTCCGACTCAGCCGTGATCGATTGAGGGGACGACGTGACTTCCAATGCGGACAACATCGACGTCGATGCGTTAGAGCGCAAGTACGCCGAGGAGCGTGAGAAGCGTCGGCGCACCGATGCGATGGCGCAGTTTCAGCCGCTGCAGGGACGCTTCGCGAACTTCGCCAAAGATCCGCATGCCGATCCGAATTTCAAGCGCGACGCGTTGAACGAAGCGGTCGACGTATTGATCATCGGCGGCGGCTTCGCGGGTTTGCTCGCGGCGGGTCGCCTGCGCGAGCAAGGCGTGAAGCGAATTCGGATCGTGGAGAAGGGCGCTGACTTCGGCGGCACCTGGTACTGGAATCGCTACCCGGGCGCCGCTTGCGACGTTGAGGCTTTGATCTACTTGCCGATGCTCGAAGAGCTCGGTTATCAGCCGTCGCTGCGTTATCCGAACGCACCCGAGATCCGCGAGCACTGTCACAAGCTCGCCGAGCGCTTCGATCTCTATCCGTCCGCGCTCTTTCAGACGCAAGTGTTGAGCGTGCAGTGGGATGAGCAGCGCAAGCGCTGGGATATTCGCACCGATCGCGGCGATCTGATCTCCGCGCGCTTTGTCGTGTCATGCACCGGGTTGCTCAGCAATCCGAAGCTGCCCGGCATTCCCGGCATCGAGGACTTCGAAGGTCACGCCTTCCATACCAGTCGCTGGGACTACGCGTACACGGGCGGCGATGAACGCGGCAACATGACCGGGCTCGCGAACAAGCGCGTTGGCATCATCGGCACCGGCTCGACCGGCATTCAGGTGATTCCACAGCTCGCCGCGGCGGCGGGGCACCTCTATGTGTTTCAGCGCACGCCATCGTCGGTCGATGTCCGTAATAACGGACCGACCGATCCGAGATTGCTCGAGACCTTCAAGCCCGGTTGGGCGCGTGAGCGCCGGGATAACTTCACCGCGCTCGTCGGTGGCGAGCATGTGCCGGTCGATCTCGTGCAGGACAGCTGGACGGACATCATTCGCCATGTGATGCCTCGTCTCGAGAACGGCACGCCTGTCGTGGATGCCGATGCGGTGAGGCTCGCCGAAATGAGCAAGATGGAAGCCGTGCGCCAGCGCGTCGCAGCCGTCGTGAAGGACCAGGCCACCGCCGAAGCGCTCAAGCCTTACTTCCACTACTTCTGCAAGCGGCCGTGCTTTCACGACGAGTATCTCGAGGTGTTCAATCGTCCCAATGTGTCGCTGATCGACACGCAGGGCAAAGGCGTCGAGCGCATCACTGCGCGCGGCGTGGTCGTGCAGGGCCGCGAACATCCGCTCGATTGCCTGATCTTCGCCACCGGTTTCGACTTTCTCACCGAGTACAGCCGTGAAGCCGGCATGGAAGTGACCGGCCCGGGCGCGGTGACGCTCACCAAGCATTGGGAGGAAGGTCGTCGCACGCTGTACGGGATCATGACGCGGGGCTTTCCGAACTTCTTCATGGTCAGCATCGCTCAGGCGGGAGCCGCGGTGAACTACGTGCACACGGCCGACGAGCAAACCAAGACCATCGTGCACATCATCACCGAGGGCTTGCGGCGAGATGTGGCGACGGTGCAACCGACGCTCGAGGCGCAGAACGAGTGGGTTCAGCAGATCGTCGATGGCGCCGCCGGCCGGCAGGCGTTTCTCGAAACCTGCACGCCGGGGTACTACAACTACGAGGGCCAGCGGCCGCGCCACGTGGCGCTCAACGATTTCTACGCTCCCGGGCCCATGGCTTACATTCGTGTGCTTGACAATTGGCGACAAAAAGCCGACCTGTCAGGACTCGAGCTGGCGCTCGCCGAGCGTTGATTGACATCCTGCCAAGCGGATTGCTCAAATGCTCCGGAGTCGTGATGACACCACAACGACGCCCGTAGCACGGGGGAGCTTGGCCCATGTTCAGACCGTCGAAGCTGCGCACGCACCTGTTGCAAGCCCAGCAAGCCGGCTATTGCCCTGACGAGATTCTCGACGGCAGCGGTATCAGCTGGCGTGAGATCGAGTCGCTTCAGCCGCTCGATCTGGACACCATTGCAACGCTGTTCGACTACCTGGCCCGTCGCACGCCGCCCGGCTTTGCGATCCGCGCCGGCTACGAGTCGAAGGTGCGCAACTACGGCATCGTCGGCTTCGCCACGATGAGCATGCCGACGTTGCGTCACGCGTTCGATTACTGGAGCCGCTACTACCTCGTGTCCGGCGACCCGATCATCACGTCGGTCAGCGAGCACGGCGATGAGTGGCGCATGGACTTCCGGCCGCGCTGTCGCATGTCGACGGCGGCCCAACACTTTTGCGTGGAGACGTCGATCGCGGCGCTCGAGCCTGTGATCGAAGAACTCACCGACAGTCCACCGGGCACGCTCGGCATCGACTTCTCCTCCGAACGCCCCGCGACGAAAGGTGCGTACGGCATCTTCCGTACCCGGAATCTGCGCTTCAACCAGGAATCCACGGCGTACTACGGCAAGCGCCGCGATCTCGATCGGCCGATTCCGTCCTCGGATGCGGACGTGAGCGAGATGTTTCTGCGCCAATGCGACGAGTTCCTCGCCGAGTTGACCAGCACGCGCTCGACCTGCGAACGACTCGAAGATCTCATGCGTGCCTCCGTGGGCAGCATCCCGTCGCTGGAAGAAATGGCGTCGGCGCTCGGCACCAGCATCCGTTCCTTGCAAAGAGAATTGAGCGCCGCCGGCATCGGCTATCAGGAGCTCGTCAAACGGTATCGCATTCGTCATGCGAAGCTGCTGTTGCGCGAGAAGCGCCCGAACGTCAAGGAGATCGCCTACATGCTCGGCTTCAAGGATGCCGGCAGCTTCCGTCGCGCGTTCCGCGAATGGACCGGAGAGTCCGTGGGGACATGGCAGCGCTCGATGTCGGCACGCTCGCAGTCCTCGCCGGCGGAGCGGAATCAAGTTCGGGTTTCCTGATCGCGGGCGATCGGCGACTTTATTGAGGAGCAGGGGGCTACTGACTCCTCGGTGCCGGTCTTTTACTGGCTGTGAAGGCGCCGCTCACCTCCGGCCATTGGCTCGCACTGTTGATCATCGTTGTCGGCGAGACAGCGGCGCTGGTCGCGTATCACTTCTCCAAAACGGCATCCGTGCTGGCCGCCGTAACGTTGTGCGCGCTGCTATGGCTGCTTCGTCCACTCTTCATGCCGCCCCGGTATGGTGAGATGAAGCTGCGCACGCTCTGCGTGCTGGGTATTTTCGGGCTCGCGGCTTCTTATGGCGTTTGGGCCGACCTGCTCAACGCCGCGATCCGAGCGGCATCCCAGAGCCCGGCGGCGCAGCAGGTTGCGCCATGGCTTGCCGAGGTGCAGCTGGGAGATGCGCCATCCATCGCCGCTCTCATCTTTGTCCTGACGGGATTGTGGCTGGTTCTGCGCGGGCTGGATGGCAGCATCGCCGGCGCCTCCACGTCACCCATGTCAGAGGACTTTCCGCAGCCGACCTTTCAAGCGGAGCTGAAGGCGTTCTGCTGGGCGCTGGAAAATCATTTGAACGCGGTGGATAGCGAGGAGAACTGGAGTTCGAGCCACTACACGGATCTCGAGGCTGAGGTGGAGATCGTCGGGACGGGCGGCGCGCCGCGAGAACGCAGCTTGATGGGATTGCAAAAGGCGATCCGCCTGGATCGCGGCAGCAATGCGTTCCTATTGCTGGGCACCCCGGGCTCGGGCAAGAGCGTCGCTCTGCGTAAGCTGGCTGGCGACATGTTGCGCGAGGTCGAAGCGACAGAGCGCGTGCCCATTTACATCAATCTACGCGAGTGGCTTGCAGCTCAAGGGCCCAGATGGAGCGAGACGAGTCCTCCGACTGCGCAGGACGTGGAGAACTTCGTGACCGCGTCCCTCAAGGCGCGAGGCGATTGTTTCACTCATAAGTTCGTCGATACGTACTTCCGGGACATGTGGCGCTCGGGGCGGCTGTTTTTTATTTTCGATTCTTTCGACGAGATTCCCGAGTTGCTCGATGCCAGAGAAGAGTCCTGGCTCATCAAAGCGCTGTCCCAGGCATTCTCGCTGTTCATTTGCAGTCATCCACAATCTCGCGGGGTGGTTGCGGCGCGCACCTTCCGCCCGCCCACCGCGGCGTTCCAGGCGAAGAAAGTGCTGCTGATCCGGCCGTTGACGGAGACTCGGATCGTGCAAGCGATGGCCCGCTTTCCTGCGTTCACTCCGCCGTTGCAGGCGGAGCTGTTCAGATCGCGTCAGGATCTGGTCGCAGCGATTCGTACTCCCCTGCTCATGGCCTTGCTCGGCGAGTGGGTGACGATTCACCGCGAATTGCCCGACACACAAGTACAACTTTACGAAAGCTTTCTAAAAGACCGTCTGCGGCAATGTGCTCCCAAGCTCGCGGAGCTCGGGCTCACGGAGCAGCAGGTTTTCGACGGCGCGGCCGAAATCGCCCACTTTGTTTTCAAGTCGCCCACGTACGGTCTGGAAGCACCGGTGCACGTGATCGCCGAGGCGTTTGTCGATACCGACATCGACAGGATCATCGAAGTTCTCCAGCATGCACGCATCGCGCGAGTGCGAGTCGCTTACGCGAGGTCGTTTGCATTCGTTCATCGGCGTTTCCTGGAGTATCTGGTCTGCACCAAGCTGCTCGAGCGCCCTTGGGAGGTCGGCATCGAAGATGTGCCCACCGATGCGCGAGGTCGCGATGCATTGGTCTTGTATGCGCAGATCTGCGATGAGCCCGAAGCCGAGTACCTGGCGTGTCAGTGCTGGGAGGAGGTGTGCTATCACCGGGATGGCGATGCTTCGAGCCGACTGCGAGCCATCCATAGCCTGCGTTTCCTGATCGATGCCTTTCAGGTGCGCCGCGCAGCGATTGCATTGTTTGCCGACGACCTGGCCGAATACATTCATGCTTGCGTGGCGACCGGCCAGGATCTGGTGGCGGCCAAGATCTGCCTGGAGACCACCGGGTTGCTCAACGGGCCGGCCGTTCTGGAGGTTCTGAAGACGGCCATCCAGGGCGGGAATTCCTGGCTGCAAGAGACGGCGTTTCGCGCTTGTCGTCAGTTGCCGCGACTGGAGCCAGCGCTCGAGCGTTTGCTCAAGCGATATGTTGTGACGATTCCGTTGCGACAATTCTGGCTCGACAGCCGCGGTCTGTTGTTTTCGCTGTCGCTTTCCGAGCCGCTGCGAAGCGCTTACCGCGCCGCCGTTTGGAGACGACGCAATCTCATCGCGTCCATGGTCGCGGCACCGTTCGCCTTGATCGTTGGACCGGAAACGATTGCGATGTCGGCGCTGATAGCCGCGGCGGCATTGCACGCCACGCAGGGGAAGAATGGGAATGAGTTGGAGAGTTCCGTCACAGACGAAGCAACGGCTGGCCAAGGCACGTTCTTGGAGGCGTTTCGTATGCTCGTCGCAATGTTTCTCGTGTATTTCGGCGCAATGATATGTGCCACAGAAGTTTATCCTACGCTCTACTTGCTGGCGGACGGCGAGCAGAAGGAGAGCTCTCGGCAGATGCTTGGTGCGCTGACCGCAGTGCTGGGCTTGATGCTCCTCGATTGGTTGCAGGTTGTAACGTGGCGGCGCGACGATGGTGCGCTCCGACGGCGAGGCCGGTTGAGTTGGTTCAGGCCGTCGCCGCTAGCCCTGATCCTGCCTCTGTTGCTCATTCTTTTGTTCTGGCAAAGGTTCTTTCTGTTCATGTCGGAACTTCTGACGAAGTTTGGAATGCTTGGCTTGAAGATTGTGGCGGCCGGTCTGTTACTCGGCTCTCTTACTCTGGGACGGCGCGTCGTTGGCGAGTACTTGCACGATCGACGCGCCTTTGCCGCTATCGCATTCACTTCTTGCATGCGGCGCGCGGACATCATCGCGGCGCTCGACCAGCTCCACACAGACCACTGGCGCATGAAGTTTTTGAGACAACTCGATCGCCAGGGCATCGTCGCTGTCGAGCCGTGGCCCGAGTCTTTCCAACTGCGGGTCACCGTGGATCCGGTGATGACCGAGCTGGCGCGACTGGAAGAGCGTTGGTTGGGGCTGGGGCGCTGACACTACGTTCGGGTCGAAGCCGCACCGAAAGTGCAAGCGAAACTGAGAATAGTCCATTGTGATGCCGGAGGGGGGCGGTCACCCTAGCGGCCATTCGGTTCACAATGAGATTGATTGCAACGAATGGCCACCCTCATCGGCGGCATCGGCGTTTCGCATACTCCGACCATCGGTTTCGCTCGTGACCGGGGGTTGCGGGACGATCCTGCCTGGCGGCCCATCTTTCAGGATTTCGATGTGGTGCGCGACTGGCTGGCGCAGGCCCGGCCGGATGCGATGGTGGTGATCTACAACGATCACGTCACGTCGTTCTTCTTCGATCATTACTCGGCGTTCACGCTCGGCGTTGGCGACCGCTATGAAGTGGCGGACGAGGGCGCCGGGCCGCGAGTGTTGCCGGCGATTCCTGGCGATGCGAGGCTGGCGCGTCACATTGCGCAGTCCTTGACGAGTCAGGAGTTCGACCTGGCGATGTTTCAGCACAAGGCGCTCGATCACGGGTGCTTCTCACCGCTGTCGATGTTGACGCTCGATCGAGGCAAGTGGTCCACGCCCATCGTGCCACTGCAAGTCGGCGTATTGCAGTTCCCGCTCCCTTCAGCGGCGCGTTGTTTCAAGCTGGGACGCGCGCTGCGCGCGGCCATCGAAAGCTACCCCGAAGACATGCGAGTGGTGATTGCCGCGACCGGCGGCCTGTCGCATCAGATTCATGGCGAGCGCACGGGATTCAACAACACCGAATGGGATCACGAATTCCTGGATCAGCTCGAGCAGCGTCCTGAAGCGCTCACCCAGCTGACGCATGCGGAGTTCGCGCGGCGGGGCGGGCTCGAAAGTGTCGAAGTCATCATGTGGCTGATCATGAGAGGCGCGCTCACGAAAGAGGTAAAGCGCATTCATCGCGGCTATTACCTGCCGTCCATGACCGCGATTGCCACGCTGATCCTGGAGGATGTGCAGCCAGGACTGAGCGACGCGGAGGTACGCGCGGCTCGCTTGGCGGCGGCCAAAGAAACAGAGGGACTGGAGGAGATCGAGGGAACGTATCCGTTCACGCTCGAATCGAGCGCGCGTGCCTTCCGATTGAACCGGTTTCTGCACGGCCTGACGGCGCCCGAAGCTCGCAAGGCGTTCGTCGCCGAGCCTGAAACGACATTCCAAACAGCAGGGCTGTCGGAGCAGGAACGCGAGCTGGTGCGACGGCGCGACTGGCTGGGAATGATTCGTTACGGCGTGACGTTCTTCGTGCTGGAGAAGCTGGGCGCCGTGCTCGGCATTTCCAATCCCGAGATTTACGCGGCGATGCGAGGCATGACGCTGGAGGAGTTCCTTCGCACTCGACGCACGCAGATTGTGTATTCGGTCGCGCCCACGAGCCAGGGCAGTTGACGACAGCGATTCGATTCATACTAAAGCTGATTGGGGGGGGACTGTATGAAAGGTTCGTTTCATGCGAGCGCGGCCGCGCTCGTCGCGGTTTCATCGTTTGCATCCGTGGCAGCAGCGCAGGAGGTGCAACCGGCCGAGTCGCAAGTGCTCGCCGAGATTCTGGTCACCGCCAGCAAACGCGAGGAGAAGTTGCAGAGCGTGCCGGCCAGTATCGTGGCTGTGACCGCCGATACGATGGCGAAACAGCAGATCCTGCAGATCAAGGATTTCGAGCAGTTCGCGCCGTCGTTGAATTTCCAATCGGGCGACGAGGCGCGCCTGTTCAACTTTTCGATTCGAGGCGTGGGCTCGGAGTCTTTCTCGGTGGCGGTTGAGCCCAGCGTTTCTACCATCGTGGATGGCGTGGTCTACACGCGCCCCGGCGCGGCGTTCGACGGTCTCGGCGATCTTGAGCGCGTCGAAGTGCTGAACGGTCCTCAAGGCACGTTGCAAGGAAAGAACGCGTCCGCCGGTGCGGTCGTCATCATCACGAAACGGCCCAACAGAGAAGAGTTCGAGGCCAAGGTCGACTACACCATTGCCGAGGACAACGATCACAACGCGAGCCTGATGCTGACGGGCCCGGTGAACGACAAGCTCGCATATCGCATGTACAGCTACTACAAGCGGGCGGATGGCCAGGTCGTCAACGTAGCAACAGGCGATACCGTCAACGACGTCGAAGGCTACGGTTTTCGAGGCAAGCTTGAGTTCGAGCCGAAGGACGGACTCAACCTGCTCCTCGCAGCCGACTACACCTATCGCAAGTCCGGCTGCTGCGGCGAGCCCATTCGCACGCCCGCGCCATCGGGCAATGTCACTGCCGCGTTCACTGGCGCGGCCGTCGGTCCGGACAGTAACGAAGTCAATTTCAACACGGTGCAGGAAGGTCATCAGGAGAACAGCGGCGTCAGTCTCGAAGGCAACTTCGCCGTTGGCGAGCTGACACTCACATCGCTCACGGCCTATCGCAGCTACGAGGACTATGCGATCCGCGATCGCGACGGCACCAACGCGCCGTTCACCGGCGTGACCGCTCAACAACTGTTCGAGGCCACCCATCCGGGCATCAGTCAGGCGGATGCGACCCGACTGCTGGATGATCTGCTGCTCAACTCGCTGAGCTTTTCCTGCCGCGACGGCGTGTGCGGCGAAAGTAACAACCTCGAGATGAATGACACCTTCAGTCAGGAGTTCCGCCTCACATCGCCGGGCGGCGGTTTCTTCGACTGGTTGGTCGGCCTGTACTACTACGACTCCGCGGTGGAACGCGATGTGACGATCGCGGGGGTTCGTTCGAACATCGCGGGCAACGTGAGCTTCCCGACGCCCACGTCGGTCGTCGTCAATCGCGCGACTGCGTATGTGCTGGCGGATATGCTCACCAAAGTCGACACCGTGAACAAAGCGGTGTTCGGCAATTTCAACCTGCGTCCGGTCGACAAGCTGACGTTGACCGCGGGTGCGCGCTTTCTGCGCGATGAGCTGAAGTGGAATCACAAGAAGGTGACCGGACCGAATGGCGATCACATCGGCGGCGGGGTCGGCACCAATCCGGCCGGTCAGGCGATGGCGGGCGCCAACGTCGGCACGCCGCAGTTCAACGCGATTCGCGAGTTCAGCGACGACGCGCTCATCGGCAAGCTGTCGGCGAAATATGAGTTCACGCCGGACCTGCTCGTCTATGGCTCGTGGGCCGCGGGTTACAAAGGTCAGGCGGTCGATGCGGACATCTTCCTGTCACAGGATGGCTTCAATGCCAGCCCGGTGGCGCCGGAAGAGTCGCGCGCGTGGGAGGGCGGTTTCCGAAGCAGCTTCTTCGACCGTCGCGTGCAGTTCAATGTGACTTATTACGACACCGTATTCAGCGGTTACCAGACCGCATCGACCGGCGTCGACGGCTCAGGTTCGCCGGTGCTGCGCTCGGCGGGCAAGTTGTTTACGAAAGGTGTCGAGACCGACTTGAGCGTGCGTCCGTTAGCGGGCCTGACACTGACCGCGCATGCGGAGTTCAGCGACGCGGAGTTCGGCGATCTGTTCGTCACCGCGACCCAGAATCTCAAGGGCGGAACGCCGCTCAACGCGCCGGAGACCAAATACGGCTTCACCGGCGCTTATGACTTTGCCATCGGCGCGTGGGAAGCGACGTTTGCGGGCAATTACAGCCACACGTCGGAGACCTTGTTCACCAACCTGGCCGATGCGACCAATCCAAATTCGCCTTGGATTCGTCCGGCGTATGGCATTGCCAACGCCAGCATCAGCCTCACGTCGCCGAGCGAGAAATATCGGGCCGTGCTGTTCGTGAAGAACCTGTTCGACGAGCACTACGTGTCCAGCTTGCGGCGTATCTCCGGCTCGGTGGGCGGCGGCGGCGCGGTGGCGCAGTCAATCCCTCGCGACTTCGATCGCTACTTCGGTGTGACGTTGTCGGTGGGCTTTTGATGGAGCGAGCCCAGCGTGAGCTCGCGACGCGGGCCGGCATTGTTGCCGGCCTCGTCGGCGGCATCGTCATCTGGATCTACGAAGCGCTGGTCTGGGTCGGCGCGCAGAACCTGATGCCACTGGCCGGAATTCCACGCAATGCCACCGGCCTGGTATTTGGTAAACAGATACAGGAATCGCTCGGCTGGATCGCCTATCTGGTCGGCACCGGGATACATTTCGTGTTCTCGATGGCCTGGGGCGTGCTGTTCGCGTGGCTCTGGCCGTACTTCCGCGAGCGCGGTTACGAGGCCACGTTTTTAGCATTGATCTATGCCGTAATAGCATGGATCGTGATGCACGCGGCCATCATGATCGCCTCCGACAATCACCCGGATTACTTGGATCCGGTGGTGATCATCGGCGGCTTCATGTCCCACTTCTTTTTCACGATCCCGCTGGCGCTGATCGTGAAACGTCGGTTGGGCTGAGGCGCTTGCGCTCGCGGTACTTGCTGGGGGATTCGTTACAGGTGCGGGTGAAAAAGCGCGTGAAATAGGCCGGGTCCTGAAAGCCCAGCCAGTAGGCGACTTGCGCGACGGACATGTCCGAATACACCAGAATGCGCTTCGCCTCGATCATGATGCGATCGTGTAGCAGGTTGCTGGGCGGCTGTCCTTCGACTTGCAGGCACGCGCCTCGCAGGTGGGCCACCGGGACTTTGAGCTCGGCGGCGAACTGCGCCACGGTCCAGCCTTCGCGATAACGCCGCTCCAGCAGCTCGCGGAATTCGCGCACGAGAACGGCATTGCCGGTGGTGTTCTGGCGAAGCGAGGTGGCGGTTTCGCTCCGGCGCAGAATGGCCACCAGGACAGTGAGCAGACAGGCCTCGGCCGCGATCACGTTGCCAGCGGCTCGTCCGTCGAGCTCGCGGTCCAGGCGGAGCAGGGCGCTGCGGATGTCGGATGTTTCTTCGTCGTCGACGGCCAGCGACAGAATGCGGGGCTCGTTCCAGACCGCGCGCAGCTCCGGCATGCGGTCCAGCAAGTTTCGCAGGTAGGGTTCGGCAACGGTGAGTACCCAGCCGTCCGAATCCATGCCATATTCGAAGCCGTGCACCGTGTTGACCGGCACGATCAGCACGCTCGGGCTGCTGAACGGCCGGCGATCGGTTTCGACCGTCATGAGCCCAGCGCCGCCGCGCACGAATACGATTTGACCGAATTGCGGATGGCTGTGCGGCTCGATGCGCCAGCCATTGGCGCGGCAACGGTCGGCCAACGGTTCCACATTGACGAACCAGTCGCCGGCACCGGTCGCCGTTTCGCCATACAGGTGATAACGGGGGACGGTGGCGCCTTGCGTCCGCCCGACGAATCGAACTCTGGACATGGCCGTTCCCGTCAGTGGTTGGGCGGCATGGTATAGCTTTAATTGAGGACAGTCAGGGGATTTGCATGTCTGAAAAGCAGTCGACGTTCGGGCCGGGGCGGTATCGATGGGTGGTCGTCGCGTTGCTGTTTCTCGCGATGGTCATCAATTACATCGATCGCCAGATGATCGGTGTGTTGAAGCCCGGTTATCTGCAACCGGAGTTCGGCTGGAGCGAGCGCGACTACGCCAACATCGTCACCTGGTTTCAGGCGGCCTATGCGCTGTCGTATCTGTTCTTCGGCCGGTTCGTCGATCGCATCGGCGCGAAGTGGGGCCTGGGCATCGCGTTCACGATCTGGACGCTCGCGCATATCTCTCATGCGGCCGCTCGCAACATCACGCACTTCATCATGGTCCGGGTGCTGCTCGGTGTCGGCGAAGGCGGCGGTTTTCCCGCGAGTATCAAGGCTGTAACCGAGTGGTTTCCGAAAAAAGAGCGCGCTCTTGCCACCGGTGTCTTCAATGCAGGAACCAACATCGGCGCGATCGTGACGCCGCTGCTGGTGCCCTTCATCGTCGTCGATCTGGCGATGGGCTGGCGGGCCAGCTTCGTCATCGTCGGCGTGGCCACGCTGCTGTGGTTGCCGGCGTGGTGGCTGCTCTACACGGCGCCTCGTGAGAACAAACATGTGAATGCGGCGGAGCTGGCGCTGATCGAAAGCGACCCGCCCGATGCCGCCGGTGCCAAGATGCCGTTCATGGCCGTGCTCCGCATGCGCCAGACCTGGGCCTATGCGCTCGGCAAGTTCCTGATCGATCCGGTGTGGTGGATGTTTCTATTCTGGCTGCCGGACTTTCTGTCGCGCACGCGTGGCCTCGATTTGAAGTCCTTCGGCATTCCCATCGTTGCTGTTTACCTCGCCTCAGACGTCGGTTCCGTCGCCGGCGGTTGGTTGTCGTCGCGACTCCTGTCGCGAGGTCGGTCGTTGGCCAGCGCACGTAAGACTGCCATGTTCGTGTGCGCGCTTTGCGCCTTGCCGATCGTATTCGCGACCAAGGTCGAGAGCTTGTGGGCGGCCGTCGCGATCATCAGCCTGGCGACCGCGGCTCACCAAGGATTCTCGGCGAATCTCTATACGCTGCCGGGCGACGTTTTCCCGCGCTCCGCGGTGGGCACGGTCATCGGTATCGGCGGCATGCTGGGCGGTATCGGTGGAATGTTCTTTGCTCAGTTCGTCGGCCAGGTTCTGCAGACTGTCGGCGACTACACGCCCATCTTCATGGTGTGCGGATCGGTTTATTTGCTCGCGCTGCTGGTCGTGCATTGGCTCGCGCCGGGCTACAAGCCGGTGGAGCAGCCGACGCAGGCTTGACGTTCGGCTCGCGGCCCGGCGGAGTTACTTTCGCCGGGCCGCTTCGATTGCGGCGGCGAGTTGCCACATGCTCGCTCTAATCGCCGCGGGTCGGCAGGCGCCGAAGCCCAGTAGCAGTCCGTTTTGATTGGCGCCGCCGTAGCTATACGCAGAGAGCGGCATGACCTCGACCTTGCGCGCAGCCGCTTCGGTGCACACCCGTTCGGCGTCGACGCCTTCCAAATCCGCCACTGCGTGCAGACCGGAAAGCACCGGTCGCAGGCGCAGTGGCGCGCCGGTTCGTTCGATCGAGGTGCGTAATGCATGCAATCGCTCCGCATACTCCTGCTGCATGCGACGGATGTGTCGCTGATAGTGGCCGCGGGTGATGAACTCCGAGAGGATCAATTGTTCGAGGAGCGGCGGATGAAGATCGCTCGCACCTCGGGCGGTGACGAAGCCCTCCGCGATATCGCTCGGCACGATGAGAAAGCCCAGGCGCAGCGCTGGAAACAGCGTCTTGCTGAACGAGCCGGCGTAGATGACTCGACCGTCGGGATCCAATGCGTGCAGACAGGGAAGCGGGCGCGTGTCGTAGTGGAAGACGCAATCGTAGTCGTCTTCCAAAATCCAGGCGAGCGATTCGCTGGCCCACGCGAGTAGGGCGTGTCGTCGCTCGAGACTCATCGGCATGCCGAGCGGAAATTGATGTGAAGGTGTTACATAGGCGAGGCGCACGCGGCTGCTGTCCGGCGATGTGCGATCGATGACCATGCCTTCGCTGTCCACTGGCCTGCACACCGCTCGCGCGCCCGCTGAGAGCAGGGCGTTGTGGGCGCCGGGATAGCCCGGATCTTCGATCCAGGCGGCATCGCCGGCATCGAGTAGCAAATGAAACACCAGATCGATGCCGCGTTGAGCGCCGGCGACGACCAGCACTTGTTCAGGATCGCAACTCGTTCCTCGCGAGCGCATTTGCTCGGCGATTGCCTCACGTAGTCTGCGCAGGCCTGCTAGCCGTGAGTAATCGAGGCGTGCCGGCGACAACGAGCGCACGCACTGTCGCGCGATCTGCGACCACAATCGCACAGGAAACATATCGACCGCGGGCGTGCCCACTCGAAACGGCCGAGGAGGCAACAGCGAGCGACGATCGACGGCCCGCGACCGTGCCAGCGATCGGCCGCGTGCTGACAGCAATGGATGTTTCATTGTCGACGCCGTCGCTACGACGCGCAGATCGGGTCGCCGGTCCGGCAGCTCCTTTGCGATGTAAATGCCGGAGCCGGGTCGCGGCACGATGTAACCCTCGGCCTTTAATTGTTCGAATGCGAGTAGGACGGTGGTGCGCGAGACGCCGAGGTCGATTGCCAGTGCGCGCGTCGAGGGCAGGCGGCTGTCGGCGGGGATCAGGCCTTCGACGATGGATCTGCGGATACAGAGATAGATCTGCTCCTGCAGTGTCTGAACGCGAGAGGGCTCGATGCGGATCGGTAGTGTGACCGTCTTGACCATGACGTGCTTTCCTTAGCCGCCCCGAGCCCATCTTGAGATCAGCGCACAGAAAGCGCAATTGCCCGGGCGATGGCTTCGTGGCCCGCGTCGTTCGGATGAATGCCGTCGCCTGAATCGTAGGCCGGCGACAGTTGATACGGATCGCTCGGGTCGCGCAGAGTCAGGTCGTAGTCGACGACGGCGTCGAACTGCCGGCTGGTTCTGATCCAGCGATTCACCGCCTGACGCTTGGCTTCATTTTCAGGCGTGTACACGCCGGGCACCGGTGAGCTGCCGTTGGGTGTAATCGTTGCGCCGTAGATGCGCAGGCCGCCTTGATGCGCGCGGCGGATCAGTTGTCGCAGGCCGGCGATGATCTGGTCGGCGGTGACGATTTGCGTCGCATCGCCGAGGACGGTGGGCAGGATGATGTCGACGAGGCCCAGCTCGATCAGCACTTGATTGACGCCCGTGGCGTTCAGCACTTCACGGTCGAAACGCGATACTCCGCTGGGTCCGCAGGTATCCGACAACAGGCGACCGCAGCCCGTGGATTGATTCAACACCGCCAGTCGACCAGGGCCGAACGGAAGATTGAACCAGCGTGATAGCACGTCGCTGGCGCGACGATTTGCGTTCACCGTTGTGGTCGATCCTTCGCTGACCGAGTCACCGAAGATCGCGAGCCCGTCGACCCGCCTCGATGACAGCACTTCAACGAAGGTCAGCACATACTTCGATAATGACGTGTCGTTTTGCACTGGCAAGTCGACTGCATCGCTGAAATTTCCTGGCGTGGAGGTGTAGGCGGTTTGCGTGCCGTTCTCGTGATATGTCACAAAGCCGGTGTTCTGCGGGAAATACAAACTGATCGCGAGTCGCGCGTTCGACGACACCGAGAAATTGACGGCATCGCTGAACACCGTCGCGCCTTCCGGAATCACGACAGATTCCTGTCCTCGGAATGTCAGCGCCCTGTCTGTGCCGGGCACGGTCGAGGCGCCTGTCGATTGCACGGCCACGTGCGCCGCGCCGACGATCAGCGCGCCGACGCCATATTCGTTCGACAGTTTGATTCGCACCCGACTGCCGCCGACCGTGATCGGAATGATCTGCCGCAGCGTCTGGTTATCGAACGATCGCGATCCCGCCCCGAACGCGGAGCCATTCGCCATCGGCGGCACTCCCCACGTCGCCACCCATCGCGGTCCATTGAAGTCCGCCGTCGCCGGCTCAGCCACTTGCGCCTTCGCCGCTGTCAGACTTGCGATCCCAACAAGCATCCCAGCCGCCGCGCGCACCCAACAGCCCCGCGCCAGCCATCCTGATTTCCTCATGATCAAGCCTCCTGCGTTATCCGCCCTTCGCCGCCGCACGAGTCTGCACTCGAGCCGCCTGCGTGGTAGCTCCACTTCGGAGTCGTCGGATAAAGCCAGTTCGGGCCCGGGTGTGGGTGTCGCATATATTTGACATTGATTGCATCAGGCCTATGATGCTCCCATGGGTGCAATCCACGAATTGGGGCAGGCTCTGCGTGCGCGAAGGACTGACATGGGCTTGAGTCAGGCCCAAGTTGCCGCGCTCAGTGGCCTCTCTCGCCAGACGGTCAACCAGATCGAGACGGGTGCCGCTCCGGATCTGGGGCTCAATAAGGCTGAGCGATTGGCCGCTGTATTGGGGTTGGTACTGCGGGTTGACGCGGGCCGGTCCGCATCTAGCAAGGCTGCGAAAATGACGGCGCTGGCCCGGGCTGCCGCTACCGCTAGCGTGAGCTTCAGGCGGCGGCTTGCGCGGCCGGCTTTGAAGCGCATCCTTGCGTCCGGCGAGCTTCCGGAGAAGTACATCCCGCATATGCACGCACTTCTGGATGATGCGCCGGTTTCATTGCTCGGCGCCGTGGCCGAGCAACTTCATGACGAGGAGAAGCTGAGTCGTGACGCTGTGTGGAAGAACTACCGCAATCTGGCACGCCAGGTGAAGAGCCGACGTGATATCTGGGGATGAGTTCGCTCAACCTGAATCGGCCGGGTCCATGGACTTCGCTGTTTCCTCGTGCGCTGAAGCTCATGGCGCACCTGGAGCGGCAGATCTCCGATGCGCACTGGTCATTTGGCGGAGGCACGGTGCTCATGCTGCGAATCGCGCATCGGCAGAGCAAGGACATCGACCTGTTCGTTCCGGATCCGCAGTACCTCGGATATGTCAATCCTCGGCTGAGCGACGTCGCCGAGAGCATCAGCACCGATTACGAAGAGTCGGCCGAGTTCATCAAGTTCTTTCTTCGGGAAGGTGAGATCGATGTGGTCGTCGGCACTCCATTGACCGACGCTCCCTATGAAATGGTCGAGTACCGAGGGCGCACGATTCGCGTGGAAACGTCGGCAGAGGTCATTGCCAAAAAAATGTGGCATCGTGGGGATCGTGCCAAGGCACGAGATCTGTACGACTTGTGCGCCGTCGCCACCGCCGAGCCCGCGCAGATAAAATTGGCCGAACCCTTCATGGCAAGGCATGGCAAGAAATTTCTCCAGGCATTGATCGATGGGGAAGACGTGCTTCGGCGTCAGTTTGCGGAGATCGATGCCATCGGTCGGCGATTGGATTTCGATCGATGTGTGCGGCAGGCGAAATCGATCATCGAGCCGCTGCTCAAATGAGCTACAGAATCACTCTTCGTCAGGATAGGTAAGCTTGCCTTCAACCACGCGCGCCGGTGGCGTATGCGTGTGAGGTGTGGAGTGGGTGGCGTCGAGGATGTGGATGACCTCGATTCCTTTCAGCAGTAGCACGTCTGCAATCAGGCGGCGGTGGCAGCGCCACCAGACGGCTTCGGCGCACATCAAGGTGGTGCGCTCCTGTTGGGCGAGATCGACCAGCTCGGTCAGGCCCTCCGCGAATTCGTCGGACGCGAGGTAGTCTGCGTAGCCCCGGAAAGAAAGATTGCGCCAACCCGTATTGGGTGAGTCTTTAAGCGCACGGCGTCGACCGCCGAGTTTCGGAAACCATCGATAGGCGATGCCGCTGCGCTCCAGCGCTTTCGCCATCGTGTCCTGATCGAACTGCGGCAGGCGGCGCGAGCCGGGTAAACGGCGCACGTCAGCCACTGCCTGCAGCTCATACGCTTCGAGCAAGCTCACGAACTCCGGCCACGAATGGGTGGAATGACCGATGGTCCAGACGGTGGTCTTCACTTTGTTTCCGTGTACCTCCGAGTTCCAAACGAGGCAGCGGCGTGACGGTTCCCGCCGGAAACGGGTAGCGGTATCATTGCCGTCCAAACCAGGAGGGGGGGCGTTCGATGATCCGTCGCTTAGTGCTTGCGATACCCTTGGCGTTGGGTCTGTGGATCGGGTCGGGGGAGGCGGTGATGGCGAAAGAGGTTGCGGTGCTCGGCAAGATCGAGCGTCTCGATCCGGCGTTCGACAAGCTGGTCGAGCCGGGGGCCGTCATCGAAGTGCTCGCCGAGAAGAAATTCGAATGGTCGGAAGGCCCGATCTGGGACGCGCCCAAGCAACGGCTGCTGTTCTCCGATATTCCCCGGAACATGATTTGGGAATGGTCCGAGGCCGGCGGCCTGAAAAAATTCCTGCAGCCCTCGGGTTACACCGGCACCGAGCCGTTCACGGGCCGTGAGCCAGGCTCGAATGGGTTGACCTTCAACAAGGCCGGCGAGCTGGTGCTCTGCCAGCACGGCGACCGTCGTATCGCCAAACTGAACGGCGGCAAGTTCGTCACGCTGGCGGACAAATATCAGGGCAAGCGTCTGAACAGTCCGAACGATCTGGTGTTCAAGTCGAACGGCGATCTTTATTTCACCGATCCGCCGTATGGGTTGCCGAAAGGTGAGGACGATCCAGCGAAGGAGTTGATCTTCCAGGGCGTGTATCGATTGAACGCTCGCGGCGAGCTCACGTTGCTGGCGCGCGAATTGAGCCGTCCCAACGGACTGGCGTTCTCACCGGATGAACAGACGCTGTACGTCGCCAACTCCGATCCGGACAAGGCGATTGTGATGGCGTATCCGGTCAAGAGCGACGGTACGCTCGGCGCCGGCAAAGTGTTCTTCGACGTGACCGCGGCCGCGAAGGAAAAGAAACCCGGGCTGCCCGACGGTATGAAAGTCAGCCGCGACGGCACGCTGTGGGCGACCGCGCCGGGCGGCATTCTTGTTTACTCACCGGCGGGCAAGCACCTGGGCACATTGGCCACCGGCGTGCCGACCGCGAATCTCACGTTCGGCGACGACGGCAGCACCTTGTATATCACCGCGGATAAGAACCTGGTTCGCCTGCGGACGAAGGTCAAAGGCTGGTAAGCAGCTCGGCGGCGGCTTTCAGATCCTGCGTTTGCAAGCCTTCGGTGAACTGATCGTAAAGCTTCGAGAGCATGTCGCGAGCTTCGCCGGCGCGGCCCTGCGTCGCGCGAAGTCGTGCCAGCGTGATGGTTGTGCGCAGCTCCCAGCCTTTAGCGCCCTGATGACGGGCGAGTGCCAGCGATTGCATGAGGCAATTCTCTGCGCGCGTTTCGTCGGGCGTCGGCATCGCCAGCAGCACGATGGCCTTGATACGAAACAATTCAGGCGCATCCCAAGTCTCGGCGCCGCCCGGCGCATGAGCGATGGCGTCGTTGATCACCGAGAGCGCTTCTTCAGGACGCCCGATCGTCGCCAACGCCTCGGCCAGGCAACAAGCCGTGACCGATAGCATCAGATTCTTCTGACTGCTGGCCTGCATGTCCGCCAGGGTGGTGCGCAGTAGCTCGATGCCTTCCTGAAGGTGTCCGCGACGAACCAGCAGCTCGCCCTTCAAAGCAAAGGCCTCGGCGTGAAACCATACCAGGCGGCCTTGCCAGTGGGGCAGGGCCATCACCTGCTCATTCATTTCCTGCGCGGTATCGAGATCGCCGCACCACAGGAACACGTAGCAGGAGTAGACCAGCGAATAACTCACATTGACGGGTGAGCCACTTTCGGCCGCTTCCACCATCGATTGCCGGGCCGACTGCAACGCCTGGTCAGGAAAACCGCAGAGCCACTGCACGCGCGCGAGCCCATACAACGCACGAGTGCGATAGTAGAGCCCGGCGAGTTGCTGATCGCTCTCGGTGGCTCGGATGCCGTGGGAGAAGCCGCTCTCGAACAGCTGTTTCGAGACCGCTGGATTGCCGAGCACATATTGCGATGAGCCCAGCATCCAATCGGCGATGACTCTGCGGTTCACATCGTTTGTTTCCCGCGCGACCGCGTCCATCTCTTCGGCCACTGTGAGCGAGCTCTTGAAGTCGGTCATGCGAAGCACGTAAACGTGCAGCGCGCCGAGCAGTCGAAAGCGGATCGCCGTCTCTCCGAGCTGTCGCGCGATCTCGAGGCCGCGATCGATCGCCGTGCGCGCCTCGATGGCATTGGTCAGCAACGAGGAAATCGCCAGTGCTTCCTGCAAGACGAGCTCGCGTCTGTTGCCCCGTGTTGCTTCAGGCATCGCGGCCAATGCCGCCTCGCTCCACTTGCGACACTCATTCCACAGCGAAAGATCCAGGAACGAAGCGACCGAAGCGGCGGCCAGATCGATGCCCGGCTCGATCTTGTGAGAGTCGTCGCTGCCGGCAAAACACCATTGGAGCGCGGCTCGCAGATTGCCAAGGTCCTCGTGACGCGTTCGCCGGCAGTCGCCCCCGGCAGTCGGATTCAACAACTGTGTGAAATAGCGCGCGTGGCGCTCGGCAGTGGCGTCCGCCTCGCCGGCGGATTCCTCCAACTTTCTGAGCGCGTAAATGCGGGTTGTTTCCAATAGCCGGTAACAGGCCGAGCCTTCAGGCGTGGGGATGACGGAGACCAGCGACTTCGCGATCAGCTGATCGACCTCGCTGATGAACTGACCCTCCAGCGCCGCGTCCGATGCGACCGCGTGTGCGGCTTCGAGCGTGAACGTGCCGACGAATATCGACAGCCTTCGCAACACGTGCTGCTCGGAGGGCGACAGCAGGCTGTAACTCCAGTCGAGCAGGGCCTGCAGTGTCTGATGTCTCGGCAGCGCTGTGCGACGGCCCTGCCAATGCAGTCCCAGTCGCTTGTCCAGCAGCGTCGCCGTGCCTTCCAGGCCGTACGTGCCAATCCGACCCGCGACGAATTCGAGCGCCAGCGCGATACCGTCGAGCCGGCCGCAAATGTCGACCACGATGGGCGCGTTCGCATCGGTTATAGCGAAACGACTGTCACTGGCCGTGGCGCGCTCGACGAAGAGCTTCACGGCGGGAAAGGTCAGCGCCTTCGCCGCGCTCACCGCGCTATCGGGCGGCGGGCTTTCGAGCGGACGCAACCAATGCGCATGCTCGCCTTCAACGCGCAGCGCTTCGCGACTGGTCGCGAGAATGTGCACTCCCGGCGCCTGACCGAAGATCATTTCGGCCAGGGGCGCAACGTCATCGATGACGTGCTCGCAATTATCGAGGAGCAGCAGCATTCGCGCCGTTCGCAGGAAGGTCATGAGTGCGACGGTGGGATCGGCGCTCTGGATCGACAGCCCGAGGGTCGACGCGATGGTCGCCGCGAGCAACTTGGGATCGGCGATGGCGCCGAGGTCGACGAAACAGACGTTGCCGGCGAACTCATCCAGCATCGCGTGAGCGACCGACACAGCGACGGTCGTTTTACCCATGCCGCCCGGGCCAACGATGGTGACAAAGCGATCGGTGCGCAGGTCGGCGGCAATCGTGCGAACCGCGTCATCGCGACCGACCATGCGGGTGAGTGCGGGTGGCAGGGCGCGTGTCGCTGGGATGACGGGCGACGCTGGCTGTATCGCAGTCGTCATGCCCGCGCGATGCACGGGGGCGACAAAGGTATAGCCTTGGCCAGCAACGTTGGCGATGTAGCGAACGCCGTCTTCACCGTCGCCGAGCGCTTTACGCAGGGCGGTCATGTGAACCCGGAGATTGCCCGGGGTGACCACGAGGTCGCGCCACACTCGCGCGATCAAATCCCGATGGCTGACGATCTCGCCGGCGTGCTCGACCAGCACGATCAGGATGTCGAGCGCGCGATCGCCGAGCGTGATGGTCACGCCCTCGCGCTGGAGTTTCCGAGTCAACGGGGAAAGCTGGAACGGGCCGAATGAGACGGCGCCGTTATCTGAACCGGTCATGGCGGGGAGAATAACCCATTCCCGCCGGCCGTAAGCAGGGCTGACGGCCGGCGGCGACACCATGTCCGTGCCTCTACAGGTTCATGGACGCGCGCTCGATCAACTTCGCGACCGCTTTGGGATTGGAGATCATGACCACGTGCGAGCCGCCGTGGACCACTTCCGTGTGCTTCGATTTCGCACGCTCGGCCATGAATCCCAATGCCTGCGGCGGAATGTTTCTATCCTGATCGCCATAGATGAACCACGACGGAATGGTTTTCCACGCGCTGGTGCTGGCGGGCTCGTTGAGTGCCGCTTCGGTGATGGGGCGTTGTCCCACCGCCATCGCCACAGCCTCGGACGCCGATACGTCGGCAGCGAACTGCTGGTGGAAACGATCCTGTTGAATGTAGAGATCCTTGCCACCGTCGGCGAGCGTCACCGGTGCCGCTAATGCCGTGCCGAGCGTGCTGCCAGGAAACTTTCCGGACAGGCTCGCTGCTGTTTCGCCAACCTCCGGCGCGAAGGCGGCGACATACACCAACGCCTTCACGTTCGACGCGTGAGTTTCGGAGATGACCGATCCGCCGTACGAATGACCGACGAGCACGACCGACTGCTTGATGCCGCTCACGACGTCGTCAACATACTGCGCATCGCTCTTCACGCCGCGCAACGGGTTCGCGACGGCGACGACGCCATAGCCATCCTTTTTCAAAATAGCGATGACGCCGTTCCAGCTGGAGGCATCGGCGAATGCACCGTGGACCAGAACGATGGTTGGCTTCTCGGGCTGTTGCGAACCCGCGATCGAACTTGTGAATGTCGCGATGGTGGCTGCGACGGCCATCAGGATTTTCATGATTATTTCAGTCCGGCTTTGTCCAGACCATAGAAGGCGTCCGCCGAGCCGGGGACGGATTTGAAGGCGACGCTCAGGCGGTTCCAGCCGTTGATCGCGACGATGGCGAAGGTCAGGTCGGAGATTTCTTTTTCCGACAGCTGGCCGCGCACGCGCTCATAGATATCGTCCGGCACGCCTTGCTCCGGCAGCTTGGTCACGATCTCGGTCCATGCGAGAGCGGCGCGCTCTCGAGGAGCAAACAAAGTGGATTCGCGCCACACCGCGACATGATGCAAGCGAAGTTCGCGTTCGCCGTGAATCTTTGCTTCCTTGACATGCATGTCCACACAGAAGCCGCAGCCATTGAGCTGCGAGGCGCGCAGGGTCACGAGATCGAGGATCGACTGCTCGATCGTGCTTTCCTTGACGGCGTTGTTGAACGCGGCGAAGCGCTTGAGCAGTTCAGGGGACTGCTGCGCGTAATTGATCCGTTGCATCGTCGATGACTCCGAGGAAGGTTGCTGGCACGACAACCATCCTCGGAGAATCGAGGGATCTGTTCTTGTAGAAGCGTGCGACAGTTTGCATCTGCCGCGCGTGGCCGTTGCTCAGGGCTGGCCGACCACGACGTCGCTGATCTGCAGGACCGGCGCCAGATCGGTGTAGTTCGGGATGTCGGCCAGAATCTCCTTGGCATGCGGGCCGAATGCGGCCTGGAAGGCCTCGGTCGAGTCGCAATAGATGTGGCACATCGCCACATAAGTCGGCGGCTCGCCGGGCGCGCCGCCGGCCAATCCCTTATCCACTGTGTAGAAACGGCAGGCGGAACCCATGCGAGCCTGCACCAGCGGCATGTGCTTGTCCCGGTAGTAGGCGTGGTCGAAGCGAGCGCCGGCTTTGTTCGGATACATCACGCTGACTTTGATCATGGTTTGCTCCCGTTGTTCGTTCGTGGCCTATCGTGCACCCGGCGCCGGTGCGTCGTCCAATTTCTGGCCCCGAAATCCTAACGACATGCTCACACGCCACTGCCTACCCTGGGCAGCGTCGGTGTTCACCTTTCGCTCTGGAACGCCGGGAGATTCCCATGGACCGAGTCGTCGTCCTTTCCGTGCTGTTGCTCGTCGGCCTCACCTGGCTGCTCTACAAACTTGCGGTGCTGCTCGAGCCTCGCGGCGACAAGCCCGCCGCGCCGCCGATTGCCGGCCATAGCAGCCAAAAGCTCATTCATCAGAGGTTGCGCAAGTGAGTGTCATGAACTGGATCGGCCTGATTCTGGCCGCCGCGCTGGGCGTGTACCTGGTGGTGGCGTTGTTGTTTCCGGAGAGATTTGAATGAATATGTCAGGTGTCATGCAGATCGTGATGTTCGCGATCGTGCTCACGGCGCTGGTGAAGCCGCTGGGCGGTTTCATGGCGAAAGTGTTTCAAGGCGAGCGCACCTGGCTCACGCCGGTGCTCGCCCCGATCGAGCGCGGCATCTATCGGCTGTGCGGTATCGACGAGCACGCCGAGTCGTCGTGGAAGAGCTATGCCATCGGCTTGTTGCTGTTCAATCTGATCGGCTTTCTGGCCGTGTATGCGATTCAGCTGGCGCAGGGGGTGCTGCCGTTGAATCCGCAGGGCTTTGGGGGAGTGGAACCGAAGTCGGCTTTCAACACCGCGGTGAGCTTCGCCAGCAACACCAACTGGCAAGGCTACGGTGGCGAGTCGACGATGAGCTACTTCACGCAGATGATCGCGCTGAACGTGCAGAACTTCCTCTCTGCCGCGTCCGGTATGGCGGTGCTCGTGGCGTTGATTCGCGGCTTCTCGCGTCGTCAGGCAAATCAGATCGGTAACTTCTATGTCGACATGACTCGCAGCACACTCTATGTGCTGTTGCCGCTGTCCATCCTGCTGGCGTTGGCGCTGGTGTCGCAAGGCGTCGTGCAGAACTTCTCCGAGTACAAGACGGTGGAGCTCGTCGAGCCGGTGAAAACCGCGTCGGAGCAAATCACGGAGCAGACCATTCCGCTCGGCCCAGCCGCGAGTCAGGTCGCGATCAAACAACTGGGCACCAACGGCGGCGGCTTCTTCAATGTGAACTCCGCGCATCCGTTCGAGAATCCCACGCCGCTCGCGAATTTCCTCGAGGTGCTGGCGATCCTGCTGATTCCAGCGGCGCTGTGTTACACGTTCGGGCGCATGGTGAAGGACACACGCCAGGGTTGGGCGGTGTACGCGGCCATGATGATCATCTTTCTCCCGCTCACGTTCGGTGTGTTCAGCGCCGAACAGGCTGGCAATCCGCGCTTCGAAGCATTGAGCGTGGACCAGGCGGGTTCGGCCACGCACTCCGGCGGCAACATGGAAGGCAAGGAAGTGCGCTTCGGCATCGCGAACTCCGCGTTGTGGGCCTCTGTGACGACGGCGGCGTCCAACGGCTCGGTGAACTCGATGCATGACTCCTATACGCCGCTCGGTGGCTTGGTGCCGCTGTGGCTCATGCAACTGGGCGAGGTCGTGTTCGGCGGCGCCGGCAGTGGTCTGTATGGAATGTTGATGTTCGCTATCGTCGCGGTGTTCATCGCGGGCTTGATGGTCGGGCGCACGCCGGAATATCTGGGCAAGAAGATCGAGGCCTACGAAGTAAAGATGGCGTCGCTCGTGTTGTTGTTGCCTTGTGTGGTAGTGCTGGTCGGCACTGCGATAGCCAGCGCAATTCCCGCCGGCACCGGCAGCGTTGCGAATCCGGGGGCGCATGGTTTCTCCGAGATTCTGTATGCGTTCACCTCGGCCGGTAATAACAACGGTAGTGCGTTCGGCGGTCTCTCGGCGAACACGCCGTTCTACAACATCGCGCTCGGTGTGGCGATGTGGATCTCGCGCTTCTGGCTGATGATCCCGGTGCTCGCCATCGCCGGCAGCCTCGCTGCCAAACGAAACGTAGCAATCACTGCCGGCACCTTGCCCACCCACACGCCCTTGTTCGTCGCCATGCTCATCGGTGTCGTCCTGATGGTTGGCGCATTGACATTCCTGCCTTCGCTGGCGCTCGGCCCCATCGTCGAGCACTTGCAGATGATTGGCAAAGGTTGATCCTCATGGCTACTACCCAAGCAAACGTTGCTGAGAAGAAATCCGATTCGGTGGCGCCCGCCGTCGTGGGCGGCACGCCGCGTCCCACGGCGAAGTATGTGACGGGCGGGATTCTCCGCTCGGCCATCATCGACTCGTTCCGAAAGCTCAATCCGAGAGTGCAGGTACGAAATCCGGTGATGTTCGTGGTTTTCGTCGGCAGCATCTTCACGACCATCATCGGTATCGGCGCTGCCGCCGGTCAGATCGAAGACGCGGGGCGTCCGGGATTCGTGCTCGCGATTGCCGCGTGGTTGTGGCTGACGGTGTTGTTTGCAAACTTCGCCGAAGCGTTGGCCGAAGGGCGCGGCAAGGCGCAGGCCGCGACGTTGCGGTCGATGCGCAGGAACACCTACGCCAAGAAAATCACGGCCAGCAATCGCACTGATTACAAGTCCGTCGAAGCGAGCACGTTGAGTCGGGGCGATCTGGTGCTGGTGGAGACCGGCGATACAATTCCCGCCGACGGTGAGATCATCGAAGGTGTCGCGTCGGTGAACGAGAGCGCCGTCACTGGCGAATCCGCGCCGGTGCTGCGTGAAGCGGGCGGCGATTTCTCTTCGGTGACCGGCGGTACCCGCGTGCTGTCGGATTGGATTGTCGTGCGGGTCACAGCGAGAGAAGGGGAAGGCTTTCTCGATCGCATGATCGCCATGGTTGAGGGCGCGAAGCGCGGCAAGACACCAAACGAAATCGCGCTGTCGATTTTGCTCGCGATGCTCACGTTGGTGTTCCTGCTCGCGACCGCAACGCTCGCGCCGTTTTCGAAGTTCGCAGTAGATGCGGCCGGGCAGGGCTCGGTTGTGACACTCACCGTCCTGGTCGCGTTGTTGGTGTGTTTGATTCCGACGACCATTGGCGCGTTGCTGTCCGCCATCGGCATCGCCGGCATGGATCGCATGGTGCGTGCGAATGTGATCGCGACCTCGGGTCGTGCCGTCGAAGCGGCGGGCGATGTGGACGTGCTGCTGTTGGATAAGACCGGCACGATCACGCTGGGCGATCGCCAGGCCTCGGCGTTCGTGCCAGCGCCCGGCGTCACTGAGCAGGAATTGGCAGACGTTGCGCAGTTGGCCTCGCTGGCGGATGAAACGCCGGAAGGTCGCTCCATCGTGGTGTTGGCGAAGCAGAAGTTCCAACTGCGTGCGCGCGATCTTGCCAACACGATCCACACCTTCCATAAGTTCTCGGCGCAGTCGCGCATGAGCGGCGTCGATCTGGAAGGGCGGACGCTGCGCAAGGGCGCGGCCGATGCGATTCGCAAGTTCGTCGAAGAGCAGGGCGGCATGTGGCCGACCCGGTTGAGCGAGTCGGTGGATACGATTGCACGTCGTGGCGCCACTCCGATCGTCGTTGCGGATGGAAAGCGCGTGCTGGGTGTGATCGAGCTGCGCGACGTGGTGAAGGGCGGCATTCGTGAGCGCTTTGCCGAGCTTCGACAGATGGGCATCAAGACCATCATGGTCACAGGTGACAATCGACTCACTGCCGCTGCGATTGCGGCCGAGGCGGGCGTGGATGATTTCCTCGCCGAAGCCACGCCGGAGAAAAAGCTCGATCTGATTCGTAGCAATCAAAGCGAGGGCCGGCTGGTCGCGATGTGCGGCGACGGTACAAACGATGCTCCCGCGCTGGCGCAAGCCGACGTGGCCGTGGCGATGAACACCGGCACGCAGGCGGCGAAAGAAGCCGGCAACATGGTCGACCTCGACTCCAATCCGACCAAGCTGATCGAGATTGTCGACGTCGGCAAACAAATGTTGGTGACGCGCGGCGCGTTGACGACGTTCTCCATCGCTAATGACGTCGCCAAATACTTCGCCATCATTCCGGCGGCGTTCGCGGCGACTTATCCGGCGTTGAACGCACTCAACATCATGCGTTTGGAAAGTCCCGAGAGCGCGATTCTGTCGGCGGTGATCTTCAACGCTATCGTCATCGTCTTTCTGGTGCCGCTGGCTCTGCGCGGCGTGAAGACTCGCGCGACCTCGGCGGCGCTGTTGTTGCGGCGGAATCTGTTGATCTACGGCGTCGGTGGCCTGGTGGTGCCGTTCATCGGCATCAAGCTCATCGACCTGTTACTCGTGGCCTTCGGCCTGGTTTGAGGCGCAAAGATATGAAACAGCTTCGTCCTGCATTGGTGTCGTTTCTGTTGTTGACCGTTATTACCGGCGTCGCCTATCCATTGGTGGTCACCGGTATCGGCCAGGCTGTGTTCTCCGACGCGGCGAATGGCAGTCTGATCAAGGAGGGCGACAAGCTGGTCGGCTCGCGTCTGATCGGCCAACCCTTTTCGGATCCGAAGTATTTCTTCGGCCGGCCCTCCGCCACTTCGCCACAGCCTTATAACGGCGCGGCCTCGAGTGGGTCCAATCTAGGCCCGACCAATCCGACCCTCGCGACCATCATCACGGAGCGAGTCGCGGCGCTTCGTGCCTTGGATCCGGAGAACAAGTCGCTGGTGCCCATCGACCTGGTGACCGCGTCCGGCAGTGGACTCGATCCACATATCTCTCCGGCGGCTGCGGAGTATCAGGTTCCGCGCGTGGCTCGGCTGCGCAATCGGCCCGAGGCGGAGATTCGAGCCCTGGTGAAAGAGGCAACGGAAGGTCGAACGTTCGGGCTGCTCGGCGAGCCCCGAGTGAACGTGTTGCTGCTGAATCTGTCGTTGGACGGCCGGAATTCCAGCCACTGAGGCAATTTGCCCCAGCTCCATGTCGACGACTTCATTTGATTGTAGGAGCGCCGGTCGCTAGGCTGCGACCATGAAGCGGTTCTCATTCTCATCGGCCCGCGGGCATTGGCTGTCGCGGGTGATGGTGTCGATAGCTTGGCTGGTGGTGTTTGGTGCGGGCCCGGCGTTGTCAGCGGAAGATGACAAGCTCGATCTCCAGGTGCGCCAGTTGTGGCAGCTCATTGATTATGTCGCGGTCGACTATGCCGGTGCCGTCAGCGACGGGCAGGTCACCAACGCCGGTGAATTCAAGGAGATGATGGAGTTCACGGCGACGATTCGGGAGCGCTTGGACGCGCTGCCGGCGCGTGACGGCCGCGAGCAACTTGCCCAGCAAAGTCAGTTGCTGGAAACGGCAGTATCCCAACAGGCGGATGCCGCGAAGGTCGCGCAGGTCGCACACGCGCTCGCCAATCAGCTGCTCGCGGCCTATCCCGTTCCGATTGCGCCGAAGGCTGTGCCCGATATCGCTCGCGGCTCGGCGCTCTATCAAGAACAGTGCGGCGCTTGTCATGGCGCCGCCGGCCATGGCGATGGTCCGGCCGCGGCTCAACTCGATCCGCCGCCCGTTGCTTTCACCGATGCCACTCGTGCGCGTGCGCGCAGTCTTTATTCTTTGTTCGAAGCGATCAGCCAAGGCGTCGGCGGTACGGCGATGCCGAGCTTCGCGTCGTTGTCGGCGGAAGATCGTTGGGCACTGAGCTTCTACGTCGGAACGTTGGCGTATCCCGAGGCGACCCGTCAGGCCGGTGCGAAGCTTTGGAAACAGGACCCGGCGCTGCGCGATCGCATCCCCGATCTGGAAACGCTGGTACGCAAGACTGAGAACGAGCTTTCCACCGACTTGGGTGCGAGTCGCGCCTCGGCCGCGCTCGCTTATTTACGTGCGACGCCATCGGCACTGGTTCAAGAATCGGGTGTGGCGCTGGCGCGCTCTCGTCTGCATCAGAGCATCGCGGCCTATCAAGCGGGCAACAAGCAGGAGGCGGCTCGCTTGGCGTTGTCGTCGTACCTCGATGGCATCGAGCCCATCGAGCCGCGACTGGCCGCGCGAGATGCGAAGGTCCTGACTCGCATTGAAGGCGTGATGGGGGAGTATCGAGCGCGTCTCGATCGGGGCGCGACGCCTGCCGAGATGACCGAGCAATTGGCAGCAGTTGAAGAAGTGTTGAACGACGCGAGCAAAGTTCTCGATCAAGGCAACACCGGCGCGGCAACGACGTTCATCGCGAGCTTCACCATTCTCGTGCGCGAAGGGTTGGAAGCGTTATTGCTGGTCGTCGCCATCGTCGCGTTCCTTCGCAAGTCTGGACGGCAGGAATTGATGCCGTATGTCCAGGGCGGCTGGATCTCGGCGCTCGTGGCCGGCGGAATCACCTGGCTCGTCGCGCGATATCTCATCGACATCAGCGGTGCGAGCCGTGAGCTGACCGAAGGTTATGCATCGCTCTTTGCCGCGTTCATCCTGTTGACCGTGGGCTTGTGGATGCATCAGAAGAGCGTCGCCGGGCACTGGCAGCGCTACTTCCAGAACAATCTCTCCGGGATTTTGCGAGGCCGCTCGGCGTGGTTGCTGGCGGGTCTCGCGTTCCTCATGGTCTATCGTGAAGTGTTCGAGACCATTCTGTTCTACGCGGCACTCGGTAGCGAAGGCAATGGAGCGGCGGCGCTCGCGGGATTCGTCGCTGGCTCAGCGGTGCTGGCGCTGACTGCGACCGCAATGTTGAAGTTCAGCGCGCGTCTGCCCATTGCCAAATTCTTTTCCGTCAGCTCGATCTTCATCGCGGTCCTGGCGGTGGTGCTGGCCGGCAAAGGGGCCGCAGCCTTGCAAGAGGCGGGGATATTGTCGGTCCAGACCTTGCCCTTGCCTCGAATCGAACTGGTGGGCCTGTATCCTTCGGTTCAGACGCTGTTGTTGCAAGCGGTCGTGGCGCTCGCTGCAATCGCCGGCTTCGCGTACAACGCGCGGTCAGCGAGACAGCACGCATCGTCAACCGATGCGGTGGCGCCGCGCTAAGCGACGCCACCGCGTATCGACTCAGCGCTGCATCTTGCCGTCGCGCTTGATCACTTCACCGCCCTTCATCACGAACTCGACCCGCTGCAGTTCGGTGATGTCGTTGAGCGGATCGCCTTTGACCGCGACGATGTCGGCATAGCGGCCGGCCTGCACCGAGCCGATGTCGTCGGGGCTGCCGACGAGCTCGGCGGCGTTGCGAGTTGCCGTGAAAATCGCATCCATCGGCGTCAGGCCCGCCTTCACGAGCAGCGCAAACTCCTCAGCCTTGTTGCGATTCGACGTGGCGCCCTGGTCGGTGCCGAACGCGATCTTCACGCCGGCTTTATAAGCACGACCCGCGTTGCCGATCATGGTCGGCGTCACGGCGATGGCTTTCTCCGCCACGGTCGGCGGCAACTGGTCCGGCGTTTTGATCGCAGTCTGGTAGATCGCATCGGCGACCAGCAGCGTCGGCACCAGGAACGTGCCGTGCTGTTTCATCAGTTTGTAGCTCTCCGCATCGGCGTACGTGCCGTGCTCGATGGAGTCCACACCCGCGAGGATGGCGTGGTCGATGGCCTTCTTACCGTGCGCGTGCGCGGCGACCTTCAGGCCGAGCTCATGCGCCGTCTCGATGACCGTCTTCATTTCTTCGTCGGTCATGGTCATGTGATGCGGATCGTCACCGATGGAGCCGACGCCGCCGCTCGGCATGATCTTGATGACGGTCGCGCCACGACGGCGATGCTCACGAACTTTGATGCGAGCTTCTTCCGCGCTGTCGACGATCGACGCTTCCCGTCCTTCGAACACTAAATCCGGACGCAGACCGTTGGCGCGATCCGAATGCCCGCCGGTCGGTCCCAGCGGCTCGAGCGCAGTCCACAAGCGGGGCCCGACAATCTTTCCTGAATCGATGGCACGAATCAGTGCCGGCGCCGTCAGCGGGCCCGAGCCGAGATCGCGCACAGTGGTGAAGCCCAGCTCCACTTCGCGACGCGCGTTGAGCGTTCCGGAAATCACGGCATCGCCTTCGCTCTGAGTGAACCGATTCAGCGGGCGACGATCGCCGCTGGAAGAAATGTGATCGTGAGATTCGATGAAGCCCGGCAGGACGGTGGCTGAGGAAAGATCGATCACCTCGGCCCCGGCCGGCGTCACGAAACCACTCTGCACCGACACGATGCGCTGGTCTTTGATGACGATGGAGACTTTGCTCTTCGGCGCAGTGGCGACGCCGTCGATGAGCGTGCCGGCGTGAATGACCACGTCTTTGGCCATCGCGGGGCCGGCAATCGCTGCGGCCACAGCCGTCAGCGATAGCAGTGCTTTCTTCACTGCATTGGCGATACGAGGGTTGTTGTTTCTTGTCATCGAGCAGTCCTCGAAACAGTTGTTAGGAAGTGGAGGTCGACTGAGCCTACACGCGAGCCGACACCACTTTTTTGCGAATGGGATTAAGAGTGGCGCGGCGTCAGCATGATTCATGCGCGCTGATTGCTCGTTGGCGCAATTGCTGGCACGCACCGGTATAGAACGCATGGTGCGCATCTTGGTGCAAGTTCCCCACGCATTGCTGAATTCCAAGCAACATCTTGTTACGCGCCAGCCGATTTATTCACCCGGCATTGCGAGCGCAAGCTGCTTCCCACGTCGCAGCAATGCGATGGTGAATAAAAGTTTAGGAGAGGATGATGTTGACGACGAAAAGACTGATTGGATTAGCAACCGCTGGCGCACTTGCTGCTACGGCCGTGCCTGCAATGGCGCAGGTGACCGCGGGCAGCCAGGAGGTTGGTGCGTATGTCGGCGAGGCGTTCGGCGACGATCTGAGCGATCGCAAGATCAACGGGCGCACGCCCGAGCTCGATGACGATCTCACCTATGGCCTGCGCTACGGTTATCACTTTACCGACGCCTGGGGCCTTGAATTGTCGCTGGGTCAGACCAATACCTCGGTGACGGGTCTATCCACGAGCGATATCGATCTCGACCTCACCACGTTCGATGTCGACGCGGTTTATCACTTCAACCCGAGCAGCCGCTTCGTGCCTTACGTGCTCGCCGGTATCGGCTACGCCAGCGCGGATCTCGATCGCCCGATCACGGGCACGGTGAACGGCGGCGGACCGGTGCGCATCAAGGACGACAACGGCTTCACCTTGAACGCTGGCGTCGGTGCGAAGTACTTCATCACCGACAATGTCTCGCTGCGCCTGGACGCGCGCTATCGCTATCTCGATAAGGTGATCGATCGTTACGACGATTCCTTGAACACGTTCGAGACGACGTTCGGCGTGGGCTTCCAGTTTTAAGTCCGATTCGAGTCTGGCGGGACGTGCACGACGACTTTGCCTCGGGCGTGCCATCCTGCCAGATACTCGATGGCCTGCGATGTTTCGTTGAGGGGGAAGCTTCGGTCGATCACCGAGGTGAGCTTGCCATCGCGGGCGAGAGCGGCGAGGGAGTCCAGGTCGTCACGGTTCAGTTGCGCGACGAAGAACTCGAACTTCTCATCGACGAACCAGGACAGCATCGCGGCCCGGATGACTCCCCAGAACATGCCGATCCACGGACCTTCTTTGGGAGCGCCGACGATGACCACGATGCCGCCCGGTGTGAGCACGCGTCGCAGATCCATCGGAGAGCGATTGCCGACGTTATCGATGATGACGTCATAACGTTCGCTCGCGGCGGTGAAGTCTTCTTTCTTATAGTCGACGACGCGGTCCGCACCGAGCGAGCGCACGAGCTCGACGTTTCGAGTGCTGCATACGCCAGTGACATCGGCGCCGAATGACTTCGCAATTTGAACGGCATAAGTACCGACGCCGCCCGATGCGCCATTGATCAACACCTTTTGACCGGCACGAACGTGGCCATGGTCGCGCAGCGCTTGTAACGCAGTGATAGCCGCGATCGGCATGGCCGCGGCCTGTTCGAACGTGAGATTCGACGGCTTGCGTGCGATGGCGCGGTCCTCACGAACGACAACATATTCGGCGAAGGCGCCGCTACGTCCGCCAAAGACTTCATCGCCCGGTTTGAATTGCGTGACCTGCTTGCCGACGGATTCGACCGTGCCCGCGAAGTCGACACCCATGCGCGGGTCGTTGGGTGCACTCAGACCGCTGCCCAGGCGCATGACATACGGCCAACCCGCGACGCTGTGCCAGTCGAGCGGATTGACGGCGGCCGCTCGCACTCGAACCAGAACTTCGTTGTCGGCGGGCGTCGGCCTGGCGATATCTTCGAAGGTGAGCACCTCGGGCGAGCCATAGCAACGCTGCAGCACCGCTTTCATCTTGAATTGGGTGCTGGCGGTCGTTGCCCCCGGCCCGGGGCACTGAGCGTCGTGGCTCAGCATGATCGCGAGCGAGGCAATAGCCAGTGCGAACACCGCGGCCACGCCAATGAGGATGCGTTTGCTCAGAGTCATCGTGGTTTCTCCCTGTCGGTTGCGGGCGGACTATGAAAGTGAGCGGCTGAGAAAACGAGCGCATGCGACGAACGCCGGTCCCGGCGGCCCGAGTGACGATTCCGGCGGACGAATGGCGGCGGGGGCGCATTGCGGAGGGGATAAAGTGCGGGCGAGCCCGGCGATCACGATCTATAGTTGGGCTCATGTCTTCCGCGATGGGCCATCAACAGATCGTGCAGGCGAGGCCGCGAGGCCTGGCGCTCGTGTTCGGTTGGCGTCGACTGGTGCTGGCGCTGAGCCTGGGGATCGTGTTTGGGGCGGCGAACAGTCTGCCGTCCACGGCGCCGACCATCGATGTCACGATCGGTCATGCCGTGGTCGTCAGTCTGGTGGCGGTGCTGGCCTTCGGGCTGTTCGAACAGCGCCCGGTGCGATTGCCGCCCTGGCTGCCGAGATGGGTTCTGCAGGTCGGCGGGGTGGTCGTTGCCGTTCTGGTCGGCGCGCTGCTCGCGCACTCGATCGCGATGGCCGTCGATATTCACTCGGCGCACGAGGCGCCGCAGATGAAAGGGCTGCTCGTGCTCATCGTCGAAGGGCTGCTGTTCGGGCCATGGATCGCGCTCGGTGCAATGGTCCGCCAGCGCGATGTCTTCGCTCGCGATCAGGCACTAGCATTCGAGCTCGAACGCAGCGAGTTCGAGCGCAAAGCACTCGATGCGCGATTGCGCCTATTGCAGGCGCAAGTGAAACCTCACTTCCTGTTCAACACGCTCGCGAACGTGCAGGCACTGGTCGATGCGGGCTCGCCTCAAGCGTCGAACGTGCTGACGAATCTGATCGCGTACCTTCGCGCCGCCGTGCCCCGGATGCAAGGGCAGGCGACGACGTTGGATCAAGAGCTTGATCTGGCTCGCGCGTATCTCGAGCTCATGCAAATGCGTATGCCCGACCGATTGCAGTTCGCCTTGCATATCGAGCCGGCCGCGGCGAAGTTTCAATGTCCGCCGATGACGTTGCTCACGCTCGTCGAGAACGCTGTCCAGCATGGTATCGATCCAAGTGAGGAGGGCGGGCGCATCGACGTCGATATCTGGTTGCGCGACGGCCGTTGTCTCGTACGCGTCATGGATACCGGCGTGGGCCTGAAAACGACGGGCAGCGGGCTGGGCACGGGGCTTTCAACGCTGCGCGAACGAATGCAGCTCGCATTCGGCGGTGACGCTCAACTGCATCTGACCGAGATCGAGCCGCACGGCGTCTGTGCCGAACTGAATTTCCCGGCCCGACCATGAGCACTCAGCCCACCGCACTCATCGCCGACGACGAGCCGCTGTTGCGGGATGCACTCGAACGCCTGCTTTCGCAGCTCTGGCCCGAGCTGCACATCGTGGCTCAGGCCCGCAACGGTCGCGAGGCCATCGATCTGTTCGAAACGCATCGACCGGACATTTGTTTTCTGGACGTGCAGATGCCTGGCAAGACCGGTGTCGAGGCCGCTCAGCACATCGGTCGACGCGCGCATCTGGTGTTCGTTACCGCGTTCGATCAATACGCCGTGCAGGCATTTGCTCAGGGCGTGCTCGATTACCTCGTGAAGCCGGTTGAGCCGGAACGATTGGCAGAGACCGTCGCTCGGCTGAAAGAGCGTCTGCAGGCTGCGCAGCCGGCATTGAATACGGAAGCTTTGCTACAGCAACTCGCCGCGAGTCTGGAGCGAACACGTCAACCGGGGACACTGCGGTGGATGCGGGCGTCCGTTGGCCAGACCGTTCGACTGATCGCAGTGGACGATATCGACTATCTGCGTTCGGAAGAGAAGTACACCCGAGTCGCATGGCGCGACGATGGGGGCCAGCCGCGCGACGCTGTGGTCCGTACCCCGCTCAAGGAGCTGATCCCGCAGCTCGATCCCGCCCAGTTCGCGCAGGTGCATCGCTCCGTCGTCGTTAACCTCCGGGCCATCAGCCATGTCACGCGCGGCCCGAACGAAACCGCCGATATTCATATGAAGGGGCGCGACGAGGTGCTGCCCGTCAGTCGGGGCTACCTCCACCTCTTCCGGCAGATGTAACCCGTCTCAGCCCCTTTCCCTGCCCTGGCCAGGGCCCATCCCATATTGCCGTCCGCAGGATCCATTTCGGTGCAGGTGTTCCTGTATAAAGGACGAGGGTATTGCGATACGAGACAAATCTTGCGCGTCACCGGCTGAACTGCTACTTTTTCAGCAGGTAGTTGGTGGTCCCGGATCGGATCTACGTTCCGATATACGATACAAATGGGGAGCAGGGTGGGTGTATGAGCAATAAGAAGCGGCTGGGTTGGGCGCTGGCGATGCTGAGCGGCACCGCCGGTCTGGTGGCGACGGCGAGCACGGCGGTGGCGGCCGAGGCGCAGGAAGACGTGCTCGAAGAGATTGTGGTCACTGGCTTGAAGCGGGGCGACCTGCAGGTTCAATCCGTGCCGGTCAGCGTCGCGATCATGGACAGCGATCGGTTGGAAAAGCTCGGCGCCGTTGAGTTCGCCGATTTTGCTCGCAGCGTATCGGGCCTGACCTTCGTGGACTCGGGTGCCGGCAACAAGCGCTACGTCATTCGCGGTATCAACTCAGCGGGTGAAGCGCAGAGCGCGCTGTACTACGACAACATTCCCGTGACCGGCCTGGGTGGCGCGGCGACCGAATTCGGCGGCACGCAGCCCGACCTGGCGTTGTTCGACATTCAACAAGTCGAAGTCCTGCGCGGCCCGCAAGGCACGCTGTATGGCTCGAATTCCCAATCGGGCGTGATCCGCATCGTGACCAACAAGCCGAAGCTCGGCTTGCTCGAAGGCTCGGTCTCGACCGACATGTCCAACACCAAGGACGGCGGTTGGAACTACGGTTTGCGCGGCGTGATCAACGTTCCGGTCTCCGATCAGTTCGCCCTGCGTATGGTCGGCTACTACGACGACGCCGATGGCTTCAGCGACAACCCGCTGCGTGGCTTGAAGGACGTGAACGACCAGCAGAACGCCGGCGGGCGCGTCACGGGTTTGTGGCAGATCGGCGATAACACGACGCTGACCGGTCAGGTGTTCTATCAGAAGATGGAAACCGGCGGCCGGCCGTTGTCGCGTCCCTATAACGGCAATGTTTCCGGCACAAATTATCCGGCCGATGGGGAGCGGAAAGCCTCGCTGGCCTCGCTCGAACCGCACGAGGACGAGTCGAAGGTGTATGCCCTGACGCTCGAACACGATTTCGGCTGGTCCGATCTCACGTTGGCCGCTTCGCGCTTCGATCGCGACGTGCTCGACGTGCAGGACTATACGGTGTCGTTCGGGTTCTTCCGTTTCCTGCAAGGCCTCGGGGTACCGCCGTTCGCGACGGCCGCGATTCCGCAAGCGGGTGTGTATCTGGCGCCGCAGAGCTCGCAGCTCACCACCGGCGAAGCGCGCATGTCGACCAAGTTCGACGGGCCGATCAACGGCGTGTTCGGCGTGTACTACTCCGATCGCAACATCGACTACACGAACGATATCGTCGCCGCCAATCCGGTCACGGGTCGCCCGGATGTTTCTCTGGGCCGCGTCTCGTCGCGCTCGCTCGCGGATGAAATGACGGATCTCGCGATCTTCGGCGAAGCGACTTATCAGATCACCGAAAAACTGGCGCTGACCGGCGGCGCTCGCTGGTTCGACACCGAGCGCGATCTGCAGGCGGTGACCAACTATGCGTTCTTCAGCGGGGCCGGTCCGATCGTCGAAGCGCCTCAGCATGGCGAGAATCGCGACACGATCTTCAAGGGTGTGCTGTCGTATCAGTTCACGCCGACGTTCATGACCTACGCTCAGTATGCCGAGGGCTACCGCGGCGGTGGCACCAACGCATCCACGGTTGCGTACGTGCCGCCTCAGTACGATCCAGACAACACGGTCAATTACGAGATCGGCTTGAAGTCGAGCTGGCTCAACGATCACTTGATCTTCAACCTGGCCGCCTATCGCATCGACCTTGAAAATCTTCAGGTCGGCATGTTGTTCGGTCCCGGCGGCGCGTTCTCGGGTGTCGGCAACGTGAAGGGTAAAGTTGCGGAGTCGAATGGCTTCGAGCTCGACATCACCGCGCGTCCCATCGACGGCCTGCAGCTCACACTGACTGCCAGTCGCATCGATGCCAAGCTGGTGCGAGACGTGCCGGAGTTGGGCGACGTTGCTGTCGACGGCGCGGCGCTGTTGAACGTGCCTGACGTGACTGGCAGCGCATCGGCTGACTACACGTTCCCGATGGGCTCGTTCGAAGCAAACATTGGCACGGACGTGCAGTACTCGGGCAAAGTGGAGCACACGCGTTACGACGAAGACGACTTCCCGACCGACGCGTACACGCTGGTGAATCTGCGTGCCGGGCTGAGCTGGTCGAACTACAGCACGACGTTGTATATCTCCAATCTCACCGACGAACATGCGGAGATCAACGCGTTCAAGAGCGTCAACGATCCGACCCGCATCCTGACCAATCGTCCGCGCACCATCGGTCTGCGGTTCGCCGCCAAGTGGTGAGCCGAGAGCCGGCGATGAAGTTGCACAAGAAGTTCACCGCCGGCCTGCTGGCGTGCGTCTCGCTGAGTCAATTCTGGAGTGGAGCCGCCGGTGCCGATGCACCGGCGGGCAGCCCCGTCGACGCGGCGGTTGTGAAGGTCACGCCGAAGGTGGTCGCGTGGCGTCGGGACATTCACCAGCATCCCGAGCTGTCCAATCGTGAGGTTCGGACGTCGAAGCTGGTTGCCGATCATCTTCGTTCGTTGGGGATCGAGGTGACGACCGGGGTCGCTCACACGGGCGTCGTCGGCATTCTTCGCGGCGGACAGCCTGGGCGTGTCGTCGCGCTACGTGCTGATATGGATGCGCTGCCGGTCACGGAGCAGACCGATGTTCCCTTCGCATCGAAAGTGCGAGGCAAGTTCAACGGCCAGGACGTCGGCGTCATGCATGCTTGCGGTCACGATGCGCACACTGCGATGCTGATGGGTGCAGCCGAAGTGCTGGCCGGCATGCGCAAGGATTTGCACGGCACGGTGAAGTTTATTTTCCAGCCGGCCGAAGAAGGTCCGCCGACCGGCGAGCGCGGTGGCGCGGCTCTGATGGTCGAAGAAGGCGTGCTCGGTGCGCCGGTGCAGCCCAGTGCGATCTTCGGTATTCACGTTTGGCCCGGCGAGCCGGGCACGATTTCCTATCGTCCGCGCGGCCAGATGGCGGCCGCGGATTCGTTGACCATCGTCGTCAAAGGCGTTCAGACCCATGGCGCGCAGCCGTGGCACGGCGTCGATCCCGTGATCGTGTCGGCGCAGATCATGACGGCGTTGCAGGTTATTCCGAGCCGGCAGCTCAACATCACGTCGGCGCCCGCCGTCGTGACGATTGGCTCAATCCATGGCGGCGTGCGTGGAAACATCGTGCCCGACCAGGTCGAGATGAAAGGCACGATTCGCACGTTCGAGCCTGAAATGCGCGAAGACTTCCTGAAGCGCATTCGACGCACGGCCGAGATGGTCGCGCAAAGCTCGGGCGCAACGGCCGAGGTCACCGTCGAGCCGTACGCACCGGTTACTTATAACGATCCACAGCTGACCAATCAGTTGTTGCCGTCGCTGCGTCGTGCGGCGGGTGACGACAAGGTGCGCGACATGTTGCCGGTGATGGGATCGGAAGACTTTTCGCACTACACGCGCGTGGTGCCGGGCTTGTATGTGTTCCTTGGCATCAACAAGGAAGGCGTACCGACCGGGCAGGCGGCAGAGAATCATTCGCCGCAGTTCTACGTCAATGAAGATGCATTGCCGGTCGGCGTGCGTGCGCTGACCTTCGTCGCGCTGGACTACTTGAATGAACCACGTTCCTAGCAACGGGGCCTCCGCCTATCATCGGACCGAGCCTCATTACATCGCCGAATTGACCAAGGTCGGGCGCGGCACGCCGATGGGCGAGTTGCTGCGTCGATACTGGCATCCCATCGGTCTGACCTCTGATGCTGGCAGCACCCCGCGCCAGATCCGCGCGCTCGGCGAGGATCTGATTCTGTTCAGGGATGGCAGCGGCCGCGCTGGATTGGTTCATCCACGCTGTGCGCATCGAGGCGCTTCTCTCTATTACGGACGCGTCGAAGATCGCGGCATCCGCTGTTGTTATCACGGCTGGCTGTTCGATGTGGAAGGTCGCTGTCTCGAGCAGCCCTGCGAGCCGAACGCGGGCGCGTCGACATGCGGGCGCATTCGTCAGCCGTACTATCCGGTGGAAGAGCGTTACGGACTGATCTTCGCTTACATGGGCCCGCCGGAAAAGAAACCGGTGTTGCCTCGCTTCGACGTGTTGGAAACATTGGAGCCGGGCGAGTTCATCGAGGCCGACGACAGCAGCATCGGCAGCGGCGGCCCGGCCATCGTGCCCTGCAATTGGTTGCAGCACTTCGAGAACGTGATGGATCCATTCCACGTGCCCATCCTGCACGGCTCATTCAGCGGCAATCAGTTCAATGCGCGCATGGCGATCATGCCGAAAGTCACTTTCGAGAACACCACGCGCGGCATCCGCAGTATTCAGTTGCGAGATGTGGAGACCGGCGTCCATCGTCGCATCACCGAAGCGGTGCTCCCGACGATTCGTGCGGTCGCCAGCCCTCGTGCCGAGAAGGATGGGCCGTGCTCGTTGCTCGGATGGGTGCTGCCCATCGATGACACGAGCTTCCGCATCTATTCGGCCGGCCGCGTGCTCGAGAAGGGCTCGCTCGCGAAGATCCGCTCGCACTTCAACGGCAAGCTATGGCACGAGCTGACGGAGGAAGAGCATCAGCGCTTCCCCGGCGACTACGAGGCGCAAGTCAGTCAGGGCGAGATCTCGTTCCACTCCGAGGAGCATCTCGGATTCTCGGACCGTGGGATCGGGCTGCTGCGACGAATGCTCAAGCAGCAAGTGCAAGCAGTGGCGAATGGGCAAGATCCGATTGGCGTGGCGTTCGATGCGGCTGGCGAGCTGGTGAAGCTCGACGCCGGCACGAGCATACAACCGCGCGGAGAATGATATGGCAGAACTAACAGAATCTATATACGCCGGCGGTGCATGGCATCGCTCCGGTACCCGCGAGCGCATCTCTGTCGTCAATCCCGCCAATGATCGCGTGATCGCGGAAGTGACGGCGGGCTGTGCGGCCGATGTGGATCGCGCTGTGACCGCGGCACGCGCGGCATTCCCGAAGTGGTCGCGATTGGAAGCGAGCGAACGCTTGCGACTGCTACAGCGCTTGCAGGCCGGCATCCAGGAGCGAGCTGAAGGGCTCGCCACGACGATCACGTCGGAGATGGGTGCACCGGTGTCGTTCTCGCGAGCGGCACAGATTGGCCTGGCGTTGCGGGGCATTCAAAGCACCATTGCCGCGATGAGCTCGATTGCCGATGAGCGCATCGGTGGAACGTTGATCGTGCGCGAGGCCGTTGGCGTCGTGGCCGCAATCACGCCGTGGAATTTCCCCTTGCATCAGATCATCGCGAAGATTGCACCGGCCCTGGCGGCGGGATGTGTCGTCGTGTTGAAGGCCAGCGAAGTGACTCCGCTGGATGCGATCCAGCTCGCCGGTATCATCGACGATGCGGGCTTCCCGGCGGGTGTGTTCAATCTTGTTACTGGCGGCCGCGAGACAGGCGAGGCGCTGGTGTCACATCCTGGCGTCGACATGGTGACGTTCACCGGCTCGACGCGGGGCGGTCGAAGAGTGGCGACCGTCGCGGCCGAGGGATTGAAGAAAGTCGCGCTGGAACTCGGTGGCAAGTCGGCGAATATCTTGCTCGACGATGCCGATCTCGCCCGCGCCGTTCCTGGCGCCGTTCAACAGTGCTTTGTGAATTCCGGGCAGGTCTGCGCGGCGCTGTCGCGTTTGTTTGTGCCGGAGAGCCGGCTGGCGGAGGTCGAGTCTCTGGCGGTCGCGGCGGCGAAGAATTGGACGCTAGGCGATCCGGCCGACGTCGCCACCAGGCTGGGACCGCTCGCGAGCCGAGCCCAGCAGGCGCATGTGAGAAAGTGTATCGAGCTCGGTATCAGTGAAGGCGCACGACTGCTGGTCGGTGGACCGGAGCAGCCCAAGGGGTTCGATGCCGGCGCCTACGTTTTACCGACCATCTTCAGCGGCGCTCGCAACGACATGGCGCTGGCCCGCGAAGAAATATTCGGACCGGTGCTGGCCATCGTCGGCTATGCGGACGAAGACGAAGCGATTCGCATGGCGAACGACAGCGACTATGGCTTGTCGGGCGGCGTATGGTCGGCCAGCGTGCCGCGCGCCGTGTCGGTGGCTCGTCGCTTGAGCACAGGCCAAGTCGTCGTAAACGGCGCCTCGCTCGATCTGGCAGCGCCGTTCGGTGGCGTGAAACGTTCCGGTTACGGCCGCGAGAACGGTAAGTACGGCCTCGAAGAATTCTTCAACGTGAAGGCCGTGCTCGGCGCGGGCGAATAATCGCCCGCGCACCCGCCGCTCACTTGTACCACTGCTCGGCTTCTTTCAACGCCGTGCGGAACTGACCCAGTCCCAGCCACAACAATCCGAACGCGAGCGGCGCCACGATCGCCGCCGACAGCGCGAGCGAGTAGGGCAGCGCCGCGTCGTTCTTGAACACGAAATCGGTGAACAGCGGCGGCAGGATCGGGCCGCCCGTCACGCCGATGATGCCCACACCGAACAGGAACAGCGCACCGAGCTGACCGCGCAAGCGATTCGGGGCGATCATCTGAATGGCCGACGGAATCAGCACCGGCGGGAAGCCCACGAAGAACTTGAAAGGAAACAACATCGCGGCCATCGCCCACTGATTCGGCATCAACGGCATGAGCATCGCCGGCACCGCGATGCCGACCGCACCGTAAGCAGTCAACCGCAGGCATGCATCGCTGCGTCCTTGTTTCATCATGTGGCCCGCATACCAACCGGCGAACAGTAGCCCGAGCGGGCCTGCGATCAACGACGAGAGACCGTTGATGCGACCGGCCTGCGCCGGGTCCCAGCCCCAGGTGCGAATGAACAGCTCGGGGTACCAGGAATCGGCGTAGCCGAGCACCGAGTAGCAGCCGGCGCCGATGAAGAACGCGATGAACATGAGCCGATGCTGGCCCATGAAACGAAACAACTCGATGAACGGGACCTTCTCGGTCTTGCCCTTGCGCGTCGGCTCGGTGAGCGTCAGCACCCACAGCGCGACCAGCAGCCCGGGCATGCCGACGATGATGAACACCAGCTGCCACGAAAACACCTGACCGACCAGCGGCAAGGTCACCGGCGGCATGTTTTCTACGTGGCTGATCACCTGGCCGCCGACGATCAGCGCGAGGCCGGCACCGATGAACAATCCCGTCGTGTACAAGCTCATTGCACGCGGCAAACGTTCTTTGTCGAACGAATCCGCGAGCATCGAATACGTCGACGGCGACAGCGTGGCTTCACCCACACCCACGCCCATGCGCGCCAGAAACAATTGCCAGAAGTTCTTGGCGAGGCCGCCGGCCGCCGTCATCACGCTCCAGGCCGCGATGCCGATGGCGATGATTCGCTTGCGGGGGTAACGGTCGGCCAGCCATCCCAGCGGCAGGCCCATCAAGGTGTAGAACAAACCGAAAGCCGCGCCGACCAGCAGGCCGAACTCATGATCGCTGATGCCTAAGTCGCGGCGGATCGGACCGATCATCAGGTCGACGATCTTCCGATCCAGGAACGAGAACGTGTAGGCGACCATCAAGACCGCCGTCACGTACCACGGATACCAGGATCCGCGCTCGGGCGTGTTGGTGGTGGCGGGGCTGGGGGCGGGAATGGAGCTCATCGTCACCTCGATCTTCTCATGGAGCCGGCGTGTTACAACACGGCTCGTAGTTCTCGCAGGAATGCGTCGTTCTCGTGCGTCAGGCCGACGCTGACGCGGATCCATTCTTTCAGCCCGTAGTTGGCCACCGGGCGCACCACGATGCCCCGTTCCACCAGCGAACGAAACACTTTCGGCCCATCGCCCACGTGAAGCAGGACGAAGTTGCCGAAGGAGGGAATGTAGCGAATGCCGCGCGCTTCCAGCTCAGCGCAGAGACGGCTGCGCTCGGTTTTGTTGGCGCTGGAGCATTGCTCGACGAAAGCTTGATCGCCCAGGGCAGCAACGGCCGCATGCTGAGCATTGACGGTCACGCTGAAGGGCAACTGCAAGCGCTTCAGATAGCCGATCAGATCCGGATGTCCGAGACCGTAGCCGACACGCAGCCCGGCGAGGCCATACACCTTTGAGAACGTGCGCAGGACCAGCAGGTTGTCATGTCGTTGCAGGAGTTTGTCGACGTCCGGCCGGTGCTCGGCGGGCGTGAACTCGCGATAGGCTTCGTCGAGGACAACCAGCACGTTGGACGGCACGGCGGCGATGAAACGCTCGATGTCTTCCTTCGACAGCATGGTGCCGGTGGGATTGTTGGGCGACGCGATGAACACGAGACGCACGCGCTCGTCGATGGCCGCCAGCATGCGCTTCAGATCGTGACCCCAATCCAGTGCCGGTACCGCGATCGCTTCGGCACCGACCGAGCGCACAGCCAGGCCATAAGAAATAAAGGAGTACTGCGACATCACCGCCGCACGACCGGGCTCGAGGAACGCGCGAGCCGCGAGCAGGATTAATTCGCTAGAGCCCGCCGCGATCAGAATCCGCTGCGGATCCTGCTTGAGATGACCGGCAAGTGCGTCGCGTAACGCCACGCTGTCGGAATCGGGATAACGGCTCGGATTCCCTTCCAACGACGCGATGGCCTGGCGCGCGGCCGGCGACATGCCGAAAGGATTTTCGTTGGAGGCGAGCTTGACGATGGCCGACGGCTCGATGCCGTGTTCGCGCGCCACCGATTCGATCGGACGGCCCGGGACGTACAGATCGATGCCCGAGACGTGCGCGAGTACGGAGGATGCTAGGGTCACAGGAGGTCTCTGCTTATTTGTTACTAACGTCGCATCAGGGCCGAGCAGGCTCGCCGAGCGGGTTGGGCGGTGTGTCCGCGGGCTGTTTGGAATAAGGATTGATCAAGTGCCACGGGCTGGGCATTTCGCCGACCGGCACTTCGATGAGCAGCGGGCCGCGACGCTGCGCGCGTCCGGCTTCGCGAATCTTTGCTTCGAGCTCGGCCGGTGAATTCGCGCGGGTCGAGGTGACGCCGAAGGCGTCGGCGAGCTTGTGGAAGTCCGGGTTGTGCAGCTCGGTGCCGATCTGTCGATTGAACACTTCCTGCTGAATGCGGCGCACGTTGCCGAACGCGCCGTCGACGAACACCACCATGATCAGCGGAATCGAATACTTCGCCGCGGTCGCCAGTTCCTGCAGATTCCAGCCGAAACCGCCGTCGCCGCTGATCGCCACCGTCACTTTGTCGGGGTTGCCGATCGCCGCGCCGAGACCGGTGGGCATGCCATAGCCGAGCGTGCCTTGATAACCGGGCGTGATGAACGTGCGCGGTCCGTACACAGGATAAGCGAGCGGGGCGACGTAACCGACTTGCGTCAGCTCATTAATAAGAATGCCGTCCTCGGGAATCGCGCGGCGCAGGGCTTCGATCCAGGACATCTGCGGTTTCAGCAGCGCCAACTGCTGTGTGCACCAGGCGCGTGCCTTGGCCGCTGCCGAGGTTGCATCACGCAGTCGATCTTGTTTGGTGACCGCCGCTTCGAGCTGCGACAAGCCAATGGCCGCATCGCCGATCAAATCCACGCCTGGCTGGCGCGGGGCCAGCGCATCCGCGGCTTCGATATTCAGATAAATGAACTTCGCGTGCGGAGCGTTGAAAGAGAGCAGAGCACGCGGAGTCACGAATCTGCTGCCTGCGACCAGGATCACATCGGCGTGCGGCAACAATGCGCGGCCAGCGAGATTCGGCAGCGCGAGCTCGTGTCGAGCGGAGATGGCGCCCAGTCCGTTCTCACTCATGACGACGGGGGCACCGATCTTTTCGGCAAGGCGCGTCAATGCTTGGGACGCGTTGGCCGCAACGATGCCGCCGCCGGCGTAGATCACAGGAAAGCGAGCACTATTCAATAGAGCGGCAGCTCGTTCGACAGCCGCTGCCTCTGGCGCCGGAGGCGTGCGCTTCTCGATCAGTTCGTGAAGCTCGACCTCGGCTTTCGCTTGCAACACATCGGGCGGCACTTCGACCGCAGTCGGTCGTGTCCGGGTGGACTCGGCAGCATGCAAGGCATCGCGCGTCATTCGCGCCACATCCTGCGGAGTGCGGGCAAGCCCAGACCATTTAGTGACATTCGCGAGCATGCCCGACTGATCGTTCACTTCATGGAGCATGCCGAAACCGTTGCCGATGCCGGGCGAAGCGATCTGGCCGGCAATACACATCATCGGCGCCGAGCACGCATAACCGGTGGCGAGGCCGGACATGGCATTGAGCACACCCGGGCCCGGCACCACCATGCATACACCGACCGAACCGGTGGTGCGGCCGTAGCCATCCGCCATATAAGAAGTAGCCTGCTCATGGCGAGGCACGATCAGTTCGATCTGGTCGCGGACGTCATTGAATACATCCACCGCCCAGTCGAGCTGCACGCCGGGAACGCCAAAGACATGTCGCACGCCGTGGCGAAGCAACTGCCTCACGAGCGCCTGGCCGCCAGTCACCATAGTCATCCGGAAGTCGTCCTGCTGTATCGAGTGTTCCGATATTAGTAACTATCGTATCGCTATTCAAGACAAACCGGGGCGGGGCTGGGGTCTGACGTTTGCCTGCGAGACAAGAATCTGTACAGTCGCGGCCAATTCATTGAAGGGGAAGCTGCGTGCAGGGATTGGAACCGACGGGCGACGAGGACACCGGCAAGGACATTAAAGACGGCTCGATGGTGCAATCGGTGGTCGTGGCCTGGCGGTTGCTCGATGCTTTGGCCCGCTCCGCAGGCCCGATGCGCGTGACCGAGCTCGCCAATCAGCTCGAGGAGCCCAAGGCCAAGGTGCATCGGCACCTCGCGACCATGCGCTACCTGGGCGTGGTCGAGCAGGTCCCCGGCTCGGAGAAATATCGGCTCGGCTGGAAGCTGTACCAGATGGGTCAGCTGACCTTCGAGCGCTTCGATTTGAAGGCCGTCGCCGAGCCGTACATGGCTCGATTGCGCGATGAGGTGCATCAGTCGGTGATGCTGGCCATCCCCATCGGCGTCGAGGCGCTGTTCATCGCCAACCTGGATTATGTCGCGGCCGGCTTGCCGAAGATTTCCGGGGTTTCGGGCACGGTGGTGCCGCCGGCGGTTTCCACGATCGGTCGCATCGTGCTGGCCTACGCTCATCGCAAACAACAGGAGCAGGTGCTCGGTCAGCCGATCAGGGCCTACACCAAGCACACGTTGACCGATGTCAAAGCGTTGCGCGAGCGCTTGGAGACGATCCGCACGCGCCTGTACGACTACGGCAGCGAGGAGCTCACGCTCGGTATCGCATCGGTGGCCGCGCCGGTGCTGGGGGCGGAGGATCAATTGCTGGGCATCGTTTCGATCGTCGGCTCGGTGCAGTTCATTCTGGATCCGCCGTCGCCTATGCAGATCGCCTATGTGCAGGCCTGCGCCAGCGCGATCTCGGCCAATTTCAACTCAACCGCCTACAACGGTATCGCCAAGCCGCTGCGCTGACCCGCGCGCAGCCGCGCCAAAACCGCCTTCGACGGCGGTTGCGTCCGTTTTTGTTCCGAAATAGGATACCCGCGTATCGTATACCGATATGCGGCTCTCCAAGGCTTCCGGAACATGCAACGACTCAAGAAACTCGGCCTTCTCTCGGTGCTTCTGATCGGCGCGGCAGTCACTCCAGCGCATGCGGAGGATAAGGGGCCGGCCAGCGACGATACCGTTCGCGCGCCCGTGGCCGAGGTGCGGACCACGACGTCGCACAAAGTAACGATTGCGGGTCGCGCCTATCCCTATGACGCGACGGCCGGAACCCTGACGATTCGCGATGACGACGGTAAGCCCACCGGCAGCATGTTCTACGTCGCGTATGTGGTGAAGCAGGAGAAGGGCGCCGCCAAACGTCCGATCACCTTCTTATTTAATGGTGGCCCAGGCTCGGCCAGCTTGTGGCTGAACGTTGGCGGTCTCGGTCCGATGTATGCGGTCACGGACGCGCCGCGAGCCACCGGTCCCGCGCCCTATACATTTATTCCGAGCCCCAACAGCATCCTCGACAAGACCGATCTGGTGTTTCTGGATGCGATCGGCACCGGTTACTCGCGACCGCTGGGCACCGCGAAGGGCCCGGACTTCTGGGGCGTCGATGCCGATGTCGATTCCTTCGCCCGCGCCATCACTCGATATATCAGTGTGAATCAGCGCTGGGGCTCGCCGAAGTTTCTGTTCGGTGAGTCGTATGGAACGACGCGCGCCTCGGCGCTGGTCTACAAGCTCCAGAATCAGGGCATGCAGTTCAATGGCGTGGTGCTGCTGTCGTCGATCCTGAACTTCGCGGTGTCGATGCCGGGCATCGATCAGGACTACATCAACAATGTGCCGAGCTTCGCCGCGACGGCGCTGTTTCACGGCAAGCTGGATCAAAAGCCGGCTGACTTGATGGCGTTCCTGCGCGAGGTGCGTGACTTCGCGCAAGGGCCCTATGCGACGGCGCTGGCTCGTGGCGACCGGCTCTCCTCGGCCGAAGAAGATTCCATCGCTCAGCAAATGAGCCGCTACGTCGGCTTGTCGACGGAATATTTGAAGCGCACGCGTCTGCGCGTTGGCATGGAAGCATTCCGTGGCGAGCTGCTGCGTGATCGTGCACAGATCACGGGGCGTTTCGATTCGCGCTTCATCGCGCCGGCCGCTTACGTTGAGACCAGCGGTGCGTTCGACCCGGCAACCAACGATCCGGCGACCGCGGGCGTGACCAGCGCCTATCTGTCGAGCTGGCGGGATCATTTGACCGGCGATCTGGGTTACGTCACCGACCTGACTTATCGACCGCTCTATAACATGGTCATCGAGCCCAATTGGAACTGGCGCCACAAAGCGCCGGGCTTCGACTCGCCTCTGCACACGGCGAATGTCGCGCTGGATCTCGGAGCCGCCATCCGTAGCAATCCGCAGCTGAAGGTGTTCTCGATGAACGGCATCTACGATCTCGCGACGCCGTTCTTCGGCGCCGAGTTCGATCTGTCGCACATGCTGTTGACGCCGGATCTGCAAAAGAACGTCCAGTATTCGTATTACGAGTCGGGCCACATGACGTACGCCGATCAAAAGGCGCTGGCTCGCATGAAGCAGGATCTGAGCCGGTTCTACGACGAGGCGCTGTGATGAACGTGCGTTGCGGGTTTCCGCCGTTCCGTTTGAGCGGGGTCGTGTATGGCACGCTGATGAACCATCGCTCAGCGGTTGCAGCGCTGGGCGAGCGGGCGAGCGCGGCGCCTTACAAGGCGCCACCGAAAGCGCCGGTGCTCTACATCAAGCCCCGCAACACGCTCGCGGAGTCAGGCAGCGAAGTGCTCGTGCCGGAAGACTCGCCGGAATTGGAAGTCGGTGCCTGCCTCGGGCTGGTGATTGGCCGTCCGGCCTCTCACGTTTCGCTCGAGAACGCCTTGGATCATGTCGGCGGCTATCTGCTCGTCGCCGACATCAGCGTTCCTCACGACACGTTCTATCGACCGTCCATTCGTTTGAAAGCACGCGACGGCTTTTGTCCGCTGGCGCCGGCGGCCACGCCGCGCGCTGCCATCGATAATCCGAACGCGCTCACGATTCGCACCTTCGTCGATGGCGCGCTTCAGCAGAGCGCGGATACGAGCGATGTCGTTCGCAGTGTCGAACAACTGCTCGTCGACGTGACCGAGTTCATGACCTTGGCGCCGGGCGACGTGTTGGCGACCGGCGTTGCCGCTGGCGCACCTCGAGTGCGGGCAGGGCAGAGTGTGCGCATCGAGGCTGCTGGCTTGGAAACATTGAGCTGCAGCTTCGTGAGGCGCACATGATGTTCGCGAGAGTGGCGTATGCCGGAGCGATTCATCACGCGACGCCCGTGACTTCTCTGGGCGTCGGCGCAGCCGGTGTGCGATTGGCGGATGGGCGCGTGCTCAACGAAGACGAAGTCGTGTGGCTGCCGCCGTTCGATGTCGGCACCATCATCGCGCTCGGTCTGAACTACGCCAATCACGCCAAGGAACTGGCGTTCAATGCTCAAGAAGAGCCGCTGGTGTTTCTGAAAGGCCCGGGCGGTTTGATCGGCCACCGGGGCGAAACACGCCGGCCCGACGACGTCGCATTCATGCATTACGAATGTGAGCTCGCCGTGGTCATCGGACAGACGGCGACCAAGGTGAGTCGCGCACAGGCCATGCAACACGTTGCGGGCTATTGCATCGCCAACGACTATGCGATTCGCGACTACCTCGAGAACTGGTATCGGCCCAACCTCCGCGTGAAGAATCGCGATGGCGGCACTGTGCTCGGCCCCTGGCTGGTCGAAGCGGCGGATGTTCCCAATCCCGGCAACCTTGCCTTGCGCACGTACGTCAACGGCAAGCTCACCCAGCAGGGCACCACGCGCGACCTGATCTTCGATATTCCATTCCTGATCGAGTACCTCAGCTGCTTCATGACGCTGCGCGCCGGCGACGTGATCCTGACCGGCACTCCCGAGGGAGTGGTCAACGTCACCGCGGGCGACGAAGTGGTGTGCGAGATCGACGGCCTCGGCCGACTCGTGAACACACTGGTGCCCGACTCGGCTTTCAATCGCTGAACCAAAGACAATCCATGCGTATCGATCATCTCATCGACGGCCGTTCCGTGAGCGGCCGCGACTATTTCGAGACCGTCAATCCCGCGACTCAGGAAACATTGGCGGAAGTGGCGCGTGGCGGAGCCGAGGAAGTGGCTGCGGCCGTGCAAGCAGCCAAGGCGGCGTTTCCAAAGTGGGCGTCTCGTCCGGCAGTGGAGCGGGCGGGGCTGATTCGTAAGCTGGGCGATCTCATCGCCAAGAATGTGCCCGAGATCTCCAAGACCGAAACGCGTGACACCGGCCAACCGATCGCGCAGACCGGCAAGCAGCTGGTGCCGAGAGCGGCGGACAACTTTTATTACTTCGCGGAGATGTGCGTCCGTGTCGACGGCCACACGTATCCGACGCCGACGCATCTGAACTACACGTTGTTTCATCCGGTCGGCGTGTGTGCGCTGATCTCACCTTGGAATGTGCCGTTCATGACGGCGACGTGGAAGGTCGCGCCGGCACTGGCGTTCGGCAACACCGCGGTGCTGAAGATGAGCGAACTCTCGCCGCTGACCGCTGCGCGTCTCGGTGAATTGGCGCTCGAGGCCGGCATCCCGCCGGGCGTGTTGAATATCGTGCACGGCTACGGCACCGAAGTCGGCGAGCCGCTGTGCGTTCATCCTGATGTGCGTGGCATTTCGTTTACGGGCTCGACCGCGACGGGCAATCGCATCGTGCGCGCCGCGGGCCTGAAGAAATTCTCCATGGAGCTCGGCGGCAAGAGCCCGTTCGTCGTGTTCGAAGACGCCGATCTGGCGCGGGCGCTGGATGCGGCGATTTTCATGATCTTCTCCAACAACGGCGAGCGTTGTACCGCTGGCTCGCGCATTCTGGTGCAGAAGTCCATTTACTCCGAGTTCGTGCGTCAGTTTGCGGAGCGAGCGAAGAACATTCGCGTCGGCGATCCGCTCGACGAGCAGACCATCATCGGCCCGATGATCAGCCAGGCGCATCTGTCGAAGGTGCGCAGCTACATCGATCTCGGCTCGAAAGAAGGCGCCACTCTGCTGTGTGGCGGCTTGGACGCCCCAAAGCTGGCGGGCGCACTGAGCAAAGGAAACTTCGTCGCGCCGACTGTGTTCGCGAACGTCAACAACAAGATGCGAATCGCGCAGGACGAGATCTTCGGCCCGGTCGCGTGCCTCATCGAGTTCACCGACGAGCAGGATGCGATCGCCAAGGCCAACGACGTTCAGTACGGGCTCAGCAGCTACGTGTGGAGCGAGAACATCGGGCGCGCTCATCGCGTGGCCGCGGCGATTGAGGCCGGCATGTGCTTCGTGAACAGTCAGAACGTCCGCGATCTGCGGCAGCCGTTCGGTGGCACCAAGGCATCCGGCATCGGTCGCGAAGGCGGCACCTGGAGTTACGAAGCGTTCCTCGAGCCGAAGAACGTGTGCGTCAGCATGGGCTCGCATCACATCCCGCATTGGGGTGTGCACGCATGAGCCTCTACGGCCTGCAGAAGTTCCTGTTCGAGATCAATCGCGAGCCGAGCGTGCAGCAGGCGTTTCGCGAGTCGCCCCAGGCCCTGCTGGACCGTTACTCGCTCACTGTTGAAGAGCGCCATGCGATCGAGTCGCACGACATCGGGCTGATTTACGTGCTCGGCGCCAACGGTCAGCTGCTGATGCACTTCGCGGCGTATCTGGGAATGCCCTGGGCCGATTACATCGCCGCCATGCGAACGGGAATCGCCAAGCATGGGCCGGTGCGTGCCGGCGTCTACGCGATGACGACGCGAATGGATGAGAAGGTGGCGGGCGTATGAGTCTGGTGTTCGCCGGTGTTTGCAGTCATGCGCCGGGGATTACCGGCCGTGCGTCGATGGCCGATCAAGCGCTGAAGGACGAGTTCCACGCGCGATTTCATGCGCTGGGCGAGCAGTTGGCCGCCGCGCGTCCGGATGCAGTGCTCATCGTTGGCGCCGAGCATTTCGCCAACTTCTTCATGAATAACATGCCGGCGTTCGCGATCGGCATGGCCGATGGTTACGACGGTCCCATCGAAGATCCGCAATGGCTCGGCATTCCTCGGACTCGCGTGCCGGGCGCTGCGGCGTTGTCACAGCGACTGATTCGCGAAGTGATGCAGACGGTGGACGTGGCGTACTCGGAGGAGTGGAAGTTCGATCACGGCATCATGGTGCCACTCCACTTTCTTACACCGGGGTTCAAGCTGCCGGTGATTCCGGCCAACATCAATTGCCAGGGACCGCCGCTGACTCCGTTGCATCGTGCGTGGGCTTTCGGGGAAGCGTTACGTCGCGCGGCCGACAGCGTACCCGAGCGCATCGCCATCATCGGCACCGGCGGGATCTCTCATTGGCCGGCGACGCCGGACTCGGGCCGCATCAACGAAGCGTGGGACCGCGATTTCCTGGACCGCTGGGTGCGCAACGACAAGCAAGCGCTGCTTGCTTATGACGACGTGCAGATCTATCGCGATGCCGGTCAAGGCGGCTTCGAGATCCGAACGTTCATCAGCGTCGCGGCAGCGGCTCGTGGGCGCGGTGAGTTGCAGCACTATGCGCCGATTCCCATCTTCTCCGTGGGATGCACCATCGCCACGATGACTGTCGAGGATTAGCAATGTCACACATGACGCTCGAATACAGCGCGAACCTGCGCGCCGACGGTGCTTTCAAGGATCTGTGCGAGAAGCTGGCGCGCTTCATGGTGACTCTGCGGGTGGATGAGAAAGCGGTGTTTCCTCCGGGCGGAATCCGCGTTCGCGCCGTTCCTTGCGAGGATTTCTGCATCGCTGACGGCAGCGCTACGGATGCGGGCTTCGTGCACGCAATTTTGAAGATCGGCGCCGGTCGCAGCGACGCGGCCAAGACCGCGACTTGCACGGGCCTGTTCGACATCATGAAGGCGCACTTCGCGAAACAGTTCGAGCGACAAGGACTGGCGCTGTCGCTGGAGTTGAACGAGTTCAGCGAGGCGGGAACGTTGAAGCACAACAATCTGCACGGCCGTTTCAAGCAGGTTTGAGCATGCTGTCCCAAGAAACCATCCAGAGTCTGGCGCGCCAGCTCTACGACGCCCGCAAGAATCGGGTGCAGCTCCGGCATTTTTCGAAGCAGCATCCGCAGATGACCATCGAGGACGGTTACTCGATTCAACGTGCGTGGGTTGCGTTGGAGCGGGCTGACGGCCGCCGCAGCGTCGGTCGCAAGATCGGCCTCACGTCGCGAGCTATGCAGCAGGCGTCGCAGATCACGGAGCCGGACTATGCGCCGTTGATGGACGACATGATGTTTCAGACCGGCAGCGATATTCCTTTCGATCGCTTCATCGCGCCGCGCGTCGAGGTCGAGCTGGCCTTCGTGCTCGGCAAGCCGCTCAAGGGGCCGAATGTGACGTTGTTCGATGTGTTGCAGGCGACGGAGTACGTCACGCCCGCGCTCGAGATCATCGATGCTCGCATCGAACAGTTCGACCGCGACACCAAGGCGCCGCGCAAGGTGTTCGATACCATCGCCGACTTTGCAGCCAATGCCGGCGTGGTGCTCGGCGGCCGGCCGGTGCGCCCGGATGCCTGCGACTTACGCTGGGTCGGCGCATTGCTTCACAAGAACTCGGTGATCGAAGAAACCGGGCTGGCGGCCGGCGTGCTGAATCATCCTGCGACCGGTGTTGCCTGGCTCGCGAACAAGATTGCGCCTTACGACGAGCAATTGGATGCCGGCGATATCGTCCTCGCAGGTTCGTTTACGCGGCCTACCACCGCCGTACGCGGCGACGTTCTGCACGCGGACTACGGGCCGCTCGGCAGTATTTCTTTTCGGTTTGTGTGAGTTCGAGCCATGCGCATTCCCGTCAATCGTTTCAAACAGGCGCTGCGAGCGGGCACCCCGCAGATCGGGCTGTGGGTCGGGCTCGCGGATGCCGGCGTTGCTGAGTTGTTGGCGGGCGTTGGCTTCGATTGGTTGTTGATCGACGCCGAGCATGCGCCGAACGATCCGCGCAGTGTGTTGAGTCAGTTGCAAGCGATTGCGCCTTACAAGTCCCAGGCGGTGGTGCGGCCCGTGCGGGGCGAGGTGTCGCTGATCAAACAATATCTCGACGTGGGCGCGCAGACGCTGCTCATTCCGATGGTGGAGACAGCGGAGCAGGCGCAGCTGATGGTTGCCGCCACTCGCTATCCCACGCGTGGCATTCGTGGCGTAGGGGCCGCGTTGGCGCGGGCGTCCCGCTGGAATCAAATCGAAAATTATCTGCATGAGGCCGATGAGCAGATGTGCGTGCTCGTGCAGATCGAATCGGTCGCTGCACTGGAGAACATCGAGGCCATCGCGAGCGTCGAAGGGGTGGATGGCGTGTTCTTCGGTCCCGCGGATCTGTCAGCATCGATGGGACTGATCGGTCGGCCCGGCGATGCCACCGTTCAACAGGCCATCGCCACGGGCATTGCGAAAGTCACCGCGCTGGGCAAAGCGGCGGGTGTGCTCAGTGCGGATGAGAAGTTGGCGCGCGGCTATCTGAGTGCCGGCGCCACCTTCGTTGCGGTCGGTGTCGATACGACGTTGCTGGTTCGAGCCGCGACCGCGCTGGCCCATGCGTTCGATCGACGCGACACGTCGGTGGGTGGCTCGGGAGTTTATTGAGCTCAATCCCGGCCGGTCGCCGGGATGATGAGCTCGCAGAGGACGCCATCGTCGGTGAAGTCGAGCCGCGTTTGCGCGCCGAGTTGGTAGGCCAGCGCTTCTTCGATCAATTGCCGTCCATAGCCTCGCCGGGTCGGACTCGGAGGCATGACGACATTCGACTCCCGCCAGAGCAGCAGGATGTGCTCATCATTCACCAGTTGCCAGCTGATGGAGAGATGCGCCGGTGCTTGCGCGAGTGCACCGTGCTTGAGCGCGTTGGTCGTGAGCTCGTGCAAAGCCAGTGCGAGTGTTTGCACGGTTTCCGGAGTGAGCTCGGCCGCCGGTCCGTGCAGTGTGATCTTGTTGCTGGGCCCGTCTGTGATCTGTCCGTGCGCGGAGAGCTCGAGTTCGATGAGCTCGCGCAGGTCGGTGCCCGTATGCTCAGCACCGGAGAGCAGGCGCTGCGCGACTCCCAAGCTACGCAGTCGACCCGACAAGTCGTGATAGAACTGCTCCTTGGTGGGCGCGGAGTGGATGCTCTGACGCGCGATGGCTTGCACGATCGCGAGCAGATTACGGGTTCGATGGTGTAGCTCCGCGAGCAGCACGTTTTGTTTGTCCTGTAACACTCGCAGCTCATGGATGTCGGTGGAGGCGCCCACCCATTCGCTGTTGGCGAGATCGTCGGGATCGATGGGTTGAGCTCGGGTCTGGTGCCATCGATAGACCTCGCTCGCCACGCGTCGTATCCGGTGTTGCACATTGTATTCGCCGCTTGTGCCGGCCTGACGCCAGCCCGCGACAGTGCGCTCGCGATCGTCGGGATGAATGGCATCGAGCCACCGAAACTCCAGACTGTCCGCCACCGTGAGTCCTGTGTAGATACTCCACTGTGGACTGCCCCAGGTTCGATCGCCGGTGCCGCGGCTGCGGAACACGAGTTGAGGAATATTGGTGGCGAGCAGGCGGAAGGATTCCTCGTTCTGGCGCAGCTGTTGTTCGATTCGATGATGCTCGGAGCGATCGCGCAGGATTTTCACGAATCCCTGCGAGCGGTCGGTGAGTGGCATCAGCAGGCCCGAGGCCCAGAATGGCGTGCCGTCTTTTCTTTGTTGCCAGCGCTCGTCTTCGGCTCTGCCTCGGGCCAGCGCCGTGCGACGCTCGTCGGCGGGCGCGTTCTGGCGCTCCTCGGTCAAAAAAATAACATCGGCGCTCTGCCCGAAGATTTCCTCGTCCGCGTAGCCCAATAGCCGCTCGGCACCGCGGTTCCAGCTGGTCACGATCCCGTTCGGATCCATGGTGAAGATCGCGAAATCCGTCGCGCTCTCGAATATCAACCGCAGCAGCTCGTCATTGGGAGGATTCTTGACAGGCTGTGCGTCCATAGTGGGCACTGGAACGCGAGCCCGGGCGGATCTGTTTCCCTCGGCACAAAAATAGATGAAAACATAACTTAAGTTGTTATCCCGGTACGTGCACGGAACTTGCCGAGAGCGTCGCGGTTGAATGGGCATCAACCGAGGATAAACGCATGCGTGCCTATTTTTACCTCTGCGCCGCACTGATCGGCCTCGCCGCCTGCAGCGACGGCCACATGAGAGGCGACGATCCGAACCGGAACAATGAAGGCCCGGGCGCAGGCCAGCCGATGGACTCCAGCCCATCCCAACGCGAGCGCCTGCCCGAGACGACGCCGGACAAGCAACGGCCCTATGCAGATGACAAATCCACCGAGCAAACAACCACGGCTCCGCCGGATCCAGAGCCGAAGTGAATGTTTCCTGTGCTCACGGCAGTGTCACCCCGGACACCTCGCGACAGTAGTCGATGAGCCGATCCTGGAGGGCCACGTCTCGCGCGACTGGATTCACGCGTCCAGGTTGCTTGTGATAGAAGAAGCCGCCGGTGGTACGCGCATCTTTGTCATCGCTTACCGCGAGCCATGCTTGAGTCCGATGTCCCTGATCGAGATCATCGTTGGCCCCCGGGCCACCCATGCGCGTCTGCACCCACCCGGGTGACACTGCGTTGGTAAGAACATCGGGCCAGTGTCGAGCGACCGCGAATGTCAGAAGCACGTCGTGGAGTTTGGTATCGGCATAGGCTTGACTGCCATCCCACCTGCGCTTGGACCACTGGATGTTGTCGAGGCTCGAGGTGGCGCCAAGGTGCATGCCAGAGCTGAGATAGACCAAACGTTTCGGCTTCGAGATAAGCGCGGTGAGCACGTACGGAGCGAGTACGTTGATTGCCCAAAGCTGCGAAAGTCCGTCGACGGTCTCGACGCGGCCTGGCTCGCGATAGCCGATACCGACATTGTGGATGACCGCGTCGAATGGGCCGAACCGATTGGCTTGCTCGGCAACGCTGCGCATCGCTTCGAGCGTCGATACGTCGCCAATGACCCATTGCGTCGCTTGCGGCGCCTTGGCTTCCTTCGCACGCGTTTCATTGCGCGCGTGTAGTACAACCGAGTGCCCTTGGTCGGCGAGCAGCTGGCCGGTCATCAGGCCGAGGCCTTGCGACGAGCCGGTGATGAAGACTTTGGCCATGGGATCCTCCGCATTCCTGGTTTTCGCCATTGTGACGCATCAGCCGTTACCATCGCAGGATGTCGTTTACTGACCCAGGCGCAATGCTTGGGTCATAACGGCGCCTGGCTCAACAATGAGCACGAGTGGGGACGATGGTTCGCGTATTCGCGTTGCTGTTGACGGTAGCGATGGGGTGGGGGCAGGCGCTCGCCGGCGATGGGCTGGCCGGGAGCCCGGTCCAGGTGGGCGACGAGTACTGGGTGCGCTCCGAAGTTTTCAAGCAACAGCGGCGTGTCCAGGTCTATCTGCCGTCGAGCTATGGCACTTCGCAGGCGCGCTATCCGGTGCTGTATCTGCTCGACGGCGACGCTTATTACCTCTCGGTCGCGGGAATCGTGCGTCAGCTCGGCGAATCCTCCGGGCGTATTCCCGAGACGATTGTCGTCTCTATTCCCAACGTGGCTCGTGCCCAAGAGCTGGCGCCGCCGGTGCGCAAGCCGAAGGCGGATGAAGCGCCGTACGTTGCGGATCGCTTCCTGCAATTCCTGAAGCAGGATCTGATCCCCTGGGTGGACGCGCAGTATCGCACTCAGCCGTTTCGCATCATCGTGGGGCATTCGCGTGGCGGGCTGTTCACGCTCTACACATTTTTAAACGCGCCCGACACCTTCAACGCCTATCTCGCCTTGAGTCCGGCGCTCTGGTGGGACGATGAAGCGCTGCTGCAAGAGGCGCCAAGGAAGTTGCGGGCGTTGAAGGTCGGCAAGTCGACGCGTTTCCTGTATCTCTCGGCCGGACATGAATCCGTCGAGATCATGGAGCCGACGGCGCGTATGGCAAAGCTCTTAGAGCAAAGTCAGCCGCCCGGATTGCGTTGGCGCTACGACTATCTGGCGAACGAGAATCACATGTCGAGTCACCTGCCGAGTACCTACGCGGGGCTACAGATGGTGTTCGCCGATCTGCAAGTGTCCGACGCGGCGCTGCTGTCGCAGGGGCTCGCCGGTGTCGAGTCGCACTACGCCGGGCTGCAACGAATCTATGGTTACGAGCTGCGTCCCTCGCGCGCGATGCTGTCGTGGATGGGGAATTTTCTCGATCAGCAGGGACGGCCCGAACAGGCGGCTGCGTTCTATCGGCGCGCGGAGCAGCTATATCCAAATCATCCTCCGTTGATGCGTGACTGGCCGGCCCGGCCACTGCAGTGATACGAATGAAAAGATTCTTGGGAATGATCGCGGCGGGCCTGATGCCGTGTCTGGTCAATGCGGCATCGACCGATGCATTTCGGGTCGATCGCAATGTGTTCGTGGCCATGCGAGATGGCACGCGACTCGCGACCGATCTTTATTTGCCGGCAAAGGCCGGGCCAGTCCCCGTCGTTCTGATCCGCACGCCCTATGGCAAGGATGTGAGATACACGCCGCAGTCGACGCAGCCAACCTCGCTGCTGCGATTCTTTGTATCGAATGGCTATGCCGTGGCGGTCCAGGACAAGCGGGGCCGTCATCGCTCCGAGGGCACTTATATCGTCTCGGGCGGGGATGCGGAGGATGGTTACGACACCGTCGACTGGTTGAGTAAACAGCCGTGGTCCAACGGCAACGTCGGTGCGGTCGGATGTTCCTACGAAGGCGACATTCAATTGTTCATGGCCGGCGCGCGTCCGCCGGCGTTGAAGGCGCTCATTCCAATGGCGGCGGGCAGCGCCGTCGGCTCGCTCGGCGGTCGCTATCGTTACTGGGGCGCCAGAGTGGGCGGCGTGCCCGAGTGGGTCGGGGTCGTCGGCTGGTTTGCTCAGTACGGAGAGAAGGTCTTTCCGAAGCTGCCCGCCGACTTGCCACACGATGAATACAACGCCAACGACGCGCTGTGGGACATCACGCGTCGTCCGCCGACCATCGATCTCAAGGAAGCCTGGCACCATTTGCCGAGCAAAGACGCGCTTGCCGCGCAGGGTATGACAGGAACCGATTTCGAAGACACCGTCGCCCGCGCCAACACCGATCCTTACTGGCAGAAGCTGCCGTACATGACGGAGAGCTACGTGTCCGACGTGCCGGCGCTGTTCGTCAATTCCTGGTACGACTTCGGCGCCGACATGACGCTGTTCGAGATGAACCATCTGCGTCAACGCTCGGCATCGCAACAGGCGCGTGACAATCAGTTCGCCATCATGAGTCCTCACACGCATTGTGCTTTCGAGCGCGAGGCGAGCGAGAACACGCGCGTGGGCGAACGTGACCTGGGCGATACGCGCTTCGACTACCGCAGTCAGTATCTGACCTGGTTCGATGCATGGCTGAAAGACGATGCCGCCGCCAAGCGTCGCATCCAGGACTGGCCGCGCCTTCGTTATTACGCGATGGGTCGCAATCGTTGGCAGACCGCGTCGGCCTGGCCGCTGCCAGCCACCTCGTCGCAGGACTTTTATCTGGGCAGCGGCGGCCGAGCGAATGGTCTCGCCGGCAATGGCACGTTGAGTCGTCGCTCGTCCAAGCAAGCAGCGCCGGCGAGCACCTATATCTACGATCCAAACAATCCCGTGCCATCCCGCGGCGGAGCGATCTGTTGCACCGGGACGCCGGATGCGGTGCCTGGCGCACTCGACCAGAGATCGGTCGAAGCTCGCGATGACGTGCTGGTGTTCAGCTCCGACGTACTGAAGCAAGAGATCGAAGTCACCGGCGACGTGAAGGTCGTTTTATATGTGTCGTCGGACGCGGTGGACACGGACTTCACGGCGAAGCTCATTGACGTCTATCCCGACGGCCGGGCATTCAACGTGCTGGAGAGTGTGTTGCGTGCCCGGTTCCGTGAAGGGCTGGATCGAGAGGTCTGGATGCGGCCCGGCGAAGTCTATGAGCTGACCATTCCGATGGGGGCGACCAGCAATGTGTTCTTATCGGGCCATCGCGTTCGCCTCGAGGTTTCCAGCAGCAACTTCCCGCGCTGGGAGCGAAACATGAATCGTGGCGGCGCCAACTCCGAGCAGAAGGATGGGGTGCCGGCGCGCAATAGCGTGCATCACTCGGCGTCCTACCCGTCGCGACTGGTCCTGCCCGTGATCGCGCGAAAGTAGGGCGGTTACCCGTACCGGATGCGCACTTACTAGCAACGATGCCATTGTGTCATTCATGAGCACCCCTCTGGCCATGACGACCCCGCTTTCCGCCGAGCGCACGGCGCGTGGCCTGACCCGGCTGCAGCTGTTCATGATGAGTTTCGGGTCCATCGTCGGCGTGGGCTGGATCACCATTCTCGGTCAGTGGTTGTCCCTCGCCGGGCCGGGCGGCAGCGTCGTCGCGCTGGCGATGGGTGCGGCGGCGGTGCTGCTGGTCGCCGCCAACTATGCAGCGCTGGCTCGCAACGATTTGTTCTCGAAAGGCGGGGAGATCGGAGCGGTCGCAGAATCGCTCGGTTCACACGCGGCGTTCATCGTTACGGTGGCGATGTGTATGGCCACCATCAGCATCGTCGCATTCGAGGCGGTGTCGGCTGGTTGGATCGCTGTGACCATCTTCCCGGCGCTGGAAGGTGCGCCGTTATATCGAGCCTTCGGCCGCGACGTGCATGCGGGCACCCTGGCCATCGCGTTGGCGGGAACGGCGCTCGTGGCCGTGTTGAATCTCCGGCCCATCGCCAAGACGGCTCGTGCTCAGAACATCATCGTGTTCGTGAAGCTCGGCGTCACTTCGGTGTTCATCGTTGGCGGCGTCATGGCGGGCAACGCGAGCAACTTGTTGCCGCTGCTACCGACGTCGACCGATGGCGAGCCGATCTACACTGGCATTCTGTCGCTCGTCGCGACCATGCCGCTATGGTTCGCGGGCTTTCACGTGGTTGCCATTCTTTCGAACGAGCGCGCCGATAGCGTCCGACTGACCGATGTCGCTTGGGTGATGCGAGTCGCGATCGTCGCGGCCGGTGTGTTCTACGTGTGCGTCGTGCTTGCGGCGTCCTATGTCGTGCCCTGGCAAACGTTGATCGCTGCGCCACTGCCGGCGGCCACGGCGTTTCGCAACGGACTGTCGAGTGTGACGTTCGCCAACCTGGTGCTGATCTCGGGGCTGCTGGGGATTTGTTCCGCCTGGATCGCTTGTTTCGCCGCGTCGGTGCGCGTGTTGAATCAGTTGCGCAAGCAGCTGAGCGGTCGGGCGGCGGAGCCTCGGTCGGCCACGATGTTTATCACTGTACTCGCGGTGATTCTCGCGCTCGCGGGTCGCGCGGCGCTCGTGCCTATCGTCAACGTCGCCGCGCTTTGTTTCGGGCTGGTCTATTTCCTGGTCAGCCTGGCAGCGTGGCGGCACGCGGTGACGTTACGTCAGCGCTGCATCGCTGCGCTCGGTGCGGTCGTCGCGGGCTCGATGTCCGTCTACATCTTGATTTCTGCTGTTGCCGAGACGGGCTGGATGGCGCCCGAGTTCGGCATCGTCGTGCTGGCGGTCGTCGCCGGCTCAGTCCTTTGGATGATGAGATCGAAGAGCACCGCTTATGCATCTTGAACAAACTCACGTCGCCAACGCGCAGCGCCTGCTTCAATCGGCGGTCGTTTGGGATAACGTCTGGCCGGTGGACCTGCCGGGCCTGGGCAGTGCCGGCAATGGCTGGGAACAGCTCGAACGATTCGCCAAAGCGGGCGTGAGTGCGGTCGGCGTCACGCTCGCCGGCGATCATCACAACAGCGCCGAGGCCTTGCGCATCACCGCCTGGGCACGACACGAACTGCAATCGCGATCGTCGCTGCTGACGCTGGTCGAGAAGGTCGAGGACATCGTGGCCGCGAAGCGCGCGGGCAAGCTTGCGGTGGTATTGCAATTCGAAGGCACCCGATGTTTCGAACGCGATTTGAATCTCATCGACGCGTTCTACGCACTCGGCGTGCGTCAGACGTTGATTGCCTTCAATAGCGCCAACTGTGCTGGCAGCGGGTGCGCCGAGCCGGCCGACGGTGCGCTTACGCCTTACGGTCGTCGCTTGGTGCGTGAGGCCGAGCGCATCGGCATGCTGGTCGATCTCAGCCATGTGGGGCGGCGGACTTCGCTCGATGCACTCGCCATAGCGCAGAAGCCGATGGTGTTCAGTCATTCGAATGCCAATGCCGTGCACACCTCTTTCCGCAACATCGACGATGAGCAGGCGCGGGCTTGTGCCGCCACCGGCGGGTTGGTGGGCATTTCAGGCTCGAGCGAGTACCTCGGCGATCCCAAGTGCCGCACGCAAACGTTGTTCCGGCACCTGGATCACTACGTTCAACTGCTGGGCCCGGCGCATGTGGGGCTGGGATTTGACGTGATCTTCAACGCCGAGCCGGTGAACAGCTTTGTGCGGGCCCACCCTGAGGAATGGCCGATGGTGAAAGATCCGGCCTGGCCCGGCTTCAATTACGCGGTGCCGGAGCAGATCGTGGAATTAATTGGCGCGATGCTCGCGAACGGCTACTCTGAGAGCGCAGTCGAGGACATTCTGGGCCGCAACTACCTGCGCATCTGCTCGCAGGTCTGGAGATAACGCGGGACTGCTCGAGGGCGAAGCAGTGAAAGCGAGGCTGGGTGCATTGATCGTCGATGAGCGCAAGCTGGCGCTCATGCAAGGGGCCGTGCGCCTCGAAGTCAGTCGCAAAGCGCTGGAACTGCTGATCATGCTCGGCCGCGCCGGCAGCAAGCCGGTCGGGCGCGACACTCTGCTCGAAGGGCTGTGGTCCGATCGGGATGTGAGCGACAAGGCGCTGTCCATGCTGGTCGTGGAGTTGCGTCGGGCGCTGGCGCCGTTCTTTTCGGGGCAGGAAACGATTCATACCGTGCCGGGCTATGGCTACGGCCTGTCGGTGCCCTACGAGCCTTGCGATTTTCCCTCCGAGCTGGCCAACAGCACGATGACGCGCACGGGCATGACCATTGCCTTGGCCGCGCCCACGTTGTTGTCTTCAGGTCCCCGAGCTGTCGAACTCGGCGCTTGTTTTCGTGACACGTTGTTGAACACGCTCGGCAGCGCGCCGCAGTTGAAGGTGAGCACGCGCGAGGCCTCGCTCAGCACCGATGCCGACGCCTTCACGTTCATCATTCAATCGTCCGTGCGCGTCGTGAAAAAGGAAGTGTTGCTCAGCGTGCGCTGTGTGGACCCGCGCAGTCAGGAAATATGCTGGGCCGCCAGCGAACGGGCAGCGCTGGCCGATGCACTGGAAGCCGAGACGCGACTGTGCGCCCGACTGCTGCGAGAGTTGCAGTCGACCGAATCCGGCTACTGGAGCCGTCAGACCTGGAAACACTATCGGCAGTCTTCCGGATTCGACGCACTACTTGAAGGCCAACGCTTGGTTGCGGCCCGTGACGCGACGTCGTTTCCTGGCGCCCGGGCAAGATTCCGGCAAGCACTACAGCTGGATCCCAGCTGTGCGCCGGCGCTGGTCGGCATGGCTCATTGTGACATTCTCGAAGCCTTCTATGGCGGCGTAGAGCCGGTGGCCGCGGCGGAGCGCGCGACAGCTTATATCGATCGTGCGCTCGTGCTCGATGCGAATCTCGCCGATGCCTATTCGACGCGCGGCCTGATTCTTCTCGCTCAACTTCGTTTCGAGAGTGCCGAGCGGGCGCTGCTCGAAGCCGTGCGTCTGGACGATTCGAGTGCATTGACCTTGCAGTGGTACACCGACTTCCTGGCCTCGCAAGGTCGATTGCGTGAAGCGGTGCATGTAGGTCATCTGGCGGTGGCTCGTGCGCCCGCTTGTGTGGTGGTCAATGCGCAGCTCGGTCAGTTGCTGCATCTGGCCGGCCGCTACGATGAAGCTCAGGTGCAACTCGAACGAGTGATCGCGATGGCCCCGGCGGCCGCAGGCTCTTACAGCATGATGGCCATGAACCTCATCATGAGCGGCAAGGCCGGCGCGATCGACTACTCGCGACGGGCCGTCGAGCTTGCGCCGGGCGCTCCCTTCTATAGAGGTGTTTACGGCAGCGTGCTCGCGGTTTCCGGTGAACGAGATCGGGCTCTACAGCAGTTGCATGCGCTCGAAGCGAGTGCGGGCCAATCCGCGGCTTTCGCAGAAGGCGCGATGCTCATTGCGACCACACTCGGTCAGCTCAAACGCGCCGTCGAATACTTTCGAGTGGCAACCTCTCACGGCGCCGCTTGGGCGCTATGCACGCCGATGTTGCCGATGCTGGCGGCATTGCGTGCCGAGCCTTCCTTCCAGGCACTGGTCCGCAGTCGAGGCATGACCACTGTCACCGCATGATCCCGCGAGCACGCTTACCCCGAAGGGATGCGGCTTACTGGCACCGATGTGAAGCTCCCGTGGCATCAACAGAGTACCGCGACGAGGCCACGCTCGTCCGCGGACCGCACGGGGAGAAAGCAAATGTCCAATGTATCGCTGAAGAAAATCTCGATCCTCTCGGCGCTGCTGGCCGCGAATGCGCAAGTGCCGCTCGGCAACGCCGCCGAAACCGATTCCGACCAAGCGGAAGGTAAAAGTCAGATTGCCGAGATTCTGGTGCTGGGCCGACGCAGCGATCAGTTCGCCGGCGCCAAAGACCTCACGCCTGTGTTCGAGACGCCGAGCTCGCTGACGGTCGTCGATTCCGAGCGCTTCCTGTTGCAGCGACTGGTGTCGGTGGAAGATTTGTTTCGCGAGATGCCCGGCGTCACCACGACCAAGACGGTGTCTGCATATCCGAAGTTCTTCGCGCGTGGCTTCGAGATCTCCAGCTTTCTCGTCGACGGCGTGCCGGGCAGCAGTGGCGTGAATGCGCCGTACTCGGTGCCCGATCTGTTTTTGTTCGAGCGTGTCGAGCTGTTGCGCGGCCCGTCGGCGTTGTTCAGCGGTTCCGGCAGCCCGGGCGGCAGCTTGAATCTGGCTCGCAAGCGGCCGGGCAAGGATTTCGCGCTGACCTCCGCGGTCGAGGGCGGCTCTTGGGATTTCATGCGGGCCGAGTTCGACGTCAACAGTCCGCTCAACGACGACGGCAGCATCCGCGGCAGAGCGGGCGCGGCCTGGCAGGATGCGGGCGAGTTCATCGATCATTATCAGAAAGATCGCAAGCTGTTCTTCGGCTCAGTCGCGTTCGATCTCACCGAGAGCACCACACTCACGGCCGGCGCGCACTACGATGAATATCGATCCACCGTGCAGGTGGGCTTGCCCGGTATCGCTGGCGTGGGATTGATCGATCTGCCGCGCGATAGTTATGCCGGCGGTAACGAGAACTACTTCGAAACCAAGTCGAGCCAGGTGTACGGCGAGCTCGCTCAGCGCTTGACCGATACCTGGAACGCACGGCTCAACGTGCAGTACACCAAGCTGGATCGCGAAGAGGAGTACTTGTGGGGACGCGGTCCCATCACCGCGACCGATGGCACCATCGCCCTGTTCGGCTATCACGGCGCGCACGATGCAAACCTGTTCTCCGCCGATCTGAACGTAGTAGGTGCGTTCGAGCTGTTTGGTCGCGAGCACGGTGTGCTGTTCGGCGCGGACTATCAGCGGTCTGAGTGGGAATATCGCTCGAACTCCGATTCCGACACGGGCCTGACTTTTAACTACTACAACCCGGTCATACCTGCGCAGCCCGATCTGCCGCTGACGCCGGGCGGCGAGGAATATTTCTCCGGCAAGGAAGTGCAGACTCAATATGGCGTTTACGGCCAGACGCGCCTGTCGCTCGCCGACAAGCTCACGGGCGTGCTGGGCGCACGCGTGGCCTGGGTGAAGTATGACTATCAGGAGTTCGACAACATTCCGACCGGTGTTTATTCGGTGGACGCGAAGGTGTCGCCCTACGTCGGCCTGGTCTATGACTTCACTCAGCAGTGGAACGCGTACGCCAGCTTCGCGGACGTGTTTCAGCCGCAGGCCGAGCGCAAAGCCAACTTCGCACCGGTCGGGCCGGTGATCGGCAAGCAGTACGAAGTGGGCATGAAGGGCAATCTGATCGGCGGACGATTGTTGTTGTCGGGCGCGCTGTATCGTATCCGGCAGAGCAACCGCGCGGTCGCGGACCCGAACGATCCGAATTTCTCGGTGGGCTCCGGCCTCGTGCAGAGCGAAGGCTTCGAGCTCGAAGCCAACGGCACGTTGACCCGCTCGTGGACGCTGGAAGGCGGCTACACCTATAACAAGAACAAAACCCTGCGCGATACCGATCCGGCCCTGGTGGGGACGCAGTTCATTCCGGTGATTCCGGAGAACAGCGTGAAGCTGTTCACCAACTACGCGATCGACGAAGGCGCGCTCGCCGGCTTCAGCGTCGGTGGCGGACTCACGTGGAACAGCGAATCGATCGGCGTTGGCGTCGTGCAGGATTCGTATGTCGTGGCCAGCTTGCGCGGCGGATACCAGATTTCCGACAGCGCGCTGATCACGTTGAACATCAACAACCTGTTCGACAAGACGTACTACGAGAACATTCGCGATACGCGCTTCGGCAACTATTACGGCGCGCCGCGTAGCGCGTTCCTCCGTCTCACGATCAGCTACTAGCGGAGAGCGACATGCGTCTGAGGCACGGGCTTCTGACGTTGGCGTTGTGTGCTGTCGCGGGTGTCTCACCCGCGCAGCCCGCCGCGCCCGCCGTCGAGCTGAACATTCCGTTCGAAAAACTGACGTTGCCGAACGGACTGCAAGTGATTCTGGTCGAGGATCGTCGCTTGCCCGTGGTGGCGACCAACTTGCGTTTCCAGGTCGGGTCCGGCGACGACCCGCCGGGCAAGCCCGGCTTCGCGCATTTGTTCGAGCATCTGTACGCGTTCTCGCCGCCGGAGAGCGTGCCGAGCCCGCAATCCATCGGTGCCACCCAGGATGGCGCCACGACCGATCCGGATCGGACCACTTACTACACGACTGCGCCGTCCGATCGATTGGAAACGTTGCTCGCCCTGGAAAGCGAACGGTGGCGTAACTTTCCCCGGCGGCTGAATGCGTCGCTGCTGGCGAAAGAGCGCTCCAATGTGCGCAATGAGCGTCGCCTCAACATCGAGAACCAGCCTTACGGTCTCGCGGACGAGGCGGTGTTTCAGCAGCTGTTCGCGATGGGGCATCCCTATCATTGGAAATACCTTGGCACGCACGCGGGGGTTGAAGCCGCGCGTCTCGAGGACATGCGTGAGTTCTTCGCGCGGTACTACGGCCCGGGCAATGCGAGTTTGGTGATTGCAGGCGACATCGACAGGTCGCGTGCACGGAGCTTGGTTGAGAAATACTTTGGAAGCATTGAGGCGGGTGCCGTTCCGCCACGTGCTAGGGCGAGCGCGTCGCGAGTCGGTGGGCAGAAGCGAATCACAGTCACGGATCGTGTCGAGGTGCCGCGAGTCACGCTGGCATGGGCGACACCGGGCTGGTATCAGCCGGGCAACGCTGAAATGGAAATGCTTTCCGCGCTACTCGGCAGTTCGTCGAGCCGGCTGTATGACCGTCTCGTGCGACAGGAGAAATTGGCCAACAGCTTGGTGGTCGAGCACTTGCCATTCGCACGAGGCTCGGTGCTGGCGATCAAGGCGGCCGCAGCTCCGGGCGTCACCCTGCAACGTCTCGAGAGCGCCATCGCGAGCGAGATGGCTGCGTTTCAGACGGCCGGCCCGTCTGCGGCGGAAGTCGAGCAGGCGCGCAATGCGACGATGCTGAGCATCGTTCGCGGCCTGGAGAAGCTCGGCGAGATCAACGGATTCGGCGACTTCACGATGGATGCGGCTTATGGCGGCGTCGCCGAGCAGCTGAATCAATGCAATGTGTTGATGCGCAATCCGGGATGCCTGCGTGAAGTGATGAAGCGATTTGCGGCGGCCACGCCGGATTCGCTGCGTAAGGCCGCTGCGACGCTGACGCCTGGTTCGGGCGTGGTCATCTACGCGGTGCCAGGCGAGAAGGTTGTCGATGATGTGCCCGCGGCTGAAGCGGTGCCGGCATCGTCACATCTCGCGCAGACCGATAAATTCGAGATGCCGCCAGTCGGACCGCCGTCTGCGGTGAAGCCGCCGGCGCCGCAGAGAGTCGTGCTCGATAACGGCTTCCAGGTGTGGCTCGTCGAACAACACCAGATACCGGCGATCTCTGCTCACTTGGTCGTGCGTCGAGGCAGTGGCGACAGTCCTGCAAATCGCGCCGGTCTTGCAGCATTCACCACCAAGCTCTTGCTGAGAGGAACGCGGGAGCGCACGTCGCGCGAGTTTGCACTCGAAGCTGCCCAGCTCGGCACCAAGGTGGAGGCCGATATCAGCAGCGATGCGGCCGCGCTCGGCATCCGTGTCTTGAAACAAAACCTGCCGCGTGCGTTGGGGCTGCTGTCGGATGCGGCGATGAATCCCGCGTTCTCGCAGGCCGACCTCGATTCGCTGCGCGCGGAGGAGCTGGCCCGGATCGCTCAGGCACGCAGCAACGTGGACACGCGAGCGAGTTATTTGTTTACCGAAACCTTGTACGGCGGAGTAGGGCCGTATCGTCGCAGCGGCTTGTTCAACGACGATTTGTTCGCGCGTGCCCACAACTACGGTTACGACGAGATCGGCACGGAAGAAGCGCTACGAGCGATTACTCGCGACGAGATCGCACGCTTCTGGAAGGAAGGCTATACACCCGACAACGTCGCACTGGTGGTGGCGGGCGACGCATCGCTTGCGGAGCTGCGCGAGCTGGCGACGAAGTATTTCGGTGCGTGGCAAGGCAAGGCTGCGAAGGTGGCGCGTGCGGCAGCCGGGGCGCCCAAGGAACATTACCTCGTCGAGAATGCCGGAAACGCATCTCAAACGGCGTTGCGCGTCGGAACGATCGGCGCGACACGAAGCAGTCCGGATCTCGTGCCACTGCGTCTGTTGAACTTCGTGTTCGGCGAAATCTTCGAGAGCCGGATCACCGCGAACTTGCGCGTGAAGCACAACTACACCTACATGGCTCGCTCGCAGTTTGCATTTCGTCGCGAGCCCGGGCCGTTTGTCGTCGGCACCAACGTGCGCACGGATGTCACTGCGTCCGCGTTGCAGGAGTTGTTCAACGAGTTGAGCCGGCTGCGTGAGGAGCCGGTGTCGGACGCAGAAATGCGCTTTGCCCGCACGGCCTACGAGAGCTCGCTGGTCAGCCTGTTCGAAAGCACGGGCAAGATGGCGAGCACGGTGGGGCAGATGTTCACTTACGAGTTGCCACTCGACTATTACCAGGCGCTGCCCACTCGTATTGGTGCGACGACGGCGGCGGATATCCAACGGGTCGCTCGACAATATCTGCAGCCGTCCAAGGTGGTCGTGGTTGCGGTGGGAGATCAGGCACGCATCGAGCCTGGCATCGCGAACGTCGTGAACGCCGCCACTCGAGGCGAGCCATGAGCACGTTACCGGTACGGGATGCGGCTTACTCCGGCCGATGCGACGCTGAGTTCATGACGAAGTCTCCTGTTCCCATTGCCATCGTCGGCCTCGGTATGGTCGCCGACGGGCACATCTCCGCGTATCGAGAGTTGCCGGATGTTCGAATCGCCGCCGTGGTCGATCCACGAGCCGAGCGAACGCGCGAAGTGGCCGAGAAGTTATCGGTGCCGGGCTTCACGAGCTGCGAAGAAATGCTTCGTCATGTTCGACCGGCCATCGGCTGCGTGTTGTCGACGGTCGCGTCACATCGGCCCAATACGGAGTTGCTGGCGAATGCCGGCGCGCACGTGTTGTGCGAGAAGCCGATGACGAACAATTTGCAGGATGCGCTCGCGATGGCGCAGGTCTGCGAGCGCAACGGCGTGCAGTTCATGTACGGCTCGTCCTATCGCTACCTACCGACGATAGTTCGTGCGCGCGAGCTGATCGCCAGCGGCGTGATCGGCGATGTGGTGTTAATAGAAGAGCGCGGTGTGACCGGCGCGGGCGCGGACAAGTTCAAGCCGATGTCGACGGCGCACTATCCGGAAGGCACGCCGGGTGGCGGCGGCTTCGGCATGTTCGATCACGGCGTGCATCTGCTCGATATCTTTCCTTGGATCATCGGCAGCCCGATTGGCCGGGTGCTCGGGCGTGGCAATTACAGCGGTGCCAAGATGAGCACTGAGTACGCGGTTCTCGAGCATGAGAACGGGGCAATGGGTTGGCTCGTTTACGACGAAGCCACCGTTACCTCGGACATGCCTTGGGAAGGGTTGTTTGCCAGCGGGATTACCTGGCAGCACGGCCTCGGCTTCGGTGGAGATCCCGGGCAGTGGCTGAAAGAGGCGGCGTCGATTCGCGTCCACGGCACCAAGGGCGCGCTCCGTATCTACTATTACGCCAATCGAATGTTTCTTTCGCTGCCCGAAGGCACGCGGGAAATCATCGTTCCGGCCGCCGCGGCGCCGACGCATTTCGGCCGGCAGCTGCAAACATTCGTCGAAGCGCTTCGGCACTCCAACGACGCACCGGTCGGGCCGGCGACCGGCATTCAAGCATTGCAGACACTACTGGCCATTTATCGCAGCGCTGACTCCCGGCGCTGGGAAACGGTCGAGCGATAGAGGCGGGAAGACATGGTGAATCTGGGTGAGTTGATGCGTCAGTTCCGTCAGGTGGCTCTGCGCGGCAATCCCGCTGAGTGCGCCGAGCCTATGAGCGGCGTGACGCGTCAGGTTCAGGGCTTGAAATCCGAAGGCACCTTCGGCGGACTGAAGATCGTCATCGACGAGCCCGTCGTGTTCGGCGGCACTGGCTCGGCGCCGAATCCCGCCGAAGTAGCGCTGGCGGCACTGGGCGCGAGCATGGAAGTCACATTGCGCTGTTACGCCGAGGCGCAAGGTGTGCCGGTGAAGTCGATCTCGGTCGCATTGAGCGGCGCGCTCGATGCCCGCGGTTTCTTCGGGACCGATCCGTCGATTCGCCCCGGCTTCGGACCGATATCTGCGACCGTGACCGTCGAGTCGTCCGCGCCGCCGGAACGAGTGGCGGAGTTGATCAAGCAGGTGAATCAGTGTTGCCCGGTGCTCGACGTGTTCCGTAGCCCGCAGACCGTCAACGTGACGCTGGATCACGTTGCCGGCTAGCCTGTCATGACTGAAACATAATCGTCATACACGCCGACTAGCATTCTCCCCTCATTTTTCCTGGGCGGGGATGTTGGGGAACCGGGTGGCTGATCGAACGGAAATAGAGGGGGATACGGATTTCCCTCTGGACGACGTCGAACGAGCGCGCTGGTTCATGCAACATATCCTGCCGCATGAGGCCGCGCTTCGGAGCTGGCTGTCGCGTCGGCGGGCGCCGGCGGCATTCGACGTCGACGATATCGTGCAGGAAAGTTACGCGTTACTGGCCGAGCGCGAACGCGTCGACGACATCCTGAACCCGCGCGCCTATCTGTTTCAAGTCGCCCATTCGCTGGTGGTTCGTAGCATCCGGCGGGCGCGGATCGTCCCGATCCTCGCAGTTGAAGATCTCGGGCTGGTGGACTTGCCCGACGACGCCGCCACGCCCGAGCAAAACGCCATTGCGCACGACGACTTGCGCCAGCTGGCCGAGGTGATCGCCAGCATGCCCGGGCAAACCCGCGAAGCTTTCGTCCTGCGTCGGGTCCGGGGCTTGTCCCAACGAGAAATCGCCTCCCGGATGGGGTTATCCGAGAACACGGTCGAGAAGCACATCGTTCGCGGCATTCGCTGGCTGGGAGATTGGTTCGCCAGTGGCGGAAAAGCCCCCGCCCAAGCCTCTAATCAAATCGAACGAGAACAAAGGCGACCCAGTGCAAGAGCGCGAAACCAGCCAGGACATTGACCGTATCGCAGCCGAATGGGTGGCCAGGTTGGATCGTGCGCCTCTGACCGCCGCTGAAGCCGACGAGCTCAAGCACTGGTTGATCGGCGATCGCCGCCGTCGTGGAGCTTTCATCCGCGCAAAAGCGCTGTGGATTCGTAGTGAGTCTGCCGGCGCGCTCGGCCCTCAATACGATCCCGAGGACTTTCAACCTGCCGTAGAAGATGAGCCGCAAGCTGCTCCGGTCGAGCCGCGTCGGCGCGTGATCAATTGGAGCGGCATGCTGGCCGCGTCGCTCGTGATCGTGGTGATGCTGGTCGCGACGTTACAAATGCCGACGGCTTACGCCACCGCCAAAGGCGAGATGCGCACCGTGCCGCTGGGTGACGGAACCACGATCACTCTCAACACCGATACTCGCATCAAGGTCTACGAAGACGAAGGTCATCGACGCATTCGGGTGCTTCGCGGCGAAGTGTTGATCGAAGGCGCCGGCGCCACGGTGCCGACGTTCGTTGAAGTCGACGGTAAACATTTGGAAGCTGCAACGGCGACCTTTGTCGTGCGCAAGCTGGAGGGCCAGACTGCGCAGGTCCTCGTAAAGGATGGTCACGTCGTTCTAGGTGAAGAGAAACAAGCGGCTGCGATTCCGTTGGCAGCGAATACCGGTGCATCCTTGTTGTCAGGAAAGGAACGAGGGTGGCAGTTGCGCGCACTGTCGTTCGGTCAACTCGGCCGCGAGCTGGCGTGGCGCGAAGGAAAGATTGCCCTGCAGGGCGAAACGCTCGTGGAAGCGGTCGCTCTGTATGCGCGCTACAGCGACACGCCCATCGTCATCGCCGACCCGGCGCTGGCCCAGCTGCCCGTCACGGGATTGTTTGCCGTAAATAATCCTCTGGGATTCAGTCGCGCCGTCGCGAATGTCTTTGGCGCGGAAGTGCGACAGGAAGAGGGACGAATCGTCATCGCCCGCGCACTTTGAATTTTCTGTGACACACTGACGGAAACGCCGTCATCAGCGCTCTCTGTTCTCAACCTCGCTAATTACACAGCTTGTCGTTGGGAACACCGAAGATGAATCGTTGCAAGAACGTCCTGTTGGCCAGTGCCATTGCCACCGCACTGGCCTCCGCTCCGTACGCGATGGCGCAACAGCGCACATTCGAAGTGCCCGCACAGCCTGCGGTCACTGCCATTCCGGAGCTGGCGCGACAGGCCCAGGTGCAAATCATTGCGCCGGCGGGCTCGCTGGAAGGAATCAACACGCCGGCGATTGCCGGTGAGATGGATGCGCGTGAAGCGTTGCGCACGCTGCTCGCGGGCACCGGGCTGACGATCAAGTCAGATGAAGGCAATGTGATTTTGCTCGAGCAGGCAGGCGGTGCCGCCGCGCGGACGCAGACGGGTCAACAGGTTGGCACAGGCGGTGTGCGCGGTCGCATACTCAACACCGCAACGGGTGAGTACGTGCGCAATGCCGAGGTTCGTGTCGAAGGCACGACCATCGTTACTTACTCCGAAGACGGCGGTAATTTCCGTCTCAACGGCGTGCCCGCCGGCGACGCCACCGTCGTGGTCCGCTACACCGGCCTGCAAGAGTCCAAAGCCGCGATCACCGTCGTTGCGAATGAAGTTGTGACCCTGGATTTCGAGCTCAGAGTGCCGTCCTATGCCTCGACCGGCAGCGACGCGGACGAGCTGAACATGGTGATCGTGACCGCGAAGCGTGAAGGCCAGGCCAGCGCCCTCATGGAACGTCGCGCCGCCATGAATGCCAAGAACGTGGTCGCCGCCGACAACTTCGGCGCGCTGACCATGGGCGACGTGGGCGAGTTCATGAAGTCCATGCCCGGCATTTCGCTCGACTACACCGAAGTGGACGCCACCGCCGTGCGCATCGGCGGCCTCGATCCGAAGTACTCCACCTTCACCATCGACGGGGCCCGCATGGCCACCGCCACGTCCAACAACAACACCGGACGTCAGAACTCCTTCGAGCAGATGTCCATCACGGGCATCGAGGCGATCGAGCTCAACAACACGCTGACGGCCCGCCTGGACGCCGATTCGCCGGGTGGACAGATCAACCTGCGCAGCAAGTACGCGTTCGATCGCACCGAGCGCGAGGTGGTCTTACAGGTCGGCGCCGTGGGAACTTCCGATTCCACCTGGTCGCGCCAGTACTTCCCGGACGACAAGAAACATTCGACTATCTATCCGTCCGCGCAGCTCGGTTATGCCGACGTTTTCATGGACGGCCGCCTGGGTGTCGCCTTCAACACCAGCTATAACGCCAACTACGTGCAGCAGGATCGTCTGCAGACGGACTGGTCGTACCTGGCCGATGGCACGGTGCTGCCTTATCGCATCATGTGGCGTCCGGGGCCGAAGATGACCAGCCGCACGGCCGCCAACCTGAGCGCGGACTTCCAGATCAACGACAATTGGGTGCTGGCTCTGCGCAGCACCTATTCGTTCTACGACGTCGAGTACTTCAATCAGTACACGTTCCTGTACTTCGGCACGGAGTCGCGGACGTATGCGTCGCCGGAATCCACCTCGACGCACATCGTCGTGAATCCCAGCGGGACCAACACTCGCCTGCGCACCGAATATTCGCATCGTTACGCCGGCACGCCGACGTACACGATCGCGCCGCGCCTGGAATTCAAGGGCGACAAGTTGGAGGTCACGCTGCGCCCCAGCTATTCCCGCTCTGAATTCAACTTCCGCGACAACAGCGACGGCTTCTTTCAGCGCACCGACAGCTGGCTGACCGGCATCGGCTTCACGCTCGACCGCCCGTCGCCGTATTCGAATGCCTGGACGCTCACGCAGACCGCCGGCCGCGACTGGAGCGACCCGAGCAACTTCAATCGCGACGCCGACATCGGTAACAACATCCGCACCGCCGAGTCCGATGCGATCAACGAGCAGTACGGCGCCAATCTGGATGTGAAAAAGGATGTCACCCTCGTCAATCAGCCGGTCACGCTCATGACCGGTGTGGGCAGCCGCAAGAATGACTGGCGGACCACCGAAGGCTCGTATCAGCAGTTCCAGTATGTCGGCCCGAACAACGATCTCACTCAGATGGATCCCGCGGCGGTCATTCCCTGGACGCAGAACTACCAGTTCGAAATGCTCGGCTTCAATGCCGGAAACATGAACGATCAGAACTGGCGCGCGGACAGCAACTACGCGGTCTATGACATCTACAAGGAGCATCCGGAATATTTCGTGCCGGACACCGTCGGCAACTTGAAACGAAAGCTCGATAACAACAAGCGCATTTGGGAAGACATCAATGCCGCTTACGTCGAGGCCGAGACGCGCGTCGGCGATGCCCGATTCGACCTGGGCCTGCGCTATGAGCAGACCAAGACGGCGGCGCAGATCGCGAACGTTCGCCCGGTGAGCGAAGTGACTGCGGCTGGTCTCAGCACCTCCACTGTCGATGGCTTGCTCTACCAGTACAACAACGGCGTGTATTCCAAGCGTCATGGCGAATATGACGACTGGTTCCTGAGCGGCGGCGTGAAGTACGACTTCACCCAGAAGCTGCTCGGTCAGATCGCCTTCAGTCAGGCCATCCTGCGCCCGGACTATGGCAACCTCGGTGGCGTGGTCTCCGTGAACGACGACACGCAGATCGTCACCGTGCCGAATCCGGAGCTGAAGCCGGAACATGCCACGAAGTATTTCGCGGCCCTCCAGTACTTCCTCGAGCCGTCGGGTGTCGTCGGCGTGTCCTACTACAAGCTCGACATGAAGGACATGCAGGTGACCGGTCTCACGGTCAATCCTGAAGATGTGGGCTTCAGCCGCGACGAATACGCGGGCTATACCTTCCGTAGCGCGCAGAACGTGCCGGGCACCAGCACGAACGAAGGCTACACGTTCGAGTACAGCCAGCAGCTCACGTTCCTGCCGAACGCGTTCCGGGGCTTGAGCGTGTTCGGTTCGATCACCAAGATCGACCCGGACGGCGAGCGTGTGAACACGCCCGAGCGTGCGGCCAACTTCGGCGTCGGTTACAGCTACGGTCCGTTCGATTTCAAGATCAACGGCAACTATCAGGGCAAGTACCGTGTCAGCGCGTTGAGCAACACGCCGACGACCGCCAACAACGGCATCCTGTATCACACCTCGCGCGAGCTGTGGAACGTCAGCGCGAGCTACAAGCCGACGAAGAATATCGAGCTGCAACTCGCGGGTCGTAACATCTTCAACGAGCCCGACATCATCTATTCCAACATCGAGAGTCGCCGTCAGCAGTACACCGTGTACGGCTCGATGTGGAATCTCGGCGCCAAGGTCACTTTCTGATCCGCGCCGTGATGTTCGATCTACGTCTCGCCGCAGCGATCGTCTGCGGCCTGCTGGTGACGGCTCCGGCCGTCGCCATGGAACAATCCACCCGCCCGCCGCTTTCGCAGAATGGCGGCACCTGGGATTCAGGTCACGTGCAAGGCATCGCCGTGGACGTGAAGGGCGGCTACATCTATTACTCGTTCACCACGATGCTCGCGAAGTACGATTTCAGCGGCAAGCTGATCGGTACGCTGGAGGGCTGGACGGGTCACCTCGGCGATCTGGATTTCAATCCGGCCGACGGCAAGCTCTATGGCTCGCTCGAATACGGCAAGGAGCAGGCGTTTTATATCGCCGTGATCGATGTCAGCCGGCTCGACCGCGTCGGCGTCGAGGCGAGCAAGACGGAAATCTTTCGCACGGTCTATCTGCCGGAAGTGACCAAAGACTTCGCCGCCGACATGGATGGCGATGGCAAGGTGGATCATCGTTACGGCTGCTCGGGCATCGACGGCGTTGGCTTCGGTCCCGCGTTCGGTCGTGTCGATGGGGAGCGATATCTCACCGTTGCCTACGGTGTCTACGGCGACAACAGTCGCGACGACAACGACCATCAAGTGCTGCTTCAGTACGACGTGAGTGGCTGGAGCAAATTCGCGAGACCGCTCAACGAAGCGGAGCCGCATCACAGCGGCCCGAAGACGTTGCATGGAAAGCATTTCGTCCGCACCGGCAACACGACCTGGGGCGTGCAAAATCTTTCCTACGACGACTCGCTGCAGCGTTGGTTCATGGGCGTCTATCAAGGAAAAAAGCCGTCATTCCCCAACTATTTGTTGTTCGCCGTCGATGCGCAGGCGCAGCCGAAGAAGGGCGATCTGGTCGGCGTGCGGAGTGCGGACGGGAAGGGTTGGGAGCAGGCTCAGTTGCTCGCGCTGGCCGATGATGGCTTGAAAGATGCCGCCACGGGTGTGCGCGGTTGGAATCAGAAGGGCGATGTCGGATTCCAGCCTGTCGGCCGCGGATTGTTCTATCTCTCCGTGAACTCCGGCGGCAAAGGCGCGCAGACGTCCGATCTCACTTTGATGCGATGGACAGGGGATGCGAATCGGCCCTTCGTTCCCGCGACTTTGGAAGATCTTCGATGACCGTGAATCTCGAGCGCCGGCGCCTCGTCGTTGGAGGCGCGCTTGGTTTAGGCGCGTTAATGCTTCCCATCGGTCGCAGTCTCGCGGCCGAAGTGTTGAGCGCCAAAGGGTTTACTCACAACGTTGCGAGTGGTGAGCCGGGGCCGGATTCCATGCTGTTGTGGACGCGTTACGTGCCGTCCGCGGGCGTCGACGAAGTTCGCCTGGATGTGGAACTTGCGCTCGATCCGGATTTCACCCGCGTTGTTTCAGGCGGCAGCGTGCGCGCCGCCGCGCATCGTGATTGGACGGCCAAGGTGACCGTCGATGGTTTGCAGCCGCGCACGATCTATTGGTATCGCTTCATTGCGCCCGATGGTGCTAAGTCGCCGGTGGGGCGCACGAGGACTTTGCCGGTCGGCGACGTCGATCGTTTCGGGCTGGGCGTGTTTTCTTGTTCCAACATGCCGCTCGGCTGGTTCAATGCCTACGCCCACGCGGCCGCTCGCGACGATCTCGACTTGTGGCTGCACGTTGGCGATTACCTTTACGAATACGGCCTGACTGCCTACAAAGAAAAGGATCGCGTGTCGGATCGCGACGTCATGCCCGCGCACGATCACGAGATGATCAGCCTGGCGGACTATCGCTTGTGTCATGCCTGCTATCGCGCCGATCCTGATCTGCAGAAGCTGCATCAGATGGCGCCGATGGTCGCGCTTTGGGACGACCACGACAGCACCAACGATAGTTGGGAGGGCGGCGCGCAGAATCATCAGCCGAAGACCGAAGGCGATTGGAGCATTCGCCGCGCGGCTTCGATGCAGGCTTATCGCGAGTGGTTGCCTGTTTCCGAGGAACCTTGGAAGTCATATCGCATTGGTTCGCTCGCGACGTTGTATCGGACCGAGTCACGCCTCCTCGCGCGCACTCGACCGATCTACGCGGAGCTTGCCGAAGCTCACCAAGCGAGCAATCCCGATGCAGCCTTACGCGCACTTCGTGACGGCGTGTGGCGCGATCCAACGGCGACGATGCTCGGCTCAACGCAGGAATCCTGGCTGGCGCAGGAATTCAAACGCAACGCGTCCGCTTCGACTTGGCAGCTGCTCGGCATGGCGACCATCATCGGTCGCACTTTGATGCCGGAAGCAACGCAGGGCATGCTTCGCTCCGATGCGGGCGAGGGCGTCGTCGGCAAGTTCAAGAAGGACATCCGCGGTTCCAAACTCGGTGTGCCGATGTGGATGGATCGCTGGGACGGCTATCCGGCGGCTCGCTCGCGTTTGCTGAAGAGCGCTCAACAAGCGGATGCAGATCTGGTGATGCTCTCGGGCGATAGTCACAACGCCTGGGCCTATTCATTGGTGGAAGACGGCCAGCCAGCGGGCATCGAGTTCGCCGGCCACGCCGTGACCTCTCCCGGTATCGAAGGCTCGATGGGCGTCGATCCCAAAGAGGTCGCCCGTGCTTTTGTGACTACGAACCCCGAGCTGGTCTGGGCCGACACCAGCCAACGCGGCTACATGATGATCGATGTCACACCCCAGCGCGTGATCGGCGAATGGTTGTTCCTGCGAACGATCAAGTCGCGCTGCACGGCTGTCGCCGGCACTCATCGCATGTCGGCCGAGCGGGGGCGGCGCAAGTTCTCGGCTTAGTCGATCGCGTTCCGGATCGCCTGTTCGACCGGCGAATACCGGCCATCCTCGCGGTGCAGACAGATGGGCTCACGTGGGAGCAGTGGCGGTTGCGCCATGAACCGCGGGTTCTTGCCACGATGCGGTTGAGCTGCGTGCACAAGGAACGGGTGGCAGAGGTAAACGGTGCCGGCTTCGCCGACGGCCAGCACTTCCTGTCGGTGTGACGAGCCGGCGAAGCCATCTGCTGCCAGCTCACGCAGCGTGAGCCCAGCTTCTCCCGCCGGTGCAAGTTGTTTCGCGATGTCGATGTGAGATCCGGCGCGGATGCGGGTCGGCGCATCGTCCTGCTCCACGTCTGAAAATAGAAACAACATCAACAACGCACGCCCGCGGCTGCTCACATTCGCGCGCCACTCCATGAAGTCCGGCGTCTCGTGACCGAAGCTCATGTCGATGTGCCAGCCGTCGTCACCGGGCATGACCGGCGAAGGAAAGCGAACCGGAAATGTTCCGACACTATGGAGCGGAAGCCAGCGTCCTGCGCCGACGAGCTGATCGAACGCCCGATGCAACACCGGTGTGTTCGCGGCTTCGCGAAACGGAGGCTGACCGAATTGATTGAGGCGGATCACCGGCTGAGTCCAGGTCGAAGGATCGTCGGGCTCGCAGCCGGTCGCCCGCCAGAGAATGGCACGGGCCTGCTCGGCGGTTTGACTGGAAAAGGCGTTGTCCAGACGAACAAAGCCGTCGCGGACGAAGGCGGCGATGTCGGCGGCGTTCAGTGCCGGCTCGGGTCCGAAGTCCATCACTCTTACATACGCGATTTGCTTCGTACCGGCAACCCGCGCCATTTTCCAACACCGGCCATGCCTTCGGCGAAGACGCGGAATTGCGCAAAGCCACCCAAACCATTCACCATTCGGAACAGTACCCCTCGCACATCACCTTGCCGCTCATCCCATGAAGACAGTCCTCAGCCTGTTGCTGGTCATTTTCGTTACCCAGACCAGTGTTGCCTCGACGCCGGCCGATAACGCGCGGTGGGAGGAGCATGCCAAGCGAACCACAATCGTTCGCGACAATTGGGGCATCGCTCACGTGCGCGGCAAGACGGACGCGGACGCCGTGTTCGGCATGATCTACGCCCAGGCTGAAGATGACTTCAATCGCGTCGAGACCAACTATCTCAACTCGATGGGGCGGCTGGCGGAGGCGGAAGGCGAGGGCGCGATCTACAAAGATCTGCGCATGAAGCTGTTCATCGATCCGGCCGATATGCAAGCTCGCTACGCAGCCAGCCCGAAGTGGCTGCAGGTGTTGATGACCGCATGGGCCGACGGCCTGAACTACTACCTGCACACTCACAAAGACGTGAAGCCGCGGGTCATCTCCCACTTCGAGCCCTGGATGGCGCTCTCGTTCAGCGAAGGCAGTATCGGCGGCGATATCGAGCGCGTCTCGTTGAGTCAGCTCGAAACGTTCTACGGCAAGCGTCGGGTCGCAATGCTTGCTGACGAAAACCCGGCAGTATTCCGGGAGCCGAGTGGCTCGAACGGCTTTGCCATTGCGCCGGCAATCACCGCCGACCGGCACGCGATGCTGCTGATCAATCCGCACACGTCGTTCTTCTTCCGCTCCGAGCTGCAGATGACCAGCGACGAAGGGCTCAATGCTTACGGCGCGGCGACCTGGGGCCAGTTCTTCATCTATCAGGGATTCAACGATCGCTTGGGCTGGATGCACACGTCGAGCGGCGTAGATGTGGTCGATGAGTTCCTTGAGACCGTCGACGGCCAGGGCGGCTCGATGCGCTACAAATACGGCACCGAGTGGCGTCCGCTGAAGGCCGTGAAGATCGATGTGCCGTATCGGACTGGCGAGGGCAAGCTCGCGACCCGATCGTTCACGGTCTACAAGACTCATCGCGGCCCGATCGTGCGCGAGCTCGACGGCAAGTGGGTGAGCATCGCGCTGATGCATCGGCCGTCCGAAGCGCTCCAACAATCTTTCCTGCGCACCAAGGCGCGCGACTACCAGTCGTATCTGAAGGTCACCGAGCTGCAGGCCAACTCATCGAACAACACCATCTACGCGGACGTCGACGGCAACATCGCTTACCTGCATCCGCAGTTCGTGCCGAAGCGCGATGATCGCTTCGATTACACCAAGCCGGTCGATGGCAGCGATCCCGCCACCGATTGGAAAGGGTTGCACAAGCTCAATGAACTGCCGTACGTGTTCAATCCAGGCAATGGCTGGATCATGAATACCAACAACTGGCCCTATTCGGCGGCGGCCGAGTTCAGTCCAAAGCGCGAGAAGTTTCCGCGCTACATGGACAGCGTTGGAGAGAATCCGCGCGGTTTGCACGCGATCCGTGTGCTCGAGAACAAGAAGGACTTCACTTTATCGTCGCTGCTGTCGGCCGCGTACGATCCTTATCTCACCGCCTTCTCTCGGTTGATCCCGACGCTGGTGCAGGCTTACGACGGCTTGCCCGTCGATCAGGCCCTGCGCGGTCAGCTGAAAGAACAAATAGACCTCCTGCGTCAGTGGGACTATCGCTGGTCGGCGGATTCCGCGGCGACCTCGCTCGCGGTGTTCTGGGGCGAGACGTTGTGGAAAGACGTCTGGGACAAATCGCGTGAAGCCGGTGTTTCCATTTACGACTACATGGCCGAGCGCGCCACGCCCGAACAAAAGTTGCAGGCGCTGCTGACTGCCTCGAATCGGCTGGCCGGGGACTTCGGCAACTGGCGCACGCCGTGGGGCCAGATCAATCGCTTCCAACGGCTCACCGGCGACATCGTGCAACCGTTCAACGATGCAGCGCCGAGCATTGCCGTGCCTTTCACCTCGGCGCAGTGGGGCTCGCTCGCTTCATTTGGCGCAAAACCGTATCCCGGCACCAAGCGCTATTACGGAACCAGCGGCAACAGCTTCGTCGCCGTCGTCGAGTTCGGAGAGAAAGTGCGTGCCCGGGCCATTTCCGCGGGCGGTGAGAACGGCGATCCCAAGTCTCCGCACTTCTACGATCAGGCGGACCGCTACAGCCGCGGCGACTTGCGCGACGTTTATTTCTATCCGTCGGATCTCGAGCCGCACGCGAAGCGCACCTATCATCCTGGCAAGTAGAGCCATTTAATACCGGCCGGCCTGCGCGCCGGTCATTGCCCATCAAGATACTCACACACGAGTGAGTGAGTATTGACGACAGGCGCCGGCCGGGCGCATGATCCTCGGCACGCGCTGGCACCAAGACCGGCGTCCATTGCAGGGGGGATCTATGACGTCTGGTCTGCTGGCGTCCGCCTCGGCGGTCGCGTTGTTCGTGTTGCCAACTCTGGCTTCGGCACAGGCTTCGGGAGAGGGAGCCAATCAGCTCGAGGAGATCATCGTCACGGCCACGCGCCGTAGCGAACGATTGCAGGATGTTCCTCTCAGCATCACCGCGTTTTCACAGGACGATCTGACCAGCAAGGGCATCGTCGGTTACGAAGGTCTGGCGCGCGAAACGCCGGGCGTCGTGCTCAACAAGCCGACCGCCAACTTCAACAATTTCACCGCGCGCGGTATCGCCACTAACGGCTACGGCGCGAATCTGCAGAACACGGTGGCGATTTATATCGACGAGCTGCCGATCTCGACGATCGGCAACACCACCGTGCTCGATCCGAATCTGTTCGACGTGGAGCGCATCGAGTTCCTGCGCGGTCCGCAGGGCACGTTGTTCGGCTCGGGCTCGCTGTCGGGCGCGCTGCGCATTCTCACCAACAGCCCGGATCTGAATTCCTTCGACGCCGCTGGCATGGTCGATACCGGCGTGACCGACGGCGGCTCGCTACGACAACGCTACAACGCGATGCTCAACGTGCCGCTGGTCGACAAGCTCGGCTTGCGCGTGGTCGGCTTTTATCGGGATGAAGAGGGCTATGTCGACAACATCGGCACCGGCGTCAAGGACTCCAATACGCTGGTCGACTGGGGCGGTCGCGCCATCCTGTTATGGAAGCCCACCGATGCATTGTCGGTGCGCGTGCTTGCCTCGTATGAAGACAGCAATCCGAAGGACTCGGCGCTCATCAATCCGGCGCTGGGTAAGCGCAAGCGCAACTCGGATCGGCCGGACCTGTTCGTCGGCGAGCTCACCACGTTCAATGCGACCGTCGAATATCAGTTCGACGGCGCGCTACTCACCAGCTCGTCCACCTACTCGACGTTCGATCAAAAGTTCTTCGTCGATCTGGCGGGCACGTTCAATGGCGCGATTGCGTTCGGCCTGGACGCGTACGGTTATCAGGACACCTTCGTCGAGGAGCTGCGCGTCGCCTCCGATCCAGGCGGCAAGTTCGACTGGGTGATCGGTGGCTTCTTCCTCGACCGGCGCCACGACGTCGATTATTTCTATCGCTCGTCGCCCGAGTTCCTGGCGGCGCGCGGTATCACCGGGCTGCCGGATGAGTACTACCAGCGCCAGTACAACCATACGATCTCTCACGAGATCGCCGGCTTCGGCGAGCTGACCTATCACATCAACGACAAGATCTGGCTGACGTATGGCATGCGCTACGGCGGCGTGGACGCACGCTCGTATGTCGAGGGCGGTTATAACAGCGCCTATCTCACCTGGGCGTTGCTCGGAATTTCAGGGCAGATACCGATGGTGCCGATTGCGCCCGTCCAGGGCGTGAAGGCGGAAGGCCATCGCCCCTCCTATAAAGTGAGCGCTTCATTCCAGCCGATTCCTTCGGTGACGACTTACGCCACCGTTTCGACCGGCTTCCGTTCGCCAGTGGTCAATGGCTTTGCGGGTCGGGCGAGCGTGGTCGATCCCACCGACCTGGTCATTCCCAACGGGGCGGACACCGACAAGATTCAGAACTATGAGATCGGCGCCAAGAGCACCTGGTTCGACGGCCGGCTTACGAGCAACCTGGCCGCGTATCTGATCGATTGGAGTGACATTCAGGTGCAGGCCAATCGAGTGTCGGACTCGGTGCAGTTCGCCACCAACATCGGCGAGGCGCGCAGCAAGGGCTTTGAGTTCGAGATCACGGCGCTGCCGATTCGAGATGTGCAGGTCGGCTTGAGCGGGTCGTTCAATCAAGCGCATGTGACGAAGCTGACCCCGCAAGAGGCGGCCATCTCAGGGGCGGTGCCCGATGCGAGACTGGCCGCACCGAAATTCCAGGGCGGCGCGTATGTGAACTACGGCTTCGATGTCACAGCCGGCACGCGTGGCTTCTTCTCGGCGGCCTTCCAGCACGTCGATTCGTTCCCGAGCTCGTTCCCGCGCGTGCCGGGTGCGCCGACTCGAACGCTGGCTACCTATGGTTACACTGACAGCTACAACAACGTGAATCTCACATTGGGCGCGATCATGGGCGGACTGACCGTGACGACGTACGTCGAGAACCTGTTCAACGACGACTCCGTCACGTACATCCACCCCGAAGCGTTCCTCGCGAGTCGCTTCGGCACCATGCGGCCGCGCACGGTGGGCCTGCGCGTCAACTACGATCTCTAGGAGAGAAACGTTGTCGACGGCAACCGCGCGGCCCGACGCACGAGCCTGGTTCGTGCTCGGCATGTTGTGCTTCGTGTATGTCCTGAACTTCCTGGATCGGCAGTTGCTGTCGATCCTGGCCAAGCCGATCCAGGATGATCTGGGCGTGACCGATGGCCAGCTCGGGCGCATCAGCGGTTTGTATTTCGCGCTGTTCTATTGCTTGATCTCGATTCCCGTCGGCTGGCTGGCGGATCGGACCAATCGCGTGCGCGTGCTGTCGTTCGCGTGCGCGCTGTGGAGTGCGGCGACGGTGGCTTGCGGGTACTCCTCGACGTATCCGCAGCTCGTCGCCGCTCGCATGGCAGTGGGTGTGGGCGAGGCGGGCGGCGTGCCGCCGTCGTATGCAATCATTTCCGATTACTTCGGTCCCGGCACGCGGGGCACCGCGCTGGGGTTGTTCAATCTGGGGCCGCCGCTGGGGCAGGCGTTGGGCGTGGCGTTCGGCGCTTCGATTGCAGCTGCATACAGTTGGCGAAGCGCGTTCGTGGTGCTTGGAGCCGTCGGCGTCGTGACTGCGGTGGCGGTGTACTTGTTCGTTCGAGAGCCGGCGCGCGGGCGTCTGGATTTCAAACCGACCGCTGTGCCCGGAACGGCCGCCACCGAGAAGGCAGGCTTTCGCGAAACGATTGCGATGTTTTTCTCGCGGCCGGTGCTGGTGATCGTGTCGCTGGCGAGTGGCGCCACGCAGTTTGTTACGTATGCCTCGCTGAACTTCACCACGCTGTTTCTAATGCGTGAGAAGGGCATGACGCTGAATGAGGTCGCGATTTACTACGCTCTGCTCATCGGGATCGGCATCAGTGCCGGCATGTATGCGTCGGGTCGCCTCGTCGACAAGTTCGCGCCGCGCGGTAAACAGGCGTATGCCTTGGTGCCGGCGGTGGGGCTGACCCTGGCGATTCCGTTCTTCATCGGTTTCGTGTGGGCGCCGACCTGGCCGATGGCGCTGCTGTTTCTCATCGGGCCGACTTTCTTCAACTACTTCTATCTCTCGCCGGCCGTGGCGCTGGTGCAAGAGGAAGTGCGGCCGCAAGAGCGCGTGCTCGCGGGCGCTCTGTTGTTGCTCGTGATGAATCTCATCGGGTTGGGGCTCGGGCCGACGTATCTCGGCGCCATTAGCGATCTGCTACGAGAGAGCCATCCGAACAACTCACTGCAGATTGCCTTCTACACCCTCGTGCCGTTCTACGTACTGGCAGCGCTCATGTTTCTCGGCTTGGCCAAGAGGCTGAGCGATCCACAGCGCGCGGTCGCCGGAATCCCGCGGGAGGCTGGAGCTGAATCATGATGTCATTTCGGTTGTATGCCCTTGCGGCGAGCGTTTTGTTTGCTCTGCCCGCGATGGCTGATCAAGACCCGGTTGTTCGTGCGCCAACCGGCACAGTGCAAGGCGTGACTGAGGGTTCGGTCAACGTGTTCAAAGGGCTGCCGTACGCGCAGCCGCCTGTCGGTGACGCGCGTTGGAAGCCGCCCGTCGAGATGCCGGCATGGAGCGGTGTGCGAGACGCGACGAAGTTTGGGGCGGCGTGCATGCAGCCCAAGGCTCGTAACGGCAGCATCTATGCGTGGGACCTGGGCGCAATCAGCGAGGACTGCTTGTTCCTTAACGTCTGGGCGAAGCAGGGAGCTAGCAAAGCGCCCGTGATGGTGTGGATTCATGGCGGAGCGTTGACGACCGGTTCCGGTAGCGAACCCATGTACGACGGCACGAAGCTCGCGGAGCGCGGCGTGGTGGTCGTGTCGATCAACTATCGCCTCGGCGTCCTCGGTTATCTCGCTCATCCTCAACTGAGTGCCGAATCGAACGGGAATATCTCCGGTAACTATGGCTTGCTCGATCAGATTGAAGCGCTGCGCTGGGTGAAGCGGAACATCACCGCGTTCGGAGGCGATCCGTCGAATGTGACCATTGCGGGTGAATCGGCCGGCGGGCTCAGCGTCATGTACTTGATGACATCGCCGCCGGCCCGTGGGCTGTTTCACAAAGCCATCGCTCAAAGCGCATACATGATCTCGACGCCGGAGCTGAAGCAGGCGCGTTTCGGTGAGTTTCCGGCCGAGGCGATCGGAGCTCGCATCGTCGAGGCCGCTGGCGCGAAAGATATGACGGCCTTGCGCGCCATCGAGCCGGAGAAGTTGATGGAGGTCGCGGCGCGGGTCGGGTACTTCCCGCTGGGCACGATCGACGGTCGCGTTCTGCCCCGCCAGTTGGTTGATGTGTTCGATCGTGGCGAACAGGCGCCGGTCCCGATCATTGCAGGCTTCAACAGCGGTGAGATCCGCTCGCTGCGGTTCCTCGCGCCGCCGGTGCCGAAGAATGGCAAGGCTTATCAGCTCACGATCCGCGAGCGATATGCCGATCTGGCCGATGAGTTCCTGCGTCTGTATCCCAGCGCCAAGCTCGAAGAGACGTTGCTCGCGACGACGCGCGATGCTTTGTACGGCTGGACTGCCGAGCGGCTGGTGAGAAAGCAAACGGAGCTGGGTCAGTCGAGCTTTCTTTATCTCTTCGATCATGGCTATCCGGCGGCGGAGAAAGCGGGCCTGCATGCGTTTCATGCATCCGAGTTGCCGTATGTGTTTGGCACAGCGGCGCGAACGCCGCCGCTGTGGCCGAAGGTGCCGCCGACGCCCGAGGAGACAGAACTATCCGATGCGATGCTCGATTACTGGTCCAGCTTCATTCGTACGACTGAACCGAGTGCAACCGGGCAGCCGAGCTGGCCGGCCTATGGTTCAACTCGCACCTATATGACGTTTGACAGCGAGCCGAAAGCGGCGACCCGTCTCATGCCGGGCATGTATGAATTGAATGAGGCCGTCGTGTGCCGGCGTCGTGCGAGCGGGGCACAGTCGTGGAATTGGAATGTCGGGGTCCTCTCACCGCAACTGCCGCCGCCCGTGGAGCAGTGTCGATGATTGAAGGGTCCATGCAAGAGTTTCCGCTGACTCTCGATAAGTTTCTCGATCACGCAGCCAAGTGGCACCCGCGAGCGCAAGTGGTGACGGGGCGCGATGGTGGCAAAACCGATCGCACGAGCTATGCCGACTTGCGAGCGCGAAGCTTGCGTGTCTCGGCGATGCTCAGAGATTTCGGCATTGGTTTCGGCGATCGCGTGGCCACGCTGGCGTGGAACACCCAATCTCACGTTGAGAGTTGGTACGGGATCATGGGCATGGGCGCGGTCTGCCACACGCTCAATCCTCGGCTGACTGCTGCACAGCTGGCTTCGATGCTCGCGCAGTCGGCGTGTCGAGTGATGATTGTGAGCGCGGATCTCGCGCCGCTCGCACAGCAGATCATCGAGCGCACGTCGACGGTTGAGAACGTCGTCATCATCGACGGGGCGGTGTCTGCGTGGCGTGGTGAACGTTATGGCCCGGCGGTGATGTCGCTTGAAGAGGCGACCGGCGCGTATCGCGAGTCGGTGTCTCGCGGGATTTCCGCTGGGGCGCATAGCCTTCCGGTCGAGTGGGGCAATTTCGATGAGCGCTCTGCCTCCGGGCTGTGTTTCACCTCGGGAACGACAGGCGCCCCCAAAGGCGTTACTTACACCCATCGCTCCAGCTTCCTTCATACATTGCGTCTACTTCAGGCGGATGTGTTGGGCATCACCGCCGCCGACAGCGTGCTCACCGTCGTGCCAATGTTTCATGCCGGTGCTTGGGGCCTGCCGTTCGCGGTGCCCGCCGCCGGGGCGAAGTTGGTTTTGCCGGGCCGTCATGCCGACGGCGCGAGTCTGGCGCGCCTGATTGCAGCGGAGGGTGTAACGATTGCAGTGGGGGTGCCTACGGTCTGGCTGGGATTGGTGGAACATCTGGAAGCGACGGGCGCCGAGCTGCCGACGTTGAAACGTATCCTGGTTGGCGGCGCTCCGTTGCCACCTGCGTTGATGGAACGTATCGAGCGACGCCTCGGTGTTTCTTTGCAGACCAGTTGGGGCATGACCGAGCTGTCGCCCTCCGGCACGATGTCGGCGCCGAACGATCCGAAGCGCTCGGCCTCTGTTTCAGGCCGTCCCGCGATCGGCGTGGATCTGTTGCTGACCGATGCCGATGGGCGACCGCTTCCCGAGCAACGTGGCATCGAGGGACATTTGCGCGTGCGCGGAGCCAGCGTCATCGACCGCTATTTTGGAGATGAACGGTCCGCGACCGATGCCGATGGTTGGTTCAACACGGGCGACCTGGCCCGCATCGACGGGGACGGACAGCTGATCATCACCGGCCGCGCCAAGGACCTGATCAAGTCGGGCGGCGAGTGGATCAATCCCGCCGAGATCGAGGCCATCGTCGGTCGCCTGCCCGAAGTCGCGCTGGCCGCGGTGATCGGTCGGACCGATCCGAAATGGGGCGAGCGCCCGGTGTTGCTGGTGGAGCTGCGCGACTCTCGGTCAATTACCGATGAGGCCCTGCTCGCCGCGCTGCGCGGGCAGGTGGCGCCCTGGTGGATTCCCGACGCGGTGCTCCGCCTGTCGCGAATGCCGCTGGCATCGACCGGAAAGATCGACAAGATGCGCCTCAGATTAGAATACGGCGGTGGCTGAGGCGCGGCGCGCCCCGGCCGTGCCGTAGACGATGGAGGCCGACTGAAGTGTCTGTAAATGTGCCCGTGAAAAAAGCCAAGACCCGGCGTAAGCAGGCGAGCAAGACGAAAGCGTCCAGCGCCAAACCCGCCAAGGCTCGCGGCAAGCGCCCGACCAAGGCGGAGCAGCGCGCCGAGATGATGGAGCAGATCCTGGACGTGTCGGAGGACCTGTTCTCCAAACATGGTCTGTATGGCGTGACGTTGAAGGACGTGGCCAAACAGATCGGCGTGCATCACACGCTGATGAATTATTACTTCCGGGACAAGAAGAAACTGTTCGACGAGGTGTTCGGACGGCGCGCCGTAGTCACGAGCACGCGACGAATGGACGCCCTCGACGCGTACGAGGCGCAGACCGACGGCAAGCCGACGGTGGAAGGGGCGCTGCATGCGTTCCTGGACACCGACCTGGATCTTTATATCCAGGGCGGCAAGCGCTGGAAGAACTATGGCCGGCTCGGCGCGCAGGTCGCAAATACCCCGGAGTGGGGTGCGGAGTTGATGGACAAGCATTTCGATCCGGTGGTCTTGAAGCTGATCGGGCTGCTGAAGCGGGCGCTGCCCGATTGTCACGACGAGGATATCTTTTGGGGATATCACTTCGTGACTGGCGCGTTGTTGCTGACGTTGGCGCGCACCGGTCGTATCGACAAGCTGTCCGGCGGCCTGTGTCAGTCGGAAGATTTCGAGGCCGTGAAGAAACGCATGGCCAGGTTCATGGCCGGCGGTTTCCTGGCCGTGTGTGGTAAGTGAAGGGGAGTTGAAATGACATTGGAATCGCGCGTCGCAATCGTTACTGGAGCGGGCGGCGGACTGGGTCGCGCGCATGCGCTGTTGTTGGCCCGGTACGGTGCGAAAGTTGTCGTGAACGACATGGATGCGTCGGCTGCCACGCGGGTCGCCGATGAAATCGTCGCTGCGGGCGGCGAGGCGATTCCGGTGGCGGCTTCAGTGACTGACGAGGCGGCGGTTGCCACCATGATCGGCGGGGTGATGTCGAACTGGGGGCGCATCGATATTCTGATCAACAACGCCGGCATTCTGCGCGACAAGTCCTTTGCCAAGATGAGCCTCGCGGATTTCCGCCTGGTGATCGATGTTCATTTGATGGGCTCAGTGATCTGCACCAAGGCGGTGTGGGACATCATGCGTCAGCAACAGTATGGTCGCGTGGTGATGACTACTTCTTCCTCCGGGCTCTATGGAAATTTCGGTCAATCCAACTATGGCGCGGCGAAAATGGCGCTGGTCGGGCTGATGCAGACGCTCGGGCTCGAAGGCGAGAAACATAACGTTCGCGTGAACTGCCTGGCGCCCACGGCCGCCACGCAGATGACTCACGGTGTGCTGGCGGAAGAAGCTTTGCAGCGGCTCGAGCCTAGGCTGGTCAGCCCTGGGTTGCTTGCGTTGGTCGGCGAGCAAGCGCCGAATCGGGCGATCCTGTGTGCTGGCGCTGGGCATTTTGCTCAGGCACATGTCACGCTGACGAAAGGGGTTCAGGTCGGTGGGGATGCGGATGCCGGCGAGCGCGTGATCGCGCAGTGGGAACAGGTTGGCGATCGCACTGATGAACTCGTTCCTGCCTATGGGTTCAAACAAGCGGAGCGTGAATTGGCTGCCGCAGGTTACGTCGCGGGGGCGATGGCTGGGAAATAGACGTCTCCGCGTCAGAACGGTTTGACGACGACGAGGACTACGATACTGGCCGTCAGCCCGAACAATCCCGCCAACGTGACACTCAACAATGGCGGGTTATTCGCTACCCCCGATTCCAACCGTCTGCGCAGCCGTCCCGCGAGCAGGCCGTGCAACGCCGCCAGGCAGATCACGAACGTCAGTTTGATCATCAGCCAACCATTGCCGAACCAATCGCCCAGATTGGCGAGGAACAAGCCCGTGATCCAGGCGACGAGCATCGCGGGCGCGGTGACGCGCCGATCCCAGCGCCGCAGACTTTCTAACAAGCGCCGTTCTACAGAGAACTGCAATGTCGCGGCTTGGAGCACCATGCCCGCGATCCAGAGAATGATCGCGCAGATGTGCAGCGACTTGATCAGCAAATAACTCATGAGATCGATTCGGCCCGACGTCTGCGGATGAAGCGCAACGTGGAAACGAATCCAAACGGCACGAACGCGGCACCCAGCAGGCGCCCCAGGTCACGCGTACTCCACTCCGCACCGGCGGCGATGTTTATCGTCAGCCACAGGTAGACGAGGAAGGCGAGCCCATGCACCGGGCCCGCAATTGAGACGGCCAGCGGCAGGCCAGCGAGGTGCTTCAACGGAACGGCGACGGTGAGCAACGCCAGCAACGTCGCGCCCTCGAAGAGCGCGGCAAGACGTAGATGATCGAGATCGCGCAGACGCGCGAGGGAATGTGTCGTCATGTCGTGAGAAACCTTGTCGCAAGCCGCATCGTCGGGCCAAGCCGCGAGTCGAGCTGCCGAAGGCTGCATCATGAGGCCCGGCTGTGGATCGAACCATCGGCTAGAATGCCGACATTCGAAGGATTCTGGCCAACAGTGGGCGGGGCGGTCGATGGCGAAGGGCAGGGTTCACAAAGTGGCGGTGCTGGCGTTTCATGGGGTCGTGCCTTTCGACTTGACGACGCCGTGCGAGGTGTTCGGGCGCGCACGGGTGCGGGCGGGGCAGCGGCCTTATGAAGTGCTGGTGTGCGGGCAAAGTCGGCGCATTCGTACTGACGCGTTCGATATGCACGTCAAGCACGGCTTGCGCGATCTGGTGAAGGCAGACACAGTGATCGTGCCCGGAATGAGCGACGTAACGAAGCCAGTCCCGCGATCCATCATCGACGCGCTGATCGCCGCCAACGCCGCCGGCGCGAGGATCGCTTCAATTTGTTCCGGCGCATTCGTACTCGCGGCAACCGGTTTACTCGACGGCTTGAGCGCGACGACGCATTGGCTGGCCGCGCCGATGCTGGCGGCTCGTTACCCGCAGATCAACGTAAATCCAAATGTTCTGTTCGTGGACAACGGGCGCATTCTCACATCCGCGGGTGCCGCGGCTGGTCTCGATCTGTGTCTGCATCTGATCCGCACGGATCACGGCGCGGCGGTGGCAGCCGATGCGGCTCGTCTGTCGGTCATGCCGCTGGAGCGCGCCGGCGGACAGGCGCAATTCATCGTGTATCAGCCGCCGGAATCTTCCACCGGATTACAGCAGCTGCTCGAATGGATCGAACGCCGGCTCGATCGAGTGTTGACGCTCGAATCGATGGCGGAACAGGCGAAGGTGAGCATCCGCACGCTCACACGACGATTTCAGGAACAGCTCGGCGTCAGTCCGCTGCAGTGGGTACTGCAAACCCGCGTGAGGCGTGCTCAGCACGCATTAGAAACGACGGATCTCTCGATTGAACGCGTGGCCGCGACGGCGGGCTTCAGTTCATCGACATCTTTGAGAGAACACTTCGCCCGTGTGGTCGGGACGTCGCCGCGAGCGTACAGGAATACGTTTCGTAAACGCGCGTGATGGCCAAAAAGAAACCCCGCACGAGAGTGGACTCGTGCGGGGTTTCGCAATCACACGGTCTTCGTCAGGTCAGTCCCACCAGTTCCAGCGCTTATGATCCCACACCCATTCCCTGGGCCGATGACCGCGGCGAGCCGGTTTGACTTCGACTTCCATGATCGAGCCGTCGCGGCTCACCGATTTCACCTGGATCAAAGTTTCAGTGTTGGGATTCTTCACGCCGGCAGCCGGCGATTCCGCGCGCCAGTGCTGCACGCGATCGTCGAACACCGGCACGCCGCGCTGTGACGGATAATCATAGTCCACGCCCAGGCGGCGCAGCTTCAGCCGATCGGTGCGCTCGAGACCGAACGGCGAATCGAAGCTTTGATAACGCGAGCTCCAGACCACGCCGGCTTCGCGAGTCAGCGGGGTGGGATGCGCGTCGATGGGCAGAATCAATCCCAGGCCGGGATGGGCGCTGGTGTTGTTATCGCCGAGGCGCGTGTCCCAATAGGAAATGAGCAAGCCTTCCTGATAGGGGAAATGAGTCACCCAGTCCTGCAAGGCGGGCGAGTTGAGATCGCCGAACACGTACGGGCCGGTGCGCAGGCTCTTGTCGTAACCCTTGTACTGCCGGAACTCGGCGACATAGGCGTTGAAGAAGCTGCCCAGATCGCCCTGCACGGAACGGAAGCCGCTGCTCGGCGGGCTGTATACCCAGGGCACAGTCACTTCGGCACCGTCTGTTTGCTGACCGGTGATCTGAATGTCATCGACCATCAGGCCCAGGCCGTTGGTGAAGCCATCGGTCCAGTAGCGGAAGCCGATCTGCACCGTCTGGCCCGCGAACTCGGTCAGGTTGGCGCTGATCGGCACCCACTCGAACGCGGTGCTGCCGGTGATGCCATTGCCGAAGTTCTGCTCGTTCGGGTCGGTGGTCGTGGACAGACTGGTCGGTACGAAATGAGTGACGCCGCCGGCGACGACCACCAGATAGGCGTAGTCCCAATCCTGTTCGATGTCGAATTGAACCTGCGCGCTGAACGACGCTGTGCCGGTGGGCAGCGTGACGGTGCGTAACATCGTGGTATCGAGTAATGCGCCGCTGCCACTGTAATAGAAGGCGTTGCCCGCATACGCGCCTAAAACATTGTCCGGCAGGACGGTGATGAGTGCCTGCGCTTGTCGGGTGTTGTAAGTGGCAGGCCCGAGCTTGTGTTCAGACTTCTTGCCCGCGTGCGCCACTTCGTAGTTCAGCCAGCCGAGCTGCAACTTCTCCCAAGCGCCCATGTGCACCGGCTTGCTGCCGATGTCGGTCTTGCCGTCGTTGCCGTACGAGCCTGAAGACATCAAGGTCCAGAAGCCGGTCGAGTTGTCGCCGCCATTGGTGTCGTACAGGTCGGGCAAGTCGAGGTCGTGACCGAACTCGTGCGAGAACACGCCGACGCCGCCGTTCTCCGGCTCGACCGTGTAATCGCCGACCCAGTAATTGCTGTTGCCGATGCGCACGCCGCCGGCCTTGTTGTTGTCGGGGCCGAGCAGGCCGGCCATGTTGTAGTACGCGAACCAGCGATGACTCCAGATCGCCGCGCCGCCCTGGACGCCGCCGCCGACTTCTTCGCCCATGCCGGCATGCACCGCCTGGAAGTGATCGATGTAACCATCGGGCTCGTCGAAATTGCCATCGCCGTCATAGTCGTTTCGATCCCACACGTCGAACTTCGCCAGTTCCGCATTGATCTGCGCTTGAGTCTTGCCGGCTGCGATCTGCGCGTTGTACCAGCCGTTCAGCGCGTCGCGCAGAAACAACCAGACGCCGGCGCACGGATAGGCGCCGGGCAGACCCGGGAAGGTGCAGTTGTAAGTGACGTCGTCGTCGTAACGGTTGGCGTTATACGGCACGGGCACCCAATCGGTGACCTCGCCGTCGACCGTGTACCGGTTCGATGACAGCTCGATATAGAAATTGCGCATCGAGATCGCGCCGGGCTTTTCGGAAAACAGCAACTGCTCGAAATAGGTGCGCGAGAAATCCGGTGCCCAGATGGTGCTGTTGTCCACGGTGCGATCCGGTTCAGGAATCTGGTTGTGCACCGGGCCGGGCAGGCCGCCGAGCGCGGGATGAATCTGCGTGCCGAATTCGCCCAGCACGGTGAAGATCAGGTCCTCGCTCTCGCGTTCCAGCTCGATATATTTACCTTGGTACTTGCCGCGACCGATCCGGTGCACTTTGCGCCCGCCCTGGCCGAAGCTTTGACCGGTCAGCTGGCTCGACGCCTGGCCCGTCGCTTCGGCGCGGACCTTTTCTTCCAAGCCCTGCTTGCGCATTTCCCGGCGCCGTTCGCCGGCGGGATGCGGCACGTCGTCCGCACTGGCTCTGCCCTTGACTGCAAAGCCGGGCGGCGCCGTTTCGCCTGGCGCGCTCAGGATGCTCTCCTGCGCGAGGGCCGCCGTGGTCGTCAAGCCGATGCAAAGTGAAAAGAAAGGAATGAGCCAGCGACGCGGCTGGCGCGACGGTTCACACATAATTTCCCTGCCTCTCTTGTTGTTGGGCTCGTGGGCCCGTGCGGTGGCGCCACTGTGATCCGCCTGACGTTTGGAAGTCAACGACCGTTAGAAACATTTCTTCGACGCGTCTGTATACAACCAGGCGCACCGAAAAATTGCGGATGTTCCCTATGTTTTATTTCTTTTGGTGCACGCTGTGGGTCTGTATTTTCCAGGATGCATGTTGCAGGATGCGTCGCTATGAAATTCCCTGCGCTCCTGATCGCCGCGTTCCTTTGTCTGAATGCGACCGCTGCCGAATCGAACGAGACGGCCATTCTGCTTCGACCGGCGAGAGTGTTCGACGGGACTACCATGCACGAAGGGTGGCGCGTGCTCGTCAAGGGAGATCGCATCGTCGCGGCCGGCGCTGACATCACTTCTCCGGCGGGTGCGCGCGAGGTAGTTCTTGCAAACCAAACGCTGCTGCCCGGGTTGATCGAAGGTCACAGTCATCTATTCCTGCATCCGTACAACGAGCGCAGTTGGGACGATCAGGTGCTGCATGAATCGGTCGCGCTACGAACCGCTCGCGCGGTGACATTCGCGCGAGCCACGCTGTTGGCAGGATTTACCACTGCACGCGACTTGGGGACCGAAGGTGCCGGCTTCGCGGACGTGGGCTTGAAACAAGCGATCGATGAAGGAATCGTTCCCGGCCCACGCATGCTGGTGGCCACGCGTGCCATCGTGGCCACCGGCGCGTATGGACCGAAAGGTTTCGAGCCCGGCGTCGAAGTTCCTCAAGGCGCGGAGGAGGCGAGCGGCGAGGGCGTGGTCCTTTCGGTTCGTCGCCAGATCGCGGCCGGGGCGGATGTCATCAAGCTCTATGCCGATTACCGCTGGCGCCCCGGGGAAGAAGGTCGTCCCACATTGTCCGCCGCTGAGCTGCGAGCGGCGACCGAAGCCGCTCACGATGCCGGCCGCACCGTCGCTATTCATGCAAGCACTGCCGAAGGCATGCGTCGGGCAATCGCCGCCGGCGTCGAAACGATCGAGCACGGCTACGGCGGCACCAAGGAAGTGTTCGCTCTAATGAAGGAGCGCGGCGTCGCCTTGTGTCCCACGCTGGCTGCATCCGATGCGGTCGCTCGCTATCAAGGTTGGGACGGCCGCGATCCAGCGCCGAAGGCGGTCGAGACTGCACGCTCGAGTTTCAACGCCGCCCGGGCCGCGCGCGTCACCATTTGCGCCGGCGGCGATGTGGGGGTCTTCGCTCATGGCGACAACGTTCGCGAGCTGGAGCTGATGCAAGCCGCCGGCATGCCGGCCCGCGACGTTTTGATCGCGGCAACCTCGGGGAATGCAAAGATCTTCCGGATCGATACCAAGGTCGGCTCGGTCCGCCCCGGGCTGCTCGCCGATCTCGTGGCCGTCGAAGGCAACCCGACGGACGACGTGCGGGTGCTCCGGCAGATTCGGTTCGTCATGAAGGGCGGTGCAATCGTTGCTAATTGAGCCGGTGGGAATGAACGGAATGGCTAGACTGGCCGCCGTTTACGGTTCGGAGATCAAGACGTGAATTTCAAGTCGACCCTGGTGTTTACGGTCATGCTGGGGGCATTCGCCAGCGCCGGTGTTCGCGCCGATCAGCAGCCACCGACCGATGCCGAGAAGATCAAGTTTCAGTGGGGCGTGAAGATCCCACTCCGCGACGGCGTGAAGTTGAACGCGACCGTGTACACGCCCCGGGATCAGAAAGAGCCCGCGCCCTGTGTCTTCACGCTGACGCCGTACATCGCGCAGAGCTATCACGATCGCGGCGTGTACTTCGCCGCTCACGGATATCCGTTCCTGACCGTCGACGTTCGCGGTCGAGGCAACTCCGAAGGCGAATTCCGCCCGCTGATCCAGGAAGCGCACGACGGTCACGACGTCGTCGAATGGCTCGCGCAACAGCCTTATTGCAACGGCAAGGTCACGATGTGGGGCGGCTCGTATGCGGGCTACGACCAGTGGGTGACGGCCAAGGAATTTCCGCCGCACCTCGCGACCATCGTGCCAGTGGCCTCGCCGCATGCGGGCACTGACTTCCCGATGCGCGGGAACATCGCCGCTCCTTATTTGATGCAATGGCTCACCTTCACCAGCGGCAATGCCTCGCAGGCCAATATCTTCGCGGACGCCGCGTTTTGGGGCACGGTGAATCGTCAGTGGTACGAGTCGGGCACGCCCTTCAAGAATCTGGACACGATGCTCGGCAATCCGAACAAGACGTTCCAGGAATGGGTCGCGCATCCGCAGCTCGGCGAGTACTGGGATTCATACAACCCGACGTCCGAGCAGTACGCGAAGCTGTCGCTGCCGATCCTGACGATCACCGGCAGCTACGACGGCGATCAGCTGGGTGCGATCGAGCACTATCGCCAGCATATGAAACACGGCAACGCGGAGGCGAAGGCGCGGCACTATCTCGTGATCGGTCCCTGGGATCACGCCGGCACTCGCACCCCGCAGGCGGAGTTCGGCGGCATGAAATTCGGGCCGGCGAGCCTGGTCGATCTGCCGAAGCTGCACCTCGACTGGTTCAGCTGGACGATGCAAGGCGGGAAGAAGCCGGAGTTTCTGCAGAAGCGCGTGGCGTATTACGTGATGGATACGGACAAGTGGCGCTATGCCGATACGCTGGAAGCCGTCACATCCGAATCGCGCTCTTATTTCCTGGACTCGAATGGCAGTGCCGCCGACGTGCTGGCATCGGGCTCGCTCGGCACTTCGCCGGGGAAGGGCAAGCCCGATCAATATGTCTACGATCCGCGTGATCTGAGCATTGCCGAGGTCGAGCGTGGCCTGGATCCTTCGTCGCTCACGGATCAGCGCCCGATCTACGCGCAGCAGGGCAAGGTGCTCGTGTATCACACGGCGCCGTTCGAACGTGATACGGAGCTCAGCGGCTTCTTCAAGCTGTCGGCCTGGCTCGCCATCGACCAGCCCGATACCGACTTCGCGGTCTCGGTCTACGAGATCCGGCCGGACGCCAGCTCCATTCTGCTGAGCAACGATCAGCAGCGCGCCCGTTATCGGGAGAGCGGGCACCAGGCGAAGCTGGTCACCACTCGCGAGGCGCAGAAATATGAGTTCGACGGCTTCACGTTCACCTCCCGCATGGTCCGCAAGGGCAGCCGGCTGCGGCTGGTCGTCGGACCGGTCAACTCGACGTACAGCCAGAAGAATTACAATAGTGGCGGCGATGTTTCCTCCGAGACGCTGGCCGATGCGCGTCCGGTCACCGTGAAGCTGTATCACGACAAATCGCGCCCGAGCACGCTGTTCGTGCCGATTGGTCGGCCTTGATGACCGGGTGACCGCGATGGAGCATTATTCCGCCCGGAATGAAGATCATCGCGGTCACCAACATCAAGGGCGGGGTGGGCAAGACCACCACGGCCGTCAATCTGGCGTTCCTGAGCGCGGCGGCCGGCTTTGCCACGGTCTTGTGGGACCTCGACCCGCAAGGGGCGGCCACATACATCCTGCGGGCTGAAGGCGGCGAAGGCGCGTCGGCGAAGAAACTGGTTGCGGGCAAGCGTGAGCTGCCCGAGTTACTGGTGCCGACGGCCCACCCGCGGCTCGACGTCATTCCCGCCCACTTCTCGTATCGTAATTTCGACGTTCATCTCAGCACCAAGAAGCGGCCGACAGAACGGCTGCTGCGAATGAGCGGTCCGCTGAGCGAGAAGTACGACGTTTTGTTTCTGGATTGTCCGCCTGGCATTTCGCTGCTGTCCGAAAACGTGCTCCGGGCCGCGGATGCCGTGATCGTTCCGATGCTGCCGACGCCGCTCTCGGTGCGCATGTTGTCGCAGCTCAATGAGTTCATCGGCAGCCAGGGGTGGACCGATATTGTGGTGCTGCCGTTCTTTTCCATGGTGGATCGGCGCAAAGGCCTGCACGAGGCCGTGATCGCGAGCGTGCGCGAGCAACAGCCCTCGATGCTCGTGACCGAAATCAAATACGCCAGTGAGATCGAACGCATGACATTGCGTCGGGCGCCGCTGCCAGCCTATGCGCCCAAGAGCGCCGAGGGACAAGCGTATTCGGCGTTGTGGAACGAGATCGCGGCACGTATTGGAATGACGACGCGGCTGAGCGAGCCTGCCCGGGTCGACGAGTCAGCTGCGCCATTAGTGATTTCTTAGCGCGGCACTCGTGACGGGCACCGGCTTTACTGTCCCGCGCTTTTGGCGGAGTCTGCGACCCTCGTGACGTGGAGATCACCATGGCTACTTTGACTGCAGCCCGCTCGGGCACGTTTCGAATTGGCGGCGAGCTCGAAGTTCACCGCTTGGGCTTTGGCGCAATGCGCATCACCGGCGAAGGCATCTGGGGGCCCCCGAAGGACAAAGCCGAATCGCTGCGCGTGTTGAAGCGCCTGCCCGAGCTCGGAGTGAATTTCATCGACACCGCGGACTCGTATGGTCCCGATGTGTCCGAACAGTTATTGCGCGAGGGATTGCATCCCTACAAGGGCTTGGTCATTGCGACCAAAGGCGGCCTGACCCGACCCGGGCCCGATGAGTGGGTGCCGAATGGCCGGCCGGAGTATCTGATCAAACAAGCGCACGCGAGTTTGAAAAAGCTCGGGGTGGAGCGCATCGACCTGTGGCAGCTCCATCGCATCGATCCTAACGTGCCGCGCGCCGAACAGTTCGGTGCGGTCAAGCAGTTGCTCGACGAAGGCGTGATTCGGTTTGCCGGCTTGAGCGAAGTCAGCGTCGAAGACGTCAAAGCGGCGTCGAAGGTCTTCCCGGTCGCGACGGTGCAGAACATGTATAACCTGGCGAACCGCGGCGCCGAGGCTGTTCTGAATCATTGCGAGCAGCAGGGCATCGGCTTCATTCCCTGGTATCCGCTCGCCGCCGGCGAACTGGCGCGGTCCGGCTCGGTGCTGGACAAGATCGCGAAGGAGCACAAGGTCGCGCCGAGCCAGATTGCCCTGGCGTGGATTCTCAAGCGCAGCCCGGTGATGTTGCCGATCCCGGGCACATCGAAGGTGAAGCACCTCGAGGAAAACGTCGCGGCGGTCGAGATCGAGCTCTCGGACAGCGAGTTCGCCACGCTGAACAAGCTCAGGGCATAGCTTCGCCGCGCATCCGGGCGATCGCTTCTTCGCCGAGGGGCTGGTTGTTCCGGACGCGGAAGCTGTCGGCCCATTCGCGGGCGAAGTCGCGTTGGTAGGCGATGTTGATGCACGCAGTCACAGTCATGGTGATCAGCGCGCCGAGCGAGGCGAGCGCCATGTCTTTCTGGGCATCCCAGACATCGCCTTGCGAGCCAAGGAAGGCCGCACCGAGGTCGCCGCCGAAGCCGACCGCGGCGCCCCATTCGATCAGCTCATAGAGCATGGACGTGGACATTGTCAGGTCGAGCGGCAGGAAGTAGCCCCAGAACCCGCGCACCGCCACGACGCGCAGGAACACTTCGCGAATCGGGTAGGCGAGCAGCAGCCCGTAGCTGAAGTGCACGACCCGATCGAAGTTGTTGCGCTCCCAGCCGAACAGCTCATCGATCGAGAAGCCGAATAAGGCCCGGGCCGCCTGATCGTATGGGACTTCGGAGTAAGTGTAGTGCGCGCCGATCGTATGCAGGCAGAAGAACACGAACAGGGTCGTGTACGAGACGCGGGATAGGGGGAAGACGCGCGAGGTTGCCACGATGCCGGCGACGCCCAGCAGTAACAGCACGTTTTCGAGCAGCCAGTCCGACCGGTGCAAGGGCGCGATGGCGAGCGCGGCCCACAGCACGGCGAAAGCAGCAGCCAAAATCAGCAAATAAGTTCGACGCGTCACGCGCAGTCTCCGGTTCCAGATGCGCGCGAATGTACTCCGGCGACTGCCGCACAGCCAGCACACACTCGGCATCCCCGTAGCGGGACAAAGAATGTGAGCACCATCACTTCAATAATTGCCCCGTCGACATTATGTTCTGCCTCATCCAGCCGATGAACAAACAACGGGGGGCAACCCCGGGCCGCTGGGCGGTCGGGCTGAGACTTGGATCACTTTTTTCGGGAAAGAGCGATGAGTTTGCGTTTCGCCGGTGCGGTTCTGTTGGCCTTTGTCTGTGTCCAGTCGGCGAGCGCCAGCACGGGTTATTTATCGCGACCCGAGGTGCGTGAGTTCATCGAGGCGATGGAGGCCGAGCACGGCCTGGAAGCCGCCGAGCTCGAACGGGTCATCGGCGACGCCCGGTATCAACCGGTGGTGTCGCGCTTGATCGGCCCGGAGCGGCCGCAGACCGGCACGCCGCCCGTGCGCCGTTCCTATCCGAAGTATCGGGCCAAGTTTCTGACCAAGACGCGGATCGCGGCGGGCACCCGGTTCTGGGACATTCATGAAGCGGATCTGCGCCGTGCGCAGGCCGAGTATGGCGTTCCCCCTGAAGTGATCCTTGGCATTCTCGGCGTCGAGACCGCGTTCGGGCAGAACACCGGATCCTTCCGGGTCGTCGATTCGCTCACGACCATTGCGTTCGACGGGCCGCGCCGTCAGGAGTACTTCCGTGACGAGCTGAAGGAGCTGTTGCTGTTGGCGCGCGACTTCAACATCGATCCGCTGACCATCAAAGGTTCGTACGCCGGCGCAATGGGGCTGCCGCAATTCATGCCGTCGAGCATTCGCAAGTACGCGGTGGACTTCGATGGCGACGGTGTCATCGACCTGTCCGGCAGCACCTCCGACGCGATCGGCAGCATTGCCGCCTACCTCAAGTCGTTTGGCTGGGCGGATGGCGAGCCGGCATTGGTGCCGGTGCATTTGCCGCCGCATAGCGCGGCCGATCTGGTGAGCGGCCTCGAGCGCACGCACGAAGTGGCGGCGTTGAAGGAGAAGGGCGTCAGGTTTGCCGTCAAGCGTGTGCCCGAGGGCATGTGCTCGGTCGTCGAGCTGCCGACCCCGGGCAAGCCGTCGAGATACATGGCGGGCTTCGGCAACTTCGAAGCCGTCACCCGTTACAACCGTTCGACGTTCTACGCCACAGCCGTACTCGATCTCGCCCACGCGATCCGCGAGGCTCGCAATCAGGTGACCGCGAGCCGTTGATTCCACACACCCCGCTAGCAGGGTCGCACTTGCCGAGTGCGCGCTGCCGCTAGTCGGGAAGCGCTTTACCGAAGTGCACGCCGCCGTCGTGGACGGCCACGTTAGGTTGGGTGCGGAGTAGGGCGATCATCTCGGCGCCGGCCAGGAACACCGGCCCGTAGCCATGCGCGGCCAGCACGTGCACCGGGCGATACATATAAAACATCGGGTCCCAGCCCATGCCCGTGCCCACGCAGGTGCCTTCCACCTGACCTTTCTCGTTCACTTTCGTGGTGACGGCATTCCAGCCCAGTGACACGGCCGGACCGAACGCGCGCGGATCGAGCCAACCGCGATTGATCCCGCGAGCCAGCGCAAAGACGAACATCGCGCTCGCTGAAGTCTCCTCATACGACTCGCGCCGATCCAGGAGCTGATGCCACAGGCCCGCATGTCCCTGCGCCGCTGCGAGACTCGCGGCATGCAGTCGATAGAGCTCCAGAATCTTCGTGCGAGCGGGATGATTTTCCGGCAGGACGTCGAGTAGTTCGACCATGGCCATGATGGCCCAGCCATTGGCGCGTGCCCACGGAAACACGGGATGAGGCTGCATGCCTTGCACCCAGCCATGCATGAACAGACCGCGCTCCTTCACGAACATTCGCTCCGAGAACTGCAGGATCTGTTTGGCTGCATCGTCGAAGTAACGGCTGTCGCCAGTCAGCTTTCCCGCCTGAGCCAGACAGGGCACGCTCATGTAAAGATCGTCCAGCCACAGCGCTTCCGGCAGCGGACGGTTGCGAGCCAACGTGCCATCGGCGAGTCGAAACTGCGTTCCAGAAACAAACTGCACGTAGTTGTCGATCCACGGTCGCAGCTCTTTGCCGGCGCCAGCCCGATGCGCTTTGATCATGGCGGCACACATCGCGCCGGCATCATCCAGCGAGCGCGGCTTCACGATCGATCGCATGCTCATGCCGTGCGCGACTGTTGGGACCGAACCATCGGCGGCCAGATGTTGCTTAGCATGCGTGGCGAGCGTCGCGATTCCATCGAGCCGTTCTTGCGTGTACTTCCGATAGCGCATGTCGCCGGTGATGTCGGCTGCGAGCAGCATGCCTGAGTAGGTGACACCCCATTCGTACGTGAGGATCAACAGATCCGTTCGGTCCAGTGCCGCGAGCGCCGGCAATTTCTTGAGGTCGGGCACTGGAGTGCCGGTCGCTCCATCCACGATGCGCACGGGGCTCGCTTGCTCGAGATAGGCGTGAACCCGTTGCAGCGTGGTCTCGATACTCTGAACAGACGCGGGCTCATAGGGCGTGGGATAGTTCGGCGTCACTCGCCCGGAGTACACGCCGGGATCGGCTTGCGGCGAGGTGTGAATCTGATGAGCCTTGGACTGAGCGAATGCGGTCCCGGCCATCGCAAACATCGTCAGAGCGAGCATGGAACGGGTCGTCGCGAGCGAATGTGCCATTAAACTGATTCCCTCGATGCGTGTTTTAAATCGATCGATTCCGCTATGACATCGATCGAGCGTCGGGCGCGTTGATAATCTCAGGGCTGTTCAGGGGAAGACACGTGAAGCGTATAACAATCTTATTCGTCGCGCTCTTCTGCAATGTTTGCTTCGCGCAGGAGCGTGGCGACGCCGCTTCTCTGTGGCAACGATTTCAACAGCCGGCCGACGATGCGCGGCCGATGATGCGCTGGTGGTGGTTCGGCCCGGCGGTCACGCATGTCGAGCTGGATCGGGAAATTGCCGCGATGAAAGCGGGCGGCTTCGGCGGGTTCGAAGTGCAGCCGGTATATGCGCTGTCCACCGACGATCCCGCGTCCGGCATCGTCAATGCGCCTTATCTGTCAGATACATTTCTAGCAGCGTTGCGGCACACGAGCGAGACGGCCCGTGCCTCGGGCATGCGGATGGATGTGACACTCGGCAGTGGCTGGCCGTTCGGCGGGCCTCATGTTTCGATTACTCACGCCGCCTCCGAGATTAGAAGGGTCGAGATCTCCGTTCCTCCTGGCGCGGCGACGATCGGCCTGCCCTTGATGGAGCCGGGCGAACACGGCGTAGGTTTGTTTCTTGATGGGGTGCGGCTGCCGCTGTCTAATGAAGCCGCGGTCGATGTGCGTCCGACTTCGCAAGAGCGGAAGGCGTACTTGTTTATGGCCGGGCGAACGGGGCAGCAGGTCAAGCGGGCGGCGGTGGGGGCTGAAGGTTTTGTCATCGATCATTTGAGCTCCGGTGCCGTTGCCGATCATCTGGCGGCGGTCGGCGATCGGTTGATGAGTGCATTCGACGGCGGCACGAAGCCGTACGCGATGTTCTCCGACAGCCTGGAGTCTTACGGTGCGAGCTGGACCGACGATCTTCCCCAGGAGTTCGAACGACGCCGCGGTTACAACTTGCTCGAGCATTTGCCCGCGCTGTTCGCGGAAGGTTCGGACGGGGCGGCGGTTCGCTTCGACTGGTCGCGCACCTTGTCGGAGCTCGTCGACGAACGCTATCTAACGCCGATCAATGCCTGGGCGAGACAACACGGCACTCGCTTTCGTGCGCAGGTTTACGGGCTGCCGCCGCCGACGCTCTCCAGCAACGCACTTGTCGATCTGCCGGAGGGCGAGGGCGCTGACTGGCGACGCTTCAATTCGACCCGCTGGGCCACGTCGGCCGCTCATGTCTATGAGCGCGGTGTGGTCTCTTCCGAGACGTGGACGTGGTTGCACTCACCCTCCTGGGCCGCGACGCCGCTGGACATGAAAGTTGAAGCGGATCGTCATTTTCTGCAAGGCGTGAATCAGATTGTCGGTCACGGTTGGTCGTATTCGCCGCCGGGCGTCGCTGAGCCCGGCTGGGCTTTCTATGCCGCTGCCGCGCTCAACGATCACAACCCGTGGTATCCAGTCATGCCGACAGTGACGCGGTATCTGCAACGGGTCAGCGCGATGTTGCGCGAGGGCGAGTCGGAATCTTCCGTTGCGATCTATCTACCAACGGAGGATGCGTTCGCGGACATGCGCCCGTCGCGTGCATCGGTGAACGAGGGCATGCGTGAGCGTTTGGAGCCGAACATCGTCGGGCAGGTGCTCGATGCCGGACAAACATTCGATTTCATCGATGCGAGCGCGATTCGGGCCGGTAAGTTGACGCATCGACTGCTGATTCTTCCGAGTCTCACGCGGATCGATCCGGCCGCGTTCGAGCGCATCGCTGCGTGGGTGGACAACGGAGGTCAGGTTCTCGTCGCGGGTGCCCTGCCCAACCAAGGTGGCGGGCTGATGGATGCCGCTGCGAGTAGTCAGAAGGTTCAGCAGATTTCGCGGCGATTTATCGAAGGGGCTTCGAAGGAGCGCGTTCGTGTCGTCGCGCCCGATTCAGTGGGATCAACGTTGCGCACTGTGTTGGAGCCGACAGTGTCGCTTGCGCCGTTCGATTCGGCGTTCGGCTTCGTGCGTCGTCGTCTCGACCAAGGCGATCTCTATTTCATCGCCAACACGGGCCCGCGGCCGATTGCTACGCGAGCTCGCTTCGCGGGCGACAACGGACGCGGCGAATGGTGGGATGCGGTGACCGGAGAACGTAGCTCCGCCGGCACTGGAAACATTGCGGTTCACCTGGCGCCCTATGAATCGAAGCTGCTCGTGTTTGTTGCTGGGCTCGATCAGATCGAGCCAGCGTCGGAGCAGCAGCTTGCGCCGGTTCTGGATCTATCCACCGGATGGCGTGTGCAAGCGGCAGGCGTGACCGCGACACCTCCGCAGCCCGGCGCGTCCTGGGCCGACGATCCGAAACTGAAGTATTACTCGGGCAGTGTCACTTACCGTCGCAGTGTCGTTGTTCCGAAGGCGGCGCTGGCGAATCCAACGCGCCTCCTCCTTGATTTCGGCACCGATTCTCCGCTACCCGACATTCGACAAGACCGGCCCCGCGCACTACTGGACGCGCCCGTGCGTGATGCTGCTCTGGTTCGCGTGAATGGCCAGGAGGCCGGATCGGTGTGGCTGCCCCCGTGGCGCTTGGATGTGACGAAGCTGCTGAGACCCGGCAAGAACGAGATCGAAATCGTCGTCATGAACAGTGCGCTCAATGCGCTGTCCGCCCGGCCGCGAAGCAAACGTTTGCTGGAGCTACGTTATGGGCAGCGCTTCAAGGAGGAAGATCAGGACAAGATGCAACCGGCCCCGTCGGGGCTGTTGCGGCCGGTGACGCTGGTCCGAGCCGCCAGCGTGGCGGAGGTGACAGATTCAGTAAAATAGCCAAGCTCTGACCTTTCCAACATGCGCCACAATCCCCACAAAAACTTGCGGATTCCGGACACCTAAGACCTCCGTCGCACGCAGCGCTGGTAATTCTCACATTACTCTCGGTCTCAAACAGCGGGAGACCGACTTGAGAATTCTGGCGATCGCCGAGCATTTTCCCAGCCCTTACAAGGCGTATCACTATGTTCAATTCGATCGTTTCCTGAGGGACGGTCACGAACTGGACATCTATGCCTTCGGCTTGCATGAAGGCGGCGTGGGCACGGGCGGCGATGAGCCTGCCTTTGTGAGCAAGACGCGTTACCTGCCGGCTACGCTGCGCGATGCGCCGAAGTTCTTGTGGAAATTTCTAGGCGCGGTGTGTCGGCACCCCATTCGAGCGATGCGGGGTTTCGCTCATCGGGCGCCGTTCAAACATCGGTGGCTCAATCTGATTCGAGCGGTGCTGCTGCCGGCGCGGGCGCCGGATGTCTGCATCGTTCACAACCTGCGCGCGGCGATCAACGTGCAGTTTCTGAAGAGCATCTATCCGGACGCCGTGATCACGATGCACTACCACGGCGGCGAGCTGCCCGGCGTGCCGGTGCCGCGGGAAGATCTGGTGCGAAGTGCATTCAACAGCTTCGATATCGTATTCACCAATACCCAGAGCTCGCGTCAGCATGCGATCAGCCGCGGGCAGTTGCCGGAGCGGATCGTGATCTCGCAGGTGGGATTCGATATCGACACGTTTCCCGATCCGTGCCCTCGCGTCTATCGAAGACAGGGAAAGCTCAACGTGCTCATGGTCGGCCGGTTGAGTGAGGAAAAAGGGTTTCTGTTCGGGCTGCAGGCGTTGCGGGTGCTGGTCGCGGAAGGGCAGGACATCGTGCTTCGTATCGCCGGCGATGGTCCGGAGCGGGAGCGGCTGACGAGCTTTATCGCTCAGCATGGCTTGGAGGAACACGTCGAGATGCTCGGGCGCGCCGACCAGCATCAGTTGAAGCGCCACTACAGCGAGGCCGACGTGTTCTTGTTACCGAGCGTCCCTCGTAACACCTGGGAGGAGAACCAGGCGTGCGTGGTGCAGGAAGCTTTGTTCATGCGAGCCATCGCGGCGGTCAGCCGCACCGGCGGCGTTTGCGAGTCGACGGCGCCGATCATGTGGCCCTATAGCTTCGACCCCGGCTGCGTGGACGGCATCGTCGCGAGTCTTCGCGCGCTATCGAGAATGCCCGAGGAAGAGCTGCAATCGTTGGGAGCGCAGGGGCGTGCGTTCGTCGAAGCTCGATATGACATTCGCAGGCTCAATCGTGAACTGCTCGACACCGCATCGGCTTCAAGAAAAACAGTCGTCGGTGACATCGAGGGCTGTGCGATCGACGGGGTCGAGTAGCTGATCGTCCGCGAAACCAACAGCGCGTCGCCCGCGAACCTCCCGGAGATCGGCCTCTGGAAGGCGTGAGCGGGATGCGAACGATGATCGGACGGGTGGGATTGGCGCTGCTCGCGGCATTCGCCGTAGGTTCTGCAGCTCAGGCGGGTGAGCCTCGGGAAGCTCGCATCAACCTCGGTTCCAGCAGCGCACCGCTGATGGCTACGGTCGAAGTCGAAGACTATCGCTCGGCTCCGCTCGATCTGCTGACGCCGGTCGTGACCGGCGATTCACAGATGACGCGATTCTTGAAGGCGTACTACGAGATCGGCAGAGCGGGCGACATCAAGAAGGTGGCGTCGCTGTTCGAGCCGCACCTTCGAGCCGGCGTCAACGATTACTACCCGACGGCACAATCGCTGAGCGAACAGTTCGCGGGGTTGCGCAGTGTTCGCATGGTGGCGGTGTTGCATTGGGGCGAATATCAGTTTGGAGTCGTCAGGCACGAGACTGCGCTCGAGGAGGGCGGTACTCGCAACGCCTCCTGGTCGCATGCAGCTCGCTGTCTCGGCGACACCTGCCAGATCGGCGATCATTTTACGAACAGCCTGCTCGGTCGGATCGTGTCCGCGGCGTTTGCTGATAAAGGCGGTGTGCAGGTCGGAGCGCCGGCGCAAGTCGACACGTCACTATCGATGCTGCCTGCGGCGGTCGATGCGGCTCGCAAGGTCGTCGCGACCGACCCGATCGTTCTGCATCTGAATCGGGCTTCCGACCAGACCGCATCGACGGTGAGCAAGCTGGTCGCGACGTTGACCGAGAATTTGCGAGTCACGAGCTCGAAGCAGCCGGCGGTCGAAAAGCTCTCCGTGCTGTACTCCGCCGGCACGCCGAAGAGTGTCGCGGTGTTCCAGCGCGGCAGCGAAGTTCCTGCTTATAACTACAGCGCCTATCTCATTTGGTTCGCGAATCACGCCCCTTGGACCGTTGGCAGCGTGTACTCGCTCGGTCCGGATGTTTGCGTGGCGCTATTGAAGTCAGAGCACGATCGCGCCGTGCATCTGTTGCCGCTGCAGCGGGCGGGCACTGGCTGGACGATCGTTTCCGATCCCTCCAGCCTCGATGCATGGCCGGTGCTGTCGTCGATCAGCGCGTATCAGGCGTTACAGAAATCGTTGAGCGACGGTTAGCTCTGGAACGTGATTTCCTGAACTGGCCGCTGATGTGAGGCGCGGGTGCGCGGGCTCAGGGGAATCGGCCCGAATCGTGTTTGCAGTTCCGCTTCCGCCATCGCGCTGATGCGCACGCCCTCGCACTCGCGAGGAACTTCGAGCACGGCCCAGAAATGCCGCGTTCCCAGCAACTTCTTGTCGTTCGGCGTGATGTCCCAGTAGGGAGCGCGCTCGTCCTCTCCCGGCCAGCCCACCACGACGGGCGCGACCATGCCCAACCCGATGTCCGCTTCCGCCGTGCCCAACGAGGCCTCGACAGTGCCGATCTTGATGTTTGGACTGAGCGCGATCTTCGCTTGGCGAGGTTCGCCGTCGTACAGGTCCTTCGGATACAAGTCATAAATGACCGGTACCGGGTGACCTTCTTTCAGCGGCAGCAAATTGGCTTGACAGCGTGCGAATACAAACAGCGCGCCGCGACCCCGCTCTTGCGGAGGCACGTCGAACTGAAAGCCGAGACGTACCAATATGAAACGCGCGGTCCCATTCAATGGCAACGCGTCCGCCGGTGCTTCGAGCAAGCGCCAGCGCGGACGGTCTACGCGCACGATGGCGGTGACCTTGGCCGCTTCTCCGCGTTCGTCGATGGCTTTGGGAGGAAGACGATCGCCCGCGGTTCCCGCGACCAGCTCTTCCTCGAACCAGAAGGCGTCGGCGGCGGCATCGTGCTCGGTCATTGACAATCTCCCTGCAGAATAAACGCGCCCCAATGATGCACTTCCGGATGCCGCTCGCGCACGTGAAGCGTTGCTGTTTGAAAGGCTCGTGCGATGGCGAAACTCCGCGCACCCGAGGACGACAGCGCCTGCAGAGTTTCGTAGAACTTGACCATCCATTCGAGCGTGGAGTGCGCATTCACGCGCCACAAGGTGAGCAGCACGGAAGCGGCGCCGGAGTAGAGCAGCGCGCTGGTCATGCCGGCGATGTCGTCGCCCCTGCCGCTTCCGCTCAGCCCGGTTTCACAGGCGCTGAGGACGATCAGATCGCTGCGTACCTGCAGGCGCGCCCAGTCTCGTGCAGTGAACAGACCGCCGTGAAGCTTGATGGCGGAGCTCAGCGGATCTTCCGAATCGAACCGACCGTGACATGAGAGGTGAATGATGCTCGCGGTCCGCGCATGCTCACGTAGCACCGATTCCGTCGCAAATTCTCCATTCACGCAAAGCGCTCCAAGCACGTCAGCGACGACTTGCGCTTCGCGGTCGAACAGTTCTTTTTCGGCAGCGTCGCCGTCCGTGTACGACATCACGAGCGACTGGGCACCATGCATCGCGCGCTCGCGCTCGCCGCGTAGTATCCGTAACAGCACTCCGGCGGATGGAGCGTACGCAACCGCCCGACGGGTAATGAAGGGCTCGCCGCCGAGAGTGAGTGCGTGCAGCGGCAGATAGCGCAGGCCCAGCTGGGGAATGAAGTACACGAGCTCCACATCCTGGAGCGTCGCTTCCAGCGGAGCGATGAGCAGCGCTCCCAGCCCCAGCCATTCGTTTCTATTCAGGCTCGGATGCCGCTGCCCATGCAACTCGCGAAAGAAGCCACGCATGTAGCGGTTCAGGAGGGTGAGCTGGTGGATCGGAAGGCGGATGACTTCCGGGGCTTCCCATCCGGACCGAAGCACAAACGCCACCATCTCTCCGCTCAGAAGCATCGAGTATTCGACCACGGCACAACGTTCGCCGAGCAGACCGGCGAGCTCCGCAAGATCTTTCCATTCCGGCGTGCTGCCGCGGCGGATCGCAACGTAGGGCTGCGCTCCTGGATAGCGATCGATCGCTTGAAGAATGTCCTCGAGCCGGCGCCGCAACGATTGATAGCTCGCATCGGCCGCGTTGTCGGAGGCGGATGCAAGCCGGCGCAAACGCAGTCGCAGATCGCGTTCGCGAAACAGCAGGTCTTCCGGTACGCCGGCGGGCGCGAGCAGGTCCACTGTACTCATCTGATCGAGGAAGGCTCGCGCCTTGCCGGCCTCGGCGTACACCATCGCCTCACGTCTGCGCTCGGGGGAATCTTCCGACTTCAGGCAGGCCTCGGTCAGATTCGAGCACAGCAGCGTCAGATCGAGATCGGATTCGGAATCGGCCGCCCCCGCGAAGCCTCGCTGCCGGCGCACCTCCTGCAGGGCTTCCAGCGCCCGCTGACCGACTTCACGTGCGGCCGGCCAGTCCGGAATGTTTCTCAGCAGATCGGCCAGAATGTTGGCTGAGCGTGCGTAGTAAGTCGGCGTGCGCTCGACGGTGAACACGCTCAAGGCCTGGCGTCGCGCCTCGATACAGCGATTCAGATCGGTGGCAGATCCGCTGGCTTCATATTGCAGCTCGAGCAGGGTCGCGATCTCGGCCTGTTGAATCGCCCACTGCAGCGAGCCGGCCTGTTGCCTCTCAAGCAGCATGAGCGAGAGATCCACCGCTTGCTCGAGGACGGATGGGTTCCGATCCAGCTCATAGCGACGATGCAGCACGTGCATACAGGCGCGTACAATGTCCTCGTCGCCTCTCAACTCATCATCACCGGTTTGTACCACCATCAGCACGCGAATCGCCGCATCCAGGTCGCTTCGGTCCTCCGTTGCGTCGAAGCGCTTCAGCAGTGCGGTCGCCAGAACGCTGATCGCAAGCGGAGTTCGGGGTGACAACTCGAGCACATCGCGAGTGAGCGAGATGCAGGTCTCGAGGTCCGATGCAAGGTGCTGAGCGTTGTAACGAGTCAGCAGAATATCGGCGAGGTTGCTGGCCCGGTTGATCCACTCCCAGCTCTGCGGTGCCGCCAGCGCGACGGATTGACTCATGTTGCTCGCCGCCGCGTCGATGAGCGCGGGATCGGCGTTGAGATGAAACCGGTCCCGTTGCACGAGGCTGAGATTGTTCAGGACCAGTCCCGCATGGGGCGAGGCCGGAGGGACGCTGGCGGAAAGCTCCTCATAGATCGCCTCGGCTTCGATCAGATCGGACTCGCCGCGCACTGAAGCGCGCTTGCGCAGAGAGCTGCCCAGCGCACTCAGCATACCGATGCGCTCTGTCGGTTCCATTTTCTTTTCGCTGGCGGCCGCCTGCCTCAGGGCGGCTATGGCTGCGTCGATATCGGACATCGCTCCGGAGGATCCATAGCGGATCGCGAGCGCCGAGCCCAGGTTGGTCAACACAGCCGGCTCGTCGGGGAACAGTCGCGCCGCTTCCTGCATCGTCTCTATGGCTTCATTCAGCACCGTGCTCGCGCCACTGCGTTTAAATGCTTCGATCAGGATGGCGGTGAGGTTCGATGCCAACGTGTACGGCAGCGGCAGCGAGGCGGCCGAGAGCAGTTGGGCGGCTTCCCGGCCGAATGCCAGCGAGCGGTGCTGGAGTACTTCGACTCCGGGATGCAGGCGCACCACTTCCACGAGGTATCCGCACAGGGTGGTTTTTGCCTGGGCGCATTTATCAATCGAAAGCGCTGCGTGGGTCGCGCTTGCATCGAGAAGCTCGGCAACGGTCAGATGCACGTGCGGATCGCGAATACTGGCGAGGCAGACGCTGATAATGTCGCCAATGCCGGATTCGCGGATTACTTGCACGACGTTCGAACCCTGAATCTGCGTCATCGCATCGGGCATGCTGAGACGACCGTTCAGAACTTCGACTGCCGTGCTGGACAGCAGCGCGACCGCCGCTTCGAACGGCAGGGCACGGCGCGCATCGCTGACCGCTTCTTCGATCGCTTCTGCTATTCCAATCTGTCTCGCGCGCCGGAGGATGGTTGCATTCCGTAGCAGCAATGCGCGCTGCCGCGGGCTGAGCGCCTTGTCCGAGGCGAGGTCTTCGATACCGCCGTCGATGATCCGAATGAGGTCATCATTGGGATCGGAGTCGAATCTCACCTCCGGGTGGGAGCAATCGCCTCTGAGCTCCGGGTAGTCTTCGAGATGACGGCGCAAGTCTTCCATCGTGACCGGGCTCATCAGCCCGACTGTCGCCGTGGATACGCGTTTGAACAGGCGTGCCCGGCGTGCCTCGAAGTTCTCGGCAAATGCAGCGGCAATGCCAGTCGCTCGACAACTAGCGAGCAACGCACGCAGCGCGCTGAACGCTCGTCGGTATCCGTCCGGAACGTTGGTCCGCTCGAATACCGCGGCGATGTCTTCCGCGTCCGCATGCAAGAGCAAAGGGTGCTGCTCGATGAATTCCTGCTGATCGGGGCCGGAAGTGCAGCCACACAGGCCTTCGAGCGCCAGCAGGATATCTCTGGTCTGTGTCGTCAGCCGGTCGACGCCGAGCTCGTGAGCGAGCGTCATAAAATAGTGCGCGATGTGGTACTGCTGTTGCTGCTCGGGCGCGAGCCCGTCGCGCGATTCCAGTTTGCGCAGCGTCGCGCCGGTGAGCAGTTCGGGATGATGCGCGAGGTATTCGCGCTTCGCGTCGAAACCGTTGCAATCGACGAAGCCGGCGATCACGTCGTCCAGATAGTCGTGGACCTGGGCATCGCTCCGGCTGGCGACGATTTCAGCAAAGGCGGCGGCAATGCCGACTTCCTGACAACGTTTGATGAGAGCAAGTCGGTCGCGCAGAACCAGCGACAGTGGCGGAACGGATTCGCGCAGCAGCTTGCCGATCGACTCCAGGAATTCCGCGCTCAGCAACTCTGCATGCGCGACCAGGAGGGAGCGCTGCGTGCTCAGGGTATCCGCGCCGATCAGTTTCTCGATGGAGCTCATGCGCTGTTTCTTCTTCTTCCGGAGGAGGCCAGCGATTCCCTGCCCGCACTCGGTCGGTCAACGCATTCGCGCGAACTTGGCGGCGCGATCAGTATTTCATGTGCGTCGGTGCGCAGTCCATTGTGTGACCTCCTCGTTTTGACGCCACGCTGCCGCCAGCGCAGCAATCAGCATCAGCCCGGCCGCGACGAAGCTCGCGATCGGGAAACCGAATTCGGTGTGGAGCGGGCCGAAGCCGGCCGTTCCGGCAAAGCCCGCAAGATAAGTCACAGCGCTGTTCAATCCCATGAGGGTGCCGCGACGGGCCGGATCGATCGCGCTCAGGCGCATGATCAGAATGTTGAGGCCGAAGTGATTGGCCAGTCCCCAGAAAAACACCGCGACCAGAATCGCTGTGAAACTTCCGCCCAGCAACGCCATGCTCACATACACGATGCCCGTGGCCAGGAACGCGGCCGGCATGACTCGTTTGACGCCGAAACGATCGACGATGTGGTCCAGCAATGCCGCGGCACCGAAGCCGAGACCGTAAATGAGCGCCGCCAGGCCATTGGCGCTGACCGGCTCGCCGAGGCTGTTGTGAAGATAGTCGCCGAGATAACCATAGATGCCGTAGAACGCCGCCATGAAGGCGCCGCAGGCGATGAGCAAAGGTTTGATACCTTTGATCTGCAGCGCTTCCAGCGGCAGCGGCGCCGACTCGGTTGCCGGAATGTCACGATGTTTGCTGATCGCGAGCATCGCAATCGCCGCCAGAGCAAGGACTGCAATCGCCACGAACACCGCACGCCAGTGCACGAGATCCGCCAGCACGGCGGACAATGCGACGCCGACCACCATGCTGAGCGTCCAGCCCGTGAGCACGACGCCAATCGTTCTGGTCTCTCGCCCGGGTGGCGCGATGGCGGCGGCACTCGAATAGATCGCAGGCAAGGCAATGCCCGACGCGATGCCTGCAATCAGTTGGCCGACAACGAGCACTGTAACAATCGGTGCCGCCGCGCTGACGACGAGTGACGCCGCAAGCAGCGCGAGTGCGAATTGCAACATGCGACGCGCACCGATGCGATCGATATGACGAGCTAGAAACAAAGCGCTCGCCGCTGTGCCCAGACCGAACGCGGCGGCCGCTGTCATCACCGCCGGCACACTGGAGCCGAGCGAGTCGGCGACGGCCGGTGCGATCGGTCCCAGCCCGAGCGAATTCGAGCCGATCACAGCGACGCAGCCGGTGAGCACATACGCCATGCCGGGCAGCCGTGTCGGGGTTCCGCCGGCATCCGCCGAGGGTTGATCTGTGTTCGTCATAGTCGCATATTGGCCGAATCGTATTCGGTCACAAGCGGAATCGCCGGTATGGGCTTAGAAACAGATGACGTTCGGCAGAATGATGGACGGACGCGCGAGCTCGACGCCTTCGACCGAAAATTGTTAGGCCTGCTGGTCGAGGACGCGACCCGCAGCTATGCGGAGCTGGGTGAGCAGGTCGGGCTGTCGGCGCCGGCGGTCCACGAGCGGGTCAAGCGGCTGAAGCGCACTGGGGCAATTCGGCAAACTGCGGCGCTGATCAATCCCGCCGCTGTCCAAAAAACGCTACTGGCGTTCGTGCACGTCGACACCTCCGGCTGGGGCAAGACGCCGGAGTTGCTGGCGATCGGAAAATATCCCGAAGTGGAGGAGATGCACTCGGTCGCGGGCGACACCTGCATGCTGCTCAAAGTGCGCACGAAAGATTCTCGCGCACTCGAGGGATTGCTCGCGCGCATCTATGACGTACCGGGTGTGATCAGGACACGCAGCTACGTCGTGCTGTCCACTCACATGGAGCGACCCGTGCAGCCTGCGAACACCAGCGAATGGCCGGCGCCGCGCCAGCACGCTCCGCCGCCACAGCGATGATCAGAGCGATTATTTCTTAGGATGTTTGTCGAATTCATGCACGGAACGTGCGTTCGTTGGTTTAAAAAGCTTGTGACACGCAAGTTGTTGCCAGCCAGGGAATCGGTGTGTCAAATTCTTTTCGGTCAGCGCTGCCAGACCGCAGTCAGGCAGTGTCCCAGATCGTTTGGAACAAGAGAGATATATGCAACGACTGCGGAGTTTGGGGGTACTGGCGGGCGCGACCGTGTGCGCCTCGCTGGCAATGGCCGCGCAGGAGCAGACGGCGGATTTCTGGCAATCGTCCTCCAGCACGGATAAAGAAAACTATGTGCGCGTGCCGATGCCGCCGGGCATTCAGGTCATCGACAGCGAGCTCGATGGACCGGTGTTCGCGGATGCGAACGGCCGAACGCTGTACAGCTGGCCGCTGACCAAACTGCGCAACGGCGATATCGGCGATCGCAAGGACAGCGGTATTTCCAGCTGCACCGATGAGGTGCAGAAAGTGACATCGGGTCTGATGAGCCCGTATCCGGGTGGACTGTTGCTGCCCAATCCGGAGACGCGCAAAAGCTGCACGCAGGTGTGGCCGCCGTTGATCGCGCCCGCCGATGCGAAGCCTGTCGGTTCGGGGCACAACGAGTGGACCACGATCAAGCGCGCCGATGGCAAGTTGCAATGGAGCTATGGCGGCCAACCTCTGTACACCTCCGAGCTGGATAAGAAGCCGGGCGATGTGCTCGGCGGCACGAAGATCCAGCGACCTGGCGATGGCCCAGCGGTGCGCGTGCCGGTCGGGCCGCCGCCCAATGTTCCGCCAGAGTTCGCCGGCACCGATTCCGATCCCGGTCGCTACGGTCCCCTGCAAACAGCCACCGGCCGGTTGGTCACGGATCACAAGGGATTCTCTGTCTATACCTGGGACGGCGACGAGCCGAACAAGTCGAAGTGTGTGCGCGAATGTTTGAAAGATTGGGCGCCGGTGTCCGCGGCGGTCACGGCCGTGCCGAATGGCGAGTGGGGCATCATCGAGCGCTCGCCCGGCATCAAACAATGGACGTTCCGTAAGAAACCTCTGTACACCTATATTCTCGATCCGCACACGCGCAGTCTGCTGGGCAGCGATGTGCCCGGCTGGCACAACGTCTATACCCAGCGGGCCATCGCTCCGCCGAAAGATTTCACCGTGCAGGACTCGATCGCCGGGCAGGTGCTGGGCGATTCGAAAGGCATGACGGTCTACATATATAACTGCGGCGACGATGCGCGCGACCAGCTCGCTTGCGATCATCCCGATACCGAACAGGCGTATCGGCTGGCGATCTGTGGCAACAGCGATCCGCAGTTGTGCCAGGAGAGTTTTCCGTATGTGCAGGCCGCGCCGAATGCGAAGAGCGAGAGCAGACTTTGGAGCGTGATGCTGATCGACCCCAGCACGGGTCGTCGCGCCACCAAAGGACAGGCGGGTGCTTTGAGTGTGTGGGCTTATCGCGAGCGGCCGGTGTACACGTGCTCGCTCGATCGTCAGCCGGGCGATGCCAACTGCGATTCCTTCGGTGAATTCAATGGACGCCGGAACGGTTACCGCGCGTTCTGGCTCAGGGACGATTTCGGCAACAGCGCGTACAGTTTGTAGTCGGAGGCGACATGAGAAGCGATCGACGGATCTCGCTGACATGCGGAGTCGCAATGGGCCTCGCCCTCGCAGGGCTCGGCAGTAGCGCCGGCGCGGCACCGAAGGAAGAAAGCTTTGTATTGCGTGACGGCGTCATCGGTTATGTGCTGACCGAGCGAGTCTGGGCCGTGTACGAAACCAAGGATGGCAAGGAAGAATGTCCGCAGGGTTTCAACGACGGCAATCGCGAAGAGTTCAAGAAGCTGTTCCCCGACGACGGCAAGCAACGCACTGTGGTCGAGACGCAGCTCAAGCGCGAAGGCGAGCAGTGGCATCCGGACCGGGCCACGTACAAGATGCCGTACAAGGAAGTGCAGGGAAAAACTTCCTATGGCTTGAACCTCGACGGCAAGGTCGACGCCAACGATTTCAACAGCCCCGAAGGCGAGCCGGGCATCGACAATCAGCTGTATCGCGCCAACGGCTGTATCGCGGGCTATCGCGCCGGCGGCTCGTTCGCCCACTTCGAAAATCTGTTCATGAAACAGAGCGAAGACAGCCGCGTGCTGATCGAGATCACCGGCGTCGACGACCTGAGCAACGACGACGATGTGACCATCACGACGTATCGCGGTCTGGAAAATCTGCTGACCGACGCCACCGGCGATGCGTTCGTGCCCGGCGGCACGCAACGGATCGACATGCGCTGGGGCAAGCGTTACATCAGCCGCGCGAAGGGCAAGATCGTCGACGGCACCTTGCTTTCAGATCCCATGGACACCCTGCTCATTCCCTGGGGCCGCGGCGTTTCCTATCAGTACCAGGTGTTCCGCGGCGCTCGTTTCAAATTAAAACTCACACCGCAGACTGCTGAAGGACTGCTGGCCGGCTACGCCGACGTGGACAGTTACACGCTGCGCAAGAACGAAGGCTGGTCCACTCATCATCAAAGCTACGGGCAGTTTTCATCGATCACTCAGCGTCAGGCGATGGTGCGCCTCGCCGACGGTTATCCCGATCCAAAGACTGGCAAGAACACCGCGATCTCCTCGGCCATGCGCGTGAAATTCACGCAGGTCTTCATCCAGCGTCCCAATCAGGAGCTGGTGAGTAAGCGTTGACGGTGGGCGGCTCGACGAGCCGCTGGCGGCTTCACACACGATAGACCCAAGGTCGGTTCACGCACGTGCGTGGAGCCGCCGACGGTCGGGTGTGCGCAAACGATTCTGGTTGGATGGCAAGCAAGGTAACGACATGCGCAAAGTTCTCAAAGCAAGCCTGGCGGCTGCATTCCTCGCAACGGCAGCGCTGACACCGGTGATGTCCGGCGTGGCGATCGCGGCGTCGAAGTCACGGCCGGTTGAATTCGAACTGATGACGTGGCCCGAAGTGCGCGACGCGCTCGCTGCTGGCAAGACCACGGCTCTCATCTACACCGGCGGCGTTGAGCAGCGCGGTCCGCAGAACGCCAACGGCGGCCACAACCTGATGGCGCGCGGCATCGTCAAAGCCATCGCGCTAAAGCTCGGCAACGCCATCGCGATGCCCGTGCTGCCGATCACGCCGAACAATGCGAGCGCCGAGTTGCCGGGCACGATCGGTCTGACGCCCGAACTGTTGGAAGGCGTGCTCGAGCGCATGACCGAGCAGTCGATCGCGACCGGCTTCAAGAATGTCGTGCTCATGGGCGACCACGGCGGCGGGCAGGGCGAGGGCGATAAAAATATCTATCGTCGCGTGGCGACGAAGTTGAACGACAAGTACAGCGCGCAAGGCATTCACGTGTTCTATTGCGACCAGGTGTACATGCCGGCGAACGCCGCGTTCGATAAGGAAGTCGCGGCGGAAGGTTATCCGCAGAGTCTGCACGGCGGGCTGACGGATACATCCATCATGATGTACCTCGATAAAGACGGCACCTACGTGCGCAAGAACCTGCTATCGCAGGCAGTGGGTATTCCGGTCGGTCCGGATGGCAAGCCGCAAGCCAATCCCGATCCCAAGTTGAAGAACGGCATCGTCGGCGACGGTCGTCGCTCGAGCGCCAAGCTCGGCAAGCGCGCCTTCGATCTCAAGGTGGACTATGCGGTGAAGCAGATTCAAAGCTTCATTCCTTCGGCGAACTAACCCAACGCGCGGAGCACGCTCCGGGAGAACGAGATGATCGACGAGATAGATCGCAGGATTCTCGTGCTCTTACAGAGCGACGCCTCGATCCCGTGCAGCAAGATCGCGTCCGAAGTCGGCCTGTCCCAGCCGCAATGCTGGCGACGCATCCAGCAGTTCAGGAGAGACGGCTGGATCTCGAATGTGGTCGCGCTGCTCGATCGCGCCAAGCTGGGGGTCGGCACTCAGTTGTTCGTGCACATCCGGGTCGCCAAAAAGGATCCCACCAGTCTCGCCGAATTCTCGCGAGCAATCCGCGAGCTGCCGGAAGTGCTGGAGTGTCACGCGGTACTGGGTTCCTTCGACTTCATGTTGCGCGTGGTGGTGCCGAGCCTGGATGCCTACCAGCGATTTCATTTCGACAAGCTCGATCAAGTGCCGCACGTCTGCGAGGCGCGCTGTATGACGTCGGTGGCCGAGGTCAAGTACACGACCTCGCTGCCGCTCATGTAAATCACAAACAAAGGTTTCGATAACAGCAGGGGGATAGATTAGATGAGGATGGAAAAAATATCGGTGGCCGGCGGTACGCTGCTGGCACTCGCGTCGCTGGGCGTCGGCACAGCGCTCGCACAGGACACCCAGAGTCAGGACAGCAGTCCGGTGCTCGATGTAATCACCGTGACTGGCACACGTATCGTGCGCGATGGTTACGAAGCTCCCACGCCGGTCTCGGTGCTGGGTGTGGAGCAGCTCAGCGAAATGGCGACCACTAACCTCGCCGATTCGGTGAACCGACTGCCGGCACTGTCCGGCGGCCGTAGCTCGCACAACTATTCCGGCAACATCAGCTCGGGCACCGCCGGCATCAACACACTGAACTTGCGCGGCTTGGGTGCCAATCGCACGCTGGTGCTGTTGGATGGCAAGCGCATGGCGCCGGCTACGCTGGGCACGGGCGACAACGCGACCGGCGCACCCGATGCCAATGCCATTCCCACGGCGCTGATTCAGCGAGTGGAAATCGTGACGGGCGGTGCATCCGCTGTGTACGGCTCGGACGCGTTGGCCGGCGTCGTGAACTTCATCCTCGATAAAGAGTTCACCGGCATCAAAGGCACAGCCGAAGTTGGCCAGACCACGTATCACGACAACGACAGCCAGCTGTATTCGCTCGCTGTGGGCGCGCCGTTCGCCGAGTCTCGCGGCCACTTGTTATTCAGCGCAGAGTGGGCCGGCTCCGATGAAATCCGCGGCAACAATCGCCCTTGGAACCGACGGTCCTATCAGCTGATCAACAATCCGAACTCCTCGAACACCGGCACCACGCCGCGCTTGATCAAGGTGTTCGACGTCGGCATGAGCCAGGCAACCCAGGGCGGCTTGATCACCGGTTGTTACTTCGGGGCCGCGATTGCTCCGACGGCCGCGGGTTGCGGTCTGCGCGGTACCGACTTCGTCGGCAATGGCACGCCGATGCCGTTCAACTTCGGCAGCATCATCAGCAACCCGTACATGTCGGGCGGCGATTGGGAACGTTCGCGCAACGACAATCTGCAGTCGTTGACGATGCAGATGGAGCGCAGCACCGCGTTCGGTCGCGCCAGCTTCGATCTCACCGAAGACACCACGATCTACACCGAGCTGGGCTATTCCAAGACGCGGGCCATCAATCACCACGCGCTGCGCTCGTTCGATTTCAATCTGAAGATTCCGGTCAGCAATGCCTTCATCCCGGAGGAGATCCGGCAGACCATGCTCGCCAACAACATCACGTCGTTGCAGATGGGCACGACCAACGCCGACCTGCCAGCGGTGCAAGGTGACAACACGCGCACCTTCAAGCGCATGGTGCTCGGTAGCGAAGGCAACTTCCAGATCGGTGGCGATGACTGGTCGTGGGATGCCTACGTTCAACGTAGCAGCACGGATGCGTTGCAGACGGCGCCGGGCAATCGCATCAACGCCAACTACACCAAGGCGATCAACTCGGTTCGCGACGCATCGAATCGCATCGTGTGTTCGGTGAACGCGGACGCGCCCACGGCCAACGACGATCCGGCGTGCGTGCCGTACAACCCGTTCGGCGTGGGCGTGAACTCGCAGGCTGTGATCGACTACATCACTGAGACCGGCCGAGCCGATCAGGAACTGATTCAGGACGTGGCGGCGGTCAGCGCGAGCGGTCAGCCGTTCTCGTCGTGGGCCGGTCCGATTTCATTGGCGTTCGGTCTCGAACATCGGCGTGAGGAAGTCAAAGGCACGGCCAGCGCGCTGGACGAGGCCGGTGCTTTCTTCGCCGGTAACTGGCACGCCTCGCATGGTAAGTACAACGTGACGGAAGGTTTCGTCGAAACCGTCGTGCCGCTCGCGGCCGACGTGCCCGCCGCTCAAGCACTGGACCTCAACGCCGCTGCGCGCTGGACGGACTACAGCACTTCCGGCGATGTGGTCACATGGAAGCTGGGCACGACGTGGCAGCCCATCGATGACTTGCGCTTTCGTGTGACGCGTTCGCGCGATATCCGTGCTCCCAGCCTCGGCGATCTGTTCAATGCCGGCGCGAGCGGCGGCAGTAACTTCACCGATCCAAGAGACGGATCGCAGTCGGTGATCACGAGTGTCACCACCGGCAATCCGGAGCTGGTGCCGGAAGAGGCCGACACGACCGGCCTCGGTGTGGTGTTGTCACCGCGCTTCATGCCGGGTTTCACGATGTCGATCGACTACTATCGGATCGAGATCGATGGCGCGATTGCCTCGCTCGGCGCGCAGGAGAACGCCAATCGCTGCGAACAGGGCGTCACGGCGTTGTGCCGCTACGTGATTCGCGGCGCGGACGGCAAGATCGTCACGGTGTACAACCAGCCGCAGAACATCCTGTCGCAGGAAGCGACCGGGTTCGACGTCGAGATGAGCTATACCGTGACGGTGGGGCCTGGCGATATGACGTTGCGTGCGCTCGGCACGTACTTCGACAAGTTGCTGACCAAGGACACTCGCACCATCGATGGCTCGGGCTTGAATGCCGGCGGCGCCGGCATCGGACTGGGCAATGCGCTGGCGTCGCCGAAGTATCGCTACCTGGTCTCGCTCGGTTACAACTGGGAGCCGGTCAGTGCAACGCTCACGATGCGTGGCGTCAGCTCGGGCAAGTACAACAACGACTTCATCGTTTGTAATGACGACTGCCCGCCGACCACGACTTCGTCGCCGTACCAGACCATCGACAGCAACCACATCGCTGGCGCGCGGTACTTCGACCTGTCGCTCAACGGCAAGCTGTTGGACACGGGCGCCGAGGTGTTCTTCGTCGTCGATAACCTGCTGAACAAGGCACCGGCGCGGGTCGCCGGTACCCGCGGCGGCGGTTATTACAACGGCCAGGACAGCGCAGATTATTACGACCGTCTCGGTCGTTACTATCGCGCCGGCGTTCGCTTCCAGTTCTGAAGCAGCAGACGGGGCGGGCGATAACGTCCGCCCCGTTTGAATTACAGCCGCATGCCGCCGTCGACCGCCAGCACCGCGCCGTTGATATAACTGCCAGCATCCGAGCACAGCAGTAGCGCGGCGCCGGCGCAATCGGCGGGGACGCCGATACGCCCGGTGGGAATGTTTTCCAGAACGCGCGCTTCAAACGCTGGATCGGCCAGGCGAGCACGATTGCGATCGGTGAGAATCGCGCCGGGGCGCAACACGTTGAAGGTCACGCCGGGCGCACGTTCGTTGCGAGCGAGGTTGAGGATCATGCTGGTCTGCGCCGCCTTGGTGGCGGAATAAAACCAATGGCCTGCATTCGGGCGTTCTTCCTGGACCGAACCGATGGCCAGAATACGGCCCCAGTCGCGCGAACTCATCGCTGGCAGAAAAGCCTGGATGAGCCCGACCGTGGCGTGCAGGTTCACCTGGCTTTGACGAAGCATCGACTCCTCGGTCACATCGCGCCAGGGCTGGATGATTTCCACCGAAGCGTTCAAGACCAGAATGTCGGCGGTACCGAGCGAACTTTCGACCGAGCGATGCAGGTTTCGCACGCCGTCAGGAGCACCGAGGTCCGCGACGCATCCAGCAACGCGCCAACCGCGAGCGGACCAATCGGCGACTCGAGCGTCCACTTCGTCGCGATCCGTGCTATGCGCGACGATGGCGGCGCCGGCAGCGGCAAACGCTTCGCTGATCGCACAGCCGATGCCGCGAGTGGAGCCGGTGACGACGGCGACTTTGCCGTGGAGATCGAAACTCGACAGTGCCGTGCTCAGGGTCATGACGCTTCCGCCGCCAGCGAGGGCGATCGTGATGTATTGAGCACGATGCCCAGGAAAATCAGTCCGCTCACCAGAGAGACCGCAGCCAACGCCTGCAGGCCGATGGTCACGCCGTAGTGATCTTTGAGCGCGCCCATCATCAGCGGCGCGATGGCCCCGACGGTATAGGCGCAGGCCACCACCAATCCTGTCACCGTTGAGCGCAGGCGATTCTCGACGCAATCGAAGATGGCCGCGAACAGATTGGCGTCGTAGATGCCCCGGAAAAAGCCGAACGTGGCCAACGCGCAATACACGGCGAACGCCGAATCGAGCGTGGCAGAAAGATAAATCCACGGCGCACACAGCGCCAACGCAAAGCCCATGCTGAGCAGACGGAAGCGCGGATACTTCACCGACCATCGGTCGCTGAGCACACCCGCCAGCAGCAAACCCAGATAACCGAAGATGTGATGCCAGGCGACGGATTGAAAGCCGGCGGACGCCAGCGACAGGCCGAATTTCTCCGCGAGGATGGAGGGCATCCAGGTGAGATAACCCACCAGCACGAACACCAGTCCGCTGAAGCCGATGGCCTGTGCGATCAGCGGCGGGCTGCGCAGAATTTCACGGAACGATTCACCCATGAGCGCGAGATCTTCGCCCAGCGGTCGGCGAGGTGCGCTCTGTGTGGCGGAGCCTCGTGTGCGTAACGCGATGATGACTGCCCAGGCCAGGCCGCAAATACCGAACAGATAGAACGTGGCGCGCCAGCCGTAATGATCCGCCACCCAGCCGGCGAACAAACTGCCGACCACCACGCCGGTGTAATTCGCCGTCTGATGAACGGCCAGTGCTCGTGAGCGACTGGCAACGTGATGTTCGGCGATCAATGAATTGGCCGCGGGTGCGTACAACGCTTCACCCATGCCGGTCGCGATGCCTCGATAGAGCAGCAACATCAGAAATCCGCCCGCGCTGCCGGTGAGCAGCGTGCCGATGCTGAAGGTGAGCAGGCTGAACACCACGATGTGCGAGCGACGAAAGATATCTCCGGCGAGCCCGGCGATGGGCACCAGCAGGCCGAACACCACAGTGAACGTGGTGGCGATCCAGCCCATCTGCGTCGAGGTGAGACCGAACTCGGACTGGATCAGCGGCAAGGTGACGCCGAAGATCTGTCGGTCCGCTTGATTGAAGAAGTACGCGACCCACAGCAGTCCGACCAGTTCCCAGCGATGTAACGACGAGCGAGCCGCGGTCATGATGCCGCCGGCTTGGTGACCGCCGGTGACGGCGGATATGCAGGCCGTGCATTGAGCGATGGCTTGCCGAAGAACGGCGCGTCACCCGGGCCCAGCTCCGGAAACGACAACACAGTGCCTTTCGCTGCTTCCGTCACGAGCAATCCATAGCGCCCGCGTGGATCGAAGGCACAATTCGTGGGCCGGCCGCCAGGCACGGGCACGCTTCGCTGGACATTGCCGTCTGTGTCAGCGATCAACACGACGCCTGCGCTATATAAGCACGCGTGCACTCGACCTTCCCGGTCGACAGCCAGACCATCGGGTCCGATCGGGCCCGGCGTTTCGAAGCACGGTTGCAGCGACAAAGAATGAGGTGACGACGCGTTCCAATCCGCCGATCTCACGCGCGTTCCATAAGTCTCAGCAAGATACAAGCGAGCGCCGTCGGCCGTGAACGCCAGGCCGTTAGGAAACAACAGCTCCGCGGCGATCACTTGAACGCTGCCGCTCGCGGACAGGCAGCAAACATAGCCGGTAGGTTGCTGACGCGAGTTGCCCGGGCAGGTGAACAGCAGATTGCCGGCGCTATCGAAGGCGAGATCGTTCGGCGCGTGCAGATCGTGGCCATCGACTGAGCCCACGACGCTGTGCACCCGCGCCGTCGCCGTCTCGAATCGACGAATCTCGTTGCGCTCGGCATCGCAGTACCAGATATCGCCCTGGCTATCGAGCGCGAGGCCATTGGGAGCGCCGCCGACCACATGGCGTTCGGTCTGTCCTTCGGGCGAGATGCGACAGAGCGCGCCACCGCGCAGTTCGACGCACCAGACATCGCCGCCACGGTCCACCAGCGGGCCTTCGGGAAACAACAAATCGTCCGCGAGTACGATGTGACGCAGCGGCGGTTGATCGATTGGCGGGCTCATTTGAGATGCAGCGTCACGAGGACCACGCACTCCGAAGCGGTCGGCAATACGCTGCGCAGTCGTAACCAATTACCGAAGTGCGCGACGCGTACCGCTGCAACTTCATTCTCTCGCGTGGGCATCGCTACGTTGGAGCCTTCACGCACCCAATGCATGCCATCGGGAGAGATCTCGACGAACACCTCCGGCATGGCGCCCACGGGCGTCCGCAAAGCGCGCACGAAGAAAACCGCTTCGCTGGCCCAGCCGGCTTCGACCGGCTCGGTGGCACTGTCGCCGCGCCAGGTCTCGTTACGGGCGAGCACGATGGTGGAGCTTTCGCGCAGCACTTAGAAATCCCCCGACAGACACACGGAGTCCACGTACAGAAAGGCGCGCTTATCCACGTCCGTCTGCGCGAACATCGCGATGTTGAACATGCACCAGAGATTTTTCATCGCCGGCATGCGCAGCGATTCGAACCCCGCGAGATCGAACTCTCGATCGTTGCACTGAAAGGACAGCGCCGACATGCTGGCGATGTCGAAATCGAAGCGCAGGTAATGCCAGTTCACCTTGGTGGCGATCTCGTTGTAACACAGCCGCTGGCCGCCCCCGGGCAGGTCCTGCCAGTCGTTGTCGCCGAGATGAAAATGGCTGACGGTCTCGGCGGCGCTGCCGATGTCCTGAATCGTCGGCGCGCCCGGCTTGAACTGCCACTTCTGTTGCAGCTCGCCGCCTCGCGAGTTCAGGTAGCGTAGATGAGGCATCACGCGCTGACCGGCACGACTGGCGCGATCGCCGACTTGCAGATCGAACAGAAAGCCCACCGATCTCACGTCCCGATCCGAGAGCATTAACTCAGTGGCCTCGGGCTTGAAGGTGAAATACATCTCCAGTCGAACCGGGCCGGGCTTGCGGAACGTGAGCCGTTTGATGCCGACGCTCAACGCGTCACGTTGCGCCCGCGTGGCGAGCTTGAGGGCGTAGCTGCCGTCGTGCGAGCCATGCGAGCCGCTGTCCCAATGGCTGAGGGTCGACAGCATCGGCCCGGTCATGCCGCGATAGCCAGGCAGCAGCGTGTCCAGCGATCCTTCGTAATTGCCCAGCAACGAGGTCCAGCCGCAATGACCGCGATCGAAATCGTCGAACGTGATGATCCGGGGCAAGGGATCGAACCGACTGAGCCGGGGATCGGCTTGCAGGAGCGCTCGACGAAAGTCTGCTGTATCTATCGACACGGGAGTCCTTGAGTGAAGGCGGCGAAGTCAGGCGACGGAGTCGTCGCGAAAACCGATCGCGGCGGAAAGCTTGGCCGCCGCGGCAGCAACCATGTCGCGTACGCCATCGGGCGGCGCGTAGTTGTTGCGTTGGGGCAGATAGGGAACGGTGAGGGCAGCAATCACATGGCCATGCCGGTCTCGTACGGCAAAGCTGTAATTGACGATGCCCGGAATCCGCAGGCTGGGTCGTTCTTCATAACCGTGCGAGGTCACTTCACCGAGCTTGCTCTGGAAGGCTTGCAGCGCGCTCTCGTCCATCACTTGCGCGAGTTGCGAGAACAGAGTGCGCCGCGCAGTGTCGGTGAGGAAGGCGCACAACAGAATGCCGGAGCTGGTCTCGGTCGCAGGAAATTGCGCGCCGAGCCGAACCGAGTAACGAATGGGCAGGGGCGAATCGATCTGCGCGACGATAGTGATATTGGTGCGGCTCAAGACCGCGAGATGACAGCTCTGGCCAGACATACTTGCCAGCTCTTCCATCACGGGAACCGCGGCAGCGACGAGAGTGCGCAACGGCGGATGTTCATGCGACAGATGAAACAAACGCATCGATAGCGAGTAACTGTCGCTGTTTCGATTGCGGACGATGTAATCGCGAGCTTCCAGAAATTGCAGGATCCGATAAATCTCGCCGGTGGAGCGCCCGAGGCCGCTCGCGATGGCGGTGAGATTCAAGCCGGTGGGTGAGCTTGCCAGCAGCTCGAGAATATCCAGGCCTTTTTCCAGCGCCGGCACCGCATAGCGCGCCGGCCGGGCGGATTCATCGGCAGTGACAGGTACTGCTTCCATCTCATCGACCCCCTCGTCATCGGTCTCGTTGGTGCGAACGATTTGCGCAGCGTCCGCGAGCCTGTCGTCGGTGATTTTCATGGATGAGAAGTTCTCATCGGAAAATTTCATCAGTGACGACAATAAGCTCGTTGGAGCCTATTTATAAGCCATTTCACGGTCCTGAGTGTAGCTGTATTGCTTTTAGGTGAGAAACATTTTTATATGCGCCAACAGTGATGCCGGAGACGGCGTCGAACAACGATCGACAAGTTGCGGGGGACTTCAGGCATGAGCATCAAAGCGAATGCGTCGCTGTTGCGGGTGGGCACGTCACTGATCGCGTTGCTGGCGGGGAACAGCGCGTTGTCACAAGAACAAACCAGCAACACGCCACCGACGGCGGGCAATCTCGAGAGTGTCGAGGAAGTGGTGGTCACGGGCCTGCGGCAATCCATCGCCGCGGCGATCGAAGCGAAACGCGAAGCCTCCAGTATCGTCGACGTGGTCAACGCCGAAGACATCGGCAAGCTGCCGGACCAGAACGTCGCTGAAACCCTGGGCCGCGTGTCGGGCATCAATATCACTCGCAAAGACGGCGAGGGCAGCGGCTTCACCGTGCGAGGCCTGTCGTTGAATCGTATCGAGATCAACGGACGCACGTTCGTCGGTCCGACTCAGGATGCCACTCCCGCGCTCGAAACGGTGAATCCGGAAATTCTGTCCGGCATCGAGGTGACCAAGTCGCCGACCGCGGATCTGGTCGAAGGCGCGATCGGCGCCACGGTGAACTTGAAGACGCGTCGGCCGCTCGATGGCGAAGACATTCTGTCGGCGCGAGCGCAGGTGGTTTACGCAGACATCGCGGACAAGACGGGCTATCGCACGTCGGGCTTGATCTCCAAGTCGTTCGGTGACGGCACCTTCGGCGCGTTGCTCGGGCTGGCGTATGCGCGCGTGCATGCACAAGGCGAAGGGCTCACCACCAATGGCTGGGTGCGGACCGATGCCGTGGATGCCAATGGCGACGGCGTCGACGATCCCGGTTTGTTTCGTCCCAACCGGATCAGCTCGCAGATCGAACAGCGCTCGGACAATCGCAGCACCGCCACCGGCGCCTTGCAATGGCGCCCGGATGACGCGACGGAAGTGATCCTGGAAGGCACGTACTCTCGTTTCAAGCGCGACCGCGATCTTGCCTACTACCAGCTGTTGCTGAATGACAATGACGTCGCTGGCAGCACCGCGGTGTTGCCGGATGGCACGGTTTCCAGAGCAACATTGACGGGCATCACGCTGCGACCGTTGGCGTACGACGCGCCGTCCGATCTGGAAAGTTATAACTTCGGTTTGTCGGCCAGCCGCGAAGTGGGGCGCTTCAAGTTCTCCGCCGACACCTCCTACAGCCACGGCGAAGGGACGGAGAACCAGGCGGGCCTGTCGACCGGCGCGCCGTTCACCTATGTGATCGTGCCCAAGACCGGCAACACGGTGGATGTGAGTTACGATTTCGGTGCCAACCGCGATTTCCCGAACTACTCGTTGAGCTCGAACTTCAATCGGGACGATCCGTCGCAGTACCGGCTGTTCTCGGTGTTCGACGGCGTAGCGCGCTCGGAGAATCGCGGCTATGACGGCCGCTTCGACGTGACCTTCGATGCGGATTGGGGCGTGCTCAGCAGCCTGCAAGCCGGCGCTCGCTACGAGGACATCCGTTTGCAATCGGAGGATCCGCAGTCGACGCCCGGCGTGGCGAGCTTGCTGGCGGTGGCCGATCGCAACGGCGACGGCATCGTTTCGTTGGATGAGTTGCCCGCTGTCAGTTACAACAATCAGCTCAGCGGCGGGTTCTTCTCCGAGGCCAGCGGTAATTTCCCCCGGAATTTCCTGACCGGCGATGTCTTGTCCGTCGCGCAGGCGCGGGCCGATGTGGGCTTGGGCGCACCGGCGCGTGTGCCGGCGTCCGAGCGCAGCGTCGATCAGCGAACGCCAGCGGGCTATGTGCGCGCGAACTTCGCAGGCGACTTGTTCTCTGTGCCCTACGTTGCCAACCTCGGCGTGCGCTTCGTTTCGACGAAACGTACCGCTCGCGGTAACTCTGTGGCGACCGGTCCGACGGGCACGACGGTTACACCGACCGAATTGACCAAGACGTTCTCGCACTGGCTGCCGAGCGGCAATATCTCATTCAGCCTGACCGACGATGTGTTGCTGCGTTTCGCCGCCTCCAAGGTCGTTGCTCGACCGGCGCTGCGCGATGTGGCGCCGGGCATCACGGTGTCGCTGACGAACTTCACCGCGTCCGCGGGCTCGCCCGATCTGAAACCGATCGAGGCCGATCAGTACGATGCCACTATCGAATGGTATATGGCCGATGCCAGCCTGTTGTCGCTGGCGTTGTATCGCAAGGACATCAGCACCTTCATCATCTCCACCACCAGCAGCGAGACCATCGACGGCTATCCGCCGACGGCCGTGAACCCGAGCGGACTGTTCCAAGTGAACCGGCCTCGCAACGGCACGGGCGGCACGGTGGAAGGATTCGAAATCGGCTATCAGCACGCCTTCAAGTTCCTGCCGGCGCCGTTCGATGGCTTCGGTGTGCTGGCGAACTACACTTACGCCGACAGCGAGACGCCGATTCTGAACCCGCTGGGTGGCGGCACGCTGCCGCTGCAAAACCTGTCCCGCGACAGTTACAACGCGGTGGGCTACTACGAGAACGACTTGTTCACCGTGCGCATCGCCTACACCTATCGCAGTAAGTTCCTCGCTAATTTAGACAGCGCGGCGTTGGGTGGCGCGCGTTATGAGGATGAGTACGGGCAGCTCGACGCGACGGCATCGGTGTCCGTGTCCGAGAAGGTCAAGCTGACGTTCGATGCCGTCAACTTGAACAAGGCCATCACTCGCCAATACAACGGCACCTGGAATCGATTGGCGGCCTCGTCGGTGAACGACACTCGCTATACGTTGGGCTTCACTGCAAACTTCTGAGCATGACCTCTTTGCTGATCCCGCCTCGCGACGGCGTCGATATTGGTGACTACACGCTGCGTGACTTCGCGGCGAAGTGGATGATGCAGCAGTGTGATCTGGCGGAAGTCGCGGTGTATCGCGAGGCCAATCGGGCGCTGCTCGCTGGCTCGGATCGGCGCAAGCGAGTCGTCTTCATCGGCGACTCGATCACAGAGTTCTGGACGGGCCTCGCGGAACGGCAGTCTGAGTCGGTGGCCGTCATCAATCGAGGTATCCGCGGGCAGAACAGCTCGCAGATGCTGCTGCGTTTCGAAGACGATGCCATTGCCTTGCAGCCTGCCTGCATCGTGCTCTTGTGCGGTTCGAACGATCTGCGCAGCTATGTCGGCGCGGCCAGCAGCGTTGCGGAGAGTGCGAGAGAGCGAATCGTGCGGAACGTGACCGCGATGGCCGATATCGCTCAAGCGCGGGGGATTGCGATGTGTCTCGGCGCGCTTCCGCCCGTCAATCCCGCGCATCCTGTGCATCGAGATTCATCCGCCATTATCGCGATCAACGGGTGGTTGGCCGAGTTCGCAGCGGCGCGACGGCTCGATTTCATCGACTACCATCGCGTGCTGGTCGATGCCGAAGGGCATCTGGATGCGGCGTTCTCAGAGGACGGCTTGCATCCCAACACCGCCGGCTATGCGCGAATGGCGCAGGCCTTGCAGACCTGCGCCACCGTGTCAGCGCTTATTTGATCAGTTGGTCCCGGCAGGCGCGCCGATGTCGGCTTCGCGAAACTTGCGAATGATCCGGTCCTGGATCCACTGCTTGCTCCACCAGTCCACCGGCGTGACCGCGTTGCCATTGAGCAGCATGGTGAAGTGCAGGTGATCGCCGCCGGCCATGCCAGTTGAGCCGGTGCGGCCCAGTTCCTGATTGGCCGCGACTTTATCGCCGACTTTGACGGCGATCGAGGAGAGGTGGCCGTACAGCGACTGCAGCCCCATGCCGTGATCGATGATCACGCAGTTACCGTAGATGCCCAGCCAGCCCGCGAGCACGATGGTGCCGCTGTTCGACGCATGCACCGGCGCGTTGGACGTCGATGCCAGATCGAAGCCGAGGTGAGTCTGCTGGTCGATCGACTGGTCGCGATAGATATAGCTGCGCTGATCGGCGAAGCCCGCCTCGACCGCCGTGTTGGCGAGCTGCTTGAACGTGTCCTGCCAGAGAATGCGCGGCGAGGAGTGCTGAGCGAGCTCGGTGATGGTCGCGTTGTTCTGCTGGCGCAGGTCCCGGTTGATCGCGAGGAACGAGGCGACCAGATCGGCGGGATCCTGCACCTTGAAGTCGGGCGTGCTGGCGAGGATCGCGGGCACGACCTTGCCGAGGAAGCGGTCATCCAGCGGGATGCGGCTCTGACGAAACTTCTTCGGGATCACTTTGTAGTCGAAGCTGGCGCGGCTTTCGTTACCATAGTCGTCGCGCGCGAACAGGCTGATCTGTGTCGACGGATCCTGATTCCAAAGCAGCGCGAAGAAAGCCACGTGCAGTTCGGGGCTGGCACCTGCGATGCCGGCGCCAGCGGCCGGGAAGCCCGGATACTCCTTGTCGCCGACCCGCACGCCGGACTTCGCCCCGGCAGCGGTCCGATACACGACCACTTCCGAGCCGCCCTGGTTGATGAAGTGATGGATAGACTGCACCGACACCGGCGGCGGCGTCAGGTGAACCTCGAACTCATGGTCGGCCGATGCGGAGACGGTTCGGAATCCGAACAGCACCGGGCTGACGACGGAAGCAACGATGCGAGCCTTACCCGACTGCAGATCGGGTAGATCTTGCTTGCCCACCGTGCGAGCGATGCGGACCTTATCGGCCTGCGGCGTCAGCATCGAGGCCTGCGCGGCGTCGCTCAGGCTGAACAAGGTCGCCTTACGCTCGCCGTTCTGCTCGAGGTACACATCCAGCTGCTGCAGACGATCGCGGGGCGCGCCCACCTCGATCACCATCTGGCCGGTCTGGCCGACCCCTTTGGTGGGCTCGAGGATTTCGATCTTCGGACCGGGCTGAGTGCCCGCCCAATACCAGGCGCCTCCGGCACCAGCCACCAGCAGGACGATCAGGACTAGAAACGTTCGCATCGATCAAAACTCCAATTCAGCAGACGGGCTCGCTCAAGTCGCCGTCTGAGTGACGACGAAGCCTTGCTCGAGCACGATTGTAAGTTGCGAGCCTGCCTGGAGTTGCAGTTCTGCGCCAGTGTTCTTTGCCACGAGGGCACCGGCTGCGCCGCCGAGGATGCCGCCGATCACTTTGCCTTTCGTGCCGTGCTTGATCTGGTGGCCGATCACTGCGCCGGCCGCGGCACCGCCGATGATCTTGGCGGCGTCAGTGCCTTTCTCGCTTTCGCCGAGCTGCTGCAGCTCGCCGCGAATGGCGACCTGTTGGCCGTTGGCCAGTTCGAGCTGATCGAAGCGCAGGCCGAGCGCCGGCACCGCGCCGATCTGGCTGCTGCCCGAGACGACTTCAGTGATCGTGCCGGTGATTCGCGCGCCCTCGGGGGCGACCAGACGATCGTCGCTGCGTAATGCGGTCGCGAGGCGCGCTTCGAAGCGGTCACCGACCTTGGCGGTTTTGGTAGAAACGTCGGACGCGAGCGCCACGACCAGCTGCGTACCGGCGCGAACTTCCACAGGTACTTGTACTGGGGCGGCCGGCGGGGGCGTCGTGTTGTGAGCGACGGAGGTCGCAGCGGGCGCCTTGGGCGGGACCTTCTTGGCGGCCGCGCGCTTGGCAGCCGCTTCATCGGCAGCTTGCTTGGCGGCTGCGACCTTCGCGGCTTCTCGTTCAGCCGCTTCAGCTTCAGCAAGTCGCAGCGCTTCCTGCTCCGCTTCCTTGGCCTTGACCTCAGCCTCGCGCTCGGCGAGTTGCTGCTCGCGTTTTTCCAGCTCGGCTGCCTTCTGCTCGGCGACACTCGGAGATGAATGGCCGGCGTCCTCGCGAGCGCAACCCGTCAGGGCCACCGCGATCACGCAACTGGCCAGATACATACCCAAGCGCTGAGATTTCATCGTAAAAACCCTTCAACGGCAGTTAGCCGCCTTATGACGTGGAGGGCGCACAAGCTACGCCATCGAGGCGCGGCGTCCCGGCACGTATTTCACAAATTCCAGGACCGTGCCGGTAGCCGTTGCCGTCTCGAAATCATCTCAGGCGATTGACGATGTCGCTCAGCGCCGACGTCAGTGCAGGTGATCGGCGTCGACCACCGCCTTGACGAACTCGCCCGGCGCTTCCTGCGGCGGGTTGTGTCCGATGCCGCCGCTGAACGAGCGGTGCTGGTACGGGCCAGTGAACTTGCTCGCGTAAGTTTCCGGCAGCGGATGCGGCGCTCCATTGGCGTCGCCTTCGATGGTGATCGTCGGCACGCCGATCGTCGGGCCCTGCGCCAGTCGCTGCTCGAGTGCCGCGTACTTCGGCTCGCCCTGCGACAGGCCCAGTCGCCAACGATAGTTATGAATCACGATGTCGACATGGTCGGGGTTGTCCAGCGCCGCGGCGCTGCGCTCGAACGTGGCGTCGTCGAACTGCCATTGCGGTGAGGCCAGCTGCCAGATTTGTTTGGCGAAGTCATGGGTGTACTTCGCATAGCCCGCGCGGCCGCGGTCGGTGGCGAAATAAAACTGATACCACCACTGCAGCTCGGCTTTGGGCGGCAGCGGTTGCTGACCGGCCGCCTGGCTGCCGATCAAATAGCCGCTCACCGAGACCAGCGCCTTGACCCGCTCCGGCCACAGCGCCGCGACGATGTCAGCCGAACGCGCGCCCCAGTCAAAGCCGGCCAGCACGGCACGATCGATCTTCAACGCGTCCATCAAGCCGATCACATCCGCTGCCAGCGCCGCTGGTTCGCCATTGCGAAGCGTATCTTTCGAGAGGAAGCGTGTGCTGCCGTAGCCGCGCAGATGAGGAACGATCACGCGATAGCCCTTCGCTGCCAGCTGCGGCGCCACTTCAGCATAGCTGTTGATGTCGTAAGGCCATCCATGCAGCAGGATGACGGCCTGACCGTTGGCCGGGCCCAATTCGGCATAGCCGATGTTGAGGTCGTTGGCCTGGACCTGTTTGTTCGCGACTAAAGATGAGGAAGCCATTGCAGGGGTACTCCCGGCGGCGAGCAGCGCCGCCAAGCTGAAGATGATGCGTGCGAGGTTCGTATTCATGAGTTCGTCTCAGAGGGTCCAACCGCCATCGATCGTCAGGCTGGCGCCCGTCATGTAGCCCGATTCAGCGCCGCTCAGATAGGAGACCAGTGCGGCAATTTCTTCCGGCTGTCCCACCCGACCTAACGGATTGCGCTTGGCCAGCATCTCGAGGACATCGGCCGTGATGTCGGTTTCGATTGGACCGGGCTGGATGTTGTTGATCGTGATCCCGCGTGGCGCCAGATCGAGCGCAAGCTCGCGCGCCAGCGCGGCAACCGCCGCCTTGGTCATTGCGTAGACGCTGCTGCCGACCACGCCGCTGCGAACGGCCGTGTTGCTGCCGATGGTGATGATGCGACCGCCGTCGCTCAGGTGGGCAGCCACTGCTTGAATCGCCAGGAACACGCCGCGGACATTGACGCTCAACATTTGATCCAACGTTTCCAGCCGGAATTGCTCCAACGGCGCGCCCTGATAGAGACCGGCATTGACCACTGCCACTTGCAACCGGCCGAAGCGCTCGACGGCGGTTGCCACCGCATCGGTGATTTGAGTTGCATCGGCGCTGTCGGCCTTGATTGCGATTGCGCGTCCGCCCGCGGCCTCGATGCTTGCCACCACCTCGGCCGCTTTGTCCGGGCGCGAGACGTAGGTCAGCGCGACGGCGAAGCCGTCGCGAGCCAGACGCTTGGCGACAGCGGCGCCGATACCGCGGGAGCCGCCAAAGACCAGCGCGGCCTTCTGGGATGTTTTCGAGTCGGTTTGCATGAGAATGACCTTCTGTTGTCGGGCCAACGGCAACTCCGTCGGCGATGGGGCCATTCCAAGCCAGGGACGTATCGGCAACGTGTCCGGGGCCGGCGGATTTGTCAGCGAATCCACCAGATCGCCGGCCCGGATACATACGGATACAAAGCCTCCCGGCAGGCGCCTGCCCGGGGCGGTACGATTCGGGCCGAAGTCAACGTTGCCGGTGTGCGCCTGGAGGTTCGCGATGTCCCATATCGACCATATTCTGGTTGTCGACGACGATCTCGACATTCGCCAGATGGTCGGCGATTACCTGCGCAAGAACGGGCTGCGCACCAGCCTGGCGGCGAATGGCCGCGAGATGCGCGCCGTGCTGGAGACCAGCGACGTGGATCTGATCGTCCTGGACGTCATGTTGCCGGGCGAGGATGGCCTGTCGCTGTGCCGAAACTTGCGCGCCGGGAAGTTTCGTAGCATTCCGGTGGTGATGCTGACGGCGCGCGACGACGAAACAGATCGCATCGTCGGCCTGGAGATGGGCGCCGACGATTACGTGGTCAAGCCGTTCTCCTCGCGAGAGCTGCTGGCGCGCATCGCCGCTGTGATCCGCCGCACTCGCATGTTGCCGCCCAATCTGCAAGTCAGCGAGGCCGCTCGCTTGATCGGGTTCGGCGAGTGGCGCCTGGATACCACGGCGCGTCATCTGCTGGATAAAGAAGGCACGGCCTACGCGCTGAGCGGTGCGGAATTTCGACTGCTGCGCGTGTTCATCGATCACCCGCAACGGGTGCTGAGCCGCGACCAGTTGCTCAACCTGACTCAAGGACGGGATGCGGAAATGTTCGATCGCTCCATCGATCTGTTGGTGAGTCGCTTGCGGCAACGTCTCGGCGATGGCGCACGCGAGCAGACCTACATCAAGACCGTTCGCAACGAGGGCTACGTCTTCAGCCAGCCCGTGGTGCTCATTGGTGAGAACGAATGAGCAGCGCCCCTTCGCGACGTGAATTCCGCCTGCTGCCAGGGACCCTGGGCGGACGGCTTCTCTTGATTCTCGCGGCGGGGCTGCTCTTGGCGCATGCGCTTTCTTTCGCAGCGTTGTTCTACGAACGTGCCAGCGCGACGCGCTCGATGATGCTCACTGGCTTGGAGCAAGACATTCCGGTGAGTGTCGCGCTCCTCGAACATTTGCCTCCATCGGAGCGAGCTGCGTGGCTGCCGACGTTGGAGCGTCGCACCTATCGATATCTGCTACGTCCCGCCGCGCCGGGCGGTCCGTTGGCGAGCGATCGAGCACGACAGGTGACGGGGCTGATCGACAGTTCGCTGAATCGTCGTTATGAACTGCGCCCGCGAGCGGTCTCCGCATCGCCCGAGCGCTACGAGGTGGAATTGACTCTGGCGGACGGGCAGCCGCTGACCATCGAGGTCACGCCTTCTTTGATGCCGCTCGCACGATGGTTGCCCTGGGTGCTGGTAGCGCAGGTGATCTTGCTGGTGGGATGCGCGTGGTTTGCGGTACGACTGGCGACGAAGCCTCTGGTGCAGTTGGCCGATGCCGCCGAGCGAATGGATCCATCGGGGGCGGGTGAGCAATTGTCACAAGTGGGCCCGTCTGAAGTCGCGAAGGCCGCGCGTGCGCTCAACACCTTGCGCTCGCGTGTCGCCGCTCACGTGGCTGAGCGCATGCAGATCCTGGCGGCGATTTCACACGATCTGCAAACGCCGATCACTCGAATGCGGCTGCGTCTCGAGGCCATGGACGAAAGCCCTGCGCAAGAGCGTCTATTGAAGGACGTAAACCACGTCAGCCAGCTGGTCCGCGAAGGCGTGAATTATGCTCGCGGCGCGAATGTGGCCATGGGCCCTTCGGTGCGACTCGACCTGCAATCGTTCCTCGATAGCGTGGTGGGCGACTATCAGGACACGGGCAAGGCCGTGGTGCGCGGAGCAGGCGACAACACCTCGTTGCAAACTCACCCGCAGGTTCTGCGACGAGTCGTGCAGAACCTGATCGACAATGCGCTGGCTTATGCGGGCAACGCCGAAGCGGTGTTGCGTGTGGAACCGGGAAGCGTATGTATCGACATCATGGATCGCGGTCCCGGCATTCCCGAGGATCAACTCGAAGCGGTCCTCCAGCCCTTCCATCGGCTCGAAACATCGCGCTGTCGCTCCAGCGGCGGCACCGGTCTCGGCCTCGCGATTGCTCAACAACTCGCGCAGGCGCTGGGCGGGAATCTGGTGTTGAGCAATCGCGATGGTGGTGGGTTGCGGGCGAGGGTGACGCTCAAGTCACATGTTTGATCAGCTAGCGGCCGGTTCCCGCAGTCTTCTTTACCGAACGTGCAATAGTTCCGTCGGCGCAGCGCGACGCTAGTTGGACTCCGAGAGAATCTGCGAGACAATCGAGCACGGGCCGAAACCGGTTTACGGTTGCATCAATGCCAAATCGAGGAACGGCAGTTTTTCCGTCTTCGTCGGCCAGGAGCCGCTCGAACACTCGCAGCTGCTCTGGAGTCAGAGGATTGCTGGTCGCGAGAAGTCGCGGAAACGAAGCGCAGATTCCAGCTTCTTCCCGCCACTTGAACGCGACATTCAGAAAGAAGGCTCGTACGTCTGCATCGCGCGTCAGCCTGGCGCGAATAGCATTCAGCCCATCCGAAGCAAAATCCCAGCCGCTCAGCCTGTCCCGTGTAACGAAGGTGATCACATGAACCGTGAACTGTCTAGTGTCAAAGTGCTGGCCGGCAATCCATAAGGAGCCACCGAGAGCACTGCTCAGGGAACGTAGCGAACCTGATGCTAGTGCTTCGGCTCTCTGCTTTACCAACGGGTGATCTGGCCAGGTGGCGGCGAGACCAATAAAAGGAATATCGAGATAGGAATGCCCCCACTTGCGGCAAAGGGCGACGGCCCGTTCCAGCGCAGTAAGTGCGCGTTCATCTGCAGCGAATGTTGATGCGAGCAAACCCGCGGCTGTCGCGAGTGCTTCCGCGTGGTTGGCAGCTCCGATATGACGCTGATAAGGGGCGGACCAGGAAGGACGCGGCGCCGTGAGTGTCCGGCAGCACCCATCCAATAGGAGGTCTCGTTCCGAAGGCAACTGGGCCAACGCTGTGATTTCCGCCGTTCCCAGCCACGGCTGTTCTTCGCAATGACGAAGAAAGTGCGCCTTGAGAGCGGGCGAACGTGCCACATGCGGGGCAAACCGAACCCAGAACAAAGAGTCATCCGGGCGACTGCCGCAGAGCAATTTGTTTACATTCTTGCCCAATGCCGATTCCACGGCTTCCCAGTGCTCTGCCAACAGACCGGTGGCCGTCGCGGAGGTATCGTGCATATAGACCACGCGAAGTTTGTCATCGATCGGACCCCTTGCACGTTGTTTGATTGTTTCCAGAACCGCGTCCAGATGTCCGAGTGCGATGAGCCCTGAAATAGAGGCGACCTGATCGCGCCGTCTGGAAGAATTGGAGTTGAGATCGTCCAGTAAGCTCATGCGCAGAGCGGTGGTGTCCGCAGCCTCCAGAGTCAGGGCGTTGCAGAGACCGACGGTCGCGATGGATTGAGTTTCACGATCGTCTTCACCCTCGCTGAGCGCAAGCAGACTGCGGCGCAATCTCGGATCGCTCACTCGCTGCGCGGCGCGATCGGCAATGATCCGTCGCAGGTAAGGAGGCAACGGAGCGGCGCGACTCAATGCCTTCGTACTTATCTCCGGATCCGCTTCGTATACCCTGAGAATCGTGGCGAGAGGACAGGGCGCTCGATCAAGTAGCGTAAGAGCGAGTTCTCTCACGCGTGGCGCTCGATGCAGGCAGCGAATGATTTTCGCCGCGGTTTGTTCCTCAGGGTGTGCCCCCGTATGCGCCATCAGCGCCGCCGCGACCTCTGAGTCGTCGGCTCGAATACCGTTGTTTGTGAAGCCTTCGATCAGATGGTTCAGATCCCGCACCTCGGGAAGTCTTGCAATGTCGAGCAGCCTGGCTCTGCAAGCCTTGCGGTCGGGCAGAACGTCCGACAGATGTTGAGCATGGTGTTGTATCTCGTGTGCCGGGGCGCGAGAGAGGCTGGCGAGTGCCCCCCTGACCGCACGATCCTTCGAGCCCCACCCTTTCAGCAGCGCGCCCAGCGACTCGGCCTGGGCTCTCGCACCTCGCGCGAGATCTGCCAGCAATATTTCCTTGCTCTGGCGCGAACGGAATAGCGGAATCAACGCGTTCAGTAAAGCGACAGTACGAGGATCGTGTGGGTGGCTGCGGATCCAGCGCTCAATGGCGATTCGCGCCGAGGAATCGGTTCGCAGCAAGGGAAGCAGTACCTCTGCGCATTCAAAGAGCTCAGGCTGCGGCGCAGCTCGATCGGCGAACTGAGTCTCCAGCCACTGGCCCACGCGCCTCTTGTCCTTGCGGCTGCCAGCCAGCTGGGAAAGAGCATGCCGGAATTGGTAGACACGGACGCGTCGCGTACGGGGTTCGAGTGAGTGCCAGTATCTGGTGCGAAGCAGATCCTCGTCTGGCCACGCGGCCCAGAGTGCTTCAGCCGCATCTTGGTCAAGGCCGACGCAGCTGTCGATCGTATCGATCAGCGCCGTGCGCACGGCCTTACTGCGACTGCCACGACGATACGCAATCAGAGCGCCAACCGCCCTGATCTCCTTCTCATCCGATGCAAGCGCGGCCTGCATCATCTGTCGCGTGGTTTTGAGCTTTGGCCAGCCCAACAACAGTGCATACAGCGACGATGCCGCGGTGTCTGCATCTTGAGCGCTGCTCATCTGGATCTTCAATTGCGATGGCAGGCGTCGATCATGCGCGAATACCTGGGCCAGCGCTGCGGCCGCCAGATACTTCCTGTCATAGCGATGATCACGGAGGCCGATCCAAAGCGTGCGCCGCAGATCGGGTCGGGGTGACCATTCGGCGAGTGCCTCGAACACCCCATCTTGCAATCCGGATACGCAAGGGCACCAGCGTTGCAGACGGTCCGTAATCATCCCGCCGATGCGACCGTCCTGCGGACCGTCCATGGCAAGTTGCAAGGTTTGAGCACGTTCGATTTCGATCAAGCCATCTTCGACTCGATCCAGTGCTTCAGCGGCGAGGGCGGTGCCTGTAGAGCCCGCGGTCGTGCCTACTGTGAACGCGGCTTCAGCTAGCAACAGTCGTCGCTCGAGCATATCCGGAGGGCATGCCTCTCGGCCGCGAATGGCCTTGAGGATGGCCTCCGTCGACGATTGCGAACGGGCCGATTGAACCAACGCTATGATCGACGCACGCCAGCGCGGATCGTCAGCGTTCTCGGCCGCGAACTGGCACTGGTCTTCCAGGCGCCGGCGAGACAACTCGATTCCGGCCAAGTGCTCACGAAGCGCGGCATGACGAAAAGCGATCTCGTCGCCAACCCTCTCGAGCAATGCGCCAGCGATATTGGAATCGCCGTCGATCAGCTCGAAGGCGCCTTGTCGCGCCCGTTCCCGATCCCAGCCGGGCTCCCGTGGCTGGCTCAAGAAGCGCTCGATAATCTTTCTGGCATCCAGGCGGCCAGTTCCATTACCGGTGCCAGTCTGTTGCATCTGGAATGCGAGTCGCGCCAGCGCGCTCTTGCGAAGGTGGGCATCCCGCGTGAATACGGAGTCTCCTTGTCTCACCTCGGCTGCGGCAGTTGCCCGGCGTGTCGGGTGCGTTTCGAGGAGCAATTCGATAAAGGTTTCGAATAGCTGATAACGAGTCTGTGGCAGGCGGCCTGCCGCCCGCCACACGGCGAACAACCAGCTCAGGAGCAGTGGGGTGCCCGCTAGAGAGCGCAGCGCGCTGATCTGTTCCAGATCGTGACGGAAGCGGTCGACCGTGGTCAGCGTGTCACTCGTCGAATCGGCGGCCGCGAGCCGCCCGACAAATTCTTTCTGCTGCGGCATCGTGAGCTCGTGAAGGCGTGCAACACTCCAGTCCGAGCCAATCAGACCGAGCGTCCGCACCGCTGCGGTTCGGGCGCTGCAGATTGCGATCGCGCCACGGGTCTGCACGACAATGCTCAAGGTTGCCAGTGTTGCCCGGCCTGCCTGCTCGTCCGCGTATTCGTCCAATCCATCGATCAGCAGGACCAACCGTCCGTTGCGCAGGCTGTCTTCGATGAGCGCGTCCAGCTCGCCTCCGACCAGCCTCGCATAACGGTGATTGGCGATCTCTTCAATGGATACATCACGTCCCAGCGTGGTGGTGAGTCTGGTCCATTGGGCAAAGGGAATGAACAGCGGCAGGCAGTCACCAAATCGTTCGGTGAGCTGAGGGAAGGATCTTGGAGAGCTCAGCAGATCCAGAGCCAGGCAGCGCAGGATGGTGCTCTTACCCAGTCCTGCACTGCCGATCAGTAGCTGTTTCGGCTCTGTGGTCAGCCAGTCTGCAAGCGGCTTGCGCTCGGAGTCTTCGCGTGCGGACTCGGGAGTCGCGGCTTGAATCAAGCCATCGAGCTCGTTATCGCTATTGTTCGCCGTCGCGAATTGTGACGCCGCGTTGAACTCGGAGTAGTGGCGGTAAGCGGGAACCGAGAACGGTGATTTCGCATCCACGTCGGGCTGTACGAAGCGATTGCGCGGGTCGCGGGATTCGGCCGCGGGCTGCCACGTGAAACCAGCGTCGGTCTGACGAAACTGAGCCTCATACACCTTGTGCAGTCTTTGTCTGAGCGACTGCAATTGAGCGGCACCGGGCGGGATGCGTACTGTTTGGGCGACTTCCTCGCCCAGAAATGCCTTCAGCCAGTCAGTGCCAAAGAATTCGGCGACCAGATGCGGCTGCTGCCGCAGGTCGTGAGTGAGATGCGTGTCGTCTATCGCTTTGAACTGAATCCCTCGCGCTTCAAGGGACGTGGTGTGCTGCTCGACCAGCTCCTGCAGGGTTGTGTCGTTGAGTCCTGCGCGAAAACAAAGAGTGAACTTCTCAGTCCGCCCGGCCCAGGTTCCCCGCAGGAATTCATTGATTGCATCGTTGATGACGGCACCGGTTGCTTCCCGGTTCTTCACCTGCCAGCAGTGATATTTGTTGGCTGAGCGTCGGCAGAAAATGTCGATGCCATGCTGGTCCTGGCCTTCGCGGCCGAGACGCTCGTAACGTTCATTCGGGGTCTGTTCCTGAAGCAACCTGAGAACCAGACGCTCGAATTGAACCCAGCTCAAGCCATGGAATGGCAGCGTGTCGTGGCGGGGCTTCACCGGCGGCGGAAGCGATGGGTTGACTGGTCCGACAGTCTCGAGCGGACGCTTCGGCATAGGGCTCGTATCTCACTCCGACCGCGGAAATCCGTTCCGATCCGCCGCGATCCACGGGACTACTCTCGATACTGACCGACTCACCCGGGGGACCGAGCCCTCACTTCTCAAGTCACATGTTTGATCAGCAGCTCGCTCAGCCGGCGCTTGCGCTCATTGTAGGGAGGAAAGAGCAGTTCCAGGGCCGACAGCGGGCCGGCGGACATGACGGCGCGTTCGTGAGAGAACGCTTTGAAGCCGAAGAAGCCGTGGGCGTTGCCGATGCCGGAGGTGTTGACGCCGCCGAAGGGTAGGTTGTGTTGAGCGAACTGTTGCAAGCACAGATTCACGCACAGGCTGCCCGAGCTCGTGTTCGTCTGCAGCGCTTGAACGGTGCGCTCGCTCTTGCTCCACACGTAGAGGGCTAATGGCTTCGGTGCCGCATTGATCTCGGCGATGACGGTGTCGAGAGTATCGAAGGTCAGGATGGGTAATACCGGACCGAAGATTTCCTCGCTGCGAATCCGTGCAGTGACAGGAACATCGCGCAGCAGGGTCGGTGCGACGTAGCGCGACTCAGCGTCGGAGGTGCCGCCACACGCGACTTTACTGCCGGCCTGTACCGCCTCATCCATGAGTCGAGCGACGCGCTCTGCATGGCGACGGTGAATCATGCGTGGAAAATCGGGGCTGCTCTTGATCGCGGCGTCGGTCTCGCCGTAGCGCTGGGCGATGGTGCTGCGACAGAGATCGACGAAGCGGTCGGCGACGTCACGATGCACGTACACATAGTCCGGGGCGATGCAGGTCTGGCCGGCGTTCACCATCTTTCCCCAGATGATATGTTCCGCCGCGCCGCGCAGGTCGGCGCTCGCGTCTATGATGACCGGCGATTTGCCGCCGAGCTCCAGCGTCACTGAGGTGAGATTGCGAGCGGCCGCGGCCATGACGATCTTGCCGACCGCGGGTGAGCCGGTGAAAAAGATGTGATCGAACGGCAGCGCGAGCAGGGCGGTGGCAGTCTCCGCCGCGCCTTCCACGACCGCGACTTCGTCGGCCGGGAACACGGCGTTGACGATTTCTTTAACGACGCGATTGGTGTGAGGCGTGAACTCCGAGGGCTTGAGAATTGCCGTATTGCCGGCGGCGACCGCGGAGACCAGCGGTCCAAGGGCCAGGCTCAATGGATAGTTCCAGGGACTGATGAGCAGGCACCGACCCTTCGGCTGATACATCACGCGCGATTTCGTGCCGAGCGTTGCCATCGTCGGGCCAATTCGCTGCGGTTTCATCCAGCGCTTCAACTTCGAGATCGTATGCTTCAACTCACCGACCAACGGCAGCACCTCCGTGAGATTGGTTTCGGTGGGATGTTTGCTCAAGTCGCGATGAGCCGCGTCCAGGAGCGCATCCTTGCGCTCCAGAATCGCGGCGAGCAGCTTCGTCAGCTTGAGGCGCCGCTCGGCAGTAGTGGATTGTCTCAACCGCAGCGCTGTTGCTGCGTGAGACTCGAACAGTCTGTGGATGGACGCATCCGCGCCCTCACGCTCGCGCGTGGCATTCATCAGCAACTCCAAATTCGCATCGAGCGGAGCGCGCCCGCAAAGGTGCGGGGCGCGCCCTATGGGGGACGTTTAGAACGAAACCGTCGCTTCCACGCCCCACTGGCGTGGCTCGGAGATCGACGCGAACGGCGTGCCGAACGTATCGGCCGTGATTCTATTGATGCCAGTCACGTACTGATCGTCCAGCACGTTCGTCACGAATGCCGCGAGGCCGAACGTGTCGTTCGCGCTGGTCCAGGCGAGTCGCAGATCGACACGATTCGTGGCCTCGTTGACTTGGAACACTGACTGTAGCGCGCACGTGCCCTGTCGCTCGGAGTCTTGGTTACAACGCGACTTGCCGCGATAGGCGTAGCGACCGGACAGCTCCACATCGCCCGAGGCGCCCAGTGCCCAACCATAGCTCGCACCGAGCGAGGCGCTGAGGTACGGCTCACCGGTCGGCTCGCCAGAGAGATCGAGCGGATCCTCGCCTCGCGTCGTTTTGTCCTTGAAGGTTGCATCGATGAAGGCAAGGTTGGCGAACAGCCTGAGCTGATCGACCGGTCGCCACTGCGCGTCAACGTCGACACCCCACGCTTTCTCGTCGCTGGTATCGATCACGTACTGTGGGATGTCGGAGCCTTCAACGTCGGCGGCCAACGCGATCGCTTGTTTGTTGTTGTAGATGTAGTAGTACGCGGAGGCATTCAAAGTCACGCCCACATCCGGGAACACGCTCTTGATGCCGGTCTCGAAGTTCCACACGTCTTCGTTCTCGAACTCGGAGCCGACTTCGGTGCTGTTGTAACCGCCGGCCTTGTAGCCCTTCGCCAGCGAGCCGAACACCATCACGTTCGGTGTGACCTTGTAGTCGAGCACCAGACGCGGGCTCACGTCATCCCAGGAGTCTGTCTTGGTCAGGCCGCCGGGCGGTGTGTCCACCGCAAAGACGATGTCCGCGAAGCGAAGCCCCGCGGCCGTCTCGGGATCGAGGACTCCCGCCTGTTGAAGCCCCGCGACGATCTGGTCGAGCTCCGGCGTTTCATGCGGGCCGTTGATCCAGGTGAATTTTTTCTTGTCGTGCGTGTAACGCAGACCGAAGGTGAGATTGGTCTTGTCATTCATGTGCCAGATCACGTCGCCGAACGCCGCGTACGCTTCGAAGTCGCCGCGGTTGTACATGGCTTCTCGCCACGGCATGCCGAGCAGGGTGACGGGGACGCCGAACTGCTCGAGCACACTGCTCGTGTAGCCGTACAGCGAGGGGATGCCGAGCGGCTCGAAGATGCCGAGGTTCGCGCCCAACGTATCGATGCCGTCAGTGTAAGTGTGCGTGTCGCTGGTCTGTTTGGCCTTCTCCTTGTAGTAACTCACGCCGCCGACCCAGTCGATGGCCGAGGTTTTGCCGGAGAACTTGAACTCCTGATAGAAGCTTTCGTTGTCTTCTATGTTCGCCGTGTCGAAGTACGTGGCAATCATGTTCGTGCCGTCTTCGTCTTCGCGATTGACGGTGTCGAACTGGCGCCACGAGGTGCTGGAGCGGAAGTCGGCTGAGCCGAAGGAGTGATCGACGAACAGATTCACTTGATCGAGCTGGCGCGACTCCTCATTGCCGACCACGTCGTTGTAGATCGGCGCCTTGCGCGGATCGAGATAAGTGGCAGGATTGGCCGGGTAGGGGACGCCCGTCTGACCGGCCGTCACGGGGATGAGACCGATCGCGGGCCGCGCGAGTTGATCCAGATCGTCATGGTCCCAGGAGAGTGTCGCGCTGGTCGCGTCTGAAATCTTCCAACGTAGCGCCACTCGACCGGCCCAGTTTTCCTCGGGATTGAGGTCCTGGCCGGTGGCCGCATCTTTCAGCCAGCCATCGCTCTTGTTGTAAACGCCGTTCATGCGTAGCGCGAGGCTGTCGCCGATCGGTGTGTTCAACATGCCTTCGTAGTATTGCTTGCCATGCTCGCCGACGCGCACGCGCAGTCGCGAGTGGAACTCGTCTTGAGGCTGAGTCGTGACGATAGAGATCGCGCCGGCCGCACTATTGCGTCCGAACAGAGTGCCTTGTGGTCCCTTCAAGACTTCGATGTGATCGATGTCGTTGAACGCGAGCAACGATGCGCCGGAGCGCGCTGCATAGATGCCGTCGACATACACACCCACTGCTGGATCGGTACCGACGCCGAAATCGCTGGTCTGAATGCCGCGAATCTGATACTTCGGCTGCGTCGGGCTGCCATCCGAAACAACCAAGCCGGGCACAAAGCCATTCAGATCGCCCAGATTTTCCGCGGCGACGTCATCGATCAACGCGCTGTCCACAACCTGCATTGCTATGGGCACGTCTTGCAGCGACTGTGTGCGTCGCTGCGCGGTCACCAGAACTTCTTCGATGCCGCTGTCGGCGGTGTTCTGCGCCAGTGCGACTCCAGGAGTCGCGGCTGCGAATCCCGTCCCCGTCAGCACTGTGGCTACTGCATACGCGAGTCTTTTCTTGCTATTGCTCATGAGCCTTCTTCCTCTGGCCAGTCATGGATCAGGTCATTCTTAGTTCGTCACTTGCAGCATGTACTTCGCCACCGCCAGACGGGTCTCGGGATCGAGATAGTCCTGCGGCGGCATTTCAGGATAGTCGTCGCGTTTCTTGGTGGGCTTCGCGATGAAGTCGGCGAGACCCTGCGGGTTCTCCATGTAGAGCGCCTGGATCACTTGCACCGGCGGGCCGATCATGCGGCCGTTGTATGTATGGCAGCCGGTGCAGATGCCGAGATACACCACCTTGCCGCGTTCGCCCGGCTTGATCTCGCGCGGTGGCACGGGCGGCAGCAGATAATTCACTGTAGTCGCCGTGTTGGTGAAGTCACATTCGGCGAAGTCGCCCACGCCCGCCGTGACATATTGATGGCGGTTGATGATGCAGCTGCCCGGGCTGGGGCCGACGCGCACGATGTCGAGGTTCTTCGCGCCTACCTTGCCGTCGGCCAGCAGGAGTGCTTTCGCTTCCGTGATGGTGTCGTAGCCATTCCTGAGCATCACGTTGTCGAGGATCTTCACGCGATCCGAGTTCGGATCCGATTCCGGATCGGTGGTGATGTTTTGCGCGTGGGCGTGATCCGTGATGATGATGCCGGACACTTTGTTGTCGGAGATGACGTTGCCCTCGATGACCACATCGTCGGCCGCCATGATCAGAATGCCGGTGCCCGCGGGGATGCCGGACACCGTGGAGCCGGGCGCGCCGAAGTTCGCGTGGTTGTTTCCTACGACGAAGTTGTTACGGAAGATCACATCGACCGTGTCCTTGATCGGCAGACCCGGCGTGACGAACGCGAGCAGACCGCCCGAGTTGTTGTGCACGTAGTTGTGCTCGACGATGGCATGGCGGCTGTTCTCGATCTCGATGCCGGCGACGCTGTCGAACACGTCGTTGTTGGCGACCAGGATGTTGTCGCTCATGCCGATATAAATCGCCGCGTCGGCAATGCCCGAAACGACGTTGTGCTCGACGATGCCGTTCTTGCCGAGCTGAGGAAAGATGCCGTAGACGCCGGACTCCGCAATCACGTTGTTGCGGATCTCGAAGTTGTTGCCGGCCTGCCCCATGATGCCGTTGCCCTTGTAGTTGCGGATCTCGAGGTTCTCGGCGACGAAGTTGTTGCCCGAGTAGAGGATGGCGTCGTTGAGTTTTTTCTCGCCGTCGAGCACCGCGCGGCGGCCGGCGTCGATCACGCCAATGATGCGGATGTCGTCTTTATCGATGTACACCGTTTCGTGGTACGTGCCCGGCATCACGCGAATGATCGTTCCTTTCGGCGCGGCCTTGACCGCCGCCTGGATCGACTCGCCATCCTTGACGACCACGACGTTGGTCGGTGCCGGACCCGCGACCGATCTGATCGCGGCCGCCGGATTCGCGGCGCCTTCGCCCTCGGCCTTGAAACCGCCGCTATAGCTGGCGCCTTGCGTGGACGAACTGATCGTCAGGTCCTGCTTGCCGCTGCGGCCGAAAAACATACCGGCGCCGAAGGCCAGTGCGGCCACCAGCACGCCTACGAAGAGCCCCTTCTTCATCTTTTATTCCCCTTGCTTGGTGGGTGTCAGACCGGAGGGGACCCGCGCCGGTGGTTGCGGCAGGAAGGTCTCATCCGTCAGAGCGCCCAGAAAATCCACGATGCGATCGACTTCAGTATCTGTGAGCTTTGGATCCGAGATATGCCAGTGCAAATACAGGTGCATGTCCTTGGGCACCGCGTTGCCTCGGCCTTTGTTATAGAACTCCACGACGCCGCGGAGGTCGGCGAACGCGCCGGAATGTGAGTAAGGCGCGGTGCGCGCGATGTTACGAAGCGTGGGCACCTTGAATCCGCCCTTCAACTTCGGGGCGTGCAGGATGGCTTCTGCGCCCACATCGAACGAGCGACCGGCGGGTTCGGGCATGCCGATGACTGCGATCTGCTCGTTGGTGAATAGCGGCGGCGTGTGGCACTCGGAACAGCGCGCGACGAACGAGCGGAACACGTTCAAACCTTCGATCTCACGATCGGAGAGCGCGGCGTCGTAGCCGTGAACATAGCGATCGTAGCGACTGTTGAGAGACACCAGCGAGGTCTCGAACGCGGCGAGCGCTGTGAATATCTGCTGATCGGTGATCGGGCCGCGCTGACTCGGGAAGGCTTCCTGGAACAGACGACGATAAGTCGCGTTGTCGTTCAGGCTCTTGAGTAATCGGGTCGGCGTGTTGCCCATCTCATGGGGCGAGTAGAGGGGGCCGGTGGCCTGCGCTTCGAGAGAGTTGGCACGCGCATCCCAGAAGAAACGTTTCAGGAATGCAACGTTCCAGAGCGTCGGCGCTGCGCGGCCTGCGTCTTCGCCGTGGATGCCGATGGATCGTGGGCGTCCGTCGGACAGGCCGCGCGCGGGATCGTGGCAGCTTGCGCAGGACAGGGTGCCGTCGCCCGACAGCACCGGATCGAAAAAAAGATAACGGCCGAGGTCGATCTGATACGGCGTGAAGCCGTCGCGATGGGGCGGCAGCGAGGTGCGTGTGCCGCCGAGGCCGCGATTTTCGAGCGAGTCGTAGAACTGATAGAGCGTGCGCAGCTCGCACACGCCCGCCGTTGTTTTCTCGAAGCCCGGCGGGCACGTCGTCTTGAGCGTGAAATCGGTCGGTGCCGGCCCGGTTGCGCCAGCGGTCCCTATGGCCGCGATGAGCAACACGAGCGCGCGGATCATTTCGGGCGGCCCTGCCGATGAATGAACGCGATGATGTCGTCGAGATCCCGCTCATTCGGCAGTGTCTTGGCCATCATGGCCATTTGCCGACCGGGTGTGTCTTGCGGGTCCGTGCCTCGCACTCCGTCGCGGAAGTGCGCGAACTGCCGCTTCATATAAGAAGCATCTAGGCCGGTGAGCCGCGGTGCCTTCAGCGTCGGATTGCCTTCGGCCGTGACGCCATGGCAAGCGCCGCACTTACCTTGGTATTGATTGTTGCCGTTACGTAAGTCGCCGGCTGCGGATTTTGCATTGATAGTTTTCGGAAGGCTCGCGACATAGCTCGCGATCTTCGTCACCGCCGCGTCGTCGGCGATCATCGCTGTCGCCGAGGCCTGCATCTGCGCTCCGATCGCATCGGATTTGTCGACGCCGCGTCGGCGATTGCGAAAGTTGCGCAACTGTCGCTCAACATACGCCGCGTCCTGGCCGGCAATGGCGGGCGCATTGAGCGTCGCGTTGCCTTCGCCCTTGCTGCCGTGACAGGCAACACACGGTGCAAACAGTTTGTCGCCTTCATTCGAGGCAAAAGAACAAGCGCCGTACGTCAGCAACAACGTGCCGAACGTGAATGCGATTGCTCGCATGCGGCGGCCTGGCGATCCCGCCCGCTTGTTTGATGACCGCATCACCGTCGCCTCCCCGGAAACGACAGCTGCCGATCGTGCTTGGCTGGTGAGCATCGAGAGAAAGATGCTTTGTATTGCTATTGCGATGCGTTGATACCCGACCTAAGAAAGGAATGCAATCGGGGTACAGATGAGAGCTCGAAGTGCGCAGAGTGGAACTGTCGGACAGTCCGGCTGTATCGAACATCAGCACGCATCATCGTATACAGGGGCGATTTCGACCGAGCATTCGCTGTATCGGTCAGGACGGAGAAAGAATCCCTATCGTAGAAATATTGTCTATTCAGGACAAATCGCCCTAAACTGTCCCGCCGTTCCGGCTGACGGGGGATATCGGTGCTTTCAGTAACGAGAACACGAGGCGGCCTCGCGCGCCTCTGGGTGCTGGCCTTTGCCGCTTTTTTTGCCAGCGCGCCGCTGGTCTGTAACGCCGAAGGCAGCAGTGCGATGGCTTTGCCGGCCGATGCGCGAATCGGCGACTACATCGGGCGCGACGTGATGATTCCGATGCGCGACGGGATTCGGCTGCATGCGCAGATCTGGCGGCCGGCCAGCGCGAGCGCCAATCAGAAGCTCCCGATGCTCATGCAACGCTCGCCCTACGGCTTCACGCTCGAGCGACTTCAGCAATCGTTCGAGAATGAATACAAGGAGCTGGCGGCCGAAGGATTCATCTTCGTGCTCCAGGACATTCGCGGCCGCTTCGGCTCCGAAGGCGAGTTCGTGATGTTGCGCCCGAAGGCGACCTCGTCGAAGCAGATTGACGAGTCCACCGATACCTACGACAGCATCGAGTGGCTGACCAAATCGCTACCGGATAACAACGGCAATGTCGGCGTGTTCGGCATTTCCTACGGCGGCTGGACCGCCGCGATGGCCACGATCAATCCGCATCCCGCACTCAAAGCGGTTTCTGTACAAGCCTCGCCGGAGGACATGTTCCTCGGCGATGATTTTCACCACAACGGTGCGTTCCGTTTGCAATATGGGTGGGAGTACAGCGCCGCGCTGGAAACGGACGGTCGCACGTTGAATCCCTTCGACTTCGGCGGCAAGGATGTTTATGACTGGTACCTGCAGCAGCAGAGCGAGCTGGCGAAGCAGGATCAGCTTCATCTGAAGCGCCCGCTGCCGACCTGGCAGAACTTCGCCACGCATCCGAATTACGACGGCTTCTGGAAAGAGCAAGTCACGACGACGCGCTTGTCCGCCAAAGTCAGCGTGCCCAACCTCATCGTGGCGGGTTGGTGGGATCAAGAAGACTTCTACGGTCCGCTGAAGATTTATGAGCATCAGGAGAAGGGCGATGCTCAAGGTCGTAACTTCATCGTGATCGGCCCCTGGAATCACGGCGGCTGGGCGCGGGGCGATGGAAAAACCTATGGCCCCATCGAGCTCGGCAGCGCCACCTCGGTGTTCTTCCGGAGCGAAGTCGAGACGCGCTGGTTTCGTCATTGGCTGAAGAACGAGGGCACGCTTGATCAAGCGGAGGCGCTGGTATTCCAGACGGGCAGCAATCAATGGCAGCGTTATAAAGCGTGGCCGCCGCGCGAGGGTGTGAGTCGTCGCAACTTGTATCTTCGCGAAGGCGGCAAACTGTCGTTCACGCCGGCGAAGAGTGGCGAGCCCGCGAGCTTCGTTTCGGATCCCGCCTCGCCCGTTCCTTATCGCGAGCGACCGATCGCGCCGTTGTTCTCGAAGGAATCGACCTGGCCGGAATGGCTGGCCGACGATCAAGCGCCGTTCTCGCGCCGCTCGGATGTGCTGTCCTGGAGCACCGAGCCGCTGACAGAAGATGTGACCATCGTCGGTGACGTGGCGGCCAAGCTCTTCGCCAGCACCACCGGCAGCGACGCGGATTGGGTGGTGAAGCTGATCGATATCTATCCAGCCGATGAAGCGTTGCCGCCGGCGATGCGCGGTCGCCAGCTCATGATCGCGAACGACGTCTACCGGGCGCGCTTCCGTTCCAGCTACGAGAAGCCTCAGGCGGTTCCGGCCAATCAGGTGGTCGGCTACGAGATCGACCTGCACTCGGCATCGCATGTGTTCAAGAAAGGACATCGGATTGCCGTGCAGGTGCAGAGCAGCTGGTTCCCGCTGATCGATCGCAATCCACAGCAGTTCGTCGCCAACATCTTCGAGGCGAAGCCGGCGGATTACGTGGCCCAGACTCACAAGGTGTATCAGGCCGGGAAGTATCCTTCCGCGATTTCGTTGGGGGTGGAGCGTCCGGGCAAGCTTCCGTAGCGATCGCTCAGGCGCGACTGGAGGGAAGGAAGCGAATCGCGAGCAACAACACTGCGATCGACGCCGGTAGCCAATAGAGATCGGTCGGTGTCGGCTGGCGTCGCGCGTAGCGCCGATCGCGGACGGAATCGCTCAACGACGCGGGTCCAGTCAAGTGTGCGTAGCTGAAGCCGAGCTGGTTCGCGAGCGCTTGCAGATGCGGCTCGCGGACTGCGGACAGATGTTCGATGGGAGGGGCGGTGGTGTTGCCGAAGGCGCTCGGCTGCACGACTTCGTCGGCGTTCCAGTAGCCCTGGCGATGTCCTTCCTCGTCGATTCTCGGAATCGGGCTGGGCGCGTAAGCGCCTATGCCGATGAGCCAGCCGTGAATCAGTTGCTTCGGCAGGTCTTCGAGAAGTCGCGGCGGATAGGCGGGATCGAGCGGCGGCGCTTCCTGGCCATCGGTGATGAAAACGACGTCGGGACGCGGACTCGTTTCCTGGGCCGACAGCACCGACCAATACACACCCTTGGTGATCTCGCTCGCATTGGACCAGCGCATGCGGCCGTCGATCTGATCGAGCGAGGCGATCAAGTCGTTGTAGTACGCGCATACCTCGACGGGCGAGAGCAGCGGTATCGTCCGATATCCTGTGAACGCGGCCCAGCCGACGCGTGAGCCGCAAGGCAGGTCTCGCAACATCTGACGAGCCGCTTCGTGTGCAAAGACAAGGCGACTGACTGGATTGCCGTCGAGCCGGTAATCCTCGACGTTCATGCTCTGACTGATGTCGAAGACCAGCAGGTAATCGTAGGTATCGCGCGGCAGCTCAACGCGTGGCATGACGAGTGCGACCAACAACAGCACCAACGCGAGCACGATGGAGCGCGAGTCCTTATCTATCGCCAGGCGCAGGGATCTCATGGCAGGTCGATCCTCGCGCCTTGCAGAGTGCTCGTGCTCTGTTCTTTCTTCGGCGGCTCTTCCTTCTCTTCGATCTCCTGCTCGAATTCCGGCGCCAGCAGCAACGCACGCGAAAGATTGTAGCGGGCATCCCAATCGGCCGGCTCGTTACGCAATACGTCTCGATACCGCTGTTTCGCCAGCTCGATGAGCGGCAACGATCTGAACGCTTGTTCCGCGCCGTTTTCGAGCGCGTCACGCATATATAAGTTGCCCAGGTTGTAGCGCGCGGCCTGACTCAGATCGCGGCGGTCGCCTTCGATCAGCAACTTGTACTCTTTAACGGCCACTTCTGATTCACCGGCGCGGGCAAGCGCCTGCGCGCGTGCAAAGCGGGCTTCCGGCACGGTTGCGTCGAACGCCGAGACGCGCGCACTCGTGATCGCCGCGTTGGTGCGTTTGATCTGATCGAGGTGCACAGCGTGATAGACGATCAGGCCTGCACACACGAGTGCGGCTAGAGCAAACATGCAATGAACGAAGGATCGCTTCACGGCAAGCTCCGCAACAGCATGGACCGATACATCAACAGCATCGCGCACGAAAACGCAGCGATGGCGAGAAAAACGCGGCTGTAGTCCTGACGTGGAATCTGTTCCATGAAGTCGAGCGGCAGGTTCTGTTGTCGTTCGACATCGGCGACGGCTCTGGACAGGCTCTCGGGATCTTCCGCCTGATACACCCGATAGGGCGTTTTCAACGTCTGGAAGAAACGGTGCAGGGCCATCTCGGGGGCATTCTCCCAACGCGGATCGTTGGTATCGAGCGTCGGGCTGTTATAGGAGCGCAGATAGATCCAGTAGAGCGCGATCCGATTGCGCGCCAGGCCGATGCGGATACGCTTCATCATTTCGTCATCCATGTTCGCGCCGCCGTCCGACACCAACAGCATGATTCGACTGCCCGAGTAAGCACGTTGATCGAACTGGGCAATGGCCGCGATGAGTGCGCGACCGACGTCGGTGTCGGCGAGGCCGCGGCCGATGCCGCCTGCCGCGATGCCTGCTTGCATGACCGGATCGTGCTGAGTGAAAGGCACGACACTCAGCGGCCGATTGCTGAAATACATCAGCGAGAAGCGATCGTCGGGACGCCGCGCGACGAACTGTGACAACAGCTCGCGCGCGACCTTGGCTTTTTGCTGGCCGCGCCCGAGGTGATACAGCAGCAGGCTCGGATCGATCTCTCGCCAGTTCGCGGGCAGCATCCGATCGTCCATGCTCCGACTCCGATCGAGAAGCACCAGGATTTCGGCCCCTTTGCCGGTCCGCTGAACCTGTGTTTGCGGACGCCCCGGCTGCGCCAGCGCGACGATGCTGCTCCCCAGGGCGAGCACCGCAAACAGAGGCCAGAGCCACCCGATGATTCGGCCGATCCGATCCGGCGGCAGCCAGGCGATGGAGGGAAAGGTGAGCGTGTCGCGTCGCCTGCGTAACAGTGGCAGCAGCGCGAGCGGCAGGAGAATCAGCAGCCACGGGTGCTCGAAGGCGAGTGTGCTGCTCATGGCGCCTGCCGCCGTTCGATTCGTCGCAGCTCCTGACAGAGCGCACGCACGGACACGAGATTGCTCGGCGGTCCGGCGCCGAAGAATCGTTCGTTGGATTGAGCGAAGAAACGTTCGATTTCCGCGCGCTGCGGTTGTAGATGCGGGGCATGCTCGAACAACGTGGGCAATGTTTCTATTTGCAGCACGCGGCCGGCGGTCTGGTCGAAGGCGCGATGAACGGCTTGCCAGGCCTCCGGCGCCGTCTCGTCGAGATGACGCAAATCGTGCAGGGCTCGAGCGAACGGTCGGTTGTGACTGTCCCGCCAGTTGCGCCACTGAAACCAGGCCAGCCACACGACCAATGTAATGCCCAACGCGATCGACCAGAGAACGACGCTGGCGCGTGAAGGCGCGGTGTCGATGGTCGATACGTTGCGATCCGGTCGGAGCTCGGCGCCGGAGGCATTCGAAATCAGGGGAGCGATGCTGATCGGCGTGGCGGGAATCTTGAGCTGCGCGCCGTGCGTCTTGTCTTTGATCTCCCAAGCCGGCAACTGGACAGTGGCCAGCTCCGGCGGCGCGTTGATCAGCTGATAATCGATGACGAGCCAGCGATGCCCGTCCGAAGTCTTTTCGATTCGTGGCGGTCGGCGCTCGAACCAGATGCTCACTCGCTGTCCCGGCGGGAGCGCGGCCGGTTCGAAATTCAACAACACGCGCTGAGTCACCAGATCCCCAACGACGTACCCGAACGGCCGCGGCTGGTCGACGACCGCCGGCGACGAACGCGCACCTGCGCGGACCGGCGAGGGCTCTTGCGCGGCAACTGCATCTGTCGCGCAGGCTGTGCATGCCATCAACAACGCGATCCGAAACATGTCGGTGCCGCGGCTCATGCCGTGGCCTCGAAGAAATAATGCGACAGCGCCTCGTTGTCGAACTCGCCGCTGACATAGAAAGGACGAATGCCACGAGCACTAAATAGCGAATTCAACTCAGTGCGTCGTCGCTCCACGGCCTCATGCCAGCGCGTGCGCATGCTCGGTCGCAACCATACGGTGCTTCGACGACCGGACTCCACATCTCGCAACGGCATCAGCCCGTCGCGTTTCGGCGGCTGTATTTCGGCAGGATCCCAGATGACGAGCGGCACGATGTAGGAGTGTGCGAGCAGATCGAGCACGCCATCCAATCGATCCAGCGGCCAATGAAAATCGGAAGCGAGGAAGATCAAGCCGTGACGTCCGGCGAGATACAACGCGGCTTCCTCCAAGCCCTCGCCACTTCCCGCCGTACCTTCGCAATCAGTCAACATCGAAGCCATCACTTCGCCGACGCCTCGACTCAATAGCGCTGGCACGAACAGATCGCGGCGCTCATGAGCATCGAATGCGAGCATGCCGAGCGCATCGCCGACACGGAACGCGCTTTGTCCGAGCGCGGTCACGAAATCCGCCACGACCTGCAGCTTCGATTTGGGCGCACCGAAGCTCATCGAGGTGGAAACATCGGCGATGAGATGGACCGGCACGCTGACCCGCTGACGATTGACTCGAACCAGCCAGTCGCCGCGAACTTCGCGCAGGCTGGCGCGAAGATCCAGCCGGCGTGGATCCGGTCGGTCGTACAGGCTCACGTGCGAGACGAATTCCTGGCCGGCACCGAGGCTCGAGCCGGGATGCGAGCCAGGTCGCCAGCCCCCGGATCGGCGCGGCAATCTGTAGTGAAACTCGCGTGAAGTGCTCATCGTCAGCGCGGCGTCGGGACGTGTTCCAGAATTTGTTCGATGAGCGCCGGCGCAAGCTGCGTACGACGCAACTCATAGACCGGTGTAAAGAACACTCGATGGCCGAGCGTCCATGGGGCCACGGCATGAATATCTGCGGGCGTAATGTGAGTTCGGCCTGCGAGCCATGCGACGACTCGTGCGGCGCGCGTCAGAGACATCATGCCGCGCGGGCTGACACCGGCCAGAATCAGCTTCGACAGATCCACGCCGTCCAGGCGCACGCCAAAGCGCTCCGGATTCTGGCTCGCATCCCACAAATCCAGTACGTAACGTTCCAGCACTTCGCTTGCATGGATACTGCGCTGGATGCCTGCGCCGATCTCATTCAATTCTTGCCACGGCAGAATGGCGGGGGCGACTCGTTCGATCAGTCGATCGACATCGTGAAATTCAGGATCGAACACCAGTGCGCGGCGTATGTCCGGCTCGACGGGCGTCGGCATCCGCAGCTCGAACATGAAACGATCGCGAGCCGCGGACGCGAGCTCGAAGGTTTCTTCCTTCTCGACCCGGTTGCGGTCGGCGAACACGATCATGTGAGGAAACCGATACTCGCGATTGAAGGCCGACACGGTGCGCTCGGCCATCGCCCGGAGCAGCAACGATTGCACCTGCGGGCGGGCGCGGTTGATCTCGTTGAAAAAGAAGGTCGCCAGCCGCTCGCCGTGCCGGAGCAGGGGGCCGGGCTCGATTCTCGGCTTGCCTTCGGCGTCGACGTACGTGTGATAGATGAGGTCGCCGGGCATCAGATCGACGGTGCCTTCGACGCGCTCGAAGTCTCCGCCGATGGCGCGAGAGAACGCGCGCAGAATGGTCGTCTTGCCGACGCCGACATCGCCTTCGAGCAGCACGTGCCCGCGAGCGAACAGCGCCACGTTGATCAGCCGGATGGTGTCGCGCTGGCCGATGATGGCCTTGCCGACTTCCTGCTCGACCTGTAACGCTCGATCCCGCCAGTCCTGCAGCTGTTCGTCGGAAGCCATCGGACCCTCGCTAACGAGACTCTACCGACCTGCGACACTGTGCCGGATCGTAGCACGCCGCTTCGTGAGCGGCGTGCCCGGGAATCTTGTTAGAAGTTGCGCGACACGCCGATGAGAATCGAGGCGCTGCCGTTGCTGTCCGGCTCCAGGAACGGGCTGTCCTTGATCTCGTCGGGCAGCACGCTGTATTTGAGAAAGGCGAACGCCGACCAGTTCCTGCCGAAGGAACGCATGACATTGACGCCGACGTGAGGAATGGTCGCCGCGTCGGGCTTGTAGTCGATAGCGCCACGCGCGACTTCTTTATCCAGCGTTCCATAGTAGTAGTTGGCCGTGTCGTCGGACAGCCAGGTCACGCCGACGTTGGGCGTGACCATCGTCTGGCCCCAATGCAGCGGGTAACCATATTGCAGCGAGAATTGCTGGCCGCCGCTTTTGTCGGTGACGTCCGTTAGCAGCTCGAGTTCGATCTCGCCCGCCATGCCGCTCCATTTGGCGGTGACGCCGGCATCGAGACTGTCATCGCGATCTTCGAGCAGACGATAGTCGAGGCCATTCGCGGCGAGCTGCTGCCGGCTGAGATCCTTGATGTCGAAGCCATCGAATTTGAATTGGGCGATGGCCGCGAATTCGAAAGCATCGGTACGAACGAATTGCCAGCCCGCGCGGATACCCTGGAAGAAGAATTTCTCTCCCTGGTAGCTGATGAGCGGCACCGGCATGACCCGCGTGCCTTCGCCGGCATAAGGGCTGTCCGATGCAACGGCGCCCACGCCCAATCCCCAACGCGAGGGCGGACCCGGCGGCCCGTCGGAAGGAGCCTCCTCCGCGGCAGCGGTTTGCGCCAGCAGGGCGAGCAACAGGAGTTTTTTCATGGCGACCGATCCTCATTCTGTGGGGGAGGCCACAGAATGAAGAGGCGATGTCGCGGAAATGTCGGGCGTCAGCGCGCGTCGGTTTCGATCAACAAGCTCGCGCTCACGTTCAGCCGGGCGCGCGTGCCGCTTGACGCAGGCGTTTCTATCGACAGGTGCCAACCGAATCGATCGCAGATCCGACTGATCAGGAACATGCCGAGGCCTTGTCCCGGGATGGGCATGGCCGCCCGCAGACTGTCGCGGTAACGCCGCGCGGCTTCGACGGGATCGAACCCTTTGCCGGAGTCGGCGATACAAATGACGCCCTCCCGGATCGACACCTCGATACAACCTTCAGACGTGTTCTCGACGGCGTTACGCAGCAGATTGCCGACCGCAATTCGAACCATGACTTCGGGCGCCTCGATGACGGTGGGCTCGAGATCGGTCACTTTCAGGCGCACGGGCTTGTCCGCCAATAGATATTCATGATCCGTGACTAACTTCGGCAGCAGGATGTGGACCGCAGTCAGTTCCTGTGGACCGGCAAAGGGCGTTGTCTCCCGAGCGAGATACAAGAGAGCGACCATGATCTCGGAAAGTGCCTCGACTGTTGTTCGAATGCGCTCCAGTGCGGGCCGCGCGGTGGCCGGCAGCCCCTGCATTCGTAGCACATCGACCGCGCCGGCGATCACCGCGATCGGCGTTCTGAACTCGTGGCTGGCTTGATTGAGCAGGCTGCGCTCACGCTCGATGAATTTCTCCACGCGCTCCAGGTGCGCGTTGCTGGCACGCGCGATGATCTGGATCTCTTCTTGGGCGTATGCGGTCGGCAGGCGCTGACCTTTGATCGCGGGATCGATGGCCTGCATACGAAACGCCAGATCCCTGACGGGCCGCACCAGGTTGGCATGCAGCCAGCCGATCAACGCCGCGATCATTGCAATGAAGGTAACGCCCCAGAGCGCGGTTATCCTCGCATCCCAATTCTGCTGCGTCTCGAGGGCGTCGATATCGATGTAGGTAACGAGCCTTCCCGCGTCCAGCGGTGTAATCAGCGCGTGGAACGTTTCATCGAAATCGTCCAGATCCGTCCATCCCTCCGAGGAGTAATAGCCGGGAGGCAGCGGCTCCAGAAACTCCGGCATGCCAGGCGTGGGCGCATCGTCGTGTATCAACCAGGCGTGCAGAATGCCGGCATTCGGCAACGGCGCGCTCGGATTCAATGCGCGCTGCTCGGTATAGGTCTGGGTTATCGACTCGAGCAGGTCGCGCCAGATGCGATGTTCGATGAGCGCCTGGCTGCGATACGTTTGCAGGGCCAGCGCGGCGGCGGCCAGCAAGCCGAAGGCGATCAAGCCGACGCTGATCCACCAGTGCAGGCTTCGGTTGTTGCTGTTCTTCATTGATCGGCGTCCAGGTCGCACAGGCGATAGCCGACGCCGGAGATGGTGTGCAACAGCTTGGGCTCGGAGCCTTGATCGATCGCCCGACGCAGCACATACATATGCGACCGTAACAGGTCGATCTCCGGCGTCTCATCTCCCCAGGCCACCTGTTGCAGGCGTTCGCGGGTGACGACCTTGGGGCTCTCCCGCATCAATAGTTCCAGCAGCGCTCGACTGGTTTTTGACAGCTGCGCCTGTCGACTACCGCGCGTGACTTCCAGCGTCTTGAGATTGAACGACAGGTCGGCGACGGTGAGGGCATGATCCGGCGCGACGGATTGTCGAAGGCGCGCCACGAGCGAGCGCAACCGAACTTCGAGCTCCGGTAACGCCACCGGCTTCACCAGGTAGTCATCCACGCCCGATTCGAAGCCATCGAGCTTGTCGGCCAGTTGATCGCGCGCGGTCAGCATGATGACCGGCACTTTCTTCTTCTCATCGACCCGCAATCGGCGCAGCACCGTCAAGCCGTCCATTCGCGGCAGGTTCCAATCGAGCACGATGGCGTCGTAGTCCTGGGTCGCCGCCAGGTTCAGTCCGGACACGCCGTCGGGCGCGGCGTCGAGCGAATGGCCGCAGGCTTCCAGATAGTCGTAGATGTTGGCGGCCAGTTGCGCGTTGTCTTCGATGATGAGGATCGACAGGGAGGTCTTGTTCACTCTGCCTCCAGGGCAGACGGCACGGCCAATAGGATCAGCATGCGATGTCGTGCAAATGTCGGCAAGAGTGGTCTGCCGGCGGCGACATTTCCACGACACGCGCCGGCCAGCATGGCCCGCATGAGTCGAAGCGCTTCCAAGCAAAGATCCGTGACCGGGCTGGCGTTCGCACTGTTGATCGCCGGATGCGCATCGACCTCGCAGCGACCTGCACGCGATCTTGGTCATAACGTGCCGGATGAATGGCACGCGCAGCTGCCCCATCACGGCGAACTATCCGATCTGAGCGTCTGGTGGTCGCAGTTCAACGATCCGTTGCTGTTGCGGTTGATCGAGGCCGGGCAACGAGTCAGTCCCACACTCGCGGAAGCAACGGCTCGTGTCGGCGACGCGCGGGCAAATCGAACTGCGCAACGCGCTCAGCTCCTGCCCTTGCTGGATGCCGGTAGCAATGGAAGCAGGGCGAGATCCGACCTGGTTCAGCCCGTAGCCACGACCTCGTCGGCCACGGTGAATGTGAGTTGGGAGCTCGATCTGTTCGGTGCGAATCGTGCGGGCGCCGGCGCGGCGCAAGCGAGCCTGGAGTCCAGTCAGGCCCGGTGGCATGAGGCGCGAATCCTGGTCGCCGCGGAGATCGCGAAGACGTACACCGAGCTGCGACTCTGTGAAGCGCTCATCGACCAGGCCGAGCGTGAGGTCGACTCGTATGAGCAGACCGCACACGTCGTCAGTCTGCTGGCGAGAGCGGGCTTCGAGACGAATGCCGCTGCGGATCAGGCTGGGGCCGGTGCGGCTCAAAGTCGATCCGGGCTGATTGAGCAGCGAGCTAGTTGCGATCTGTTGGTGAAATCATTGGTCTCGCTGACGAGTGAAGACGAGACGCTGCTACGTCGGGATCTTCAGGTAGGCGAAGCGACCTTGCCGACGCCGGTCGAGCTCACTGTGGCTGCAGTTCCGGCAGATGCTCTCGCGCAGCGTCCGGATATATTCGCGGCAGCCCGCGATGTGGAGATGGCCAGCGCCGAGGCGGATCGAGCCGAAGCGCAGCGCTGGCCACGAATTACTTTGCAGGGAAGCATCGGTAACTTGCGGATGGAGAGCGGCGGTGTCACGACGGACGGCCGCGTTTGGAGCGTGGGTCCCGTGGCAGTGACGATGCCGTTGTTCGATGGTGGAGCGCGCAAGGCGAATGCTACCGCTGCTCACACGCGTTACGAGGCCAGCACCGTTGTCTACGCAGCCAGGCTGCGTGAAGCGATACGTGAAGTTGAGAGCGCCCTCGTGCTGTTGGAGAGCGCGGCGAGCCGTGACAATAACGTGGCTATCGCCGCCAAAGGGTTTGCAAGCTCGTACGCCGCCGTCGACCAAAGATACAAGAACGGCGGCGCCAGTCTCTTCGAACTGGAAGAGGCCCGCCGCAACTTGATTGCCGCGGAACGTGCCGTCGTTTCGCTCCACCGGGATCGCATCGTTGCCTGGATCGATTTGTATCGGGCCGTGGGCGGCGGTTGGTCGCCGGATGCGATTCAAACGTCTCTGAAGGTTGATCGACCATGAAGCTACTGTCCAGGCCCGTGCTCATCGTCAGCGTCGTTGCCGCGATGGCCTTGAGTATCTTGCTGGCAAGTGCGAGTGGCGACGGGATAGAGCAGGCCGCCGTGACCAATCCAGCACTCACGGTGACAGCGATCAGTCCTCAGCAGTCATCGCTGCCGATTCGCATCTCGGCCACAGGAAACATTGCCGCCTGGGAAGAGGCGAGTATCGGCGCCGAAGCGGAGGGGCTGCGGCTCACCGAAGTGAAGGTGAACGTTGGCGACCGGGTGAAGCGTGGCGAAGTGTTGGCGACGTTCGCAGCCGAGACTGTGATCGCCGAGCTCGCGGAGGCCCGGGCCGTGGCGGAAGAGGCGGCGGCGACACTGACCGAGGCGCAGGCAAATGCTCAGCGCGCCCGTGTGTTGGATGCCACCGGCGCAATGTCGGTGCAACAGATCAATCAATACGTCACTGCCGAGCGCGCCGCACGCGCGAAGCTGGAGGCGGCCAAAGCCATCGAGCAGCGGCATCGGTTGAGATTGGCCCAGACTCAGGTCCTGGCGCCGGACGATGGTCTCGTGTCATCGCGGACTGCGACGGTCGGTGCCGTGCTGCCCGCGGGACAGGAGTTGTTTCGCCTGATCCGCAAAGGACGATTGGAATGGCGTGCGGAAGTCGCGAGCGCCGACCTGATGAAGCTGTCGCCGGGACAGAAAGTCTATGTCACAACCGCGGGCGATCGGGTGATCGAAGGCCGGCTGAGAGTCGTTGCGCCAGCCATCGACACGCAGACTCGCAACGGGTTGGTTTATGTAGACCTGCCTGTGACGAGTGCAGAGCAGGTGCGCGCAGGCATGTTTGTTCGCGGCTACTTTGAAACGGGCGCCGACACCGCGTTGACCTTGCCACAGAGTGCGGTGCTGCTGCGTGATGGTTTTAGCTATGTCTTGCGGATCAGCCCGGAATCCAAGGTTATCCAGACCAAAGTGTCCGTGGGTCGGCGAGCCGGCGATCGGATCGAGATCACGGGCGGGCTCGATCCTTCCGAGCGGGTCGTCGAATCCGGCGGCAGCTTTCTGAGCGACGGCGATCTGGTCCGTGAAGAACCGTCCGGCGTCGCCATCTGAGCAGGACCGACCCATGAGTTTCAATGTTTCTTCGTGGGCGATCCGGAATCCGACCGCCACCGTCCTGTTGTTCGTCCTGATGACCTTCGTGGGCCTGCTGGGATTTCAGGCCATGAAGGTGCAGAACTTCCCGGACATCGAGCTGCCTCAGGTCACGGTGACGGCGCAGCTGCCGGGCGCGTCGCCATCGCAGCTCGAGAATGACGTCGTGCGCAAGATCGAGAATGCCTTGGCCACCACACAAGGCATCAAGCACATCGAGAGCTCGCTCACCGACGGCTCCGCCAGTATCACCGTCGATTTCCGCATCGAGAAGCCGCTGCAAGAGGCGTTGGACGATGTGCGCGATGCCGTGTCCCGCATTCGCGCCGATCTTCCGGCCGCTCTGCGCGATCCTGTCATCAAGAAAATCGAGTTGGCCGGCGCTCCGATTCTGACCTACACCGTGGCCTCATCGAGAATGGATGAGGAGGCGCTGTCCTGGTTTGTCGATAATCAGATCAGTAAACGTTTGCTTGCAGTCCCAGGCGTGGGCGCGGTGTCGCGAGTCGGCGGCGTGATGCGGGAGGTGCGCGTCGATTTGGATCCCGTGCGCCTGCTGGCGCTCAACGCGACGGCGGCCGACATTTCCCGGCAGCTGAGAGAGTCGCAGCAGGAAGCGTCGGGTGGGCGTGTCGACTTCGGCGGTACCGAGCAATCGGTGCGGACGATTGCAACGGTTGCCACGGCGCAAGAGATCGCGCAGATGGAGCTTTCGCTCAGCGACGGCCGCCGGTTGCGACTGGATCAGGTGGCAACTGTTTCCGACACAATTGCGGAGCCGAGGTCTCGCGCGCTGTTGAATGGCGAACCGGTCGTCGGATTCGAGATCACGCGCTCACGAGGCGCCGGTGAGATCGAAGTGGCTGGCGGCGTACGTGCGGCGCTCGAAGAAATAAAACAGAGCAATGCGGAAATAGCGATCACGGAGAGCTTCAACTCCGTCGATCCTGTCGTGGAGAACTACGAAGGCTCGATGATGTTGCTCTACGAAGGCGCGGCGTTGGCTATCGTCGTCGTGTTCCTTTTCCTGCGGGACTGGCGCGCCACGGTCATCGCGGCGGTTGCTTTGCCGCTCTCGGCCATTCCGACGTTCGCCGTCATGCATCTCATGGGCTTTACGGCCAACACCGTATCGCTGCTGGCGCTGTCGTTGGTGATCGGCGTGCTGGTCGACGATGCCATCGTCGAGATCGAGAACATCGAGCGTCATCTGCTGATGGGCAAGTCTCCCTATCAGGCTTCGATGGAAGCGGCGGATGAGATCGGCCTCGCGGTCGTCGCGACGACGTTCACATTGATCGCGGTGTTCCTGCCCACCTCACTCATGGGCGGCATCGTCGGCAAATACTTCGTCCAGTTCGGCTGGACTGCGGCCATTGCGGTGTTCTTCTCGCTTGTTGTTGCCCGAATGCTTACGCCCATGATGGCGGCGTATCTGCTCAAGGCGACAACGTCGCACGCCAGCGCAGAGCCGCGATGGATCGCTCAGTATCTCTCCCTGGTGCAACTCTGCCTGCGACATCGGTTCGTGACGATGCTCATCGTTGCTTTGTTCTTCGGCGGCGGGTTGGTGCTGGCGACGCAGCTGCCGGAGGAGTTCATTCCGCAGGACGATGGCCCGCAGACACAGGTCACGCTGTCGCTTCCGCCGGGTAGCAGGCTCGCGGACACGACGGCGATGGCGGAGCGGGCGAGGGCCATTTTGCAGCGGAACGAACATGTGAAGATGGTGTACACGGCCATCGGCGGAGGCAGCGCGGGCAGCGATCCAACGGACTCGGAAAGTGCGCCGGCCGCCAGTGTCACGACGGCGGTGCTGACGATCAATCTCACTCATCGCAATGAACGCCGCGGCTTGCAAAGACAAGCGATAGAGTCCGAGTTCCGTCGATTGCTCGCGGTACTGCCTGGCGTGCGCATCAAGGTGGGAATGGGCGAATCGGGCGAGAACTTCATGTTGGTCATGGCGGCAGAAGACAGTCAGCGCCTGGCACAGTACGCGGCGCAAGTGGAGCGCGAGCTACGAACGATTCCCGGCGTTGGCGCGGTGATCTCATCGGCCAGTCTGGTTCGACCGGAACTGGTGATTCGTCCCGATTTCGCTCGCGCTGCCGACCTTGGTGTAACGTCAGCGGCAATCGCCGAGACTCTGCGAGTGGCTACGTTGGGGGATTACGACCAGGACCTTGCGAAGCTCAACCTGAGTGAGCGACAAGTTCCCGTGGTCGTGAGGCTCACAGATGCGGCACGCGAGGACTTGGAAACATTGCGACGGCTGCCTGTGCCGGGCGCGCGTGGACCGGTTCCGCTCGAGAGCGTGGCTTCGCTACAGATGGAAAGCGGGCCGTCGCAGATCACGCGATATGACCGCATGCGCAATGTCACTTTCGAAGTCGAGCTCAACGGCCGCGCTTTAGGTGACGTCGAGGACGCGGCGCTCGCGCTTCCAAGCCTGAAAAATCCGCCACGAGGAATCGTCCTCACATCGGCGGGAGATGCCGAGGCAATGGCAGAGCTGGCGGTCGGCTTCGCATTGGCCATGCTGACGGGCGTGCTGTGCATTTATATGGTGCTGGTGCTCCTGCTGAAGGACTTCGCGCAACCGGTCACCGTGCTGGCCGCGCTGGTGCTGTCTGTTCCCGGCGCATTCCTCGCCCTGTTCCTGACCGGATCGGGACTGTCGATGCCGGCGATGATCGGGTTGCTGATGCTGATGGGCATCGTCACCAAGAATTCCATTCTGCTGCTCGACTACATCGTCATCGCGCGCCGGGATCACCAGCTGGACCGTTGGGAGGCGATCGTCGACGCCTGCCGCAAGCGCGCCCGCCCCATCGTCATGACGACGATCGCGATGGGCGCGGGCATGTTGCCCATCGCATTGGGGTTGGGCGCCGATCCAAGCTTTCGCTCGCCCATGGCCGTCGTCGTGATCGGCGGATTGATCACGTCGACGGCCCTGAGCCTGCTGGCGATCCCGGTGGTCTACAGTTATCTCGACGATGCAGTCACCTGGGGCATGTCGATGGTCGCGACGGCGCGTGCGACCGCGCCTTCACGACATTCCCTGAACGCAAGCTCGACGCGAGCTGGCATCAGGTCATAAGCCACGTGACGTCGCGGGTCGCCGCCGCACACGCGGTAAGCCGCGTCTTTGATCCGGACGAGCAGGATCTGGGCGTCCTGCTCTCGAGTGAGGTCGAGATCGGCGAACGTGACGTTCTCGCTCAGCAGCTGCCGGGTCGTTCCCGGTCGCGGTTCGGCCTGTGCGGGCTGGAAAGCGAGGCATGCGAGCGCGATTCCTGCCGGAATCGCGGCTCGGAGGGTTTCGAAAGTGAATTTCATGATCGGGGCTCCTTGAGGACACGGGTTCGGTTCGGACCCAGTGTCGGAAACCCTCGTTAGAAAAGAGTGAGCCTCGCCGTGAAAGAAGCGTGAGGATCGGCGCGGCGCTTTCAGAGGAAGGGATTGGAGAACTTCGGATCGGTCAGAAAATGATTGTCGGTGAAACTGCGCAGCAAGGCTTCGAGCGCATCTTTGTCTTGCTCGCTCAGGTTCATACGGCGAGGGGCAAAGGTCACATCGCGCAGGATGCCATCCAGATTCCTGCTGTCCTTGACGCCGTGATCGTAGTGCTCGATGACCTCGCGCAATGTCGCGAATCGTCCGTCGTGCATGTACGGGGCGCTGACCGCGACGTTCTTGAGCGAGGCTGCCCGGAATACGCCGATAGAACCGTCGCGCCGGAGCGCCAGATCCATGGTGCCCGGGTCGAGCGGCACCTCGTCGATGCCGTTGTTGGCCCACCAATTGTTGATCTGCCGATTGATCTCGTGACAGAGCGTGCAATTGCCGACGTTCTGAAAGATCTCCAGCCCGCGTAGCTCCTGGGCGGTCATGACCGCCGACGGGTCGGGTGTATCGCCGTACTCCATGGGATTGACCGCGGCATCGATCGTTGCTTGATAGGAAATCAACGATTGCAGGAACTGGGCGAGCGCCCTGGCAATCCGCTCACTGGTGATGTCCGCCGAGCCAAACGCCGCTGTGAACAGCGGTGGATAGAACGACGTCGTCCGTAACTTCGCTTCCACGACTTGCAGCGGGCTGCCGAGCTCCTCGGGATTTTGCAGCGCTGTGAGCACGACCTCTTGCAGCGTGTGAGCCCGCATGTCGCTGAACCAGTTCCGGCTGTTATTAAAACGTACATTGGTCAGTGCCATGCTGCTGCGCCTGAGCGGTATACCCAGCGCACCGGTATCGAATCGCTGGGTACCGGCAAAGCCGCGGGCCTGGGAATGGCACGAACCGCAGGCGTGCGTGTTGGTGATCGAGAGTCGCTTGTCGTAGAAGAGCACGCGACCCAGCGTGGCGCCCGCATCGGATGTGATGTTATCGGGCGGTGACGTATCGTGAAGGGCCAGCGTCGGCGACTGCGGATACGGCTTGAACATCGAAGGCAAGGGCAGCGCCTCGTCTCGATACACGTAACCGGGATCGGGCATCGTCGGCACACCGGGCTCCGGCGCGGGAGCGGCGATCAGGAATACGTCGCGCGCTTCGCCATCGTACGCATCTCTTGCGATCACTGTGACTTCCACCAGCCCGACCGCGTCGAGTCCGCCAAACACGCGTGTACCCGCGATGCTCAGCGCGCTCGAAGCGCCGCGCAGCTGTATTTCATACGTCAGCGGGTCGCCGTCCGGATCTCTGAAGGCGGAGCCGCCGCGAGTGCCCTCGAGATCGACTTGACCGCCGACCGCAATCAAGCGGTCTTCATTGGCGTTGGTCACCGTCGGAGCGCTGTTCGGCAGGACGCGAATAACGAACTGATGGCTGGTGCTCAAGCCGTGCCTGTCGGTCGCCGTAATCGTTACATACACCCCTTCCAACTCTTCGGGCGCGCCGAAGATGCGTGTGCCCTGGATGCTCAGTCCTCGAGGCGGATTCGGATCGTTATAAGGGTTGTAGACGTGACCCAGCTTGATGTCATAGGTGAGCGCGTCTCCATCCGGATCGCTGAAGGTGCGGCCCCCTTGTGAGGCGTCGTAGCTGAACGCATGTCGATGGATGGCGATTTGCGTGGGATTCTCCAACGCGACCACCGGCGCGCGGTTCGATGTTCCAGTGGGAGGATTCGACGGCGGGTTAGAGGCCTGCGTATTGGAATTGCCCGAGCCGCCACCGCCGCCGCAGGCTGCAAGCAACAGCAACGACGCCAATCCAACATAACGCGCCAGCATGTGAGTTCCGTTTCCCCGCCGTCATTTTTACAACCAGATTAATGACAAAGCGGCCGCGACTCAACGACGGCTGTTCCTGGACTGCGACAGTTTGTGCCGGCGTGCTGGCGCCTTTAAATCTGGTTCAGGCACAGCGCCGAATACTGTCCAGATGATCGAGCACATTCGGCACAAACTCCGGCAGCTCTACCTGTTCCTGAAGGAAGCCAACCAGCTGCGGTTTCCTCCAGTGCGGCATGTGAGCCAGCATCCACGGGCGATTCGGTTGGCCGATGCGCCGGATCACCCGTGCGTGCAAATCAATCGTCCCGGCACCAGCAATGGCACGCAGGTCGAAGACGACTGTCTGCTACGCATCGCGCGTCCTGTATCGACGCCGTGTCCTGCGCCGCCATTCAATGTGACGAACTGGCTACTGCCGGACTGGGACGATCCCACCAAGGCGGCGTATTTCTCTGCGACTCGCAACGTCGCGGCCGCGGACAGCGCGCCGCTCAACATTCGTTTCGACGATGACGAGCAGCGTCTGACCGATTTCGAAACGTGGGTTGCTCAGCGCGAGGAGTGGGTCGTTTCGGAGCTCGCCGCACGCAAGGCGCTGGGCTTTTTCGAATTGTTTTACGAGATCCATTCGGCCATCGAGCGCGATGGCGAATTGCTCGAGCTGGTGGCCGCCGACGGCCGGCTCAATTGGCGCGCGGTCTCGTCGATTGAAGGCAGTGTTCCCATCGATCATCCAGTGATGCTCAAGCGCGTGGAACTGCGCTTCGATGCCAGTGCCGCGGAATTCAGCATTCATGAGACGGACCGCCCAACTGAGCTGTACAGCGCGCTCTTCGTGGACTTGCAGAACGCAGCGGCCGCCTCACTCCGCAATCGGACAGCGGAGCTGGAAAACGCCGGCCTGCATCCGTGGGGCGCCGACGAGACCGAGATTTATTTGAAGACGCTGGTGCAGACGTTGTCGCCCACCAGCGGACGTTTGTTCAAGGAGCGCATTGCCGACGAACCTTCCGACGCGCCGCGTATGTGGCGCGATCCGATGTTGATTCTGCGTAAGCGCGTCGGTGGCATTGCGAATGCGGTCGACGCCATCATCGACGATATCGATCAGCGCAAAACGTTCGCGCCGGCGATGGTGCAGATTTCAGGCACGTCGGTCGAAGAGACGCCGGCACCGAAGACTTCGCCGGATCAGCCCGACGCGCCAATCGACGACGACGACGTGCTGCTCGGTAAGGAAGCGAATCAGGAGCAGATCCAGATCATCAAACGTTTGAGCCACAGCGGCTCGGTGTTGGTGCAAGGTCCGCCGGGCACCGGCAAGACGCATACGATCGCGAACCTGATCGGTCATCAGCTCGCGCAGGGCAAGTCCATCCTCGTCACGGCGCAAACGGCGAAAGCATTGCGCGTACTACGCGACAAGGTGCCGGAGGTGCTGCGTCCGTTATGTGTCGCGGTGTTGGGCAGCGATCAGGATGCGCGACGGCAGCTGGAAACATCCATCGGCTCCATCACCGAACGCTTGACGACCGAGACCAGCGCGTCGCTGGTGTCGCGCGCGACCCGGCTCGGACAACGACGCAAAGAGTTGCTGACCGAATTGAAGGTGCTGCAACGTGATTTGCGCGAGGCGCTCGAAAACGAGTATCGCGAGATCACGGTCGATGAGCGGCGGTTCTCGCCGGCCGATGCGGCCAAGTATGTGAAGGCGAACGGTACCCAGCACGCGTGGATTCCGGGGTCGGTCAAGCTGGCGGTGTCGTTGCCGCTCAATTCCAACGAGTTGGGCCGCCTGTATGCGTTGGGCGCCGCATTCACGGCGGATGAGGAGCAGGATGCGCGTCGTCCGCTGCCGAATCTCGATGAGCTGCCGTCCGAGCGTGAGTTCGAAACGCTGGCGTCAGAACATCAGCGGCTCGCAGCGGCGGATTTGTCCGCAGGCACGCATCGATGGATGAAGACCGGCAGCAGCGCTGCGATCCAGGCATTGGCCGCGACCTTGGCGGAAGAATTTTCGGAGCTGCGACGTCGGCAGGCATGGCGACCGTACGCCATCGTCGCCGGCATCAACGGCGGCACGCAGCGCGAAGTGTGGGAACAACTGATTCACGGCATCGAAGAAGCGGCTGAAGCGAACGCGCAATGCGCGCTCTTGCGGCACCATCGGCCGCAGTTGTCGAAATCGATGTCGGCGGAAACTCAACGGCGCATCGCTCAGGAGATCGTGCAGCACCTGGAAGCGGGGCGGGGCTTGGGCTTCGTGACGATGGCGACGCGCTCAGAGTGGCGACAGTTTGTGAAATCGGCGGCGGTCGCGGCGGGAGAGCCGTCACGCATCGATCACTTCCATGTGCTGGAAATGGTGGCCGACCTGGAAGTGCGCCGGCTCGAGATCGAAGACTCCTGGAACGCGCTCATCGGCGGACACATCAATTCGTTGTTTCGTTCCATGGGGCCGGAGCCGGAGCTGGCTTGCCGTGCGCTCACGGACGAGATTCGTCACTGTCTCGATTGGCATGAACACACGTGGGGCACGCTTGCCGAGCATCTGCGTAGCGAAGGTCTGCGACTGGACGAGCTGGTTGCACAGATTCCGCGCGAACCGAGTCCGCTGGCGGAGTATCAGACGGTGGAGCGACTGTCGTCCGATGTGTTGCCGCCGCTGCTGGCCACCGAATCGGATCGACGCAAGCAACGTGAGATCAACGAGTGGTTCGATCAGCTCGCCGTTCGTGTCGGGGACATCGATCCGAAGTCCGTCAGCGCGAGTTGTATTTCCCGGCTGATCGCAGCGGTCGAAGCCCGCGATGCGAATGCATATAAAGCGGCTCGTGAGTACGCACAGCGCTTGCTCACGGTAAAGCCGCTGACGGCGGAACGCGACGAGTTGCTGACGCGGCTTCGCGAGGTCGCGCCTCGATGGGCGGATCGCTTGCAGGATCGCAAGGCGCCGCATGACAAAGGCCATCCGCCGGGCGACCTGGAGCTGGCGTGGATCTATCGTCAGTTGCACGACTCGCTGGTGCAGTTGGATCGACTGGATGCGCAGACGCTGCAATACGAAGCGGATCGCACCCGCGATCGCTTGCGGCCGGTGACTCAAGAGCTGATCGACGCGACTGCGTGGGGTCAGCAGCTGGCGCGCCTGCAAGGAAACAATGCCATCCGCCAGGCGCTGGTCGGCTGGCTGGATACGGCGAAGCGTTTGATGTCGACGCGTCATCCGGAGCGCCGGCAGACGCTGCTCACCGAAGCGCGCAAGCTCATGAAGCATTCCGTCGAAGCGGTGCCGGTGTGGATCATGCCGATCTCCATGGTCGCCGAGACGTTCGATCCGCGCGCGACGCGCTTCGATCTGGTGATTGTCGACGAGGCCAGCCAGGCGGACCTCAATGCGCTCATTCCTTTATATATGGCGCGGCAAGTCGTCATCGTGGGCGACCACGAGCAGGTGACGCCGTTGGGCGTCGGCAAGGAGCAGACGGCGCTCGAGAACCTCCGAAAATCGATGCTTCATGATTTTCCGAACGCGCATCTGTTCGATGCCATGTCTTCCATCTATGACATCGGGCGGCAGGCGTTTGGAGACGCGGTGCGCTTGATCGAGCATTTCCGTTCGGTGCCGGAGATCATCGCGTTCAGTAACCGGCTGTCCTACGACGGCAAGATTCTGCCGCTGCGGGCGGCGAATTCGACGCATATCAAGCCGGCTTGCGTTCCTTATCCGGTGGAAGGCGTGCGCCAGGGTGACGTGAACCCGCGTGAGGCCGAGGCCATTGTGTCGCTGATCAAGGCGATGACGCGTCATCCTGCTTACGAAGGCAAGACCATCGGCGTGATTTCGATGGTGAAGGAAGAGCAGGCGTTACTGATCCAGTCGCTGCTTCACAAGCGGATCGACACCGTGGAACTGGAGAAGCGGCGCATCCTCGCTGGCATCTCTGCAGAGTTCCAGGGCGACGAACGCGACATCATTTTGTTGTCGCTCGTGGACAGCGCGCCAGAGGACGCGACACTGCGCACGGTGCGAGAGGGTGCGTACGAGCTGGTCAAGAAACGTTACAACGTCGCCGCGAGCCGCGCACGCGATCAGTTGTGGGTGGTGTATTCATTCGATGCGGATCACGACTTGAAGACCGATGATTTGCGCTTCCAGCTACTTCAGCACGCGCAACAGCCGAACCTGGCGCCGCCCGGTGCCGAGCGAGATCGTTTGGAGCCGGAGTCGCCGCTCGAGCGTGAAGTGGCGAAGCGTCTGAGCGCTGCGGGCTTTCGAGTGAAGCAGCAGATGAGCATCGGTCACTTCCGCATCGACATGGTGATCGAGAACGATGGCAAGCGCTTGGCGGTCGAGTGCGACGGCGATCGTTATCGCACTCCCGAGAGTCTTGGTGAGGACGTAGCGCGTCAAGCCGTTCTCGAGCGTCTCGGCTGGGAGTTCGTGCGCATCCGAGGCAGTGCGTTCTATCGGGATCCGGATTCGGCGCTGCGTCGTGTGTTCGATCGTCTGGAAGAGCTCGGCATCAAGCCGGTCGACCTGGAGCAAGTAACTATTGCTCCGGTTGAAGAAACACCCGCGAAGTCGCTGGTCGAAGAACTTCGGGAAATGACTGGCCGGCCGGTCGTGCCCGCGACGACAGCAGCGCCGGCGGCGGTAGAAAATGGGCCCGTGGATGCTGAGCCCAAGAAGGCAGCGAAGCCGCGCAGAAGGTTCGGGCGACAACCCTAGCTCCAAGCTCCGGGAACGGGGCGTCGACTCGTGACATCCAATGTCATGTGAGACCCCTCAATCAGGAGCGATGAAATGAACACCTGGCTTACTGCGTTCGGCGCGACGCTTGCGCTCGTGGCCGTAAACGCTGGCGCGGCGAATGCCGGCCCTACAGACCCGCAGATTGCCGACATCGTGGTCGTTGCGAACAAGGTCGATATCGACGCCGGCAAGTTGGCCCAATCCCGCACTCAGTCCAAGGAAGTCAAAGAGTTTGCTCAGCGCATGGTCGCGGAGCACACTGGCGTGAACAAAGCGGCGACGGATCTGGTCACGAAACTTCATGTGACGCCGGAGCCGAGCGACACCAGCAAGAGTCTGCAGAAGGGCGGCGACGAGAATCTGGCCGCATTGAAGAAGCTGAGCGGCGCAGCGTTCGATAAAGCCTATATCGATCACGAAGTGACCTATCATCAGGCGGTGCTGGATGCGGTGGACAAGACGCTCATTCCGAGCGCGCAGAATGCTGAGTTGAAGGCGCTGCTGGTGCAAGTGCGTCCGGCGTTCGTCGCGCATCTGGAACATGCAAAGCACTTGCAGACTTCCTTGGGCAAGGCCGGGGAATGATCGTCCAATGACAACCGACGTTGCAGTCTCGCTAGCTACGCAAGAAGACGACCTCTCGATCGCGCGTCGGATCGCGGCGGGAGACCGCGTCGCCTTCGAGCGGCTGATGCGTCTCAACAACCGTCGCCTCTATCGACTCGCGAGGGCGGTGCTCAAAGATCCGACCGAAGCGGACGACGCGCTACAGGACGCCTATCTGTCAGCGTATCGGTCGTTGCAACAGTTTCGAGGGGAGGCGGCGCTGTCCACCTGGCTGTCGCGTCTGGTCTTGAATGAGTGCACGGGTCGCCTGCGTCGTCATCACCGCCGCGAGAACGTGATTCCCATGGTCAGCTCCACCAATCGCCCCGACGTCGATACCGTGCCTGACAACGATTCGGACCTGCCCGACCAAGCTATCGGTCGGGCGCAGCTCCGGGATCTTCTGGAACACAAGCTCGATGAACTGCCCGAGCCGTTCCGCCTCGTGTTCGTGATGCGCTCTGTCGAAGAGTTCAGCGTTCAGGACACGGCACAAATTCTCGATATCCCCGAAGACACCGTGCGCAGCCGTCATTTCCGCGCACGGAGTCTGTTACGTGAAGCCCTGGCCCAGGAAATCGATCTGGCGGAGCGCGATGTGTTCGAGTTCGGCGGCCGTCATTGTGACGGCGTGATCGCTCGAGTTCTCGCTCGTTTGCAAAAATAACGTGGAGGCTCGCTTCACACGGGTGCGGGCCAACGCCGCTAGTCCTGTGGTAAAAGCGCTCATCGGCGTCTCGACGCCAGTCCTTCATCGGGGGCGCAAATGTATCGATCAGGACTCTTGGCATTGCTCGCGAGCTCGTTGACCGCGGTCGCGCACGCGGCAAATGCGCCTGCCGGCGACCCGAAGGCCACCGAAGTGTGGTCGCCGGTGCCGGTGAAAGTGACGCCGGGGGCGACTGCCGGAGCGCCGCCGTCGGACGCGATCGTGCTCTTCGACGGCAAGAATCTGAATGCCTGGAAGAGCGAAAAGGATGGCGGGCCGGCGAAGTGGCGGGTGGAGCAGGGCGAGCTGGTGGTCGCGCCGGGCACGGGCGACATTCAAACCCGCGCCAGCTTCGGCGACGTGCAGCTGCATGTGGAGTGGTATGCGCCACAGCTGCCCGCGGACAAAGTCGGTCAGGATCGCGCCAACAGCGGCGTGTTTCTGCAGGACGTGTACGAGCTGCAGGTGCTCGATACGTTCGAGAACAAAACCTATGTCAACGGCCAGGCCGGTGCCATTTACAAGCAGTATCCGCCGCTCGTGAACGCGAATCTGCCGGCCGGCAAGTGGCAGACCTATGACATTATTTTCACGGCGCCACGGTTTGCTTCGGATGGGTCGGTGCAGTCACCGGCGCGGATGACGGTGCTTCACAACGGCGTGCTGATACAGAACAACGTATCGTTGAAAGGCGCGACCGCTTACATCGGCGCGCCCGTCTACAAAGCTCACGGCGACCTGCCCATCCGTCTGCAGGATCATTCGCACGAGGTCCGCTTCCGTAACATCTGGCTACGGAAGCTCTGATCGAACCCGAGTCAGGTGGCGGCAACCATCTCCGCCCCATCGTCCGCCGGCGGGCGCTTCGCAGGCGCTTCGGCGGCGGACGACTCTTGCTTGCGCGCCGAACCGAGCGGCTGGACCAGGGTCGGCTCGATGTGGCGCGAATCGACGATTTCCCAACCGCCGCCGACCAGCAGGCGCAGGGCGCGATCGTGGAAGCGCAGAATGGTTTCGCGATGGCCGACGCTGATGAAGGTCGCGCCGGTCTCGATCAGCGCCGAGTAAAGTTTCGCCTCGGTCGGAATGTCGACCGCGCTGGTCGATTCGTCCAGGAACACGAACTTCGGGCGGGAAATCATGATGCGCGCGAACGACACGCGTTGCTGCTCGCCGAGCGACAGCACTTTGCTCCAGTCGCGATCGGCGTCCAGGCCGCCGTGCTTTTCGATCAGATGCGGCAGGCACACCTTCTCGAGCACGGCTTGAATCTCGGCATCGGTCATGTCCGACCGGCCGCTGGGATAGAGCAGCTGTGCACGCAGGTTGCCGAGCATCATGTAGGGCTTCTGCGGAACGAACATCACGTCGTCATCGGGCGGCATGGTCAGCGTGCCGGTGCCGCGCATCCACAAGCCCGCCATCGATCTGAGCATCGAGCTCTTACCGACGCCGGTCTGGCCGATGATGATGAGGCTGTCGCCGGGATGAATGCTCAACGAAACATCCTGCGCCAGTTGCTGCTCGCCGCCCGGGGTCTGGAAGCTCACGTTGTCCAGCTCGATCAGATTGTCGCGCTTGATGGTGATCTTGTCGGCGCCGCGCATGCTCTCTTCCATGGCGTCGAAGCGCTCCACGATCTGCGCCAGTCGCACGACTTTGGGTGCGAGGCCGGCAAACAACGGAATGTAGTCATCGAGCGTCGTCAGCGCCTGTCGTAGGCCCGCCGCGGCCGTGGTGGCCAGTGCAATGGTGCCGAACTCGATCTGCCCCGAGAAATACAGCGGATACACCAGCCACAGCGGCATGAGGGTCCAGATGTACTGGAAGGCGGTGGTGATCACGCCGGTCTTGATGCCGTAGTAGAAGATGTCCATTTGATTGGCGATCACGCGCCGCAAGCGACTGGACACCTGTTTCTGTTCCATCGCTTCGCCGCGAAAGAAGGCGATCGTTTCGGCGTTGTCGCGCACCCGGAGCAGGCCGAAACGAAAATCGGCGGCGGCCGCCACGGAATCGAATTGCTTGCGGATCAGCGGCCAGTAGATCGCGGTCTGCAACACCATCGAGACCGCCGAATAGATCACCACGAAGCCCGTCATGTTCGAGCTGACCTGGGTCAGCAGGATGGTGCTGGTGGTGATGCCGGTGATGGTGCCGAGGATCTGATTGGGCAGGCCGATCACCGTGCTGATGAACGGGCTGACATTCTCCTGGATACGCTCGTCGGGATTGTCGACGTCGTCGCGCATCGCGATGTCGTAATAGGTCTTGTTCGACATGTAGCGCGTGACCATCCATTCGGTCATCCAGCGATACCACTGCATGTGCATCAGCTTGCTCAGCACGCTCATGATCTGGCCGTACACCCACTGGCCGATGCCGATATAGAACAGCAGCCAGAAAATCGCATGCCACTGCTCGCTGTCCTTGCCCACCAGCGCGTTGGCCTGCTCGGCCGTGACGTGCGCGAGCCGGTAGGAGACATACGCCCACAGCGGGTTCACCAGGATGGTGAAAATCATCAGCGCCCAGGATTTCCAGTGAGCGCGATCGGCCCAGTAGGGCTTCGCCAGACGCCAGATGCGTCTCATCAGGCGGCCGTCCATCCGATAGTCGGCGGGATCGATTTGTATGGTTCGGGAATCGCTCATCAGCTGTGGGGCTCGCTTGGAAATGAAGGACGAACGTCAGCGCACCAGCATGCGGGCTTTGAACTCGAAGCCCGGCCGGTCCTCGGCGGCGAGCTTCTCTGCCTCGCTCCAGATCTTGATGCCCGTCGCTTCGTCGCCGCGTGCGGCCGTCATCATTCCGACGACCGCCATGCCGCTGGAGGCGAAGCGCCGGAGGGTGTGCGCCCGTTGACCCGTGGCCTCGTCCACCGACTTTTGCGCGGCGATGGCTTGGTCACGGCAGGCTTGCAGCTGCTCGACGAGCCCGGTCGCGGCTGACGGCAGCGCGGGCGCTTGAACGGTCTCGTCGGTTTGAAAAGCGAGCACTGCGTCGAAGGTCGGGCGGCAGCTCGCCATCAGTTCCTCGGCGCCGGCGATCTTTTCTTCGGCATCGAGCTTCTTGAGCGACGATTCGTACACGGGGCGAAACCCCAGCGCTTCCTGACGTGCGTAGGCGGGGCGTTGCGCGGGCTCGGGCTTGTAGTAGCGCGCCAGCCGCTGTTGCAGGTTGCCGAGCGCGGCATAGCGGTCGGTGCTGGTGGTGCTCGACCGCTCGCGCATCTCCTGCTCGAAATTGGTGTTCAGCTTGTTCTCGCACCCTGCGAGCATCACGAGAGCCGCGCACATCGAGAAAACCAACGAGCTGCGTGGTGGGCGTTCCATCCGACGATCCTCCTGCTAACCAGAATCGTGTTAAGAACGAATGACAATGAGCTGAGCCGCACGCCGGGCCGGTGCAGGGATATCGAATTGCGGTTTCGCTCGGCGCCGCGCGTTTTCGCGATACAGCCCAACTACCGCGATGACCCATGAACGGGGCGACCCCTGCCGGCTGAAGAATCTCGCGGCCGCCGAGGATGTGGAGCAGGAGGCGTATTTGCGGCTGGCGGCCGCGGCGGGGTAGAAGCGCGCTGAGAGTCGACTTCAGCAATAACTTACGCCGCGTCGAGGTGCTCGAAGGGCGCGGGAGCTGGCGGCACGGTGGTTCTGTCCGCCGGCGAGATGACGCACTGGAGCGTCGTTACTCGGCGGCTTCGCGTTCGCGACGTGCCATTTCCTGGTAGCGCGCGTCCTCGATGGCGAACACGACCTCATCGAGATCGGCCGGGGTTTCATCTTTGACATGGATACCGGTCAACGCGCTGTCCGGCTGCAACTCGCCTTGCTCGAAGAGCTGCCACATTTCGGCTGCGAATCGGGATTCCAACAACTCCGGCGCGAACCGGCCCAGCGTTTCCGTGATGTTTCTCACATCGCGTTCGAGCATCGCAAAGCTGTTGTTGTTGCCCGCTGCGTCGACGGCCTGCGGCAAATCGATGATCACGGGGCCCTGGCCACCGACCAGCACGTTGAACTGCGATAGATCACCGTGAATGAGACCTGCGCTGAGCATGCGCACGATCTGGCCGATCAGAAACCCGTGGTAGTTGCGCGCCACGTCGGCTGACAGCTCCACTTCACCCAGGCGCGGCGCGCAATTGCCGTCCGCGTCTGTCACCATCTCCATGATCAGTACGCCGTTGAAGAACCCAAACGGTTGCGGCACGCGCACTCCCGCGCCGACCAGCCGGTAGAGCGCGTCGACTTCGGCGTTTTTCCAGGCGCTTTCCTGTTCCTTGCGTCCATACCGGGTGCTCTTGGCCATCGCGCGAGACTCACGACTGCCGCGCACCTTCCGGCCTTCCTGATATTGGGCGCGACGCTGGAAACTGCGCTGAGCCATGTCCTTGTAGACCTTCGCACAGCGGTTTTCGGAACCGCAGCGAACGACATAAACAGAGGCTTCCTTGCCGCTTTTCAATTGTCGAATGACATCGTCGACGATGCCCTCGTCCAGCAGTTCCTGGAGGCCGGCGGGAAGTTTCATATCAGTCGATCCACAGCCGACGCCAGCCTTCGTGACCCAGGCGACGCAGGGTTTCCATATTCTTGGGGCCGATCTCGTCGATGCCTGGAAAGGTGGCCACTGCGCGAGCGATGCTGGCCTCGCGCAGTAGATGCAGCATCGGGAACGGCGAGCGGTTGGTGAAGTTGGTGATGTCCTGCTTGGTGGTGCCGGCGAAGCGATAGTTGGGATGAAAGCTGGCGACCTGCAGTTCGCCTTCCAATCCAAGCTCCGCCACCGCGGCGTCGCAGTCGTCGAGGAAATCGTTGTAGTCGAGGAAATTGGTCAACGCCTGGGGATGAATGAGCAGCGTGGTCTCGCACTGGAGCGGATCTGTATCACGCAACAGCTGCAGTTCACGAACCAGGTCCTCGAGCAGCCCGTCAGCGGAGCGTTGCGCGCTGACACAAAAACGCACGCGATCGCGCAGATAGGGAGCCGACGCGAAAGGGCACAGTTGCAGGCCGATCACCGCTCGCTCGAGCCAGGTGCGAGTCGTGGCAATGACCTGCTCGTCGGACGGGACGCCGTTCGGAGAGTTCAAGAGGGCTTCGGTTCAGGAGGTGAGGGTCTAGTGTAATACGTGCGATCATGGCGGGATGACTGAATTCTCTAAATTGACCTTGAGCGAGCCGCTGCAGCGGGCATTGTCGGAAGCGGGCTACGCGGCCATGACCCCGGTCCAGGAGGCGAGTTTGCCGGCCATTCTCGCCGGGCGTGACGTGGTGGCGCAGGCGCGGACCGGCAGCGGCAAGACAGCGGCATTCGCGCTGGGCTTGTTGTCAGCGCTCGATTCGTCGGTGGTCCGACTGCAAGGACTGGTGTTGTGTCCGACGCGGGAGCTTGCGGACCAGGTCAGTCGCGAGATCCGGCGGCTCGCGCGATTTATCCCCAATGTGAAGGTGCTCACTCTCTGTGGCGGCGTGCCCTTGCGTCCGCATCTGGCGTCTCTCGCGCATGAACCTCACATCGTGGTCGGCACGCCGGGCCGTATTCTCGAGCTGATCGAGAAGCAGGCGCTGCCGTTGCAAGCGGTCAAAGTGCTGGTGCTCGACGAGGCGGATCGCATGCTCGACATGGGGTTCGCGGACGCGATCGACGCCATCGTTGGAGCCACGCCGGAGCAGCGACAGACGCTGTTGTTCTCGGCAACCATCCCGAAATCGGTTCGTGAGATCAGCGGTGAGTTTCAGCGCGACGCCGTGGATGTGACGGTTACCAGCGACTCGGACGAAATACTGATCGAGCAGACGTTCTTCGAAGTCGCTGCCGAATCGAAACTGCACGCCCTCGAAACACTGTTGTTGAAGTATCGGCCGGAGTCGGCCGTGGTGTTCTGTAACACGCGCCAGGAGGTGCGCGCCGTTACCGACGATCTAAACAAATGCGGCTTCTCGGTGCTGGCCTTGCACGGCGACCTGGATCAACGCGAACGTGAAGAAATGCTGGTGCGGTTCGCAAATCGGAGCTGCACGGTGCTGGTGGCGTCCGATGTCGCGGCCCGCGGCTTGGACATCGCCGATCTGGCCATGGTGATCAACTTCGATATTGCCAGCGATGCCGACACTCACCTGCACCGGATCGGCCGGACCGGGCGTGCCGGTCGCCGGGGCATCGCGCTGAGCCTTTGCTCGCCGCGTGAGGCGACGCGAGCCAGAGTGATTGAAGATCGGCTCGGCGAGCCGCTAACCTGGGGCACCGTGCCGCCACTCTCCGATGCTGAGCCCTGGGCGGCGCCGTTTGTCACATTGGCGATCGATGCCGGGCGCCAGGACAAATTGCGGCCCGGCGATCTGCTGGGCGCATTGACCGGCGACGCCGGGCTGCCCGGCAGCGCCGTCGGCAAGATCGATGTGTTTCCTACTCGCACCTATGTGGCGATCGAGCGGGCCTCTCATGCCCTCGCCATACAACGGTTGCGTGCCGGCAAGATCAAGGGGCGCACCTTCAGGATCCGGAAGATCGGCTGAGCCTGTTTTGTTTGTTTTCCTTGTTGATCCCGCCGCCGCCGTGGTGGAATACCGGCGCAACGGGTGCATAACAAGGAGTACGGATATGACAAGACGGTTTACCGCCGCGGCAGTCGCGGCGTGGCTCGCGTTTTCGTTTGTTACGATTCACGCCGAGGAGGCCGCGCCAGCGCAGGCTGAGGCGCAGCCCGCGGAAGATCCGGTCTGGGCCGCCGTCAATGCCGCCAAACAGGCGGGCCCCACGACGGTTCAGTTTCGCGACCAGGCGAGTCTGCAGCTGCCGGCAGGTTATGTCTTCATCCCCGCCAAAGAAGGCAAGGCCGTCATGGATCGGATGGGCAACCAGACCGATGACCGTTTCCTGGGGTTGATCCTGCCCGACTCGGACGCGGAATGGTTCGTGACGCTCGACTACGAGCCCGCCGGTTACATCAAGGATGACGATGCCAAGCATTGGGATGCCGACGAGCTGCTGCAGAGCCTGAAGGACGGCACCGAAGCGGCCAACGAGCATCGTCAGCAGATGGGCATCGCGCCCATCGAAGTCAGCCGCTGGATCGAAGTGCCTGCCTACGAGGCGCCGACGCATCGTCTGATCTGGGCCGCCGAGGTTCGTGACAAAGGCGGCGCCGACCAGGATCCCAGCGTCAACTACAACACTTACGTGCTCGGTCGCGAAGGTTATGTGTCGCTGAACCTGATCACCGCGGCGTCTGCGATTGAAACTCACAAAGCGGCAGCCCGCGAGCTGCTGGGTGCCATCGACTTCAACTCGGGCAAGCGCTACGCCGACTTCAACGCTTCCACGGATAAAGTGGCCGCTTACGGTCTCGCCGCACTGGTTGGCGGCGTGGCGGCGAAGAAGCTGGGCCTGCTCGCCGTGGTCGGCGCGTTCCTGCTCAAATTCGCCAAGCTCATCTTCATTGCGGTGGTCGCCGCGGGCGGCGCGATTGTGAAGTTCTTCAAAGGTAAGAGAGAAGAGGCCGAAAGCGCCTCGTGATCGAGCTCGCGATGACCGGGGGAGGCTCCCGGTCATCGCGTTTCAGACGGAATGCGAAAACCCGATAGTGCCTCGCGATGCACTCGGGGCAAGCTGCGATGATGGGGCACCTCAATGGCGGTGCAGTAGCGAGCAGTTTCCCGTGAGCGCGCCAATGCTCGGGTCGCAACCCGATTTCTCACTGGTCCTCGGCGGTCCGTTGTTTCAGATGTACCGGCGGGCGCATCTGTCCGGCGATGCGTTGGAGCTGTTGCAGCGGCGGATGCTGGTATTTTCGATCGTCGCGTGGCTGCCGTTGCTGGTGTTGTCCGCGCTGCAGGGAACTGCGCTCGGCAACACGGTGCCGATTCCCTTCATCGAAGACATCGAGACCCATGTCCGGTTTCTGATTGCGCTGCCGCTGCTCATCGCGGCCGAGATCGTCGTGCACCGGCGCATCCGCTTCGTCGTCAATCAATTCGTAGAGCGCGACATCATCGCGCCCGAAGACATGCCGGCGTTTCGCGACGCCATCGATTCGACCTTGCGCTTGCGCAATTCGCCCGCCATCGAGTTGGCGCTGCTGGCCCTGGTCTATACGCTGGGCTTGTGGCTGTGGCGCAATGAGATCGCGCTCAATGTGACGAGCTGGTACGCAAGCGCGGAGGGAGCGCAGACCCGGCTCACTCCGGCGGGCTACTGGAACACTTTCGTCAGCGTGCCGATCTTCCAGTTCGTGCTGCTGCGTTGGTACTTTCGCTTTTTCCTGTGGTTCTGGTTCTTGTTTCGGGTGGCACGGCTGCCGCTTCGCCTGCTCGCGAGCCACGCGGACCGTGCCGCCGGTCTCGGCTTTCTGGGAATCAGCATTAACGCATTCGCGCTCGTGCTGCTGGCGCAGGGCGCATTGCTCGCAGGGTTGATTGCAAGCCAGATCTTCTTCGCGGGCCGGGATCTGATGAGCTTCAAGGTGCAGATTCTGGGCTTTCTCGCTTTCTTTATCGGTGCCACGCTCGCTCCGCTCACCGTGTTCACGCCCCACCTGGTGCAAGCGAAGCGCAATACCGCGCGCGAATTCGGCGTGCTGGTCAGTCGGTACACGAATGAGTTTCATCGCAAATGGGTGGAGGGCGGCGCGCCGGCGGACGAGCCTCTGCTGGGCAGCGGCGATATCCAGTCGCTCGCCGATCTGGGCAATAGTTTCACCGTCGTGCGGGAAACCCGCCTGGTGCCATTCAGCCTCAAAGACGTGTCGAGGCTGGCCGCGGTCTCGGCCGTACCCTTCGTGCCGCTGTTGTTGACGACGTTCTCGCTCAACGACTTCGCGACTTATTTGCTCAAAGCGATCTTCTGATCGGCGCGGCTGCGTGCGATCATGACGGCATGACCGTCGATACGCCTCCGACCTTTGTTTCCCTCGCGCTGTGTCCGCAAATCGTTCGCGCCGTCGAAGAGAGAAATTACGCCGCGCCCACTCCCATTCAGAGCGCGGTGATCCCGGGCGTGCTGAGCGGGCGGGATGTTTGGGCCTGTGCTCATACGGGCTCGGGCAAAACGGCTGCATTCGCTCTGCCGATACTGCAGCGGCATTCGCAAGCCGGTCGCGAAACGCCGCGGCGAGTTCGTTCGCTGATTCTCGTGCCCACGCGCGAGCTCGCCGCGCAGATCGGCGCATCGTTCGAAAGCTACGCTCGCTATCTGCCCGATCCGGTCAAAGTGGCGGTGGTGTTCGGCGGCGTGTCCATCAATCCGCAAATGATGGCGTTGCGCGGCGGTGCCGACATCGTCGTTGCGACGCCGGGCCGGCTGTTGGATTTGATGGAGCACAACGCATTGAGTCTGCGGTCCGTTGCAACAGTGGTCCTCGACGAGGCCGATCGGTTGCTGGATCTGGGCTTTGCGGACGAGCTGTCTCAGGTGCTGAGCTCATTGCCCGAGCGTCGCCAGAATCTGTTGTTTTCCGCTACGTTCCCGCCCGAGGTCAACGCGCTCGCGGCGATTCTGCTGAATGACCCGCTGCGAGTCGATGTTCCCTCGACGCCGGAGACCGTGCCGGACATTACCCAGCGCGCCATTCACGTCGACGCGCCTCGCCGCACGCAGTTGTTACTTCGTTTGATTCGGGAGCATGGCTGGTCTCGCGTGCTGGTGTTCGTCGCCACCAAATATTCGACGGAGCACGTCGCGGACAAGTTGCATCGCGCGGGCCTCAACGCTGAGGCGTTTCATGGCGAACTCAGTCAGGGCGCGCGAACGCAGACGTTGGCGGACTTCAAGGCGGAGCGGTTGCAGGTTCTGGTTGCGACCGACGTTGCCGCTCGCGGCATCGACATCACCCATTTACCCGCCGTCGTGAACTACGATCTGCCGCGTTCCACGGACGATTACATTCACCGGATCGGTCGCACGGGGCGAGCCGGCCAATCGGGCGTGGCGGTGAGCTTCGTGAGCGCGAGCACGGAGTCGCACTTCAGATTGATCGAGAAGCGGCACCGAATGACACTGGTGCGCGAGATCGTTCCTGGATTCGAGCCGGTCGAAACCGCCGCGCCGGTCGCGCCTTTGCCGGGTGCGTCGACCGGTGGGATCAAGGGGAAGCGCAAGAGCAAGAAAGACAAACTGCGGGAGCGCGGTTTGAAATGAGGCGTCAGTTGGACGGGCGCTCGCGACGAAACACCTTGCCTTCGCGCAGGCGCACGGCCTGCATGTCGATACCGAGCTCTTCCTCGTAGCGGCGAACCAGTCGCGCTTCGATCTCAGTCATCAAGGTGACCGCGACGCCCTTGGAGCCGGCACGGCCGGTGCGGCCCACGCGATGCAGATACGCCTGGCTCAAGGTCGGCACGTCGAAGTTGAAAACATGCGTGACGCCTTTGATGTCCAGGCCGCGTGCCGCGATGTCCGAGGCGATCAGCACCCGGATCGTTCCTTTGCGAAAACCATCCAGCGCCTGCTTGCGATCTTCTTTATAGAGCGCGGCATTCAGATCGGCGGCGGGAATCTTATGGTGCGCCAGTTTGAGTGCGACCCGCTCGGCGAGCTCATTGCGGTGGACGAATACAATGGCGCGCTCCGGCGTGAGCGCGTGCCAGAGTTTACGCAGCTCATCCGGCTTGTCGCGCTCGTCGCAGATCAAATAGAGATGCTCGATGTTTTCGTTGACCGGCGCGGCGCCCGCTTGAAGCATTTGCAACTCTGGCGCCCACTCTTTGGCGACCGCTGTGCTTCGGTGTTCCAGCGTCGCTGACGCAAATATCAGCTGTCGAGTGCGCGGCGCGGCCTGGACGATGGCGCGAACGGAAAGCAGGCTTTCTTCGTTGAGCAGCCGATCCGCCTCGTCGATGACGACGTTGCGAATATCCTTGGCTTTGAGCTTGCCCTTGCTGAGCAGCTCCGCGATCCGACCTGGCGAACCGACCACCACGTGCGGCTTCTTTTTCAACTTGTCGATCTGCCGCTCGGTGGAAGTGCCACCGATCAGCAGCAGCGAACGAATCGGCCAGCCGGCATTTTGCGCCAGCTCGCCGCATTGACGATGGATCTGAATCGCCAGCTCGTGGGTGGGCGCGACGATCACCGTTTGAGTGGCGACCAGGGCGGTGTCGATGCGAGCGAAAATCGGCAGCAAATAAGCGAGCGTCTTGCCCGTGCCCGTTTCGGCATGGAGATACGCATCGCGACCGGCCAACAGCACCGGCAGCGCGGCGCTCTGGATCGGCGTGGGTTGGCTGATCTGCTGCTTCTCCAGCGCGGCGATCAGCTCAGGCGCCAGTTGCAGCTCAGCGAACGTCATTGAGGTTTGCCACCATCGAAATAGTCGACCACGGTGCGGGCGACGCGGCCCATGCCGTCTTCGGTTTCGGCGCGAGGGCCGGCCAGCTCGACGTTGTAAAACGCAATGACGATGGTGCCGGAGTGGGCGTAGATCATGCCGACGTCGTTGGTCACGGTGCCGGTCTCGCCGGTTTTGTGAGCGATGGGGACGGTCAGGTAGTGAGGCAGCTTGATGACGCCGGACTGCTGCGCGAGCAGGATGCGTTTCATTTCGTCGCAGCTCTGCCTGGACGCCGCGGTACCGAGCTCGATGCTTTCGAGCAGCCGTCCCATTTCGCGAGGCGTCGCCCAGCCGAACCAGTTCGCCTTGGCGCTCCACGCCGCGCTCATGCGCTGAGCAACCTCCTTGTCAGCGGTGCGCTTTTGGAATTCTTCGATCAGCGCGCGTCGCGGCTCGACGAACAAGGGCAGGTCGGTATTCAGGGCGAAGATGTCTTCGGGCTTCAGCGCTTTGTATTTGGGGTCGGCCGCCTCGTAACCGAGCCGGAAGAACTCGAGCGTCGTGTTGTTCTGGCGCAGGACCTGATAGCCGGCGTCACGCAGAAAGCGGTTGACCGCGTCCTTGCCGCCGACCTTGGCGATCATGATGTCGGTGGCGGTGTTGTCGCTGGTGATGATCATCTGGGTGATGACATCGCGGAGCGTTGGATTCAGGCCCGGATCGTTGAACCTGAAGATGCCGGAGCCGCCGCGATAGTCCGCTTGCTTGATGACGTAGCGCTGGTTCAAGTCCAGCTTGCGCTCGTCGGCCAGGCGGTAAGCAAGCACCATGGTCGCGACCTTGATGGTGCTGGCGCTTTCGAATTCATCGTTGGCGCGAACGCTGGCCTCTTCGCCGGTGCCCAGATGCTTGACGTAGATGCCCGAGCGCGTGGGCAGCCGCGACAGCTCGGCCTCCAGCAGGCGGGACAGATTCGAGCTCGCCGACTGCGCGGTCGCATCGACCGGGATCAGCTGCAACAGCAGCGCTAACGCAAAGGCCCAGGTCGATCGCATTTCGTCTCCTCGAGGTCCGGCACGGATCAGGCTTTTTTCACGAACTCCGACTTCAATTGCATCGCGCCGATGCCGTCGATCTTGCAGTCGATGTCGTGATCGCCTTCGACCAGCCGGATGTTCTTCACCTTGGTGCCCATTTTCACGACCAGCGAGGACCCTTTCACCTTCAGGTCCTTGATCACGGTCACGGCGTCGCCATCGCGCAGCTCGTTACCGACAGCATCGCGAATGACCTTGGGTCGGTCGGCGGATTCGGTCTGTTGGGCCGCCAGCGCGGACCATTCATGGCCGCATTCCGGGCAGATGTAGAGGGAGCCGTCCTCGTAAGTGAGGCTCGAGCTGCATTGAGGACAGGGGGGAAGGGTGCTCATGGGCGCGATTATAAGGAAGTGCCGCGCCGATATCAGCGCCGCTAATCCTTCGTATTAAATCTATTAGTACCGCTACAGCGGCCCGTTGACTACGCTCGGGCCTTTTGGGGGAAGGGCAAAAGAATGCGCATGTCGAAGGCCTTGTTCATTGGCGCGTGGCTGCTCGCGTGGACGGTGGCGCCAGCGGAGCAGATCAACGCGTGGCTCGATGCGAAATATGAAGAACAGCTCGACCTGAGCCCGATGGCCCGCGGCTACGCGGGGGAAAAGAAGGACTACGACAAGATCGACGACATGTCCGAAGCAGCGGCGGATCGCGCGCTGGAATGGCAGCGCAAGTCGGTCGAAGAGCTGAAGGCGAAGTTCGATCGCGCGAAGCTGCCGCCCGATGCGCAGCTCTCTTACGATCTGTGGATCTACCAGTATGAGGACGCCGCGTCGCTCGCCAAATTCAGGCGCAACGTCTATGTCTTCGACCAGCTGTACGGGCCGCACACGCGAATCCCGCAATTCCTGATGCAGATCCACAGCGTCGACGCGCCAGCGGACATGGACGCTTATATCGCGCGCATTGGCGGCGTCGCACGCGCTGAGCTTCAGCTACTCGAGATTGCCAAGAAGAATGCGGCCGCCGGCTCGCGCGTGCCGCGCTTCTCCTATGTGGCAATGATTCCCCAAGCCCGCGCGCTGATTACCGGCGCGCCGTTTGGCGGCCAGGGCAACAGCGCGGTGTGGAACGATGTCCAGACCAAGGTCGATGGCTTGGCCAAGGCGGGCAAGATCGATGCCGTCAAAGCCGATGCCTACAAGGCCGCGGCCCGCAAGGTGCTACTCGAGCAGTGGAAGCCAGCCTACGAGCAACTGATCGCGTGGTTCGAGTCCGAAGTGCCGAAGGCCGATGCGGTCGCGACCGGCGTCGGCAAGAATCCGAACGGCAAGGCCTATTATGAAGCGATGCTCGCCAGCTCGACGACGACGCAGCTGACGCCGGAACAGGTCCATCGGATCGGCCTCAATGAAGTGGCGCGCATCAAGGGCGAGATGGAGCAGATCAAGCAACAGGTCGGCTTCCAGGGCACGCTGCAGGAATTTTTCAAATTCGTGCGTGAGGACGACCGATTTTACTATCCGAACACGGACCAGGGACGGCAGGCGTATATCGACAGTGCCACGGCTCACATCGCTTTCATGAAGCAGCAGTTGCCCAAATATTTCGGGGTCCTGCCCAAGGCCGATGTGGTCGTTAAGCGCGTGGAGTCGTATCGCGAGGTCGCCGGCGCGCCTCAGCACTACTACATGTCAACAGCGGATGGATCGCGCCCCGGCGTGTTCTACGCGCATTTGTTGGATATGCGCGCAATGCCCATCCCACAGCTGGAGGTGATCGCCTATCACGAGGCGCTGCCCGGTCATCACATGAACTTCGCGATCGCGCGCGAGCTGACCGATATTCCGAACTTCCGCAAATATCTGTACATCAACGCGTATCAAGAAGGCTGGGGCCTCTACACCGAGAAGCTGGCGAAGGAGATGGGAGCTTATAAGGATCCGTATTCCGACTTCGGTCGTCTCACGACCGAGATCTGGCGCGCGATTCGTCTGGTGATCGACACCGGGCTGCATTCGAAGGGCTGGACCGAGGAGCAGTCCGTCAAATATTTCCTCGAGAATTCGCCGGCCGCCGAAAGCCAGATCCGCGCCGAGGTGCAACGTTACATCATCATGCCGGGCCAGGCGACCGGCTATAAGATCGGCATGATGAAGATGGAGGAATTGCGCAAGCGGGCGGAGACTCAGCTGGGAAGCAAGTTCGACATTCGCGGCTTCCACGACACGATCCTCGGCCGCGCGCAGATGCCGCTCGATCTGCTCGATCAGCGTGTCGACCGGTGGATCGAAGAGCAGAGGGCTCGCTGAGCGGAGTCAACAGCCAACCGTCGTCGCTGCTTTTTTTCTAAAAAGTCCTAAACCGCCTGCTGGAATCGTGGATGTATCTGCAAACCCGTACGACAACTGAACGTCGTGGGTACCAGAACACACGATTCGAGAAGGGTGCGACATGGTTGCAGTGGTCAGCGGGTCGGGCTTGGGGCTGTTCGGCTCTTCGGTCGCGGCGTTGGGCGGCGTAGGCGCGACGGGCAACTCGGGGCTCGGCCGCGGCACCGACCGGGTGTTCGTCAACAGCACCAACGGCAATCTGATCATTCGAAGTCAGGACGAGCGCTTGAGCGCGCTCGGGCTGGATGTGTCGCTGATTCGTACCTACAACTCGCAAGGGTTGATGGACGACGACAACGGCGACAACTGGCGGCTCGGTCTGCACCAGCGCTGGTACAACCTTACCGGCACGGTCAATACCGCGGGCAGCACCATCAGAAAGGTGTTCGGCGATGGGCGTGACGTGCTGTACACCTACGATGTGGCGCAGAGCCGTTACATCAGCACCGACGGCGACGGTGCGCACGACACGCTGACCAACAGCGGCGGCACCTGGACCTGGACCGATGGTTCCGGCCGCAACACCGAGACGTACAACAGCTCCGGCCAGCTCACGCATTCGCGCGACACCGATGGCAACACGGTGTCCTATACCTACACTGGGAATCTGCTCACGTCGATCACCGACGCTTCCGGCCAGACGACCTTTCTCGACTACACCGGCAATAACCTCACCAGCATTCGCGTGGTGAGCGACGGCCAGACTCAGACGCTGACCCGCTACTACTACGACAGCTCCAATCGCCTGCGACAGGTCGTGCTCGACCTGAGCCCGGCCGACAACACCGTCTCGCTGGTCGATGCGAACAGCGACGGTCTGTACGAGTCGGTCAACGATCAGATGTATGTA
>NZ_JBHSDU010000015.1:1750847-1756015 GCF_042651805.1 Steroidobacter flavus | reverse complement strand
CGGCGGCGCTGTCCACCACCCATACCGAAAATCGCAGCCTGAACAGCGGCGCGCTCACGTCCTTGCCTGGCGCTGGGACGTGGACAGCGGCACAGCTGTTCGAGACCACCAATGGCGCCGCGGCGGGTGCATCGAGTCTGGCGTTCGATGCCTACGGCAATGGTTTTGGCGCGTGGATCTTCAGCGGCGACGTCTATGTGCGGCGCTACGACGCGGCGAGCGCGCAGTGGTCGGCGGCGGTGAGGGTCGATACCACGACCGTCGTGTCGAGCGCGGTGCAGGTGGCGGTCGATCGGGCGACTGGCAAAGCGGTGCTCGGATGGATACAGAGCACGGGCGTGGCGGTTTCGAGCTATGACCTCGCCACCGGCACCTGGGGTGCCGTGCAACTGATGGCTTCGAGCGATAACGTGACCAATGCGCGAGACAGCTTTGCGCTCTCGATCGCCGGAGACTTTGCCGCGGTCACGTGGGTACGCACCGAATCTGGTCGTTTGAATGTTCGTGCGAGCGTCGCGAACAACGGGGTGTGGGGCGCGGTCGGCTTGCTTGAGAGCACCTCGCCGCACGCATCGCTGCCGCAGGTGGGCATCGATGCCACTGGCAATGCACTGGTGACGTGGCGCCAGTCGGACGGCACGGCGGAGCGTGTTTATTACAGCCGCTGGAGTCATGCGAGCCAGAGCTTCAGCACCGCAACGCTGCTCGACGGCGCGACCGGTGCGACCGACCGTCCGAAGATGGGCTTCGACGGCCAGGGCAATGCCATTGCGATGTGGAGCGAAGCGGGGAATTTGTATGCTCGCCGCTTCGACAGCGCGACCGCGGCTTGGGGCACCATCGCGCTGGTTCAGTCGGGGACCATTTCGAGCTGGGATCTTTCCGTCGACGCGCAGGGTAACGCGCTGGCCGGTTGGACGCAGGATGACGGTTCAACCATATCGGCCTACGCACGCCGCTTCGATGCGACCACCGGAACGTGGGGCACGGTGGCGCTGCTCGAAAACAGCACTGCCGCGGTTTCTGGAACAAGAATCTCGGTCGCCATCGCCGGCAACAACGCGGTGGTGGGTTGGCTGCAGACCAACGGAACGACCGACGATCTTTACGCAGTCACCTCGAACGGCGGCACGTGGAGCACGCCGCAGCTGATCGATTCGCGCTCGAACACGGTGACGGCGCAATTTGCCGCGGTGGATATGGGCGGCAGCGCCGCGCTGGTGTGGGAGCAGGTCGACGGTAACAACTTCCGTTCGATCTATCAGGCCAGCTACCTCAGCCCGGGTTACTACACGGTTCCCGCCGGTGCGACGTGGCAATCGATTGCTAACGCTTTGTATGGCGTGAACAGCGCCGCGGCTGGCAGTGCCTTGCAGGCCGCGATGGGCAATCCTGCGTTGACAACTGGCGCGTTGCTGTCGGCGTTTCCCGCGACGCTTAGCTTCGCATCGACCGTTCCTGCCTACTACACGGTGCAGGCTGGCGATACTTGGGCAAGCATCACCCAAACAATCTACGGTACGAGTGCATCGGCCGCCATCAGCGCATTGCAGACGCATCTCGGCAATCCGACGCTCGCGACCGGGCTCGAACTGACGGTACCGCAGGTGCTGAGCTATGCCAGTGGCGGAGCCAGCCACCCGCTGAACACTGGCTCGCTCACGACCTTGCCTGGCGCTGGGACGTGGACAGCGGCACAGTTGTTCGAGACCACCAATGGTGCCGCCGCGGGTGCGTCGAGTCTGGCGTTCGATGCCTACGGCAATGGTTTTGGCGCGTGGATCTTCAGTGGCGACGTCTATGTGCGGCGCTATGACGCGGCGACAGCGCAGTGGTCGGCGGCGGTTCGTGTCGATAGCGGGACCGTCACGTCGAGCGCGGTGCAGGTGGCGGTCGATCGCGCGACTGGCAAAGCGGTGCTCGGATGGATACAGAGCACGGGTGTGGCGGTTTCGAGCTATGACCTCGCCACCGGCACCTGGGGTGCCGTGCAGCTGATGGCGTCCAGCGACAACGTGACCAACGCGCGAGACAGCTTCGCGCTCTCGATCGCCGGAGACTTCACCGCGGTCACGTGGGTACGCACCGAATCTGGTCGCTTGAATGTTCGTGCGAGCGTCGCGAACAACGGGGTGTGGGGTGCGGTCGGCTTGCTTGAGAGCACCTCGCCGCACGCATCGCTGCCGCAGGTGGGCATCGACGCCACTGGCAATGCATTGGTGACGTGGCGCCAGTCGGACGGCACGGCGGAACGTGTTTATTACAGCCGCTGGAGCCATGCGAGCCAGAGCTTCAGCACCGCGACGCTGCTCGACAGCGGGACCGGTGCGACCGACCGTCCGAAGATGGGCTTCGACGGCCAGGGTAATGCCATTGCGATGTGGAGCGAGGCGGGGAGTTTGTATGCTCGCCGCTTCGACAGCGCGACCGCGGCTTGGGGCACCACCGTGTTGGTTCAATCGGGGACCATCTCGAGCTGGGACCTTTCTGTCGACGCGCAGGGTAACGCGCTGGCCGGTTGGACGCAGGATGACGGCACGACCATCTCTGCTTACGCGCGCCGCTTCGATGGGGCCAGCGGAACGTGGGGCACGGTGGCGCTGCTCGAAAGCAGCACCGCCGCGGTCTCCGGGACCAGAATCACAGTCGCCATCGCCGGAAACAACGCCGTGGTGGGCTGGCTGCAGACGAACGGAACGACCGACGATCTCTACGCGGTCACTTCGAATGGCGGCACGTGGAGTACGCCGCAGCTGATCGACTCGCGTTCGACCACGGTGACGGCGCAATTTGCCGCGGTGGATATGGGCGGCAGCGCCGCGCTGGTGTGGGAGCAGGTCGACGGCAACAACTTCCGCTCGATCTATCAGGCGCGTTATATCAGCCCGGGCTACTACACCGTCCCCGCCGGTGCGACGTGGCAATCGATTGCAAACGCTTTGTATGGAGTGAACAGCGCCGCGGCTGGCAGTGCCTTGCAGGCGGCCATGGGCAATCCTGCGTTGACGACTGGCGCGTTGCTGTCGGGGTTCCCAGCGTCACTGGATATCGGCTCGACTACGCCGAGCGGCCAGATTCAGACGGATGTGCAGGACGCACTGGGGCTGGTCACGCGCTACATCCATGACACGTCCGGCCGACTCACGTCGGTGCTGAGTCCCGCGGTGAACGGCACCCGGATGGAGACGCGGTACGCATACGACGCCGACGGCAATGTCACGTCGATCACCGAGGATCCGACTGGCCTCAATCGGGTCACGACGTTCGGCTATGACGCCAACGGCAATTTGACGCTCACTCGCGACAGCCTCGGCAACACGATCACGCGTACCTACGACAGCAACAATCAGTTGCTGACGGAAACGACGTACGCCGGACGCGATACGGATGGCGCGGGCAGCGGTCAACCGACCGAGCCGAGCACGACGCGCTATGTGTACGACGCCGAAAGTCATCTGCGATTCGTAGTCTCGCCGGAAGGTCGCGTGACCGAGCATCGCTATGACACCTCCGGTCAACGCACCTCGACGCGGACCTATCTCTATATCCGTTACACCGCGACGAACTTCGCCGAGAGCGACCTGGTCACCTGGACCGGCAGCGGCGATCGCACGCACGAGCTGGCGGTCTATGCTTATGACTTCCGCGGCAATGTCCTGAATATCAGCCAGTACTGGGGCATGACCACCGCGGGTGCGCCGCTCGGCACCGCCATGATCACGCGCTTCGTGTACGACCAGCGCGGCCAGCTGTTACAAACGATCGATCCGCGCGGCGAAGCGACGACCGGCAATCCCAACGACTATCGCACCGTCTACACCTATGACGGACTCGGCCGGCGGCTCACCAGCAATGAATGGATCTCCGCCACGACGACCCGCACGACGCTCAATGCTTACGACGACGCGGGCCGCACGACGCGCTCGACGTTCGCGAACGGGTTGGTCACGACCAGCGTCTACAATCGTGCCGGCGAACTGCTCAGTGTCGCCAATGGCAGCGCGGGCTCGTTCGAAGCCCTGGGCAAGACCAGCTATGCCTACGATGCCGGCGGACGGCTGCGAATGGTGACCGATCCCACCGGCGTGCGGCAGTTCTTCTACTACGACGACGCGGGCCGACAGGTCGCGCAGGTCGACGGCGATGGCTCGCTGACGGAATTCGTTTACAACCGTGCGGGCGAGCGCGTCAAAACTATTCAGTACGCCGCGCTGCTGAACAGCCAGACGCGAAGCTCACTGGTCGTTGGCAACACGCCTGCAAACATCGCGCTTGCCACGTTGCGCGCCGCAGCCGGTGGCAATCCCGATAGCGATCGCATCAGCCGCTTTGTCTACGACGCTTCCGGCGCGCTCGTCTATACGATCGATCCCTCCGGTGCCGTGGTCGAGAACCGTTACGACGGTGCTGGCCGCCTGACGGATGTCGTTCAGTACTCGAATCGCATCACCATTTCGCGCACGGTCGATGAAGTGTTGCCATCGGCAGTCGCGGTGGCAACGCATGACGACGATCGTCGCACTCGCTATTTCTATGACGGCGAGGGCCTGAAGATCGGACAGCTCGACGCGGAGGGTTATCTCACCGCGTACGTCTACAGCGGCGCGGGTCGCCTGATCGAGGAGACTCGCTACGCCAATCAAAGCGCCGTCGGCGTGCGCGCCACGGGCACGCTGGCTGCACTGAAAACCTCGGTGGGGACGGACACCGAGACCGCGATCGATTCGGAGCGCGATCAAGTCACCGAGTACTACTACGACTCGATGGGGCGCCTCACTGGTGTGCTGGATGCCGAAGGGTATCTGACCGAGACGCAGTACGACGGCGCCAGCAACGTCAGCAAGCGCATTCGTTACGACCAGGTGCTGTCGTATCGCTCGACGCTTTCGACGCTGAAAGCATTGGTGGTGGACGCGACAGTGCGTGAGACCACCGATTACACCTACGACGGCGAAGGTAAGCTGATCGGCGAAGTGGTGACGCGGGGAACACCGACGTCTGCATCGAGTATCACGACGACCTACAGCTACGACATCGCCGGCAATCTCATCAGCACCACTCGAGCCGCGGGCTCGGATGAAGCCCGCACCACCGACGTACGCTATGACTTCCTGGGTCGAGTGATTCAGGAGTTGAGCGCGGAGGGGCGCCAGCGAATCACGTCGGGC
>NZ_JBHSDU010000015.1:1733266-1750605 GCF_042651805.1 Steroidobacter flavus | reverse complement strand
GATCGGTTACGCCAACGCGCTCACACCGGCGCAGGTGGCAGGTCTCGCCGGCGGAGCGTTGACGCCGACATTGCTCGACACCCTGACTGGCAATACATCGCCGGATCGCGATTCGCTGACCGCCTATCAATATTCCCTCACCGGCAAGGTCTCGAGCATTCGCACGGCGGTGACCGCGAATCCCGCGTCGGACCGGCTCACCACCTTTACCTATAACGCCTTCGGTGAGAACGACGTCAAGTTCGAGGTATTCGATAGCACGCGCACGCCGCGCACCGAGTACAAGTATGACAAGCGGGGCCAACTGACGCTGACTCGATGGGACAGTGCGGCGGGCGGCCTGGATACGTCGGAAGCTCGCAGCTACGACGCATTCGGCTACTTGCGCACCGTGACCGATGCACGCTCGAACGTAGTGAGCCGCTTCGAATATGACCGCCTGGGACAGCAGACGGCCAGCATCGACTCGAACACCGCCGACCGGACGGTCACGAGCTACGACGCTTTCGGGCGCGTGTTCAATGTGTACGACCCGTTCAACCGTCTCACGACGTACCGCTACGACGAGGTGAATCGTCGCATGATCGTGACGACACCGCAGAACATCGTCGTCACGACCGAATTCAATCGGCACGGTCAGGTGTTCGAGGTCACGGCGGCCGGCGGGACCACCACGTACAGCTACGATCGCGATGGGCAGTTGACCCACGTTTCGGACGATCGAGGCACACTCGAGTCGCGCTCTTACGATTCCGGTGGCCGACAGATCACGACGACCGACGCCAACGGAGTCGTCACGCGCTTCACCTACGACGCGGCGAATCGTGTTCTCAGTCGTATCGAAGATGTCGGCGGGTTGAGTCTGACCACGACGTATACCTACGACGGCCTGGGCCGGGTGACCTCGGTCGTCGAGCCCAGCGGCCGACGCACCGATACCACTTACTATCGTGACGGCAGCATCGAGCAGACTGTCGTCGCGAATGGCTCCGAGCCGATCACCACACGCTACGTCTACGATCGTGCGGGGCACGCCCTCACGGTGACCGAGGGATACGCCAGCGACAACCCGCGAGTGACCGAATATCGATACGACAACCTGGGCCGAGTCACTCTTCAGATCGTCGATCCAGGCTCGGGCTACCATGCGAACGGCCTGCCCATTCTCAACATCACGACACAATATTTCTACGACGACAACGGCAACCTGACGCGCAAGATCGATGCCGAGCTGAACTCGACCTGGTACGTCTACGATGAGGACAATCGGCTGACGCACACCATCGACGCGCTCGGCGGCGTCACCGTCAACAAGTATGACTACGAAGATCGTGTGATCGAGACGCGGCGGATCGCGACCGCGCTGCCCACGGTCACGATGAACACACTCGCCGGCCTGAACGAAGTGACGTTGGCCAACTTTACTGTCTCGGAGACCGGCGCCGATCGCACTCAGCAAACGGTGTACGACCTCGACGGGCGCGGGCGCTTCAGCATCGATGCCATGGGTGGCGTCATCGAGCGAACCTTCGATGACAACGGCAATGTGACACGCGAGCGCGCCTATGCGACGCGCATCCCAGTGACCTCTTACACGAGTGTGTCTCAAGTGGTCATCGCGCTCGGTTCCGCCGTCGTCGACACCATCCAGGCGGAAGATCGCGTTCAATGGACCGCGTATGACTTGCGCGGCCAGGTGACGTTCACCGTCGATGCCCTGGGCGGCGTGATTCGTTACGTTTATGACGAGAACGGCAATGTCACGTCCAAGACCGAGTACGCCAGAACGACCCCGACCAATGGCAGTATGTCGAACGGCGATCTGGCAGCCTGGGCCGAGCTGCCCGTCAACAGGGATGACGGACGCAATCGCGTCACGCGTTACTGGTACGACGCGACCGGTCGCCTGCGCTACACGCTGGATGCAGAACGCTATCTCACCGAGCTGACTTACAACGACGCGGGCCGGGAAGATCGCAGGATCGTTTACGCCAATCGCGCCACCATCAGCGCGGGCGCGACCACCCAGGATATCGCCGCGCGTGCGCCAGGCGTCTCGATCACGACCGATAGCAGCGTCGATCAGACCACGACCACGAAGTACGACGCGGCCGGCCGCGTCTATCAGATCTGGGACGCGTACAACAACTACGAGGAGTTCCTGTACGACCGCCTTGGCAATAAACGCAGCTATCGCAATCAGAAGGGCGCCGTCTGGGCCTATATTTACGACGCCAACGGCCGGCTCCACGAAGAACGCAGCCCGCTGGTGCAGGTGACGACCGTTACTGGCGGCGACGGTTCGCTGGACAGCAATAGCGACGAGAACGTGATGGCACACATCGTCACGCGCATGACGTACGACGACCTGGGCAACGTGCTCACGCGCACCGAGGGTATTCAGCGCTTCGACGACGCCAACCATACCGAGATCGCCGCCGGTTCCCGGGTCACCACCTATGTTTACGATAAGTTAGGGCGGCAGACGCGAACGTACTACACGCCGGTCGGCGTCTACTCCGGCGGCGTGAACGATATCTACGTCGCCGGAACTGCTGTCGTGCGCACCGAGTCCACGCCGCTGGCGACGGACTTGTATAGCGAAGTCGCTTACGACACTTTCGGTAACGCCTATCGCAATCGTGATATTGCGGGCTATTACAGCTTCAAGGTGTACGACGCGCTGGGCCGCGTTCAGTACGAGGTCGATGCCGAGAATCAAGTCACCGGCTACACCTACGATACTTTCGGCAATCAGCGGACACTGAAGCGATACGCCACTGCGCTGACCGGCTCGCTGTCGACAACGTCCACCGGGCTTGCGGCCTCCGACGTCGTTGCTCTGCTGTCGCCGCTGGGCAGCGAGGATCGGGAGCTGACTAAAACCTACGATCGCCTGAATCGGCTTACGCAGGTGACCGAGACCGCGGTGTACAACTATGAGACCCGTCGCAATGACCCGAGCGTGGCATTTCTGGCGGGCGCGACCACGTTGAACGAGTACGACGCGTTCGGTCACGTGGTGCGTTCGCGACGGCTGGTCAATCCGTTGCTGGGGCAGTATGCCGACAGCTATTACTACTACGACCGGATGGGGAACAAGACGGCGGAAGTCGATCCGCGCAATTTCCTCACAATCTACGAGTACGACGAGACGGGCGACCTGACGCGGCAAGTCGAGTACGCACGCCCGGTGACGGGCGCGGTATCGACCAGTTCGTATGGCACCGTGGAGCCGACGACACATATCACTTCGCCGAACAATCCCAACGGTTACGACCGCGAGACGCGCTTCACTTACGATCGGCTGAATCGCAAGAGAAGCGAGACCAAATACGATGTGGCGTACACCACGATCAGCGGTACGACTACGACGGAGGATTACGGTCACCAAGTCACCAGCTTCGATTACGACGCTGTCGGCAATCAGGTGAAGGTGACGCGCAACGGCGCGATCACCTATACGCAATACGACGCGCTCGGCAGGGCGACTCTGATCGCGGCACCCGAACGCGATCGGGGCGACGGCGTAAGGGTGACACCGCTGACCGTCTTGAATCGCGATGTCCACGGCAATCTGGTCGAGCAGATCGAGTACTTCAACGGTGCGAGCTCGATCGGCGAGACGACGCATAGCGTGACGGCTGACGCTGCTCACGATCGGGTGTCGCGCTTCGTGTTCGACTTGCAAGGGCGTGTCGTTCACTCCGAAGACGCCAGCGGCGCGGATCGCTTCGCGTCTTATAACAGGCGCGGCGAGCTGGTGAAGGAATGGCAGCCGGTCGTCAATAACGACGGCGGCACCGACAGCCTGGTCACAATCTACGAATACGACAAGGTCGGCCGGAAGACCGCCACCATCGAGCCCAGGATCGCTACCGGCTCGGCGACCGGGTCGGTCATCGTCACCACCAAGGTCAAGTACAACGCCTTTGGCGAAGTCATTCTCAAGGGCGTGGTGGACGGCGGTCCCGACAGCGGCCAGCAGGAATATTTCCAATACGATCAGATGGGCCGCATCTGGCGCACCAACAGCGGCGACGGCGTCGACAAGATCTACGCGTACAACCTCGCCGGCAATGCCACCGTCGAGCTCAAGAGCAAGTCGGTGGATCTCAAAACGGCGTACGCTTCGGCGAGCCTGGCGCTCGAGTCCGCAACGCCGCGTGCCGAAACCGTGTATGACGTGAACGGCAATGTCGAGGCACGACGCGAGACGACCTTCGGCGTCGCCAGCCCGTATCAAAGCATCGATGCCACGTTCCAGTTTGGCGATCTGCTGACGCCGAATCCGCCCAACGCGGTGTATCAGTACATCCAGCTGGATCTGGGCATGGGCCTGGGCATTTACGTGCTCAATCCGTCGCCCTGGTCGGCGGGTGGCGGCTACTACCAAGTTTCACCGCCGAGCGCCAGCAATCCGCAGGGGACTTATGCGCGGGTCGCGCAAAGCAGTTATTCGCTCACCGAGAAGCCCCACATCTATTGGAACGCCCCGCTCGAGCCGGGCCTGACGAAAACGTTCGAGTACCGCGTCGCGGGCTCGACCGGCGCCTGGCAGACGCTCGCCGTCAACCCGGTGGGGAATTCGCAGATCGGCGTCGACGTTAGCAATGTGCCGACCAACGGTTATGAATACCGCGTCAGCTATACCCGTCCCGGCGACACGACGCCCTATGCGCGTGCCGAAGGAACATTCACGGTCAATCAGTCCACCGTGACGACGCTGAGTGTCAGCACCAGTCCGGCCGTGACTGGCATCGGGGGACTCGCGCTGCTGCCCGGTTCGGTATCGACAACATTGCGCTGGGTAGCGCCGGATGCGTCGTTGACGGCTACGCTGGAAGTGCGGCTGCAAGGCTCGAACAGCTGGGGTGCGCCAATCTACGCAACTTATCACCCGGCGGAACAGCAGGGCTCTCCGCCCATCATCCTTCCTCCAATGTTTACGGCGAGCTTTCCCACCGTCGGCGGCACTTACGAGTATCGCATCACGCACACGCGTGATGGTGAGACGATCGCGCTCAGCACGGGCTCGCTCACGCTTACTGCCCCGAACACTACGACGACAGGTTCGAACATGGCGGACGCTGCTTGGAGCTTCATTGGCACCGTCGGTGCGTCCGCCAGCAGTGCTCCATCAGGAAATCCTTCCGTCACGCTACAGTGGGCGGACCATGCCTCGCCAACTAACGAGTTCATGTACCGTTTGGTCGGCACCACCAACTGGACTTACCCGCAGCTCTCGGTTTCAGGGGGCGTCGTGCAAGTTTTGCTGGGCGCGCTGCCGCCCGGCACCTACGAATACTATGCGCGTGACGGACAGTGGCTGCCATACCCGCAGAACCACTGGATTGGTAACTCCGCGAGCGGTCAGTTTGCCGTCACCTCGACGTCGGCTACAGTCACCAGTCAAAACGTCTATCAAGGGCCGCTGCTGGCGACGATCACCGCGTCGGTGGTCGTGCCGCCGCCGGTGGTCACGACCACGATCAGTTGGCCGATCCCAAGCAATATCGGCGGCACCCCTGCTTTCTCGTATCGGCCAAGCGGCAGCTCGACCGGGACCACCGCCACGATCACGCAGTCCGGCGGTTACAACTACGTCACGCTCGCCGGGCTGTCAGGCCCGTATGAATATTCCATTCTCTACTCGACGTATAACCCGTCCGGCCAGCCGATCGTTACCGTCCATGCCACGGCGAACGGCCAATTCACCGTGTCCGGTGCATCGGCCACCGTCACCAGTCAGACGAACTATACTCCCGCCGGTGGCAGTGCTGCTTATCTCTCTGGCGTTTCGGTCAGCGGCAGCCGGCTGACCTGGACAGCAGCGCCGCAGCCGGGCACGACTATCACGGTCAGCTACACCAACACGTCGACTGGGGCGACGGGCACGTTGACGCCGCAACTCCTCAGCGGCAACACCTACACCGCCGACTTCTATGGACTGGTCAGCGGTCCTTATCGCTATCAAATTTCCTATGTGGCGAACGGCGTCGAGTATCTGCGCGGCCCGGGCACGCTGAACATCACCACGAACACGACACCGGCGAGCGGCAGCGCCGGCACGCCGACGACGCCGGGGCAGATCATGGGCTTCGCCGACTTCGGCAGCAGCCTGGGCTATCTGATGTGGACCACGCTGCCGGCCTCCGGCGCGTCGATGGTGTTTCGATACAAGGCTGCCAATGCCACTTCGTGGGCAGGCACGCTCACTCCATTCGCAGTGGCCGGCGGCTACGCGGTCAACGTGTCCGGCCTGTCGGGCGCGATCGAATATGAGCTGAGTTACACGCGCGCCAACGAGCAGACGCCGTACATGATCGGCGGCGGCACCACGACGATCGTTCGCACCTCGGATACCGGCGGCTCGACCGGCCAGCCCGGCCCGAACAATCCGACGCCGACCACGCCGTTGCTGACGCAGGCCGTCGATCGCTGGGGCAACGTACTGGAGATCATCGACGCCACGAGGCGGGCGACCACCAGCTATCGTTATAACCAGCTGGGCCAGCTGATCGAACAGAAGCTGCCCGAGGCCTCGGCCACCAATACACAGGCAACGGTCAGCACTGCCAACGGTCGCGCCACGTCTTATAACTACTATGACTTGTTCGGTCGCTTGATCGCGACCCGCGACGCGAACGGCAATCTGAACCGGGTGACGTACAACGAGGCGGACCAGGTCATCGTCGAAACGCACGCCGACGATGAGTACCGGAACTACGTCTACGATGCTTTCGGTCAGCTGGTGCAAGTGGCCGACGAGCTGCGCTTCCGAACTCGCAACGTCTACGACAAAGCCGGCAATCTGGTCACGGTCGCGCAGGAGCTGGTGAACGGGGCCTTTACCAACATCAGCCCGTTCAATCTCGACACCGCCAACTCGGCAAACATTCTCAAGCACGAGTACGACTACGACGAGGCCGGCCGACGCTTGAGCGAGACCAGCGGCGACACGATGTCCGGCAGCAGCAGCGCCGAGACCACGCGCTATTGGTACGACCTGCAAGGCAACGTGGTGAAGCGCACCACGCCGCGCGGGTGGGCGACGCTGTACGAATACGATCTCGCTGGCCGCAAGACCAGGGAAACCGATGCGATCGGCGGCGTCTCGACCTGGCGCTACGATTATTTCGGTCGGGTGCAGGATCACGTGGATCTGGCCGGCACGGACTATGACTATGTCTACAACGAGCTGGGCCTGCTCGATCTGCAGACCAACAACAAAGGTCAGAACATCGACTATCAATACGACGACGCGGGCCGCGTGACGCGAATCGTCGAAAACAGTCCGGCGGCCGCGGGCTCCGGCCTCGCCAGCGTGAATCGCATTACCGAATATGCGTACGACGTGGTGGGTCGGCGTATTCGCGAACGGGTCGAGATCGACGGCTTGATCCATCAGGACACGCACATCGGCTATGACGATGTGGGACGGGTCACGCAGCTTTCGGATATTCGCTATCGAATCACGTATCGCTACGACGCGGTCGGTAATCGCACCGAGATCCTGGCGACCTATTACGATCACGGCGGCACGCAACAGACCGACGATCTCTGGTACACCTACGATAGGATGAATCGCGTCAAGATCAGCCAGGGCAAGAACAGCGCTGGCGTTGGCGTGACCAACGGCGGCACGATCGGCATCGATACCAGTCAGGGAATTTCGCTCCTTTACGATGCAAAGGGTCAGCGCAGCAGCGCACGCACCAACGGCACGCGGCTGGAGGTCGACAACCACTACCGCATCGTCTACCCGGGCGGCGGCGGACCGGGGCCGGGCATCCCCGTGCCGGAGACGACGTATCAGGAGGTGAGCGGACTCAGCACCGAATCCTATACATACGATGGCGCCGGACGCCTGGTGCAGACCCGTCGCGAGGCTCACACGGTCAATCGCGATCAGACCGGGGCCGTGATCGGCAGCAACGACGATGCGTTCCTGATCAGCACTCGCACCTATGACGGCGCTTCGCGCGAGCTGAGCGACAACTATGTGACTTTCGAAGTCTCCTCAGGGCTGCTGCGGCGAGTGGATCGCTCGCGCGTTTCCAACTATGACGACGACGGCCGGCTGGCGAATCAGACCACCAAGAAAAATAACGTCAACGAGTCCTATATCGTCTATGGCGATTCGACTTACTCGACCGGCGGCACGTATTACTACATGGATCCGTTCTCCCACGTGCTCACGCCGTACACGATTCCGGCTTCGTGGTCGCCCGGCTACGACGCGGCCGGCAATCTGCGCGGCTACATCGTCAAGGTCTACAACACGACGACCTCGCAGGAGCTGTACACCTCGACTTATCGCATCGAGTATCGCCCGGGAGAAACATATCTGGAGGAGCGTCAGACGGTATCGAGCACCTCGGGCGGGCCAGGCTCCGGCACGACCGAGAGAAAATACAACGTCAACGGCGAGCTGGTGCAGTTCATCGACAATGAAGACCAGACCAAGAACCGTTACTTCGCCAACAACGTCCAGGGTCAGGCGCTGACGGTGGTGCAAGGCCAATACGACGGCCAGTCGAATCGCGCCACCGCGCACCAGGCCTTCCAGTACGCGCTCGGCACGCCCGGCCCCTACAACAGCACCAAGGCCCAACATTTCTTTTTTGCCAACGGTCAGCAGGTCGGCAGCTTCGGACAACTGACCGAGAACGGTGAGTTCAAAGCCAACTTCGACGTGAACTACACGCCTGTCTCCGAACACTATCCCGCGCCCAGCGTGAGCGAAGTCGTCGTGCAGATGGGCGACACGCTGCGCGGAATCGCGGCGCGTATCTATGGCGACGCCAATCTTTGGTACTTGATCGCCGAAGAAAACGGTCTCGCCACCGATCCAGGCACCGAACTCACGCCGGGCACGTCGCTGCGCATTCCGAACGACGTCGTCTCGATGTCGAACGCGGCCTCGAGCTTCAAACCCTACAACGCACAGGAAGCGATCGGCGACACCACGCCGACCCAGCCTCTGCCTCCGCCGCCGAAGAAGAAAGGTTGCGGCGTGATCGGCATGATCCTGGTGATCGTGGTGGCGATCGTCGTGACGATCTACACCGCCGGCGCCGCTGCCGGCGGTGCGAACGCGGTTCTCGCAGGCGCTGGTGGTACGACCGCAGGTAGTACCTGGGCTGCGGGCATGGCGGCATTCGGTGTCGGCGGCGGCCTCGCAAGCACCGGCACCGCCATCGCCGCTGCTGCGATTGGCGGCGCCGTCGGCAGCGCTGTTTCTCAAGGCGTTGGCATCGCTATCGGCGTACAAGATGAGTTCGATTGGAAGGGCGTCGCCATGGGCGCGATCGGCTCCGGCGTGTCCGCGGGCCTGGGTGCGTTTGGCACTAGCGCCTGGGGAGATGTCGTCAGCAACGCCGTTGGCGGTAATCCCTATGCACTCGCTGCGATCAACGGCGCCGCTTCGAGCGTGCTCACTCAAGGCATCGCCGTCGTCACCGGTCTACAGAGCAGCTTCAACTGGCGCAATGTGGCGATCTCCAGCGTGGCAGCGCCCATCGCTCGCGGCTTCGGCGTCGCCGCCGGCGAGCTGGTACCCAAGGCGGGAGATTTCGGCGTCCAGTTCGCCTCCGGCCTCGGCGGTTCGCTGGTCCGTCGCGCGTTCGGAGGGAAGGAGGACAGCGCGACGATCATTGCGGACGCGTTTGCTAATGCGTTGGGGAATAGCATCGTGGATTCGATGAAGGGACCGCGGAGTACGCGACCGACCACGAATGAGCCGGAAGAGATACAAATCACTGCTCAATATGTCGGGCCCGACGCAGAAGCTCGCAATGCGCGACTAGTCAACAGTCCGATCAATATAGCTAGACCAATGCACGACTTTGGGAGTGTTTCGGTGATCGCGCCGCGCATCCGACGCGGCGAAGATGCCGGTCTCGACATGTGGTACGCCCTTGAGAGCATGCGGAGGATGTTCAACAAGGAGCAACAGCAACTCATCGATCAGATGGGTGATTGGGCCGGCCAAAACTACAACACGGTCCAGAATTTGCTTCGACCCAGCCCAACCTATGTGGACAAAATGGCGAGCGCGTACGACGCGCTGACGGGCGCAGACCCCGGAACAGGGCTTTCTCAGCTGGGTTACGCCTATGGCGGCGATCGTTGGCTAGGGGGCCAATACCTCACGGGCGGTATCAAGAGCGCCGTCGACTTCGCCGTTGCCGGTACGGCGAGCATGCTCACCAACATGCTGCTGCAACCTGATCCGATGATGGCCACCGTGAATCCCGAAGGATTCGAGCGCCTCCAAGCCAATGCGGCACATCAAGGGGACGCGGTGTTCAGTGAGCTGTCATGGGCACCTACCAGTCTCGATCAGCAGCGGGCGTACGGCTACGGAATGAAGACACAGGCCGTCGCGTCGCTTACCTATGGTGGGTATAGTCTGGTTAGGGGAGGGGTCAACGCGCTGAGCGCGCTACGTACCGAGGCGTCCGCGTCGTTGGATGCGGCAGCGGTGTCGTCTACTTTGCCGGACGAGGCGCTGACCGTACAGCTGCTTGAGGCGGCGGAGCAGAAACCGTATGGCGTGCCGCCTGGTCAAAGCCTGATGCTGCGGCCCATTGAGATCGAGTTCCCTGCTGCGGGGCTGTCGCAAGCAGAACAACGCCTGTTCAGCTCGCATCTTGCCGAACAGGAATGGACGCTCAACCGCATTTCCCTGACGGCGGCGGACGACCTGGAATTGAATCTACTTAATTACCCAAATGTTAAGCGCCAGGTGGATAATGCGAGAAAGATGGCGCGGCAGTACCTGCCCGGTTCGGGACAAGGGCTTGATGCCGCCCATGCATTGGATAGCGTAGCCGGCGGATATATTCACGAGTTCGTCGGCTTCCGAGATCCTATCCAGCAGCGAATCGGTTCGCTGTGGCGGACCCGACGGGACCAAATCGTTCCCGGGCGCGAACATCGGTTAGTACCAGTTTTTGACGAATGATGACAATGCAGACACCAGCATCGGCTGAGCCGCAAAAGTGCACGTTCCACATTGCCGCCTTCGGCGTGGATGGCAGTTTGGTCGGGATGGATATGTGGTCTTCAGAGAGACTGTCAGGCCAGTGGCTGGCCATCTGTAGAGAGTACTTGAATCAGCACGGCTCATCCTTTGATGAGCCGTGGAGTGGAAAACTGTCTCATATTCGGACCAAACTCACCGCGGCGAGGGGTGCTGCGTTGGTGACTTTCAGCGCACATGGTCGAATCGTAAGTTCTCTGGCCCTGGCAAGTGGCGCGTCGCAGGTGACGGAGAAGTCCGTGCTCGAGATGTTTGTCAACTCGCTCCGACAGACGCAACTGGTTCGCGTTGCTGCACGAACCCAGGAACCTTTTCAGCAGGTTCTTCAGATCGCTGAGAGACCGGTGATGATTGTAGTGCCCTGGGCAGACGAGGCGATCTCGGAACAGGACCATACGCTCGTCAGAGAACTGTCCATCCATCTGGCTGCGGCATTCTTCTTGAGGCCGAGTTGATCGAGTGCCCTACGCAGGTCTCAGCTCGAAGTAAACCGATGGCGTTCTACGTCAAGATCATGAAGACAGCTGAAGAAGAAGCTTCAGCAACATTCACCTTTGAGAGTAGTTCTGGCGCGACTGGCGAACTGAGGTTCACGAAGCAAGACGCTCAGGCGACGCTGCTTCGGCCGATGCCGGGAGACGAAGGCGAGCATAACTATGTTCGTGCAGTTGCAAAGCTGCGTAAGGAATGGAAGACGGGTAGCTTGCCGGAGATGACGGTATGGGCCTCATGAGGCGCCCCGCGATAGCGCGCTAGCTACCGCTCGGGAGGTGATCGACGAGTCGAAAACTGGGGCGCGATCTTTCCGTATTTGATGTCGCGTTACGCCGCCGCCGGCGCTTAATATAAAGCGTACGAGGTGCCGCAAGGAGAGCGTTTTGCCGCCCAGCAGAACATCCTGGCGAAGTGAACGACTGTTACTCGCGGGTGCACTGGCTGTCCTAGGGATGTCGGTTATTCCCGTTCCGAAAATATCTGTACATCAACGCGTACCAAGAGGGCTGGGGATGGGGGCTTATAAGATCCGTATTCCGACTTCGGTCGTCTCACGACCGAGATCTGGCGCGCGATTCGTCTGGTGATCGACACCGGGCTGCATTCGAAGGGCTGGACCGAGGAGCAGTCCGTCAAATATTTCCTCGAGAACTCACCGGCTGCTGAAAGTCAGATCCGCGCCGAGGTGCAGCGTTACATCATCATGCCTGGCCAGGCGACCGGCTATAAGATCGGCATGATGAAGATGGAGGAATTGCGCAAGCGGGCCGAGGCTCAGCTGGGAAGCAAGTTCGACATTCGCGGCTTCCACGACACGATCCTCGGCCGCGCGCAGATGCCGCTCGATCTGCTCGATCAGCGCATCGACCAATGGATCGCGGAGCAGAAGGCCGGGCTGCATAAGTCACCGCGCTGAGGAGTCAACAGCAAAATCCGTTCGTGGATTTTTTCTTAAAAATCCTAAACCGCTCTCCGAAACCCTGGATGTATTCCAAAGCCGTACGACATCTGCATGTCGTCGGTACCGGAACATACGATTCAGGCAGGGGGCGACATGGTTGCTGTGGTCAGCGGGTCGGGCTTGGGGCTGTTCGGCTCTTCAGTGGCGGCGTTGGGCGGCGTAGGCGCGACGGGCAACTCGGGTCTCGGGCGCGGCACTGACCGGGTGTTCGTCAACAGCGTGACCGGCAACCTCGTCGTGCAGAGTCAGGATGAGCGACTGAGCGGGTTCGCCCAGGATATTTCGCTGGTCCGCACCTACAACTCGCAAGGGTTGATGGATGACGACAATGGCGACAACTGGCGGCTCGGCGTGCATCAGCGGCTGCACAGCTGGGGCAGTACGACCAACACCGCCGGCAGCACCGTCACCAAAGTGTTCGGCGACGGACGCGAGGTGGTCTACAGCTATGACACCGGCCGTCAGGCTTACGTCAGCACCGATGGCGACGGTGCGCATGACACGATTACTTACAGCGGCGGTCAGTGGACCTGGACCGATGGCTCCAGTCGCAACAGCGAAACCTACGATGCCACCGGGCGGTTGACGGTGTCCAGGGACGCTGACGGCAACGCGCTCACTTATACATACACTGGCCAGCAGCTGACTCGGATCGACGACTCGTCCGGCCAGCAAACATTCCTCGACTACGTCGACTTCGTGAACAACGACCTGGCCGCGATTCGCGTGGTCAGCAACGGTCAAACACAGACGCTGACCCGCTACTACTACGACAACCAGCATCGCCTGCGACAAGTCATCGTCGACCTCACGCCGGACGACAATGCCGTCTCGCTCGTCGACGCCAATAGCGACGGACTCTACGAGGGCGTCAATCAGCAAACGTATGTGACGACCTATACCTACGATGGCACGAGCAAGCGCATCGCATCCATCGCGCAGAGCGACGGCAGCTACGTCGCGTTCACGTACGAGAATGTCGGCGGCAACTATCGCGTCAAGACGTACGCGACCAGCGATCAGGGAGCCAGCGGTATCGGCACGAGCGCCGAGCGACTGACGACGTTGACCTATTCGAGCTCAGGGCTGCTGGCCAATGGCTCGGTGCTTTCCAATACTCACAGTCAAACCAGCAGCATCAGTTATCCGCTCGGCGTGCAAGCGCAGGGCTGGTCGCCTGCGACCACGCTCGAGGATGGATCGCTGCACGCGGACAGTCCGCAGATCGCGTTCGATGCCCAGGGCAATGGGTTCGCTGTCTGGGCGCAGTGGGACAACGTGTACGCGCGTCGCTATACCGCGGCGACCGACAGTTGGGGCCCGCTGATCACGCTCGACAGCTACAACGACGAAGCGTTCTCTCCCGTGCTCTCGCTCGACCATACGACGGGCAATGCCATCGTCGCCTGGGTGCAGAGCGATGGCACGACCAATCGGCTGGCGGTGAGCCGGTTCACGGCGTCCACCGGCACCTGGAGCGCGGCGTCGCTGGTTGGCACCTGGAGCGGATCGGGCATCACCGCGGAAGTTCTGGATGCCGATGTATCGGGAAATCACGCCGTCATCGCGTGGGTGGTGGACAACGGTACGACGCGGGATCTGTATCAACAGATTTTCAGCCCGGGCTTGACGACCACTCCCGGTCTGATCGAGGCCAGCACCGAAGGCGCCGATCAAGTCCAGACTCAGATCGATTCGAACGGCAACGCCATCACGGTGTGGCGCCAATCCGATGGCAACGCCGAGCGCGTCTACTTCAATCGCTGGGACGCCAGCTCGCAACTCTATTCGGGAGCGGCGCTGTTGGAGAATTTCCCCGATGGCGCCAGCTGGCCGCGCATCGAGTTCGATGCGCAGGGCAATGGTATTGCGATCTGGGGTCAGTGGAATGGCTTGCAGATGCGCCGCTTCGACGCGACCACCGAAACCTGGGGTGCGATCGGCCCGGTGATGCCAGCGACCGTCGATTACTACGGTTGGGACATGGCGGTCGATGCCAGTGGCAATGTTGTAGTGGCGTGGACCGAGGGCGATTGGCAAGACAAGACCTTGAATGCGCGGCGGTTCGATGCAGCCACCAACAGCTGGAGCTCGGTCGCAACGCTGGCAACTTCCGTCGACGAGATGAGTGTCGCGATCTCCGGCTCGACCGCCGTCGTCACGTGGTTGCAACTCACTTCTGGCGCAAACGACGTGTATGCCTCACGACTCAGTGGCGGCACGTGGCACACGCCGGAGTTGCTCGAAACGCGCACGGAGGAGCCTCGTTCGCTCAATGCCGCTGTCGACGATGACGGCAACATCAGTGTCGTCTGGTGGCAGGACGACGGCGTCGCCAGATCCGTCTTTGAAGCGCGCTACGAAGGCACTGGCGGCGCGCCGTCGTACACCGTGCCGAGCGGCGCGACCTGGCAGTCGATCGCAAACGAATTCTATGGCGTGAATAGCGTCGAGGCCGGAGAAGCGCTTCGCATCGCGCTCGGCAATCCGACGCTGACCACGGGCGCCCAACTGACGAATCTTCCGTCCACGCTGACAGTAACGACCACTCAAACTGTCACGGTGCCGCCGTACTACACCGTCCAGGCCGGCGATACGTGGGCGAGCATCACACAGGCGATTTATGGCACGAACGCAGCTGCGGCGGTGACCGCGCTCCAGACTCAGCTTGGCAATCCGACTCTTACGACAGGACTCGAGCTCACCATTCCGACGACGTTGTATGTCGGTAGCGGCGGAGGGGTGCAGACCGATGTGGAAGACGCACTCGGCCTGATCACTACGTACACGCACGACAGCTCGGGTCGACTGACGAGGGTGTTGAGCCCGACGGTGAATGGCTCGCGCATCGAAACGCGCTATGCCTACGATGCGGCGGGTAACCTCACATCGATCACCGAAGATCCGACCGGCCTCAACCGGATCACGACCTATGGTTACGACGCGAACGGCAATCTGACTCTCACTCGGGACAGTGCCGGCGACACCATCACGCGTACCTATGACAGCAACAATCAATTGCTGACGGAAACGCGGTATGCGGGACGCGATCCGGATGGCGCGGGCAGCGGCCAACCGACCGATCCGAAGACCACTCACTATGTGTACGACGCCGAGAGTCATCTTCGATTTGTGATTTCGCCGGAAGGTCGAGTGACCGAACGGCAGTACGACGTCGCAGGTCGACTCGACCTGACGCGGACCTTCACCGCCGCAGAGTACGCCGGATCGAATTTCGCCGAGAACGATCTTGCCACGTGGGTTGGATCCGTGGACCGCTCGCAGATGGAGCAGGTGCTCTACGCCTACGATTTTCGCGGCAACGTATCGAAAATCACGCGGTATTCGGCGACCAACACTGCCGGTCAGCCGGTGGGTACCGCGATCGTTTCGCGTTTCGTGTACGACCAGCGCGGTCAGTTGTTACAAGCGATCAATCCGCGTGGCGAAGGAGGCGTTCCCAACGACTATCTCACGTCGTACACCTATGACGGCCTGGGCCGAGTGCTGACCGTCACCGAATGGCTCGATTCCTCGACGACGCGCACGACGATCAACAACGCGTATGACGATTCGGGTCGCGTCACGCGCACGACGCTCGCGAATGGGCTGCTCACGACGCGTTCCTATAACCACGCGGGTGAATTGATCCGCGTCGACGTGGGTACCGCCGCTACTCCTGCGGGGCTGGGCACGACCAAGTATGCCTATGACGCGGACGGACGGCTGCGCATGCAGACGGATCCGAGCGGCGCGCGTCACTTCTTCTACTATGACGACGCGGGCCGGCAGATCGCGCAGGTCGACGGCGACGGATCGTTGGTCGAGTTCGTTTACAACCGCGCTGGCCAGCGCATCAAGACCATTGAATATGCCGCGCTGATCTCCTCCGCGACCCCATTGGTCGATGGTTCAAACAATCCTACGAATGTCGCTCTGTCCACGCTGCGAACGGCAGCGGGCGGCAACGCTGCAAACGATCGCATCACTCGCAATGTTTATGACGTAACGGGTGCGCTCGTTTACACCATCGATGCGTCCGGCGCGGTCATCGAAAACCGTTACGACGGTGCCGGCCGCCTCACTGACGTCATCCAGTACGCAAATCGCATCATCATTGCGCGAACTGTCGATGAGGTGCTGCCGTCGGCGGTCACCGTCACGACGCACGACGACAATCGTCGCACGCGCTATTTCCATGACGCCGATGGACTGGTGATCGGTGCGCTCGACGGGGAAGGCTACCTCACCGAATATTCCTATGACGGCGCGGGTAATCCGATCGAGCAGATCCGCTATGCCAATCAGAGCGCGGTCGGGGTGCGCGCGACCGGCACGTTCGCCGATCTGAAGAGCTCCGTCGGCACCGATACGGAAACGACGATCGATTCGGAGCGCGACGAAGTCACGTATTCCTATTACGACGGTCTGGGCCGCCTGACCGGCGTGCTCGATGCCGAAGGTTACTTGACCGAAACGCAGTACGACGCCGGCGGCAACGTCAGCAAGCGAATCCGTTACGACCAGGTATTGCCGTATCGCTCCAGTGTGTCCCAGTTGCGTGGATTGGTGTCGAGCACGACCGTCCGTGAGACCACCGATTACACCTACAACGGCGAAGGTAAGGTCACCAGCGAAGTGGTGACGCGGGGAACACCGACGGCAGCGTCGAGTGTCACGACGACCTACAGCTACGATCTGATGGGGAATCTCGTCAGCAGCACTCGAGCCGCGGGCTCGGACGAAGCCCGCACCACCGACGTACGCTATGACATCCTGGGTCGAGTGATCCAGGAGTTGAGCGCGGAGGGGCACCAGCGAATCACATTGGAG
>NZ_JBHSDU010000015.1:1646682-1733062 GCF_042651805.1 Steroidobacter flavus | reverse complement strand
GATCGGTTACGCCAACGCGCTCACACCGGCGCAGGTGGCAGGTCTCGCCGGCGGAGCGTTGACGCCGACATTGCTCGACACCCTGACTGGCAATACATCGACGGATCGCGATTCGCTAACTAGCTATCAATATTCCCTTACCGGCAAGGTCTCGAGCATTCGTACGGCGGTGACCGCGAATCCCACGTCGGACCGGCTCACCACCTTTACCTACAACGCGTTCGGTGAGAACGACGTCAAGCTCGAGGTATTCGATAGCACGCGCACGCCGCGCACCGAGTACAAGTATGACAAGCGTGGCCAACTGACGCTGACTCGATGGGACAGCGCGGCGGGCGGCCTGGATACGTCGGAAGCTCGCACCTACGACGCATTCGGCCACTTGCGCACCGTGACCGATGCACGCTCGAACGTATCGAGCCGCTTCGAATATGACCGCCTGGGACAACAGACGGCCAGCATCGACTTCAACACCGCCGACCGGACGGTCACGAGCTACGACGCATTCGGGCGCGTGTTCAATGTGTACGACCCGTACAACCGTCTCACGACGTACCGCTACGACGAGGCGAATCGTCTCATGATCGTGACGACGCCGGAGAGCATCGTCATCGGGACCGAGTTCAATCGGCACGGTCAGGTCCTCGAGGTCCGGGCGGCCGGCGGGACCACCACGTACAGCTACGATCGCGATGGGCAGTTGACCCACGTTTCGGACGATCGAGGCACACTCGAGTCGCGCTCTTACGATTCCGGTGGCCGACAGATCACGACGACCGACGCCAACGGAGTCGTCACGCGCTTCACCTACGACGCGGCGAATCGTGTTCTCAGTCGTATCGAAGATGTCGGCGGGTTGAGTCTGACCACGACGTATACCTACGACGGCCTGGGCCGGGTGACCGCGGTTGTCGAGCCCAGCGGCCGACGCACCGATACCACTTACTATCGTGACGGCAGCATCGAGCAGACTGTCGTCGCGAATGGCTCCGAGCCGATTACGACGCGCTACGTCTACGATCGTGCGGGTCACGTCCTCACGATGACGGAGGGATACGATAGCGATAATCCGCGAGTCACCGAATATCGATATGACAATCTGGGGCGAGTCACCCATGAGATCGTCGATCCGGGTTCGGGCTTCCATGCGAACGGTCAGCCCATTCTCAATCTCACCACCCGATACTTCTACGACGACAACGGCAACCTGACGCGCAAGATCGATGGCGAGCAGAACTCGACCTGGTACGTCTACGATGAGGACAATCGGCTGACGCACACCATCGACGCGCTCGGCGGCGTCACCATCACCAAGTACGACTACGAAGATCGTGTGATCGAGACGCGGCGGATCGCGACCGCGCTGCCCCTGGAGACGAGGAACACACTCGCTGGCCTGAACGAAGTCACGCTCGCGAATTTCTCCGTAACGGAGACCGGCGCCGATCGCACCCAGCAAACGGTGTATGACCTCGACGGGCGCGGGCGCTTCAGCATCGATGCCATGGGTGGCGTCATCGAGCGAACCTTCGATGACAACGGCAATGTGACACGCGAGCGGGCCTATGCAGCGCGCGTTCCAGTGATCCCTTACACGAGCGTATCTCAGGTAGTCATCGCGCTCGGTTCCGCCGTCGTCGACAACATCCAGGCGGAAGATCGCGTTCAATGGACCGCGTATGACCTGCGCGGCCAGGCTACGTTCACCGTCGATGCCTCGGGCGCAGTGGTCCGCTTCGTCTACGACGAGAACGGCAATATCACCTCCAAAACCGCGTACGCCACAAAGATCGCGACCAGCGGCACCCTGTCAAATGGTGTTCTGGAGACCTGGGCCGATCAGCCCGCGAACAGAGACGTCGAGCACGATCGGGTCACGCGCTACTGGTACGACGCGACCGGTCGCCTGCGCTACACGCTGGATGCGCAAGGCTACGTCACCGAGCTGCGCTACAACGACGCCGGCCGGGAAGATAAGAAGATTGTTTATGCCGCGCCACAGACCATTCCCTCGGGAGCGACGACGGCAAACATCGGCACGTCCATCGCGCTCACTCCAACTGCCGACCAAACGACGACCACGACGTACGACGCCGCGGGACGTGTCTCCCGAGTCACGGACGCATCCGTTCAGGGCTACTACGAGGAATACACATACGACGCGCTCGGCAACAAGCTGAGCTATCGAAACAAGCTCGGCGCAACCTGGCACTACGTTTACGATGCCAACGGGCGGCTCAAGGAAGAACACAGCCCGCCGGTGCTGGTCACGAGGTTCGACGATTCCGACAGCGCGGTCAGCGCGGGTCCGCCTCACAGTTTTGTCATCGTGACGCGCATGGAGTACGACGATCTGGGCAACGTGATCTCGCGTACCGAAGGCATCCTCAGAGATGTGAACAATCCTCTGATCGAGGACGCGTCTGACGCGCGCACCACCGACTACGAATACGACGAGCTCGGCCGCCAGACAGCGACTGTCTTCCCCGAAGTCGGCGTCTATGCCGACACCGCGGGCGACGCGATGTTCACGAATATCACGCGCACCGAAACCCGGGTCCGGCTGCGCAACGAGGTCGGCTACGACGTATTCGGCAACGCCTGGCGCAACGAGGACGTGACCGGCAATGTGAGCTACAAGCTCTACGACCGGCTTGGGCGGGTCACAAAAGACATCGACGCCCTGGGCTACGTCACGTCGTATGAGTACGACACGTTCGGCAATCAGACGTCACTGACGCGCCACGCGGCGGCCATGACGGGGCCGCAACCCACCAGCGGCGCGTCGACAATCGCGGTGGCTGTGAACAGCGCCACCGACCGTACGATCACCAAGACGTATGACCGGCTCAATCGAGTGCGGAGCGTGATCGAGCCGGAGACTTACATCTTCCAGACGTCGAGCGGCGCGAACTACGCCGGCACGGGCGACGATGCGGGCGCGACCACCGTGTTTCAGTACAACGCGTTCGGCGATATCGAGCTCGAGAGCCGCTTGATCGTCGACTCCACGTACGCGCGCACCTATTACTACTACGATCGCATGGGGCGCAAGACGGCGCAGATCGATGCCGAAGGTTATCTGACGACCTTCGAGTACGATGAGACCGGCGATCTGAAAGGGCAGGTCGAGTTTGCCACCCGAATCACTTCGGCCATCACAACGACGAGTTACACGCCGCCGGCGCCGAGCAATTCGGATCGCCATGCGGTGTTTGTCTATGACAAGTTGAATCGGCTGATCGAGGAGCGCCACTCGATCACTTACAGCGCCTTCGCCAATGATAATGCCGGTGCGGCGCTCAATGAGCAGCAGGGCAATGACGTCACCGAGTACGGCTACGACGCGATGGGCAACAAGACCCGCGTCGCCGTCAACGGCGCTGAGACGCTGACCTACTACGATGAGCTCGGCCGCATTCGCGGCGTGGTGGAGCCGGAGCGCAATCGCGGCGACGGCGAAGTGATTCGCCCGGTGACCGTGACGAATCGGGACGCGTTCGGCAATGCCGTGCGGACCATTCAGTATGCGCAGGACGCCACGCTGACTTCGAACGACTTCGCTGTGAACGGGTCGGCGCTCGATCGCACCACGCTGATGTCTTACGACAGCCTCAATCGCGTGACGCATGCGGTGGATCCGACCGGTGCTCATCGCTACGCGTCCTATACGGCGCGAGGCGACGCTGCGAAGGAATGGCAACCCGTTGTGAACAACGACAGCGTGACTGAATTCGTCGTCACGCTCTACGACTACGACGCGCTGGGCCGACAGACAACGATCACCGAGCCGCAATCGCTCGGCACGGGCGGCAGCACGGTCGTGCGTACGTCCGTCTACAACGCTTTCGGCGAAGTGACGCTCAAGACCATCAACGGTGTCGCACACGAATCTTTCGAGTACGACCGCGCAGGTCGCGTCTGGCGCACGAACGGCGGCGACGGTGTCACGAAGCTGTATTTGTATAACCTCGCCGGTCAAGCGACGGTCGAGATTCGCAGCCAGTCCCACGATCTGAGCGTCAGCTCCGTCACAGTGGACTCGCTCCGAGGCAATCTCGCCTCGTACGAGCCGATGCGCGTCGAAACTGTCTACGACAAGCTCGGCCGCATCCTCGAGAAGCGCGAGGTGCAGTTCGACGCCGACAGTCTGGTCGAGGCGAGCACTGGAACCTTCGAGCTGATCGATGCCAACCCCTGGGTCTTCCTGCAGTTCAACCATGACCGCCCGAATGACCAGGTCAAGTTGCTGTACCGGGCTCTCGGCAGCACCGGTGCCTGGCTGGATGGCCCCGAGGTGCAGTACATCGGCGGCGTGCTCTGGCGCGCCGATGTTTCTTCGCTGCTCGGCGAGCACGAGTACAAGGTCACGTTCACCACTCCGGGAGCGAGCTCGTACTACGCATTCCACACCGGCACATTCGAAGTCGAGGCCAGCTCTCCGGCGAACACCCTCGAGCTGACCCCGAATACCACGACCGCCGCACGCAATCTCAGCATGACTGCGGCCGGCCCGGTGGTCACGGCAACGTGGTCTCCCGAGTCGACCGGCAACCAGGCGTTCTTCCAGATGAGCCTGGATGGAGTGAATTGGTACTCGGCCCAGGCCGGGCTCAGCGGCGGCATGTGGGTGGCCACCCTGAACAACATTGCCGACAACAACAATTGGCAGTATCGGGTCGTCGAGAATGTGAATGGCCTGCCGCTGACCATGAGCAGCGGCACGCTCGAGAAACAAGGCGCCACTCTCGAGCGGAACATCACTGGCATCAACAGCCAGGGCTACCAGTTTGCATACATCGATCCTGCCGACGTTACGGTCGGCGCGTCGGCGCAGAACGTGGATGCCGTGTTCAACTGGAGCACGGCGAGCGTCATCGACGATTGGCAGTTCCGCTGGCGTCCGTATGTGCCAGGTCAGTCGCCCACGACGGGCTGGACCACCACCAACAACGGCTCGCTGGCCAATCTGCCGCCGGGCGATTATCAGTTCCAGTTGACCATCTGGACGACCATCTACGAATTCGATCAGCCGCCGCGACTGGACGTCTCCAACAACACGACAGGCATGTTCCGCGTCGCCAACGGCGGGGTCAGCGTGATCCAGCAAACCTACCAGTACGGCATGGCCGATCTGGTGGTCCAGAGCGTGAACCCGCATACCGCGCTCGCGCCCGTCACCATCAGCTGGCCGGGCGTCGGGTTCGGCAGCTACTTCGACAAGATCGGTTATAAAATCGTCGGCACCGAAGGTCACCCGGCGAATTTTCCGAACAAGGGGCTGGCGCCGACGTCGGGGGTGGTGCAAACCACGTTGCAGGTGGGCCAGACCTACGACGTCATCATCGAGCGCTGGCGGATATCGAACGACACCTTCCCGCCGAGCGAAGTGTTCGAGTCCACCTACACCTTCCGGTTCACGGTAGTCCCGGGCACGAACCCCAGCCTCCAGTATGTCAGCACCACCATTCCGTTCATCGGGCCGGCCACGGTCGATCCGACCAATCGGAGCGTTCTGACCTTTCCTCGGCCGACCCGACCTAACAGCACCGTCAAGATCTCGTTCACCGGCGGCGGCAACAGCTACTCCTACGATGTGGTCGTGCCGGCGCCGGGCAATCTTTGTACCGTGGACCTGGATGCGCTGAACCTGCCGCCGGGCTTCACCTACGTCTTCCGCATCGACTATTACCAGTCCGGAAACTGGTACGGCAACAACGCTGGCGAGTTTGTTCTCTCGCAGGCAGCGACCGGCCCGGGCAAAGTGACGTTGCACCCCGGGACGCTCGACCAGGTCACGGGCTTGCAGCAGATCTTCGATAACAGCGGCCGCGCGCTGTTGTATTGGCCGTCTCCCGCGAATGCCTTGGGCAGCGACCAGATCCAGTTCGTCGTGTACGTGCAGGATCCGAATCATCCGAACAATCCACCGGTCGCGCAGACGATCACACGGCTGCCTTGGGACCGCGACGGCAATGGCACCAACGACGGCTGGGTGGTCGATCTATCGGCGTTGCCCGCCACCAATCATCGGTATGAGCTGACCTACAAACGATCCGGATCGGGCATTCCTTATCGCATCGCCAGCGGCATCGTCGCCGTGTACTTGCCGACGCTCACCGGCGGCGATTTCACCGACACGACCAGCAGTGCGCCGGAGTTGTTGCCCACCGCAGTGACTCCGCTGTTCCAGCAGAGTCTCGATCGCTGGGGCAACGTGCTCAGCTACACGCAAGCGGCACAGACGAGCGCGGCGCAAACCACCACATACGTTTACAACCAGCGCAATCAAGTCACGCACGTGACCTTGCCGTCGGTGTCGGTGGTCTCGACCATCAACGGTATCGTCAGCGCGCCGGTGTCCGACAATCCCGAGTCCAGCAACTACTACGACCGGCAGGGGCGCTTGATCGCCACGGTCGATCCGAACGGCAACCGCAATCGCATCTGGTACAACGCCGCGGGGCAGGTGCTGAAGGAACAGCAGGCGGAGCTCACTGGCATCACCGGCACGGCGAGCGGCGCGAAGCAGTATGTCTACAACGCGTTCGGTGAGCAGATCCAGATCACCGATGCGCTTGGCTATAAAACGCGCCTGCGTTACGACGCTGGCGGACGCTTGCGTTGGACGTCTCAGGAGGTCGTGGCTGGCGCGTTTGCCGCTGCCGATGGCAGTGCGGATCCGAATGACATTCTAGAAACGTTCAACTATGCGATCGATCAGACCAATATCGTCACGATCGCCTATGGCTACGATCAGGCCGGCCGTCGCATCACGGAGACCACCGGCGAGATGATGTCCGGCAGCACCGCCGCCGAGACGGTCCGATATTGGTATGACCTGCAAGGCAACCTGATCCGCCGTCGCTTGCCGATGGGCGCCGGCTACGAGACGACGTACAGCTACGATCCGTACGGCAACGGTAAGAAGACGCGAGAAACGGATGCGATCGGCGGCACGCAGAACTGGAGCTACGATACGTTCGGTCGACTGCAGACCTATACGGACATCCATGGCGAGATCAATGGATCGGCGATCGGGTCGACCACGACCTATCAATACAACTACGCCGGCCTGCTCGAGCACCAGACCAGCACGTACGGACAGGACATCACTTATGACTACGACGATGCTGGCCGTGTCATCAGCATCATTGAGAACAGTCACGGGACTCCCGAGGGCAACAACCAGTTCCTCGAGGACGTCGTACGCAGCTCGTTCTATAGCTATGACGCCGCCGGTCGCCGCACGCGCGAGCGAGTGATCGTCAACGGCCACGAGTATCAGGACACGATCGTCTCTTATGACGCGCTGGGACGCATTTCGAACCTGCAGGACGCCCGCTACACCACGACGTATGAATACGATGCGGCGGGTAATCGCACGCACATCGAGTCTTACTACGCCGACGGCGCCGGGATGACTCACGACGATCTCTGGTACACCTACGACGGTGCCAATCGCGTGACTATCAGCCAGGGGGGCGTGAATGCCCAGGGCCGGGTCGATGCCATCGTGACGAATCAAGGCATCATGCTTCGTCAAGGCGTGAAGCTCGGTTACAACGCCGCGGGTCAGCGCATCGAGTCGCAGCAGGCCGGCCCGTCGTATGTCATCAACGAACAAACCGGCTACCTCGAGACCATCGAAGAGAGCACTTACACCGCCTATTACAAATACGACGGCCTGGGCCGCCTGACGCGGGAGTCGCGGATGCCGGACGGCGGCGCGTACACGGGCAGCCCGCTGAACGAGTTGTGGAATGAGCGCACTTACGATCGCGCGTCACGCTTGGTGGAACAGCACGTCAAATCGATCGTAGGCAACACCATCAGCCGGCGCGACAGCGTCATGCAGTACGACGACAACGGTCGCATTGCTACACAGACGTCGCGCGTGCTGGATTTCTCGACCGGCAACTACGAGCCGGTCGATAGCACCGTCACCTACGGTCAGTCGACTTTCACCAATGGCACGTGGAGTAATGGTTTCGATGCGGCCGGCAATCTGCGCGGTTACGAGGTCACGGTCGACGACGACACCACCAACTATTTCTACAAATATCGCAGCGGCACGGCCTATCAAGAGACTGCCCATGGCGACGACGGCGGCGATGGCGCCGGCGGGCTGCAAGGCGGCTCGACGCTGCGCAGATACAACCTCAACGGCGAGTTGATCGCCTTTGTCGACGAGCATGCTCACGGCAAAGATCGTTATTTCGTCAACAACGCGGAAGGCGCGGCGATCAAGGTCATTCAGGGCAACTACACCTCGTCGAGCTCCGCGGCGTTCCAGGCTGCGATGGAAGGGAACAACCACGCCGACAAGCCACAGCATCAGCTGATGTTCGACGGCAAGCAGATCGGCACTCTGCAGAGCATCGGTGGCGAGTTCCTCGCCAACTTCGATGTGAACTACACCCCGATCAGCGAGGACTATCCCAGCAGCACTCCCTCGCAAGTGGTCGTGCAGAAGGACGATACGCTGCGGCTGATCGCGGCTCGTATCTGGGGCGACGGCAATCTTTGGTATGTGATCGCCGATGCCAACGGCTTGCAGGACGGGCCGGATGCGATGCTGACGCCGGGCGAGCTGCTGCAGATTCCCAACGAAGTCGTGTCGTTGTCGAACACCTCCGGCACCTTCAAACCGTTCGACATCAACGCGGTGCTCGGCGACACCACGCCGAGCCAGCCCGCTCCGCCGCCGCCGAAGAACGGCGGTGGCTGCGGCATCGTCGGTGTGATTCTGGTGGTCGTAGTGGCGATCGTCGTCTCGGTCGTCACCTATGGCGCGCTGTCTGGTGAGATGAGCGCATGGGCCGCCGGCGCGATTGCCGGCGCCGCCGGCAGCGTTGCCAGTCAGTTCACCGGCATGCTCACCGGCGTCCAGGACGGCTTCGATTGGAAGGGCGTCGCGCTCGGCGCACTCGGCGGCGGCATCGCCGCGGGCCTGGGCAGCTCGACCACCTGGGCAAACGCCATCAAAGACATGCCCGCCTGGGCTCAAACCGCCGTCACCGCTGCTGCTTCGAGTGCCTTAGCTCAAGGCATCGCGGTTGCCACCGACCTGCAAGAGAAATTCAGCTGGCGCGCTGTCGCCGCTGCCGCCGTCGCCGCTCCCATCGCCCGCGGGATCGGCATCGCGGCTGGCGGCTCCGATACATTCCCTGGCCAAGTGCTATCCGCACTCGCTGGCTCGGTGACGCGTCAGGCGATCACGAACAAGGGGCATGTGGATGGAGTCGGCGTGGCGGCGGATGTGTTCGGCAACTTGCTCGGGAACTCGATGCTGGCCGTAATCGCGCCGAATGCACCGAGATTCAATGACTCTCGCTCGGGGAATCAAGGGCAGCAGCCCAGTGGTGGTGGAGGAGCCCCGGCACCGACATCGGCGACCGCGGGCACGAGCTTAACCAACAATCCCGCCAACGCGATTTATCACTCCGCCGCCACATCGAGCTCCAGTGGCTCGACGTATCAGTTCTCGCTCAACAACACACGCATGGACGGCGTCCTGGTGACCGCGCCCACGTGGAAGCTTGGGGAAGAGTTCATCTACGAGCGACTGGTCTCGATGTTTGGATACGATGGGGATCGTGCCGCGGCCCGCGCACAGAGCTTGTACAACCACGACATTCGCCTGCGGGACCGGGTGACCAATCCCTTGCCGGCGATGCTCAAGGGGATGGCGAATCAACTGGTCCAACCGGTGCTGCAAGTCGCCGATCTCGGCCTGGTCGGGCGGGGGCTGGTCCAGAACAAATTCAGCGATTGGAGCCATGGCTGGGTCCCGCGCTTCGAAGCGCAGGACTACTTCGTCAGCGACGTCGGCCGCGCGGCCGCGAACGGTGCCGGGATTAGCGAGACGCTGCCTCTGGGTCTTCAGAGCAGTACGTTGGGAAGCGTTGGGTACCATTCGTACAGTGCCACGACCAACGTGATGGCCGGCAATTACCTTGACGCGGCCTTTGACACGGGAATGGTGGGTCTCAACTTCCTTGGCGCAGGTGGCATAACCACAGCGCCTACCGTGCTCGGTCGGCTTGAGCCGAAATTGTCGCCGCAGATGTTTCATGGGCTCGAGATGAACGAGGGCGTCAGGGTCGTGGGGCAGCGACCGGCGTTGAATATCGACGATGTCGTCAAGGATGGCGCGCTTCCAGAAGCTACGACCCTCGACAGCGATTTATATAGATCGGTCAAAGTCGGACACGATCCAGTGTTCATTCATCCGAAGACCGTCGAAGCGAACCATCGGTACTCGGGCCCGGGTCAGTCTGGAATATACTTCTCGACAGAGGCGCATGTGGCGGAGGCGGAGGTCACGCACAACGGCGGTTCGCTCGTGGGCAGGGAGACACATCTTTTCCCCGATCAATCCGTTCCTGAGCTGCTCGACTTGACGAATCCGGCGGTGCGGGAGAGCCTCGGCGTGGACTTGAAAGACTTGCTGCGCACTGGAGGCACCCGCGCCTGGCGTTACGAGGTCACCCACAAGGTGGGAATCTGGGCCCAACAGAACGGGTATCGCGGCATCATCGCCTACTCTGCTCAAGTCAATGGCGGTAAGAATCTCGTTCTCTTCAGCTCGCAGGGCATCGTCAAATGAGTGGTTCGCAGCGATTGATCGATGGCACGGTGGTCAGGCTGCAGTGTGAAGCCTGCGGCGCGGTCTTTCCGTATTTCAGGTTTACCGGCGACGTGGATAGCGATACGGATGGGCTCTACTCGGCAACGAGTTGCACGGGCAATGAGCTGGTCATTGCGGAGGCCACGCCCTCCGAGTGGAATGAAATGGGCCGTGGCGATGGCACGTCGACCGAGAAAAACCTTGCGCAACAACTGGGGCGCACCGATCTGAAGATCGTGCATCTGGTGCGGGTCGAGGACACAAACGCCGCCAAGGGGCTGAGCTTCGCTGAGTTTCAGAAGGTCTACAAGCCGCCGGTTCTGATCTATTCCTGTCCTTGTTGCGCGGATGGGGAAAGTCGTGCGGTGGAAGAACTGACTGCCGCAAGATTCAAGAAGTCCGGCGGGAAGATCGAGCTCCTCGGACCCTTGAGGCTACTGGCATGAAGCTTTAGGTGTCGCCTTACGCCGCCGCTCGCGCTTAATATAAAGCGTACGAGGTGCCGCAAGGAGAGCGTTATGCCGCCCAGCAGAACATCCTGGCGAAGGGAGCGACTGTTACTCGCGGGTGCACTGGCTGTCATAGGGATGTCGGTTGTTCCCGTTCCGGACGTCGACGCGCAAACACCGGGTGGGAATTGGGTCGTACCGCGCACGCCCGATGGCAAGCCGGACTTCCAGGGAAACTGGAGCAACGAAACTCAGACGCCTCTTGAACGGATGGGAACGCAGCAGCTCACGCTGGCCGACGAGCAGGCGGCGGCGCTGGAGAAGCGTGCACAGGAGGTGGAGGAGTTTCGCAATCGGCCCACCGATCCGAACGAGCCGCCAGCGTCAAAGGGCGGCGACACGCCGCTTGCGCCACCGGGCCAGAAAACTTTCGTCGAGCGGATTGCCGAGGCGGCCGGTGGCGCCGTCGGCGGCTACAACGGGTTCTGGCTCGACCCGGGCAACAAAGTGATTCGTATCGACGGCAAACCGCGCAGCTCGATCATCGTCGATCCGCCGGACGGCCGCATTCCCGCACTGACTGCGGAAGGAAAGCAGCGCATGGAGCAGCGCGTGGCCAGGCTACGGCAGTTCGGCGAGAGCGACCATCCGGAAGTGAGGTCGCTCTCGGATCGCTGCATCACTTCATTCGGCTCGAATGCCGGGCCGCCGATGCTGCCGAACTATTTCTACAACAACAACTACACGATCGTGCAGACCCCGGACCATCTGATGATCATGACGGAGATGGTGCATGACGCACGCATCGTCCGGTTGAGCGCGACCAGGCACGCGCCGCCCCAAGTACACCCATGGTTCGGCGATTCGATCGGACATTGGGAAGGCGACACGCTCGTCGTGGAGACGACGAACATCAATCCAGCGCAACTCGCGCAAACCTCGCCGTTGTTGCCTTATCGCGGGGCGTCCGAGCAGCTGAAGGTGACGGAGCGGTTCACGCGCACGGGGCCGGATGTCCTGCTCTACAAGTTCACGGTGGAGGATCCATCGACGTTCACGGCGCCGTTCAGCGGTGAGCTGCCGTTCAATCGGATCGATGAGAAGATTTATGAGTACGCGTGCCATGAAGGCAACTACGCATTGCCCGGCATCCTGGCGGGAGCACGCGCAGAAGAAGCGGCGCAGGCCGGGAAAAAATAGCGGAGGCGACCCGCCGAGATTCCTCCCTTTTGCCAAGTCAGCGATACGGTGCGATATTGACCGTCGCGAACGGGGCAAGCCCCGCGAATGAGGAAGAGTGGATGCGTAGTCGGAATTGGGCGTTGCGGGGCGTCGTCATTGCGGTGGCGGCGACGCTGGCCGGCTGTGCCGTCGTCAAGATCAACCATGACGCCACCGACAGCGTCGAGCACAGTGGCGGAGAAGAGACCGGCAAAGAGCTGGCGAACCGCGCATGTCACAAGGCAGGCGGGGTGCGCGCGGAGGTGATCTCTACCGTGCAAAAGGACGAAGCAGCGCAGGGAGACAAAGCGCGCTACGTCACTACCTTCCGATGTTTGTATTGACCTTCCGCAGGTAGATCACTTGCGCCGTGATCCCGACGGCGAACGCGACCAGCAGGCTGGCTTGCGCGCCCAGGAGCAGCGGCGATTTCAGGTCTGTAACGAGCGGATGACCATCCGGCACGCGACGTAGAATCTCGCTGACAGTGGGGACCATCAGCAGGAACGCGGTGAGGGTCAGGCAGATGGTTTCGATGTAGATGCCTGCGCGCCCGAGTCGCTGCGTGAGGCCGACGCCGTAGCCCGCGAGCAGCAGTATCAGCGTGATCGCACCGACCGCGTTGCTCACCGGCTGATGAGCTACCAGGAACACCGTGGCGGCGCCGATCAACATCGAAAAGAAATAAAACGTGCCCGGCCGGGAGCGAGGCACGATGCGGCCATGACGGGCGAACATGTAAATGACCAAGGGGACGGCCGGCAAGCTGCCGAGCGTATGCACCCAGCCTGGAGGAGAAATCCCGAACATCGTAGCGATCCTATGTGCTGGCTATACTGCAGGCGGTAAGGTAGTGGCAGGCCGCCGGCATTGACATGATGAAATCGCTGGAAGACTTGATCGTTCGTCCGGAGCTGCAGCTGCAAGGGATTGCGACCGGCGATTTGTTGTCGCAGGTGCTGTCGCAGATTCGCCTGACGGGGGATCGTGTTTATTCGTGCCGGCTGCAGGCCAAAGAGCGCCTGGCGCTGGAGGGGCGGGCGGCCCATGTTTGTGTGCTCCAGGAAGGGCGCTTGAAGGTATCGAAGAGTGGCGAGACTCCAGCGACGATCGAGGCGGGCGATCTCTTTCTATTGCCGCGTGACGCGGAAGACCTGCGCGTCACAGCGGTGGCAGCGCCGGTCTCGTTGATCGTTTGCCGTTTCTGGTTCGATGCCACGAGTTTGCGAGCGATGCTGTTCGCCTTGCCCTGGCTGATTCATATCAAGCGAGCGGAAGCCACGGCCTGGCTCGAGGGCCTGGTGCATTATCTGATGCTCGAAGTCGAGGCCGGGCAGCCGGGCGGGGCGCTGATGATCTCGCGCATCATCGACCTCATCGTCATCCGCACGTTACGCACTTGGGTTCATGAGGGGCGCGCCGCCGGATGGCTCGGTGGGCTTTCCGATGCTCGCGTCGCTCGTGCGTTGAGAAAAATTCATGAACAACCGTTGCAACGCCTGAGCATCGGTGCGCTGGCGGCGATCGCCGGAATGTCGCGCTCGAGTTTCAGCGAGCGATTCACTGCGCTCGTGGGGCGCTCGCCGTTGCGGTATCAAAATGAGTGGCGGTTGACCCTGGCGCGAGACATGTTGGCGAAGCGCGGCGCCCGCGTCGGCGAGGTCGGGATCGCCATCGGCTACGAGTCGGAAGCTGCGTTCAGTCGCGCCTACAAGGCCTTTTTCGGCTCCTCACCGCGCACAAATCTTGCCCGACCCAGGGGGGCAAACGCAGCCTGACCCAGTCCTAAGCCTGCCCAGAACTTCATTCGCACAACGGGCGGGGAGAATGACGATGCGCATTTCGTTGGCACTGCTGGCGGCTGTCCCAGGTTTGGTGAATCTGGCTTCGGCGGCCGAAGCCGAGGGTGGGTTTCAGCTCGAGGAGGTTGTGGTCACGGCGACCAAGCACGCGGAGCCGTTGCTCAACGTACCGATCGCCGTCACCGCGATCACCGCGCAGGACATTCTGTCCAAAGGCATTACTCAGTACGCCGATATTCTCAGCAGCGTTCCCGGCGTCTATTACGAAGACGCGGGTCCGGGCGACACGACCATCCGTATTCGTGGCATCTCGCCGGGTGGCGGTGGCACGCCGCCGACGGTGGCGACTTACTTCGGTGAAATTCCAATGAGCGCGCAGGGTGGCGGCAATCTCGGTCAGCATGCGACGCCGCGGTTCGTCGACATCGACCGCGTGGAAGTACTGCGCGGTCCGCAAGGCACGGTGTTCGGTGCCAACGCGCTCGCCGGTGCGGTTCGTGTCATTCCGGCCGCGCCCGATTTGAAGGACTATCAATTCAACGTCGGCACGCGGGGCTTTGCGACCGCGCATTCCGACGATATGAGTTACCACGTCGAGGGCATGGTCAACCTGCCGTTGGTCGAGGATCAGTTCGCGTTGCGCCTCGTGGGCTACAAGGACGATATCGCCGGCTACATCGACAACAAGACTCCGGCGCAAGCGCCGAGCGACTATTCATTCTACGTCGGCGCGTTGACCGGAGGCGCCGTCAACGTGCCGCCTGGCACGCTGATGACGCCGGCAACGGGCGCACTCAACAAGAAAGATATCAACTCGACGGACACGACGGGCGGCCGCCTGTCCGCCGCGTGGCAGGTGAACGATCGACTGCGCCTGGATCTGATGGTTGCCACTCAGGATGCGGAGATGGATGGCGAATCGAGCGTCACACCGGGCTCGTATGAAATCGTCCGCTCCAGCGATTATTTCGCGAACGGCTACACCTCGGAAGATCTCGATCTGGGCGGCCTTACGATCCGTTACGACTGGGACAACGTCTCGCTGATCTCCGCCACCAGTCAGACCAAGCTCACGATGGCGCGCTTGAATGACGCCGCCGAACTGTTGCCGCCGGCCGCTTGGTTGTTCCAGGAGAAGCGCGAGGCGGAGGCGTTCACTCAGGAAATTCGCCTGCAATCGCGGGGTGAGGGCGCGTTCCGATGGACGGTGGGCGCGTTCTATCTGGATCAGGAAACCGACGGCCGTCAGCACATCCGCGATCTCGGTTGTGAGCAGACGCCGACTTGTCTGCCGTTGCTGTTCACGAACGGCGCGCAGAATTATCCGCTCGATCTGACCTTCCATCTGTTCGAGAAGCAGAAGGCGGTGTTCGTCGATACATCTTATGAATTCGCGCCGCGCTGGACGCTGGGCCTCGGTGCTCGCTACCTGGAAGAAGACATTGGCGTCAAGCTCGGCAGCACCGGCATCCTCGCGCCACCTCCGGGAGCGTCCAATGGTGGCGAAGATTCGGCCAGCAAATTCAATCCCGCGGCCAGTGTGACATTCAAGCCCACCGACGATCTCACGTTGTATGTGCAGGCCGCCGAAGGTTTCCGTAGCGGTGTCGCTAACCAAGCGCTGCCTCAATCGTGTCGCGACCAGGCGGCGCAGATGGGCTTGACGCTGCAGGCCGTGACCGAACCGGACACGATCAGGAACTACGAGCTGGGCTTCAAGTCGCGTCTCGGCGATGGCCGAGTCAATTTGAATGTCGCGGCGTATCGGCTCGAGTGGAAGGACATTCCGGGCTCAGTGCTGTTCGATTGCGCGTTCTCCAATCTGGTCAACGCCGGCGACGCCACGGGCGAAGGCGTGGAGTTCGAGTTGGTCGGTCGCTTGAGCGAATCGTGGAAAGTGAATCTGGCGGCTTCTTATAACGACCTGACTTACGACGACAACGTGTTGCCGGCGATCGGCGCTCCCGGCGACCGCGTCGTCGGCTCGCCAGCGAAGAACTACAGCGCGGGCCTGGAATACGGCTTCGATCTCAGCGAGCGCTGGGCGGGTTGGGCGCGTGCCGATTGGGCTTATGTGGGCAGCTTGCGCTCCGAGCTCAGCAGCCTGCCGATCGAGTCTTACGACACTGTGAATGTGCGCTTCGGCCTGGTGCAGGAGAGCGTGTCCATCGAGCTGTTCGGCCGCAATATCACGGATGAACAGGGCATCACGAGAATCGAGCCGCTGCCGTTCGGCGGCGACTATGTGTTGATCCGACCGCGTGAGGTGGGCATCGAAGTTCGCTACCGCTACAAGTAACTTCGCCGCCAGCCTCTCCATCTCCTCGATCCTTCCGCTGTCCAGATAGCGCAAAAATCATTGCGCTATCTGGCTTTTCCGCGAGCAAATCGCGGCCGTATGCTCCGATCAGAAGAGCGACGAATACAACCGGGGAAGGATCAACGACGAAGCTTCCAATCGCCTCGATGCGATTGGGGCCTCGTATGGCAATTCAAGAAAAAACATTGCCCAGGAGAGGAATCATGTTGATGAGAAACACACTCGCGCTGGCCGTGCGGCACGCGCTCACCGTCGATGCATCGGGCCGCCGCAACGCCAATCGTCTGGCCGGGGCGCTTGCCACGACCCTGCTTGCCGCCACTCCGGCGACGTTCGCCCAGAGTACCAGCGGCAGCGTGTTTGGACAGGCGACCTCAGGAGATGTCGTGGTGGTGGAAGGCGATGGAACGGGATTCCGTCGCGAAATTACTGTGGGCAGCGATGGCGCGTATCGCGTGCCCGCCTTGTCGCCGGGCAAATATAAAGTGACAGTGCGTCACCCGGATGGCACGACAGCGGTTCGTGAGGGCGTGCAGGTCAGTGCGGGCAACGGCACCGCAGTGAGTTTCGTTGCTGTGGCCAACAACGTCGTCGAGTTGGAAAACGTCGTCGTCACCGGCGCACGCGTCACGCCGATCGATGTTTCATCGGTGGAGTCGGTCACCGTCCTGTCCGCCGATCAGTTGGCGAAGATTCCTGTGGCGCGCGATCTCACTTCGGCAGCGCTGCTGGCTCCGGGAGCGGTGCGCGGCGACCCCTCTTTCTCAGACGGCAAACTACCTTCGTTCGGTGGCTCCTCGGTGGCCGAGAATCAGTACTACGTGAACGGCTTCAACGTGACGAATTCGTTCCGCGGCCTGAACTTCTCCAAGATCCCCTTCGAAGCGATCGCCGAACAGCAGGTGAAAACCGGCGGCTATGGCGCGGAGTTCGGACGCTCGCTGGGCGGTGTCGTGAGCCAGACGACCAAGCGCGGCACCAATGAGTTCCAGTCGGGCTCCAGTATCTACTGGGCGCCGGCGTCGCTGCGGGCCAAGACCCGGAACGCCAACTATTCGAACCGGCTCGAGCCCAGCAGCTTCGGCACGGTGCGCTCCATCAACTCGGAGGAGGAGACGTCCGAGTGGAACGCCAATGTCTGGGCGAGCGGCGCGCTCGTCAAAGACAAGCTGTTCGCGTATGCGTTGATCGGTTACTCCGAGCATGAAGAGGACCGCTGGGGCAACGTCACGCAGGCCAACAACACCAACGACAGCACCGAGACGCCGAGCTGGCTGGTGAAGCTCGACTGGCACATCAACGATGCCAACTCGTTCGAGCTCACCGGGTTCTCGGACTCGGAAGAGACGACGAGCCGGGTGTATCTGAATACGCTCGGCGCGGTCAACCGGCTCGGCCTGATCGGCACTCAATACGAAGAGAACGGCGGCACGAATTTCGTCGCCAAGTACACCAGCTACATCACCGACGATCTGACCGTGTCGGGTTTGTATGGCCGCGGCGAATACAAGCGCGGCTTGCATCTGACGACGGCGGATGGCCGCCGAGTTGCCTACGGCGGCGATCTGAACACGCCGGCCACCGGTTGTCCGGTCATCGTCGACACGCGGCCGGCGGCGCGGCGCGCGATCACCGGCACTTACGCGAGTACGTGCAATATCACAGCCACCTTCGAGAACCTGGGCAACATCGAGCGCGAGGACGCGGAAGATCAACGCGACCAGTTCCGCATCGACGCGGAATGGCAGCTCGGTGCGCATCTGTTGCGTTTCGGCTATGACCTCGATGATTTCGAGTCCGTGGCGGGTGAATCGATCGAAGGCGGTCGCCAATGGCGCTACTCGACCAATGCGCAGGGAGTCGACATCGTGCGCGAGCAGATCGTCAATCAGGGCGCGACCGTCAAGGTCGAGCAGCGCGCGTTCTATCTCGAGGACAACTGGAACATCACCGACAATTTCCTGTTCACCGCCGGCTTGCGCTGGGACAGCTTCAAGAATCTGAACGGCGACGGCGAGTCGTATGTCGAGATCAACAATCAGTTCGGTCCGCGCCTCGGTTTTTCCTGGGACGTGAAGGGCGACTCGTCGATGAAGATCTACGGCAACGCCGGCCGATATGCGTTGCCGCTGACGGCGAGCGTTGCAATTCGCGGCGCGAGCGCCTCGTTGTACACGCGCGAGAATTACAACTTCTCGGGCGTGGATCCTGTGACTGGCGCGCCGACCGGCTTGGTGTCGCGAGGCCCGTTCACGTACGTCAACGGCGAATTCGGCGAGCAAAAGGTTGCGAGCACGGTGGCATCGAAGAATCTCGATCCGATGTATCAGGACGAGTTCATCCTCGGCGGCCAGATGAGTATCACCAACCATCAGAATGTCGGTGCGCGAGCCATCTATCGCGAGCTGAAAGCCGCCATCGACGACAATTGCGACTACACGCCGATCCTGCAGAGCGCCGGCTTCACCTACGATGAGGAGACCGAGACCTGGATCGACGGCAACGGCCGCGAGGCCGCGCTCCCGAATGCCGGCTTTCCTTATTGCCGCATGTTCAATCCCGGCGAGAACGCGGTGTTCCTCACGGACTTTTATGGCGATGGCACGCTGACCCAGACGACGGTGCAGAGCGATCTGCTGTCGCCCAAGGCTCGTCGCACCTATAAGGCACTGGAGCTGTTCTGGAACGGCAATTGGGATCAGACGTTCGTGCAGGCGTCTTACACGCTGGCGTACAGCAAGGGCAACACCGAAGGCGGCGTCAAGTCCGATATCGCCCAGGACGATACCAATGTGACTCAGGACTTCGATTACCGCGAGCTCGGAGTGGATTCGTACGGCTATCTGCCGAACGACCGCCGTCATTCGATGAAGGTGTTCGGCAGCTACGCGATCACCGACGAACTGGCGGTCGGCACCAACTTGCTGGTGCAATCCGGGCGGCCGGTGAACTGCCTGGGCGTGTTGTATCCGTATCACGGCGAGATTCATGGGTACGGCCCAGCCTTCTTCCGCTGTGGCACGACGGTGGCGGGCGGTCGTGACGGTCCGTCGGAGCCGAGGCCGCGCGGTACGGTGGGTCGGTTGCCTTGGACCTATACGGTCGATCTGAGCTTTGCGTACACGCCGCGTTGGGCCGAAGGGCTGACTGCGAAAATGGATGTTTTCAACATCTTCAACAAGCAGGAGACGGTGGCGGTGGAAGAGCGTGCGGAGGATCAAACCACTGGAACGCCGGCGAGCACTTATCTCGTGCCGCGAGCATTCCAGTCGCCGCGCGAATTCCAGTTCTCGCTGGTTTATAACTTCTGAGCGATCGGCAGTGACCTTTCCCTACGGCCGCCGCCCGGCGGCCGTATCTCATCGCGAAAGCTGGGCCGCCGCGGAGGCGCTGGCGGCCAGGCACGATTGGGACGGCGCTATCGCTGCGTACGAGAGCATTCTTGCGCAGGTGCCGGACGAGCCATACACGCTCGTGCAGCTCTCTTATATGTATTCGCTGCGGGGGAGTTATCGTCGCGCCGAGGGCTTCGCGCTCGCCGCGGCACGAACCGGAACCACCGACGAGCGGGTGCTGGCGGAACTGCTGCCTCGCCTGCGCTCATTCAACCGATCGACCGAGATCCTGGCTTGTATCGAGCGGGCCGGGCCGCTCGCGAGAATGCCCATTCCGTTGCTCATCGCGGCCGGCGCGCAGCTGAGTTATTTGAATCTTCCGGAGCTTGCCATCGCCTTTCTCGACGAAGCGTACCGCGCCGATCCGAACTATCCGACGACCCTATTGGCACGCACGCAGATCCTCACCTATCTCGGACGTTTCGACGATGCCGAGCAGGATGCAGAGCGCGCCCTCCGCAGAGCGCCGGAAATCGCGCAGGGATACTGGCTGCGTGCCGGATTGCGGCGTCAGAGTGCCGAACGCAATCATGTGGATGCGATCAGACGAGAGTTGGCACGCCCGGGTCGCTCTGCGGACGACATCGCGTTGCTGTCGTTCGCTCTTCACAAGGAACTCGATGACCTGCAACGATACGACGAGGCTTGGCAGGCATTGATGCAAGGCTGTCGCGCGAAACGATCGCGGCTGAATTACGACGCTCGAAAACAGCGGCAGTTGTTCGATGTTTTGTCGACATTCGAACCTGCCGATACGTCTCGCGACGATACGGATGCGGATCCCACGCCGATCTTCATCGTGGGCATGCATCGTTCCGGCACGACCTTGCTGGAGCAGATGCTCGCCGGTCACCCGGAGGTCGCTGCGCTGGGCGAGCTGTATGATTTCACCAGCGCGATGCGCTACACGATGGATCACCATTGCAAGGGTGTGATCGACGTGACGCTCGCGGAAGGGGCCCGCCGTGCCGATCTCAGCCTTGCCGGCAGGCGCTATCTCGATGGCGTTCAATGGCGATTGGGCGGTTCGCGCTACTTCACGGACAAGCTGCCTTCCAACTTCCTCAATCTCGGTTTCATCGCTCAGGCGCTACCTCGGGCGAAGATTCTGCACATGGTTCGCGATCCGGTGGAAACCTGCTTCTCCAATTTGCGAGAGCTGTTCTCCGATGCGAATCCGTACAGCTATGACCTGGGTGAGCTGGCGGATTACTACAATCGATACGCCGGATTGATGAAGCACTGGCACGCGTGCTTCGCCGGGCGAATCTTGGACGTGGACTATGCGCGGCTCCTGACGGAGCCGGAAGTGCAGCTGAGGCGCGTTGCCGAATTCTGTGGCCTGTCCTTCGACCCGGCGATGTTGGAGATCGGTTCACGCCGCCGAGGTGTCGTCACTGCGAGCGCAGTCCAGGTCCGCAGCGGCGTTGTGACCCGTGACCTGCCCAAGTGGGCGCCCTATGAACGCTGGCTGGCCCCGCTCATCGACGGATTGAACGGATGACTCGAGAGTCGCGTTAGTTGCGATTCCTGACCTTCGAAGGCGCCGGATGTGACTAAAATGTTCCAAGTCACATTGCTCGGACATCCCAGATGAGTGCATCTCTCTATCCCAATCGACTGCGCCTGGCGGTCGCGATTCTTGCCATGGCATGCCTGTTTGCCGGCTGGTCGTCTCGTGCATCAGCCGCGGCTGCGGGAAATCCGCTGGCCGGCGTCTGGGCTGGCGAGCTGGGGGCGGGGGAGCGCAAGTTACATCTGGTGCTCACGGTGAAGCAGTTGAGTGGCGGCGAATATGCCGCGTCGATGAGCAGCGTGGAGCAAGGCGCGAATTTTTCGGCCGACGCTCTCAAGCTGACAACGGACGCGATCCGTTTCGAGATCAAGCCGGTGGGCGGCGTGTACCAAGGCAAGCTCGATGCCGATGGCGCCGGCATTACTGGCACCTGGCGGCAATCGGGCGTGCCTGAGCAGCCCTTGTCGTTCAAGCGGAGTACCGCCGAGGAAACCGCCAAGCCGGCCAAGGAGAAGGGCCCCACCAGCAAGCCGTTCACTGTCGCGATGGACGTGAACGTGCCGGTTACGCCGACCGCTTTCAACGCGGGAGGCAAGGCCCACCTGGCCTACGAGCTGCACGTCACCAACATGAGTCAGTGGGACTTGTTGCTGTCCTCGCTCGAAGTGGTCGATGCCGACAACAGCTCGCGCGTGCTCGCCCGATTCGGCCAGGCCGATCTCGAAGGCATGATGCGCGGTCAAGCCAGCGAGAAAACGCTGCTGGAAGGTTACAAGGCTGGTGTCATCTTCGTCTGGGTGACGTTCGATCGGTTGCAGGACGCACCGGCCAAGTTGAGCAATCGCTTCCAGGTCAAGGTGGGCGACTATCCGGAAACCCTTGGCGTGCAAACCCGCGCACTGGCAGTGGCCAAGAACTCGCTGGTGATTAGCGCGCCGCTGAGCGGCGATCACTGGGTGGCCGCCAATGGGCCAGCGAACGCATCCGGTCACCGTCGCGCGTTGATTCCAGTCGACGGCCACGCCGCCATCGCGCAGCGCTTTGCCATCGACTGGGTGCAGGTGGGCAAGGATGGCAAGACCTATCGCGGCGATCCCAAAGACAACAAGAACTACTACGCCTTCGGCCACGACGCATTGGCCGTCGCCGATGGCGTTGTCGCGGCGGTGCTGGATGGGATTCCGAACAACGTGCCCGGCATCGATTCACGCGCTCAACCGATTACTCTTGCGAACGTCGGTGGCAATTTTGTTCAGCTCGATGTGGGTGGCGGACTGTATGCGTTCTACGCGCATCTGCAGCCTGGCTCGCTTCGAGTCAAAGTCGGCGACAAAGTGCGTAGTGGCCAGGTGATCGGCCTGGTCGGCAACACCGGCAATTCCACCGAGCCGCACCTGCACTTCCATATTTCCAATTCGCCCGAGCCGCTGGGCGCCGAAGGCTTTCCTTATGCGTTGCCCGCCTTCGAAGTGCAGGGCTCCACGCGAGTGGAGGGCGACGAGATCAAGGCTCAGCTCGCCCAGCCCGGCAAGGCCGAGACACGCACCATGGCGATCCCGGCCGACGGCGAGATCGTCAAATTCGAAAAGTAATCCCGACGGATTACAGGGGCACCAGCACGATCTGCTGTTGCCCCATTACAAAGAGCGCTCGTCCGTCGGGCGTTACCAGCAGCCGATTCAAGCCTGTGGTACCGGGGTTGGAGGTCGGCGTGCGTGGTAGCTCGATTTCTGCGAAAGCGCCGCTCACAGCGGCGGTGACATCGAACGTGCGGATCGTGCCGTTGTTATCGTAGGTGTAGGCGCGCATCAACGATGGGGCTAGCGCGGCGACCAGCGTAGTCGAGGGCAGCGTTCCGATCGCAGTCAGATCGCGATCGTAAACATTGCGATGATTCATGATCACACGGCTGCCGGTGCGGTTGATGACGATGGGCTCGTCGAGCGATAGGTTCAGGGACGTTCTCGCCAGTTGAGTGCTCGACTCATAGCGGGCGATCGTTGTGTCGCTGCCGCCGCCGTACCAGCTGCCGAGCAGGACCAGGGAGCCGTCGCCGCTGCCGCCGATCTGACCGTCATAGGTTCCGATCGTATAAATGCTCCCGGAATTTTTGAAGTCGCCGATCTCGGGCCGCAGTGGCCAGTAGGACTTCACGTCTCCGCCGCGCGAGTACTCAGTAACGAAAACGGCTCGCCCATCGTTGGCCACAGCGATGCCGCGTGCATCGAGGCTGAGCTGCCGCGGGTCCACCGTTTTTCGCAGCTCGGTCAGCGTGACAGGATCCAGTTCCGCCACCGTGAACGCGCGAAAGTTCGGCGCGGCGTAACCGACGATGAGTTGCTTGCCATCGGCAGACAACGCGCACGAACCGTCACTCGTCAAGGTCACGCTCGTGGGAGCGCCCCAGCCCGATGCGTGCGTATACCTCAGCACCCGACTCGAATTGATGGTCGAATCGTTGAACAACACACCAACGATCAGGGCCCGTCTTTCTGCGTCGTACTGGAAACAACGCGGAAAGCGATTGCCTCCGACGGGGTAGGCCAGCGCTGCAGGGGCGTACGCGGGGGGATCGACAACAACGAGCGCCGCTCGCGTGTTATCGATGCCTTGCGCGTTGAGGACATGGACATCGTAGCTGCCGGCCACGAGCGCCGGATGGACCGCGTGAATCTCAGTGTCGCTCACTGGGGTGAAAGACACTGCATCGGTGGAGCCGAAACGAACTGCGGTTGCGGGGTAGCGCGAGAGATTCTCGCCTCGAATGATGACAGTGTCGCTCGTTCCCGCTTGTGCCACATAGGGAGCGACGTGGTTCACGCGAACTCGACTCGAGCTGAGGGTGACGGGAATAGTGACAGGCGCACCGGAGGTGGGCGTCAATGTGATGGTGCCCTCGTATGCGCCACTCGCCAGCGCTTCGACCTGAGCCTGAACCAGCGATGCAGTGACCGTCGTCTCGGCGCCCGCGTTACCGCTGGCCGGATTCACTGTGAGCCACGGCACCGACGAAGCCGCTGTCCAGTTCTGCGCCGGATAGCCGGTCACTGCGAAAGTACGATTCAGATCGGTCGCTGCAATCCGGTCGCCAATCGGCCCAAAGCCGAGTTGGGCGACGGAGCTGCGCACCCCGGTGACGTTGTATGTGACATTGACCGTCTGCGGGCTGCCGATCACACCGGACGTGCACTCGGGTCCCGACGTGCAGGCCACTACCGTGAGCGTGCTCGTGAAAGTGCCGGGGCCGACGACGTGCTGGGTGATCGGCTGTACGGTCGCTGTTCCGCTGGTCGGACCAGTGATCCTGATGTTGCTGATCGCGGCCACAGCGTTACCGGTCACGCGAACGTTTATATAAAGCGTCTCGGCGCTGACGCCGGAAACCGTGCCCGTGATCGTTTGCGATGGAATGGTGCTGCCTTCGACTGAGGCCGCCGTAAAGGTCAACGTCGATGGCGAGACGGTGAACGTACCGCGATTGTTTCCTCCGCTCTCGGAGCCACCACCATCACCACCGCCGCCACCGCATCCGGCCAGCAGTAACCATACCGGTAGAACCGGCAAAATCCGTTTGATCATAGTTCCCGCTTGCGAGGCTCGAGGGAGCCTCTTTCTGCTTATTAATTAGCGGAAGATTACTTTGCGAATCGGGGTGCGTCGAGTGTTGGGGGATTATGTGAAGGCGGGGCTTGCCTCAAATTCCTGCGTACCACTCGTAACCGTCATCTTCCCAGTACCCGCCCTTGCCGCCGTTGATTCGAGCGAAGCTTGTGACGAGCTCGATGTGCATGAGGTACTTCGCCATCTTGTAGCCGAGTTGACGTTCGACGCGCAGGCGCAGGGGCGCGCCGTTCGGGATCGGCAACGCTGCGTCGTTCAGCGCATAAGCGAGGATGGTTTGCGGGTGCATGGCGTCCTCCATGTCGATGCTTTCGTAATATTTCGTTCCCGAATCGTCCATCGGATCCGCACAGTAGAACATGACGTAGCGAGCGTCGGCGCGAGGTCTGACGAGCGCGAGCACTTCGCTCAAAGGTGTGCCGGTCCACTTGCCGATTGCGCTCCAGCCTTCGACGCAATCGTGCCGTGTGATTTGCGTGCGGCTGCGCATCGCTCGCAATTGATCTAGCGTGAGTTGCACCGGGCGTTCCACCACACCGTCGACGCGCAGCCGCCAGTCGACGAAGCCGTTCGTCGCGAGCGCCCGATACTCCGCGCTGTCGGGGTAGTCAGTGCCGTTGCTTCGAAACTGGGGCGACAGGTCCGCTTCGGTGAACTCTTGTGCCATCGTTGTGCGCGAAGTCAGCGCATGCTGGACGTTTCGATTCAAGCGCTCGCCCGTCTCCAGCACTTTCGTGACGCGCGGACTGCGGGAGGCCGAGTCGCAGGCGCCCAGCAGGATACCGCCGCCGACTGCAACGAGCTGACGGAGGAAGCGTCGTCTGGGCGAGTCAGCGTTGCTCATGGTCGAGTCGATAGCGGCCGGTGATCATCGAGCGCAAGTTGTTCCAGAAGCCCGTCACGATCACTTCGAAGACATGAATGAAAAGAAACAGCACCAGCAGCCATGCAATGACGAAATGCAGCGTACGCGCCGATTGGCGTCCGCCGAAGATGTCGATCCAGCCGGGCCACACCGAATCGAGCCGCGGTGACATCGACAAGCCGGTCAGCACCATCAGCGGCAGCAGCACGAAGATCACCGCGAGATAGCTGAGCTTCTGCAGTACGTTGTAGCGGGCGGCGGCTTCGCCTTGCGGGTGACGCAGGTGCAGATGATCCACAATGGAGCGCCCGATCGAATGCCAGTCGATCCGGGTCGGAACGAGATCGCGTGCGACATGACGACTGACGATCGAGTACACCAGATACGCCACGCCATTGCCGACGAGGACCCAGGCGAAGAAAAAATGCCAGCGTCTGCCCAGTGCCAGCCACTGCACACCGGGAATCGTCAGCCAGGAGGGGAAACCGGCCAGCTCTACAATGGGACCGGCGCCGGTGTAGGACGACTGGCCCCAATACAAACTGGGATGAGCATTGAAGATCTGTAGTCCGCTCATCAGCAGCAGGATCAACGCTACGGCGTTGATCCAGTGAGTCACCCGCACAGTCAATGCATGTCGCCGCTGCAACACGACGCCGCTCGAGGATAGATCGGATGGAACTCCTACCAGCGTGGAAGTCGAACGCGGCGACAAAGGTTCCGCGTTCGACTCGCTGCGTCGGCTTTTGTCCAGCTGCTCTTTGCGAACTCTTCGTAGCCCACGTCAACAAACGGCTCTCAGAGAATTTCCACCTGGTCGATGTTCGCCAGATCCTGCCCGGTCGACTCGAAGCGAATTGTGTTCGTCGTGCTGTTGGTCAGCGTCACGCTCACGTCCTGCGTCGTCCACGCGGTCCATGTGCCCGTTGAGTTGAAAGTGATATTTGTAGCCAGTCCATTGACGACCAGGCGTCCCGTGCGCGCCGCTGTTACACCGAGTGCAGACCGGATGCGCAGCGTCTTGGATCCGCCACCGCGGCCGTCGACGTTGTTAATTTGTGAAAAGCCGCCGCTGGTGGACGCGTTCACGTAGCCCGTGCCGTTGAATCCTGCGTTCTTGTCCTCGAACACCGTGCCGCCACCCATGGCGCCATTCTCGGTTTGATAAACATTGTTCGTGGGGCCGCCGCCGCACAGGCTCAGCACGGCGCCGGCTTCCTTCAGGCCCTTGCCCGAGCCGGCGGCATTCAAGGCTATGCAACGCGCGACATCGGGTGCATACGTCGTGTACGTGTACGGGAGTGAGATTGGAAACGTCGCTGTCGTCGTCCAGTCGGTTGCTTTCTGGCAAGGCGTGCTGCCGGAGCAGGCTGTCCAGCGAATGTTGAAACGAGTGTTGTCGGCGGAGCTGCGGGCGTTGTTATTGCGCAGGTCCCATTGACCGAGGATCGACGACTGTGAGAACACCGGGTTGAGCGCGTTCTCGAAAAAGTTGTTTTCGACCAGCACATGCCCGCCCATGCGCGGGTTGATGCCGCTGCCCGTGATGTTGTTGTAGTAGTTGTTGTAGACGTGCACGTAGCCAAAGCGCTGGAAGGGCAGGCGCGAGCCCACGTTATCGTAGCGATTGTGCGCATACGTGACGCGACGCTCGGCGCTGTCGGTGTCGCTCGCGCCGATCAGGCCGACTTTCGCGTGGTCGTGAATGTAGTTGTATGAGACGGTGATGAAGCTGGCCGAGTTCTTGATGTCGAGCAGGCCGTCGAACGTCGTGTCGTCATCCGGCGTGCCGGGGCAGTTGATGTTTCGGGTGTACAACTCGTTGTGATCGATCCAGACGTGATGTGCATTCGCCTCGATGCCGATGAGGTCGCCGTTGCTGGCGCCGCCCGGCAGCAGGCCGATCTTCATGTTACGAACGATGATGTTGCCGGACGAGCCTTTGATACGGATGCCGAAGTTCGCGGACGAGCCGTCCAGGCCGAGGACGGTGATGTCGTTCTTGCCGCTGATCGACAGCTCCTGCGCTGGCTTGCTCCATTGGCCACAAATGTTCGCGAGGATCGGCGCTTCGTCGAAGGTGCCGTTGTAGTGCAGAACGAGGCCGCCGCTGCCCGAGTAGTTATTGACGGCTGTTTGCGCGGCTGAGAGCGTGCTGACTACGATCGGAGTGGCATTGCCGCCGCCGGTGACATTGCCGGCGAAGCCAGGGACGACGGCCCCAGCGGGTGCCGCGCCGAGCAGCGCGGCCACCAGTAGCATCCTTGCGTATCGAAGTTGCATCTCGCTCTCCCGCTATGGATTGATCTTGCCGAAGCCCGCGTTGCCCGTGACGATCGATGGAATGTTTGCTGACGCATCGAGCGTGTACGTGTAGGGCACCGTCACCGTGCAGGTCGAGTCGAACTGGCCGTTGGTGATCACCGGAATCACCAGCGCTCCGTTCCCCACCGAGCGGTCGTAGCTGATGGAGTCCAGCGTGTTCAACCGGGTCTGCCAGCAGCCGGGCTCGGGCGAGTCATCCGAGGCAATGAGCGGATTGTTGGAATTCTTGAAGTAGTTACCTTCGACGAGTACCCGGCCGCTCATGCGCGAGTTGATGCCGTGGATCATGTCGCTGTTGCTCACATTCGACCAATAGTTGTTATAGGTGTGCACCAGCCCGTGGCGTAGCAACGGCGTGCGCTGCTCAATGTTCTCGTACCAGTTGTGATGGAACGTGATGTTGGTATTGGCGGCGTCATCGTCGCTCGATCCGATCAGACCCGCCCGGCTGGAATTGCGGTAGTGGTTGTAGGACACGGTGACGTTGGTGACACCCGCCTTCATGTCCAGCAACGAATCGTAGCCGTCGGATTCGCCGCCGCTGGCTTCCAAGGTGTTGTGATCGACCCAGACATTCGTGACCGTGGACTCCATGCCGATCGCGTCGCCACCGTTGGAAACGGGAGATCCGCTCTTCTTGACGTTCATGATGTGCAGGTTCTGGATGATGATGTTCGAGGTGTTGCGCAGATGAACGCCGATCTGATCCAGCACGCCGCGATTGGCGACGCCGATCAGGCTGACATTGCTGACGCCCTTGAACTGAATTTCCGTGGCAGTGGTATCGCAGCTGCCAGTGGCTTTGGTGGTATTGGCATGAGTAATCGTTCCGTCGACGCGGATGATCAACGGCGTGCTAACGCTGGCTCGGGCACACAGCGCTGCGTTGATTTCAGCGCCGGTGTGTGCGGTCACGACCGCGCCGCCAGTGCCGCCCGTCGTGGCTCTACCAAATCCGACTGGCGTTCCACTGCTGCCGCCGCCACCGCCCGATCCACTCACCGTGATGGAAAAGAGCTGAGTCGAGGTCGCTCCACAACTGTTGGTGTAGGTCGCGGTCGCTGAACAGGAAGCCGTCGGAGTAACTGTCTGCTGACGCGCTGTCCCGGACGTGCCGCAGCCGCTCCATGACCAGCTACCGCCCGACGACGGTGTCGGCGCGAATACCACCTGTGCGCCGGAGCTGATGGTTGCGCTCGCGGTTTGAGCTCCGTTGATAAAGGGCGTGATCGCCGTAGGATTGCAGGTGCCGCCGCCGCCAGTCGGGCCGTACGAGCAATATCGCGGAGTGCCGACGTTGATCGTTGGAAACAATGACGCGGAGCAGGTGAGCGGCCCGGTCAGCGTCGCGTACACGAATGTGCCTGCCTTGCCGTACGCCACCGAGCGCGTGCCGCTGAACGTGCACGTCTCTCCCTCCTTGGCGCATTTCGTATAACCCGTGGGATAGTCGGTGGCCGCGTGCGTGCTGATTGCAAATACAAACAACGCCGTGGCGAATAGCGCCCTGACAATCATGAGCATCCCCCTGCTGGTCTGTTGTGTTCCGTCACATCGTCCGGCGGCAAAACTAGGGGCGAGGTGACACCGGTGTCAAGCGGGGAATCAGCCCAGCAGGCGGAGAAATGCGTACGCGCCCGCGCTACTCAAATGATGCGGGGCAGGTGAAGGGGCGTTTGTTTGTTCGCGTCCTCTGGCACGCGATTCTTTGGTTATTTGGGATGCTCCTCATACGAACTATCTTCGTGAGCCCGGTCGGGCTCATAGTGATTGCGCAAGTCTTTCCGCAAGGAAGCGATGCAGGCCCGGAATTGCCGTCATCGAAACCCGCACATTCCTTGTCTGATGGAGAGAGCCATGGCCACGTACATCTCACTGCTTCGATACACCCAGCAGGGCATGGAGAAGATCAAGGAAAGCCCGGCCCGACTCGACGCCGCTCGCAAGGCCTTCGAGCAACTCGGCGCCAACCTCAAAGCCTTCTACCTGGTCACCGGCCGATACGATGCGGTCGTGATCGCGGAAGCTGCCGACGCTACGGCGATTGCGAAAGCCTCCCTGGCCTTGGGAGCTCGCGGCAACGTCAGGACCGAGATGCTGCTCGCCTTTACGGAGGAGGAGTTTCGAAAGATTGTGGGCGGGCTGCCGTAGGCGGGCCGCGCTCTATCGCAACTTCCGGATGCGCAGTCAGGATTTGAATAGCCGCGTGTACTGATATTCGTGGCGAGCGCTCGCCAGGCCCTGCGTGATGACGCAGGCGCCGATGTCTTCATCTTCGATGGCGAGCGCTTGCGTCCCGATGTTCTCCAGCACCGGCACCAGAGCATGTAACAAGCGCTGTCCGGCGCTTTGCCCGAGCGGTACGAGCTTGACGGCGGCGAGAACCTGATTCTCCGCCCAAGCCCATGAGTACGCCTGCATCGCTTCGCTTTCCGTGATATTCCAACCGGCGCAGGCGACAGCGAACATGCGAGCGTAGCCGGGCGGCTCATTCAGGCTCGAATCCATGACGCCGAGTTCTCGAAGGATGCGCGCAAGTGCGGATCCCATGTGCCGGTCCTCCGCGCGCAGCTCTTCTGTTTCTCGCGCGGCTAGGAGAAAGCGATCCCAGCGTTGCAGGGAGTCGTCATCGCCAGCGCTGGCGGCACGGTGCAAACGAAGGAGGATGGGCAAGTCGAGCGTGCCGATGCCATGCCGTGCAACGCCTGCGATCCACGTGAGCGAGCCGGCTTCGTCCTGTACCCAGCCCGCGTCGACGGCATATTCCAAGCCTTGCGAGAAATGAAAGGCCCCGATGGGCAATGCCGGGCTGGCCAGATGCAGAATGCGCAGCAGGTTTGTCCTAGCCGTGAGCATGCGGAGCGATGGCGGAGTGCGAATGGCCACCGTAGGCGCCAGCCTCCGGTTCGAACGGCGCCTCTTCGATCGTGACGATCAGGCCGAGACCGCGCGCCATCTCATCGAGCACGTGATCGTGCTGATAGCGAACCCAGCCGTCGCCAATTTGCAAGGCGACGTGCCGATTGCCCAGATGGTAGCTCGCTCGACACAAGGCCAAGGGATCGGGCGCCGCCACCGTGGACACGGGCTCGGGCTCCGCGACGACTTCGACGACTCGCCCATCGTCCGCAAGTAACAAATCGCCACCGCGAAGGATCGAGCCGCGCTCCAGGATCAATCCCACTTCTTCGCCGTTCGCCAGCACTGTTCGCAAGCGGCTCTTATTCCGCAGTTGGAAGGGCAGCACCAGCTTTACGTCGGCGACAGCATCGGAGTGGGGCAGCTTGCGGGTGATATTCAGCACAGGTGTCGTCGACTCAGAAAAGAAAATATCGCTGCGCCAGTGGCAGCACCGTGGCGGGCTCGCAGGTCAGCAACTGACCGTCGGCGCGAACCTCATACGTTTGCGAATCCACGTCGATCTGCGGCTGGTAGTCGTTGAGTATCAGGTCGCGCTTGCGGACGGTGCGGGTGCCGTGGACGGCGACCAGTCGTTTGTCGAGTTTCAGGCGCTCGGCCATGCCATTGTCCAGCGCGGCTTCCGATACAAAGCTCACAGAGGTGGCCGTGCGCGCCCGACCGAGCGCTCCAAACATCGCGCGGTAGTGCACCGGCTGCGGTGTGGGAATCGATGCATTCGGATCGCCCATGGGCGCCGCGACGATCATGCCGCCCTTGATGATCATCGCGGGCTTCGCGCCGAAGAACGCAGGCCGCCACAGGACGATGTCAGCAAGCTTGCCCGCTTCGATGGAGCCGACCTCGTGCGCGACACCATGAGTCAGCGCCGGATTGATGGTGTATTTCGCCAGGTAGCGACGCACACGGAAGTTGTCGTTGCGCGCCGTGTCCGGTGAGAGCGCGCCACGCTGTACTTTCATCTTGTGCGCAGTCTGCCAGGTGCGAGTAATCACCTCACCCACGCGGCCCATCGCTTGCGAGTCGGAGGAGATCATCGAGAAGGCGCCGAGATCGTGAAGGATGTCTTCAGCCGCAATGGTCTCGCGGCGAATTCGCGATTCGGCGAACGCGATATCCTCGGCGATGCCGGGATCCAGGTGATGACACACCATCAGCATATCCAGATGCTCGTCGATGGTGTTCACCGTGTACGGGCGCGTCGGATTGGTGGAGGAGGGCAGCACGTTGGCTTCGCCGCACGCCTTGATGATGTCGGGCGCATGTCCGCCGCCGGCGCCCTCGGTGTGATACGTGTGGATCGCGCGCCCTTTGAATGCGGCGAGCGTGTCCTCGACGAAACCGGATTCGTTCAGCGTGTCGGTGTGAATCGCGACCTGAACGTCATGGCGATCCGCCACCTCGAGACAATTGTCGATGGCGGCCGGCGTCGTTCCCCAGTCTTCGTGCAGCTTCAGTCCCATCACGCCCGCTTCGATTTGTTCCTCGAGCGGTCGGGGCAGGCTCGCATTGCCCTTGCCGAGCAAGCCGAAGTTGATCGGCAAGGATTCGACCGCCTGATACATGCGCTCGATGTACCAGCGGCCGGACGTGCAGGTGGTCGCGTTGGTGCCGGTCGCGGGCCCGGTGCCACCGCCGATCATCGTGGTGACGCCGGACATCATGGCATCCTCGACCTGCTGCGGACAGATGAAGTGGATGTGCGAATCGATGGCACCGGGCGTGGCGATGAGCCCTTCGCCGGCGATCACTTCCGTGCCGGCGCCGATCACGATGTCGACGCCCGGTTGCACGTCCGGATTGCCGCCCTTGCCGATGCGGACGATGCGGCCCTCCTTGATGCCGATGTCGGCTTTGACGATGCCCCAGTGATCGATGATCAAGGCATTGGTGATGATGGTGTCGACCACTTCGGCGGCGTTGCGCTGGCTTTGTCCCATGCCATCGCGAATGACCTTGCCGCCGCCGAATTTCACTTCCTCGCCATAGACCGTGTGATCGCGCTCGACTTCAACGATCAATTCGGTATCGCCCAGACGCACGCGGTCCCCGGTCGTGGGGCCATACATCTCGGCATAAGCGGTGCGACCGATGGAGGTCATAGCTTCCCCATCACTTTCTGATTGAACCCATACACCACGCGCTCACCGTCGTACGCCACCAGCTCGACTTCGCGTTCCTGGCCGGGCTCGAAGCGGACCGCGGTCCCGGAGGCGATGTTCAGGCGATAGCCCCGCGTCGCCGCGCGATCGAAGCGCAAGGCTGCGTTGGTCTCGAAGAAGTGATAGTGCGAGCCGACCTGGATCGGCCGGTCGCCGGTGTTGGCCACTTTGATGCTGACCGTGGCACGACCGCGATTGAGCTCGAGCTCGCCCGCTGCTGGAAACAATTCGCCGGGGATCATGCGTCCTCGCATCGAGTCAGGGGATGGGCTGATGAACGGTCACGAGCTTGGTGCCGTCCGGAAACGTCGCCTCGACCTGCACGTCGGGAATCATTTCGGGAATGCCGGGCATTACATCGTCACGGGTCAGGAGGGTCGCGCCGTGGCTCATGAGCTCCGCGACGGTCTTACCGTCACGCGCGCCTTCCATGATCGCCGCCGAAATCAGCGCGATAGCCTCCGGATAATTCAGCTTCACACCACGGGCCTTGCGGCGCTCGGCAAGCAGCGCGGCGGTGAAGATCAGCAGTTTGTCTTTCTCTCTCGGCGTCAGTTCCATTCCATCTCTCCGCGGAGCATTCAAGTCGCCCAGATTCGCGGCGATACGGCCGCACGATTCAGCAACAGCGGGCGCAATGTCTGCCAATACTCGATGAATGCATGCTTGATCGGCTCTGCCTGCGCGGCGAGTGCTCGGCACACGAGAACATCATCTACGAGCGTCACGCCGAGCTCGACGCCCGGTGGTTGTAAGGTCCGCACCGCCTCGATCATCGCGCGAGTGGCGGGATAGGCGAGCAGCGTTCCAACGGCCTGTTGGCCGTTCAATCCCGACGGGTTGTTGTCGTTGCCTGCGAGGCGCAGCCTGTCGATCAGCAACGGTTTGCCGTTCACCCACAACTCCAGATGCAGATGCAGCTCGCCTCGATCGAAAGGTTGATTGCGTGCCGGGAGCCCCAGGCAGGCGATGTCCCAACCGATGAGCTTCGCGTGCGATTCGAGCTCGATGCGAGTGCTACTGCGCACTCTGGATTGGGGATAGTAAATGCTCTCCTGCGGCAGCCACTCCAGCGTCGATTGCTTCGCCCGCAATGTTTGCTTCTGCCGAGCCGTGCGGCCGTCGCTGCGATAGAACTTTGCCGCCGCGGGCGTCGTCAGCACAACGTGCGTCGAATCGCGTGCGTCGACTTCCAGCTCCAGCTCATCTCCGCCAACGACTCCGCCGGGAGGATGGACGATGTAGGCGTGACAAACGTCTCCTTCCGGATAGAAAGGTCTTTGCACCAGCAGAGGACCACGATGCTGTCGTTCGACCAGGCAGGTTCGCTCCGCCGGCCGAGCGAATGTCAGCCGTAACTGCGCGTGCCATCCCGGCGTGGCCAGCGTGTCCTGCTCGGCGCTCATACGGTCAAGTGCTGCCGCACGAGAGCGTCAGTCAGCTGCGGAATGCTTCCGCCTGCGACGATCCGACCTTTGTCGAGAATGCGAAACTCACTGGCCACGCGGCGAGCGAACGGCAGTTTCTGCTCCACCAGCAGTACGGTGAGGTTGATCTCGCGGTTGAGACGCAGAATGATGTCGCCGATCTCGTGAACGATGTTCGGCTGAATGCCTTCAGTCGGCTCGTCCAGAATCAGCAGGCGCGGCTCGAGCACCAAGGCACGGCCAATCGCGAGTTGCTGCTGCTGGCCGCCGGACAAATCGCCGCCGCGTCTGCGTAACATTTTCTTCAACACAGGAAACAGCTCGAAGATCTGCTCGGGAATATCGCGGCGTTTGTTACGACGCGCCGACAGGCCGATGCGCAAGTTCTCCTCGACGGTGAGTTGGGAGAAGATCTCGCGCCCTTGCGGGACGTAGCCGATACCGAGCCCGGCGCGACGGTCGGCTGCGAGCGGGCTGAGATTCTGGCCGTCGTACATCAGCTCACCACTGGCCGGCAGCAGTCCCATGATGCAGCGAAGGAGGGTGGTCTTGCCCATGCCGTTCCGGCCCATCAGGCACGTGCACGAGCCTGTGGGGATGCCCATGTCCACGTCCCAAAGAATGTGGCTGCCGCCGTAGAACTGATTGAGACGACGGATTTCCAATAACGTTTGCATCTCGAGTCATTCGCCCAGATAGACTTCCACGACGCGCGGCTCGTTCTGGACTTCATCGATCGTGCCCTCTGCCAGAACGTGACCTTCGTGGAGCACGGTGACTTTGCGGGCGATGGAGCGCACGAAATCCATATCGTGCTCGACCACCATCACTGAATGTTTGCCCGCCAGCGACAGCAGCAGCTCAGCGGTGCGCTCCACTTCCTGCGGTGTCATGCCGGCGACGGGCTCATCGATGAGCAGCAACTGCGGCTCTTGGGCCAGTAGCATGCCGATTTCGAGCCACTGCTTCTGGCCGTGAGAGAGCATGCCGGCGCGCATGTCGCGACGATCCTGCAAGCGGATCGCTTCGAGCGCCGCTTCGATACGCTCGTGCTGCCGGGGACTGAGCGGGGAGGTCAGCGTCGCCCAGATCCTCTTGTTGCCGGCCACGGCCAACGCCAGGTTCTCCATGACGGTGTGGTGCTCGAACACAGTGGGCTTCTGAAACTTGCGCCCGATGCCGGCTTCGGCGATCTGCGGCTCCGTCAATGTCAGCAGATCGGTGTTCTGACCGAACCACACCGAGCCGGCATCGGGGCGCGTCTTGCCGGTGATGACATCCATCATGGTGGTCTTGCCGGCGCCATTGGGCCCGATGATGCAACGAAGCTCGCCCGCATCGATGTAGAGGGTCAGTGCGTTGAGCGCTTTGAAGCCATCGAAACTGACGCTGATGTCTTCCAGGTACAGGATCGTGCCGTGTGAACTGTCGCCCGGTGCGGGACGAGCGCTGCGGGCGCCGGCACCAAATACTTTCTGCCAACCGTTGCGGATTGCGGTGCTGGCGTTCATGCGGTCACCGTCCGCCGATCGGCGAGCCCCACCACGCCACGCGGCAGGAACAATGTGACGATCACGAACATCGCGCCCAGTGCATACAGCCAGAGCTCCGGGATGGCGGCGGTGAAATAAGTCTTCGCATAGTTGACGATCAGGGCACCGGCCACCGCGCCATACAACGTCCCGCGGCCGCCGACGGCCACCCAGATCACGATCTCGATCGAATTGATGGGCTGGAATTCGCTCGGATTGATGATGCCGACTTGCGGCACATAGAGCGCACCGGCGACGCCGGCGAGGACCGCGGAGAAGGCGAACACCCACAATTTGTACGACTCGACTCGATAGCCGATGAATCGCGTTCGACTCTCGGCGTCGCGAATCGCCTGCACGACTCGCCCGGCACGTGACGATGCGATGAAGCGGCACGATAGATAGCCGAGCCCGAGCGCAAGTGCCGAGGCTACAAACAAGCCGACTCGGGTTCCGGACGCGTTGATATCGGCGCCTAGAATCTCCTTGAAATCCGTCAGGCCGTTGTTGCCGCCGAAGCCCATGTCGTTGCGGAAGAAGGCGAGCATCAGTGCATACGTCAGTGCCTGCGTGATGATGGACAGATACACGCCAGTGACCCGCGATCGAAACGCCAGCCAGCCGAACGCGAGCGCGAGCAGCCCCGGCACGACGATGACCATGGCGGCGGCGAACCAGAACATATCGAAGCCATGCCAGAACCAGGGCAGCTCCTTCCAGTTCAGAAACACCATGAAGTCCGGTAGCACCGGATCGCCGTAGACACCGCGCGTGCCGATCTGCCGCATGAGGTACATGCCCATGGCATAGCCCCCCAGAGCGAAGAACGCGGCGTGACCGAGGCTCAATATGCCGCAGTAGCCCCACACCAGGTCGACTGCAATGGCGAGCAGGGCATAGGTCATGTACTTGCCGAGCAGCGTCATCGTGTAGCTGGACAAGTGCAGCGCCGAGCCTTCTGGAAAGGCCAGATGGAGGATGGGCACGGCCACGCCGACGGTGAGCAGCAGCGCTAAAAATATTTGTGTGCCTCGATCGCCGACGACGCGCATGTTCATCCTTCAGCCGCCCGGCCTTTTTGTGGGAACAGGCCACGCGGACGGCGCTGAATGAACAGGATCAGCGCGATGAGGACCAGGATCTTTGCCAGCACCGCGCCCGCGTAAGGCTCGAGCATCTGATTCAGCACGCCGAGCGACATGCCGCCGATGAGCGTTCCCCACAGATTGCTGACGCCGCCGAACACGACGACCATGAAGGAATCGATGATGTAGCTCTGGCCGAGATTGGGGCCGACATTGGTGAGCTGGCTCAATGCCACGCCCGCGATACCGGCGATGCCCGAGCCGAGCCCGAAGGTGAGTGCGTCCACCCATTCGGTGCGCACGCCCATGGATTTCGCCATCGCCCGGTTCTGCGCCACCGCGCGGACCTTCAGGCCCAGCGAGGTCTTGTTGAGCACCAGTTGCAGAATCGCGAACACGATCAGCATGAACAGCACGACATAGAGCCGGTTGTATGTAATCGACAGGGCTTCATTGATCTGCAGCGAGCCCGCCATCCACTCCGGTGTTTCCACTGGGCGATTATTCGCAGTGAAGATGTCGCGCACGAGCTGCTGTAACACCAGGCTCACGCCGAAGGTTGCCAGCAATGTTTCCAGCGGGCGACCATAGAGAAAGCGAACGATGCCGCGCTCGATCAGCACACCGACGCCGCCGGCCACGATGAACGCTAGCGGAATCGCGACCAGCACCGATGCGCCGATGTGCTGTGGCATCAGTAGCTGCACGACGTAGGTCGTGTACGCGCCGAGCATCATCAGTTCGCCATGGGCCATGTTGATGACGCCCATGACACCGAAGGTGATGGCGAGCCCGATGGCCGACAGCACCAGCACCGATCCCAGGCTCATGCCGAAGAACAAAGTTTCGAGTGTGCCGTACCAGCTGCGCCAGCGCTCGACGCTGGCGAGTGCGACTCGAGCGGCGTTGCGCACTTTCTCATCCGGTTCCGCATAACTGCCGTCGTCGCCGGGCGTGACGATTGCGGTGAGCCGGTTGAACACTTCAGGGTTCAGGCTGCCTTTGAGCTGTTCGAGGGCGGTCAGCCGGATCGCTGCGTTCTCGTTGTCTAGATCCGCGATCGCAAGGCCCGTGCGGATCGCTTGTCGAACGGTATCGTCAGGCTCCTTGCTTTCGCGCGCACGCAGGATGGAGACGCTATCCGCATCCAGGGACCGCAACATCTCGCTCACCGCGGCCAGCCGTATCCTCGCGTCGGGATCGGCGAGGTCGAAACTGGCCAGTGCGCTCTTCAATGTCTTGCGCAACTGATTGTTGGTCGTGATCTTGGAATATTCCGACGCGTCCGCTGCTCCAGCAGGGGATAGCGTGACTGGATCCTGCAGCTGGAGCGTCGAATCCTGAGCCGTGCCGATAAAAACGCGCTGGTCGGACTTGCGGTAATACAGATTCCCTTCAAGAAGCGCGTTCAGCGCGGCTCGCGTGTTGGGATGACGGACTGCGATCAGCTCGCCTATCGCACGTTCCTTGTCCTTGAAGCTGGCTGTCGCGAGCGCGCCGAGCGCTTGCTCGAACGTCGGCGCCTCCGCAGCGCTGGCAGGTTGCCAGAGCATTCCTATCAATATGAGGAATGCGAGCCACGATCCCGGGCTTGCGCCCGGGATCGTGAGTATCGTGCGACTCGAGATTGCCACTGCCGACTCGTTACTCGTAGTTCTGTCCTGCGCACTTCTTGGTCTTGGTGTTGTAGTTGCCGCACTTGAGCGTGACCCAGTCGGCCTGGATGTCCTTGCTGCCCGGCAAGTAGTCCGACCAGGCATCGCCTGGCACCAGCCCTTCGGTGCGCCACACGGTGTCGAACTGGCCGTCGGCACGCACTTCGCCGATCAGCACCGGCTTGGTGAGGTGATGATTGGGCAACATCTTGGCGACGCCGCCGGTCAGGTTCGGCACTTCGATGCCGACCATCGTGTCGATGACCTTGTTCACGTCGGTGCTCTTGGCTTTCTCGACCGCCTTGACCCACATGTTGAAGCCGATCACGTGCGCTTCCATCGGATCGTTGGTGACGCGCTTGTTGTTCTTGATGAAGGCGCGCCACTTCTTGATGAACTCGGCGTTGGCCGGCGTATCGACGCTCATGAAGTAGTTCCAGGCCGCGAGGTGCCCGACCAGCGGCTTGGTGTCGATGCCCGAGAGCTCCTCCTCGCCAACCGAGAAGGCCACCACCGGAATGTCCTCGGCGGAGATTTTCTGATTGCCGAGCTCCTTATAGAAAGGCACGTTGGCATCGCCGTTGATGGTGGAGACCACGCCGGTCTTTTTCCCCGCTGAGCCGAATTTTTTGATGTCCGCGACGATGCGTTGCCAGTCGGAATGACCGAAGGGCGTGTAGTTGATCATGATGTCCTCGGACTTCACGCCCTTGGCCTTCAGGTACGCTTCGAGGATCTTGTTGGTGGTGCGCGGATAAACGTAGTCGGTGCCGGCCAGCACCCAGCGCTTCACGCCGACGTCGTTCATCAAATAGTCGACCGCGGGAATGGCTTGTTGATTCGGAGCGGCGCCGGTGTAGAACACATTCTTCGAGGATTCCTCGCCCTCGTACTGCACCGGATAGAACAGCAGGCCGTTGTTCTTTTCGAACACCGGCAGCACGGATTTGCGAGAGACGGACGTCCAGCAGCCGAACACGACCGAGACCTTGTCCTTCACCAGCAACTGCTCGGCCTTCTCGGCGAACAGCGGCCAGTTGGAAGCGGGGTCCACCACGACGGCTTCGAGCTTCTTGCCCAGCACGCCGCCTTTCTTGTTCTGCTCCTCGATGAGCATGAGCACGGTGTCTTTGAGCGTGGTTTCGGAAATCGCCATCGTGCCCGAGAGCGAATGAAGCACGCCGACCTTGATGGTATCGGCGGCGTGCGCGACGCTGGCCGCCATGAGAGCCACGGCAGCGGCGATCCTCACCAATCCGCCTTGTTTGGGTTTATTCATGAATGTTTCTCCGAAGGGGTTAGATCTGGACCTGCAAGCCGACGCCGATCTGGGTGTTGTCACGGCCCAGGTTGGGATCGAGGCTGGAGTCGATGTAGAAGAGGGTGACGCGCGCGTTGAAGTCCTTGATGAGATAAGTGAGGTTCAACTCCGTGGTGGTCTGATCCACGTCGCCCGTAACGCCGTAGTCGTAGGTCGACTCGCCGTACTTGGCCAGCACCTGGAACTTGCCGATGCCCACGGTCTGCGGGAACAAATAGGCGCCGAGCAGGTAGTAGCCGTCGCTCGAGTCATAGGGAACGGGGCCGGCGAAATTGATGAGCGGGCTGGGATAGCCACCCAAGCCGTCGTACTTCGCGTATTCCGCCTCGACCGTGACGACGCCGCTGTTGCCGAGCTTCTTTTCCAGCAGGAAGTCCACTGAATATGCGTTGTCGCCCGCGGCGGTTTGCGCGGCGACGCCGATCGCGAGCAGATCCTTCTCGCCGTAGTACGTGCCGTTCAGGTAATAGCCGCTTTCCGGATCCCAGAAATCCAGTTGCACGCGGCCGGCATACAGCACATCCGAGCTGCCCTTGCTGAGACCTTGCACGTCGAAGGCGCCCGCCGAGACCTTGGCGATGCCGAATTGACCCCAGTACATCACGCCGTCGTCGCGGCCTTCGGTCTCGAACGGATAACCGTCCTGCACGCCGTCGCGATACACGCCCCAGTGATTGGCGTAGTAGGGGCCATAGAGATTGGCGCGATCGCTCGGTGGCAGGAAGCGGCCCGCCCAGATGTTGAATTGATCGGAGAACGAGAACTGCGCGACGGCATCGATGACGCGCATCGATTCCGGCGTCGCGCCGCCGGTGTTGTAGTCGGTGTTGAACATCAAGCTGATGTTCTCGGTCACCTTGCCGCTGATGTAGATGCGAGCGCTGTTCAGCTCGAAATCGCTGACTTCCTCGCCGACATCCGGATCGGTGTAAGTAAAGCTCGATCGCACACCGGCGCCGACGGAGACAGGCGGAAGATTCACTTCGGCCGCGAGCACGTTGCACACGGGCGCCGCCAGCAGCGCGGCGCCGATGGCGGGAAGATGGATCGATGTTGGTCGCATGGACGGTTCCCTGATTCGTTGATTGATTGTCTGGCCAGATCGTGGGTCGTCGACTTCCCTGGCGACCAACGCTATGCGCGCTGGCCCGGCACGGGTACGCGTCATTTGACGTAGAGACAGCCGGCGAGGGCCAGGCATGATCCATCCCTGTGCATACCGGCCCGCGCGTTGCACTTCGATGTGGCATCACGCCGGCCAGGGCGCGTCCGAGTCGCGCCCCGTTTCGGAACGTGGCTGGCATATCGTTTGCTTCTACTCGCGGGGGAATCGATTTCAGAACAGCAAACAATGGCTGCACGACAACGGATCGTTCGCGAGCGCCGTCAGTACAACCAGTGGGTGGCGAGTCAGACGCTCGAAGACTATGCGCTGCGCTATACGGCGGATCGCGCGCGTAAGTCCTCGTTCCGCGTCGGCAATACCGCGTTCGGCCCGATTGCGTTTCTCGCGTGCGAGGCAATCGGCGGCGCGCTCACCATCGCCTACGGCTTTCCCAACACGGCCTGGGCGGTCGTGGCGTTCTGCGTGCTGATGTTTCTCATCGGCTTGCCGATCTGTTCGTACGCGGCCCGCTACGGCGTGGACATCGATCTGCTGACGCGCGGCGCAGGCTTCGGTTACATGGGATCGACGATCACGTCGGTGATCTACGCGTCGTTCACGTTCCTGCTGTTCGCCATCGAAGCGAGCATCATGTCGCTGGCGTTGCAGATGCTGTTCGGTATTCCGCTCGCAATCGGGCATCTGATCAGTGCGCTGATCGTGATTCCCATCGCCACCTACGGCTTCAGCCTCATCAGCAAGATGCAGCTCGTGACGCAGCCGGTGTGGCTGGTCCTGCAATTCCTGCCCATCGCTTACATCGCGTGGCAAAGCCCTGACGAGGTTGCCGCCTGGACAGGTTATTCGGGGACGCACGGCGCCGCCGACGGCTCGGTCGATCTGCTGTTGTTCGGTATGGCGCTTTCGATGCTGTTGTCCCTGCTGCCGCAGATCGGAGAGCAGGTGGACTATCTGCGATTTCTTCCGAACCGGGATCGTCGCAATCGGGTTGCCTGGTGGACCGCATTGATCGCATCCGGGCCGGGCTGGGTTTTCATGGGGGGCTTCAAGTTGCTCGCGGGCTCATTGCTTGCGTTCCTGGCTATCCGCCACGGCGTAGCGACGGCTCAGGCCGATGAGCCCACGGGCATGTACTTCCTGGCATTTCGCGAAACGTTCCAGTCGCCGACGGTCGCACTGGTGCTGACGGGCGTGTTCGTCATCGTCTGTCAGCTGAAGATCAACGTCACCAACGCCTACGCGGGCTCGATTGCCTGGTCGAATTTCTTCTCGCGCCTGACTCACAGTCATCCGGGTCGCGTCGTCTGGCTGGTGTTCAATGTGCTGTTGGCCTTGCTCCTGATGGAAACAGGCATCTTCAATGCCATCGAGAGCATCCTGGTCATCTACGCCAATTTCGCGGCCGGCTGGATCGGCGCGTTGACCGCGGATCTGGTCATCAACAAGCCGCTGGGTTACAGCCCGCCGTACATCGAGTTCAAGCGAGCACATCTTTACGACATCAATCCCGTTGGCGTCGGGGCACTGCTGTTGTCGATCGTCATCTCGAGCTGCGCGTTTTTCGGCATGTTCGGCCAGCTTCCGCAGATTCTCTCGCCGCTGGTCGCCCTGGTGGTCGCCTTCGTCGCCGCGCCGCTGATCGCGTGGGCCACCCAGGGGCGTTACTACCTCGCTCGCCAGCCCGAAGGGTTGCCGGACGAGGAGGAGATCCGCTGCACGATCTGCGAGAACGTGTTCGGACGCAATGACATCGCGATGTGTCCCGCATACTCCGGGCCGATCTGCTCGCTGTGTTGTACGTTGGAGGCGCGTTGTCACGACCTGTGCAAGACCAACAGTCGCTTCACCGAACAACTGTACGGCTTCTTCGCGAGCACTCTGCCCAAGCGCGTCGTGCTGGCGCTGAACACTCGTGCCGGGCATTTCTTCGGATTGTTGCTGATCTTCAATCTGGCCATCGGGCTGCTGCTCTCGCTCATCTATCATCAGTACAGCGGCGCAACCCTGGCGGACCGCGAAGCGATCGGCACGACGCTGTGGCTGGTGTTTGTCAGTTTGTTCGTGCTGACCGGAGTGGCTGCATCGCTCATCGTGCTGGCGCATGAAAGCCGGCGCAGCGCCGAGGCCGAGTCCGAGCGGCAGACCGCGATGCTGATGGATGAAATCGAGGCGCATAAGCGCACCGACGCCGCGCTTCAGAAGGCGAAGGAAGTCGCCGAAGCGGCCAACGTCGCCAAGACTCGATACATCGTCGGGATCAGTCACGAGATCCGCTCGCCGCTGAACGCGATCTTCGGCTATGCGCAGCTGCTGGAGCGCGGTACGGCGGGACCCACCGACAACGCCGCCCGTGTGATCCGTCGCAGCGCCGAACATCTCACCAACTTGATCGACGGCTTGCTCGATATCTCTCGAATCGAGAACGGCATGTTGCGGTTGAATCGCGACAAGGTGCAGCTGGTGGAGTTTCTGGACCAGATCGTCGATATGTTCCGGCTGCAGGCGGCCAATCGCGGCATCGAGTTTCGTTACCAACGGCCGCCGCATTTGCCGGCGCACGTCTACACCGATCAGAAGCGACTGCGACAGATCCTGATCAACCTGCTGTCCAATGCCATCAAATTCACCGAGCGGGGACACGCGAGCCTGGTAGTCCGCTATCGAAACCAGGTTGCGGAGTTCGAGATCTCCGATACCGGCGTGGGCATCGCGGAGGCGGATCTCGAGCGGGTATTTCGACCTTTCGAGCGGGGCGAGACGCCGGCGGTGCGCGCCATTCCCGGCGTCGGCTTGGGACTCACGATCACCAAGCTGCTGGCACAGATCATGGGCGGTGAGTTGCTGGCTCGCAGCTCGTTAGGAGAGGGAACGACGTTCACCGTGCGATTGCTGTTGTCCGAGGCAATGCATGCGGTTCACCAGTCCACGGTGCCCGGACACATCACCGGTCATACCGGAGCGCCTTTGAAGCTGCTGCTCGTTGATGACGATCCAGCGCATGTCGACATGGTTCAGCGACTGCTGCAGCCGTTGCAGTTCGATATCGTTACCGCATCCAATGGCAGAGCGGGTCTGGCGCTGGCCACCGAACAGCGGCCCGCATTGGCCATGATCGATATTTCCATGCCGGACCTGTCTGGTTGGGAGCTCGCCAGGCAGCTTCGCGAAGAGCCCGCGTTGCGATCGATGAAGATCGTCATGGTGTCGGCCAACGCGCACGAGTTCAGCCCGGGCGGCGTCGACTACGCGCACGATGGCTTTGTGATGAAGCCCGTCGACATGCGCCTGCTGCTCGACTGCATCGGTGGACTGCTCGGCGTGCAATGGACTTATGAGCCCGATGCTGACGTGGACGAGGAGAGCGGCGCGGCCTGCGAGCTGTCGCTCCAATCGCGACATCACATCAACGATCTTTATCAACTCGGCCGGATCGGACACGTTCGCGGTATCCAGGCCAAGCTGCGCCAGATCGAGGCGGACGATCCCGCGAGCAAACCGTTTACCGCGCGCTTGCAGGCGCTGGTGGCCAATTTCGACCTCAAGCGCTACATGAGCGTGCTGGAAACCATGCGCAATGATGACCTCTGATTCGAGCATGCGACGCGATACCGTGCTGGTGGTGGACGATACCCCGGAGACGCTGGGCTTTCTCACCGACACGCTCGATCAAGCGGGGTTTACCGTGCTGATTGCAATCGACGGCGACAGTGCGTTGGAGCTGGTGGACCAGGTCACGCCGGATCTGGTGCTGATGGACGCCGTGATGCCAGGGATGGGAGGGTTCGAAGCCTGTCGACGGCTCAAGCGCGAGAAGTTACTTTCGCATCTGCCGGTCATCTTCATGACGGGCCTGAGCGATACGGAGCACGTCGTCGAAGGTCTCGCGGCGGGCGGCGTCGACTACGTGACCAAACCTATCGTTGTGGATGAGTTGTTGGCGCGGATCCGAGTGCATCTTGCCAATGCGAGGATTGCGCAAGGTACGCATGCGGCGTTGGATGCAACGGGCCGGTTCTTGCTGGCGACCGATCTTGGCGGGCGTCTCTTGTGGTCGACGCCCAAAGCCAGGGAACTGCTCGCTGAATTGTTTCCTGCTCAGAACGAACAGGCCGCCAGTCTGCCCGCGGAGCTGGTCGAACAGCTCATGCGGTTGCGGCGGGAAGGGCCGAACGCGTCCGGCAGCGCCACCATGGCGATCGGACCGCGTCGTCTGGAAATTTCGGTGCTGAGTCGTATCGGTCCCGATGAATTGTTGTTCCGGTTGGCGGAAGCAGGCACGCGGGGCGATGAACAGCTGCTGCAACGGGCGCTGTCGCTCACGACACGCGAGGCGGAAGTCTTGTTATGGATCAGCCGGGGCAAGTCGAATCGCGAGATCGGAGAAATCCTGGGCATCAGCCCACGAACGGTGAACAAACACCTGGAGCAGGTGTTCGTCAAACTGGGCGTGGAGAATCGTGCCGCCGCGGCCGCGCGGGCGGTTCGCACTTTGGGGCGATGAATCTTATCCGGCCAACATGCCTTCGCGCTCGATGAATGCAATCACCTGATCCAGGCCGTCGCCCGTTTTCAGATTCGTGAATACGAAGGGGCGCTCGCCACGCATCTTGCGTGCGTCCCGATCCATGACTTCGAGCGATGCGCCGACGTGAGGCGCCAGATCGGTCTTGTTGATGATCAGCAAGTCCGACCGCATGATGCCCGGTCCGCCCTTGCGCGGAATCTTGTCCCCGGCGGCCACGTCGATGACATATAACGTGAGATCCGACAGTTCCGGGCTGAAGGTGGCGGCGAGATTGTCGCCGCCGCTCTCCACGATGATCATGTCCAGCCCCTCGAACTGCCGCATGAGGCTATCGATAGCGGCAAGGTTCATCGATGCGTCTTCGCGGATGGCCGTGTGGGGGCAACCTCCGGTTTCCACGCCGCGGATACGCTCGGCCGACAGCGCCTGACTGCGAATCAGAAACTCTGCGTCCTCGCGCGTGTAGATATCGTTGGTGACGACGGCAATGTTGAAGCGCTCGCGCATGCGCTTGCAAAGGCTGTCGACGAGCGCCGTCTTACCCGAACCGACCGGACCGCCGATTCCCAGCCTCAGTACTTCAGCATTGGCCATGTTTCCACCTCAGGCTCCGTTCACCCTTGATCATACGGCGCCGTGAAACGGGCCGCCTACGTCGTTTACCCCAGGGCGGAGCAACTGAATCGGGCGCATGCTGGCACCCATGTCCTCTCACATCTCTCGTTTGTCACTACTTTCTCTGTGTGTATGGGTGCCCACCTCGGCAATGGCGCATGCCGGCGGAGAGGCGCACAGCTTCGTGGCCGGCGTGTTGCATCCACTCGGTGGCTTGGATCACCTCGTGGCGATGCTCGCAGTGGGGCTGCTGGCAGGTCACTACGGTGGGGCCATGCGCTGGTGGCTGCCGACGTCCTTCGTGGCGGCGATGGCGGTGGGGACGACATTCGGCGCAGGCGAGGGCGCTCAAACGTTCACTGAGATCGGCATTGCTTGCTCACTGCTCGCTTTCGGGCTTGCGCTGCTCTCGAAACCGTCGTTGCGAGCGACAGCACTCATTGTGTCGACCGCGGGGTTTGCCCTGGTTCACGGGCACGCGCATGGGGCGGAGATGAACGGCGATGTTTCAACGCTGCCCTTTATCTTCGGGCTCATGCTGACGACAGCGATATTGCACGTCGTTGGCGTCGTGCTCACGACAGCCCGGGTTCTTGCCGCTGCCCGACCCGCGTTACTCAAGTGGAGCGGTAGCGCGATCACCTTCGGTGGCGTGGTGTTGCTCGGCATGCTGCTGCAAGGGTGATTGGCGATTTACCGCGAGTCGCCATCCTCCCGCCACAGCCAGCGCAGGATCTCAGGCAATAGAGCACCGCCATGTGCATCCGAATGAGCCCCGTCGCCCCAGACATGAGTCACTTCGTAACGCGGCCCGGATGATTTCTTGCGATCCGCCTCGGCGTTGGCCCAGTTGAATGACGCCAGCATCTGTTGATTGGCGAGAAACCAGTTGCCGTGCTCGTTATCGAGATCGTTCGAGCCATCCTGCAGGAAGATTCGCAGCGGCCGGATCGGGCTCTTGCGGATCAGTCCCGGATACAGATCGCCTCCCAGCACCGCCGGTTGTCCGTCCTGCGCCGGGCGATAGCCGATGGAGACGTAGCTGCCGATGATACTGATCACCTTGCGAAAAACATCCGGCCGGTGCCACGCAACGGTGAAAGCACAAATGGCGCCACTGCTCGTCCCGCCGATCGCGCGTTGCCGTGGATCGTTCGTTAAGTTGTAGCGGCTCGCGACACTCGGCAACATTTCTTCGACGATGAATCTCGCGTAGCGATCATCCACCGCGTCGTACTCCGCTGCGCGATGATCTGGATTGCTCATGCCCAGCGTATCCGGATACGTTTCGGCCACGTGGCCCGGGGTGATGAAGATGCCGATGGTGACTGGAACGTCACCTCGGTGAATCAAATTGTCGAGCACCGCCGGCACTCGCAGCGAGCCCTGCGGATTGGTGGCCCGTTGACCGTCCTGAAACACGAGCACGCTCGCCGGTTTGGCTCGATCGTATTGTGCCGGCACGTAGATCCAATAGCGACGCACGGTGCCAGCAAATATTTTACTGTGAAACTCCAATGGGCCCAGCAAGCTGCCCTGAGGCACGCCGGGTTGGACCAGCGAGTCGGGCGTCAGAGGATAGTCTCCCGGCTTTCGTTCCACTTCTGCAGCTACGGCCAAAGTCGTCGTCAGCAAACATCCACACAGCGCGGCGATTGTATGTCTCATCATGCCTGGCGGGCTCCGTGAAATCGCGTGTCGCGTATATTGCTTGTACGCTTGGTTTGGCTCGTTCAATAATCGCGATCGAACACTTGTTATTAACGCCAAAAGGAGTTGGCAATAATGAAAGGTCTCATCGCGTGTCTCATTTTACTTTCGGCGGGGGTGTCCACGCAGGCCCTGGCCATCGTCCTCCCCGTCTACCTTGACACAGGCGTCGTCACCGACAGTCCGGGCTCGGGAACGTACTGCGGGGTGACGAACGCCCAGCTACCCGGAGGTCTCACTCAAACCTCCACAGTGTTCGCCACCGGTGGGAATGTATCTTTCGGCACCAACGCCTACAGCTATGCATTGACCTCCGACTATACCGCTGTATGTACCACGGTATTCTGGAACGTCGCCTCCTACGGCACCTTTTCCGGCTGGGAGCGCGTCATGATCGGAGGGTATCTGGTCACGATCGATGTGACCGGAAACTATCAGTACGGTAACTGGTCGGGCGCGATATTTCCGAAGTATCAGGTGCTGGGCGTCGACTACGCGCCGCCCGGCGCCAGCAGCTCGGTCAGTTACAGTGCCAACTTCGTCCGAGGCACCAGCCAGACCATCGGCTCGAGCTTCAAGGACCAGACGCAAGTGAGCCTGTCGACGCACGGGGAATTCGAGATCGGTAAAGTGGGTGTGGGGTTGAATACCAATATTACCAGTCTCTATTCCCAGCAAACCGACTACAACTCGACCGATTCCTGGAGCGTTACCACCACCGGCGGTGACATCATTCGAGGACCCGCGTCCTCGGCCGCCGGCGTCGATCATGACTACGACATCGTGTGGATCTGGTTGAATCCGGCAATCAATCTGATCCTCACGGGCCCGGCGAGCATCACGTGGAATGGGTACTCGTACAACACCGCGGATCCCGTCAACGAGATGGACGTGCTCTTTTTATATGTGTACGAGCTGAAAGATCCTTCGCGGATTCCCGCGAACGTCGCGTCGCGCCTGGCGCGGAGTTGGGACCAATCCGGTGTCGGTGGGCTCAATGCTACGGACTACGCGACCATCCTTGCGTCGACGCCCTTTGGTGCCAATCCCGCGTACGATCCCAACACGGACACATCGGGCCGCTACACACTCCAGATCGGCCAGACCTTCAACTATATCCCGGCCCCTCCGGGCGGGCAGCCTGTCACCCAGACCTTTTCGACCACGACTCAATCGACCAGCACCTCCGGCAGCGGCTCGGAAATTACCCGCAGCGTCTCCACCTCCATAGAAAACAAGCTTGGCTTCAAGTCAAAGGCAGAGATCGCCTTGAAGCTGACTGACACTGTCACCACGGTGTCGAAGCAGAGCTCGTCCCAGACCACCACGGCCGGGCAGACCGCCAGCTTCTCCATTACCGGACCGCAGGCCTCCGACAACTACACGGGACCCACGGCGATTCAGATCTGGAGAGATAACATTTACGGCTCGTATATGTTTTACGCGGCGCATTGATCGAGCTTGAGAGCTGTCCCCGCTTTGGCGCGGTTGTGGCGCCAAAGACGGGGACAGTCCGAGGGCTACTGCTCAGGCGAGACGAACGGCGCCGCTGCGCAGCTCGTTCGCGACCGCCACCTGGTCGATGTGCGCGAGTACTCCTGGGCGGAAGAAGAGTCGCTGCGAATGCAGTTGGATAGTAGTAAGGGCTCTAACTCGTTGTGAGGCGATCGATGCCCGATAGGGCCCGCGATAAAAACTCTCGTGTCAGCGAGGCAACTTCAGCCAGATTCGTTTCCAGCAGCCAATGGCCGCCATCGAGGAGGTGCAGCTCGGCGTTTGGTAGATCGCGTAGATAGGCGCGTGCCGACGCTTCAGGCATGTAGCCATCTTGCGGTCCCCAGACGATCAGGGTCGGTGGCTGGTGCTGACGCAGATTAAGCTTGGTACTTCGGGAACCATTCGAGGTTGTCGCGCAACTTCACGATCACCTCGGTTGCAATCTCCTTTCGCCGGGGCGTAGTCAACGACCAATGCAGTTTCCAGAGATCGGGACTGATGCGCTGGGCCAGCTCGGGCCGGACATCGTTTAGAAACTCATCCCGATACCCGTCTTCGCTCACCGCCGCGTCGAGCTTGGCCCGGCGCTCGGGTGTGGGATCGCGAAAATATTCCTGGAGCGGAGCGTATTTCGGCCCCAGCACGTCTTCGTAGATGTCGCCGTTTTGAACGATCAACGCGACGATACGATCCGGGGCGCGGATCGCGAGGCGCAGACCGATCTGCGATCCGAAATCGTGCAGATAGAGAACGAAGCGGCGAATGTCGAGGTGGTCGATGAACTTCTCCAGGAACACGGCATAACCATCGAAGTCATAGGCGAAGCCGTTGGGGGTGTCGCTGTAGCCACATCCTGGGAAATCGGGCGCGACGAGCCGCCACCGATCCGCCAGCAACGGTATGAAGTTGCGGAATTCATAGGAGGAGCACGGATAGCCGTGCGGCAGCAGGACCGCCGGCGCATCGACCCTCCCGCTTCCCGATAGAAGATACGTGCGCCGTCTATTTCTACAAACCGGTGCTGCACTGGAGCTGGGCTGGTCATATCGCACTACCTCGCGCTGACGTGTTGAACGAACGTGTCGTGTGCGCGGAGGTTCCGAGCGGAGCGGGCAGGCGCGACATTCATGGTATTATTTTTATTCGGCGTCGATCCCGATCACCTCATGGGTACTCATCGAATGAGCTTCACGGAAGAAGTCCTGAGAAAAATAGAGCAGCTGCGGAGCAAGGACGCGGCGCTCGCGCTGTTCGGTGCAAGCGCGCATCGTTACGAGTTCAACCCTCCGCTCTCATCTGAAGAGGTGGCCGCCTTCGAGGCGAGTCAGGCACTGCGTCTGCCCGAGGACTACAGGGACTTCATCCTGAATGTCGGCAACGGCGGCGCCGGCCCCTGCTATGGGATTTATCCGTTGCGGCCGGAGGGCAGCATTCATCACGGCATGGTCCATCGCAATCGGATCGACCTGTCGGTTCCTTTCCAGCACGATGGGCCGTGGAATGCGGATTGGCTCGATCAGATCGATTGGGACGCCGGGGAACGGCCCGACGATTGCCGCATGGAGGAGTATCTGGATACCCGGCACATCGCTGGCACCTTGTGTATCTGCCACTACGGCAGCGGCGATTTCTGGCTGCTGGTCGTGAAAGGAACTGAGCGTGGCAACCTATGGATGGATGGCCGCGGCAATTTCAGCGGGGTCTTTCCGGAGAGCGGCGCTCACGGCGAACGGCTGACTTTTTCGCAGTGGTATCTCAATTGGCTGGACGGCTGTTTGCAGGAAGCCGATCGAGCCCGCAAGCCGGATTTGCAAGGTGGTGGGGCTCGAGATGGCTGCGTGCGGCAATGAGTCTGCGTGCAGCGATCGCGTCCTTGGAATTGCCGACACTTTCCACGGCCAGCAGTTCGTTGCCCCGGAGATAGCATACGCTGAAGCAGCGACTTGTCGGGTCGCCGCGCACGACGACCGTATCGTGTCCGGAGGCGAGCCCGGTGATCGTGAGCTTCAGATCGAATTGTTCTGACCAGAACCACGGCACGCTGTCGTGCTCGGCCGGCTCGCCTAGCATGTTGAGGGCGGCAGTCGTCGCCTGTTCGAACGCGTTGTCGACGGATTCGAGGCGGACATACCCGCCATAGCGCGCACTGGGATGACTGGTGCAATCGCCGGCGGCGTAGATGGACGCATCGGACGTACGGCCGTGAAGATCGACGACGATTCCGTTGTCACATTCGAGACCGGCGTCGCAGGCGAGCTCCTGGGCGGCTGCGGCGCCGACACCGATCAGCACGATGTCAGCTTCGTGCTCGCAACCATCGCAGACGACAGCCCGCACCTGTTGCGTGCCGGCATGCGAAGCGATCTCCAGGCTACCCGCGCCGCAGATGATGTTGACACCGTTACGTAGGTGCTCGGCAGTGAACGCGGCAGACGTTTCCTCGCTGACCACTCGTTTCATGACCCGGTCCTGCGTCTCGAGGACGGTGACGGCGAGTCCCCGCTGACGACAGGTGGCTGCGACTTCGAGGCCGATGTAGCCGCCGCCGATGATGACTATTCGACGAGCGGATTCCATCCCTGTCCGAAGAGAGTCGACATCGGCCATCGTGCGCAGGTATCGCACGCCATCTAGGTCCGCGCCAGGCACAGTCAATGCCCGAGCACGGCTGCCAGTTGCGATCAGCAAGGCGTCATAGGCGAGGTCGGAACCGTCGTCGAGGCGCGCTCGTTGCGTACGCCTGTCGATTTGCAGCGCTCGCCGGCCGAGCCGGGTTTCGATGGCGCGTTCTGAATAATATCGGGCCTGGCGTATCAAGAGGCGCGAGCGCTCGTGGGTTCCCGCAAGATATTTCTTGGAAAGCGGCGGGCGCTGATAGGGAAGATGCGGCTCGTCGCCCACGAGTACGATCGAGCCTCGATGTCCTCGGCGTCGCAAAGTGTCGATTGCCTGCGCGGCCGCGTGGCCGGCGCCCAGAATGACGATGCGCTCTGGCATGCCAGTTGCGGCCTGTCGCACTACGCGAGTGCTCGCAGCACTTCGACTGCTAGCGGCGCTGCGGATGCAGGATTTTGCCCCGTGAGTAGATTGCCGTCGCGGACCACATGCGACTGAAAGGGCTCGGCCGCGCACGAATACTGTGCGCCTAGCTGATTCATCCGCTCTTCTGGAAGTAGCGGCACGATTTTGTCGTAACCGATGGCGCGCTCTTCGGCGTTGCTGACACCAGTGACGGCCCGTCCCGCGACCAAAGGCTTGTCGTGATTACAGCGCGCGGTCGTCAGTCCCAGCACACCGTGGCACACAGCGGCGACCACGCGGCCCGAGCGATCGAGCGCTTCGATCAATCGTGTCAACGGCGTGCTCGCGGGGAAATCCCAAGCGGTTCCAGCGCCACCGACGAGGTAAATCGCATCAAATGTTGACGCCTTGAGACCTTCGATCGGCAGCGTGTCACGTAGAGCAGCGGTCGCGCGTGCGTCGTGCTGGAATCGGCGGCCGGTCTCAGTGAGCCAGGGTTCCTGCAGACTGCCGGGATCGAGCGGGGCGCTACCGCCGCGGGTGGAGGCAATGCTGACCGTGTGTCCCGCGTCAATGAACGTGTAGTACGCGCCGGCGAGTTCCTCGAGCCACGTACCAGTCGCGCCGCCGTGGTCGCCGAGGCGGTCGTTCGAGGTCACGACCATCAGAATGTGCTTGGACATGAATTCTCCTGATCGCACCCTGCCGATACGCAGGGCGCTGTGAATGCCGGCCGGCATAGTCGCAGCCGTGGGTCGCCGCACCCATCGTCCATAGAGGGGGGAAAGCTGACAGGATGACCACGGCCTCATCCTTTTTGGGGGATGGCGCAAGCGCGAGTTGCGGGTGAAACATCGGCTATGAAGTGGATTGACGGTACGACATGGCGTACCGTTGACGCATACAGTCGATCATCGGCCGATGACCTCTGAAAACTCATCCAAGCGCCCAGCCGGTCGCGAGCCGTCGCCAAACCGTTTGTTGCGGCCAGTAGTGGCCCAGCTGCCGGTGACCAAGGCTGCCGACGCCGCACTGTCCGAGTTGCCGGCGCTCCCGGTGCCGCTCGTCATGCGTCAGGAACTTCTCACTCGCATGTTGCGCGATCAACCTCGTGTGCGTGTATGGGAGATCGTCGCGCCGGCCGGCTATGGCAAGACAGCGCTGCTGACACAAGCTGCACGGCACGAATGGCGAGGGCCGCGCCGATTGAGGTGGCTCACGCTCGGTCCGGCATACGACACGCCCGATCAGCTTGTCGAGGCGCTCGGTACCGTTCAGGGGACAGATCTATTCCTGGATGACGTGGACGCCTTGCGCAATCCCGAGTGCTGGCGCGTGCTGACCGACTTCGTCGGCAGCGTGAGCGAAGATTCGCGACTGTTTCTCGCGGCGCGCAGTGAATGCGATCTCAAACTTGGTCGACTCGAGCTCGCGGGCATCGCTGCTCGCTGGTCCGAGCGCGAGCTACGCATGTCGCAGGAGGAGTTGCTCGCTTTGTGCGCCGATTGCCCGGCGGCGGATGTTTCCGGAGTGTTGGAAGCCGCCGAAGGGTGGGCCGCTGGGGCACGAGCCCTGGCGATGGCCGGTACCGGTTGGAGTTGGCAAGCACCGGAGGTCGCAGGGATCGCCCGCATTCCAGACCCGCTCGCGCGCTATTTCGAAGAACAGGTTCTGCATTCTCTGAGCGAGAGTCAGCTGCGTTTGATGATGGAGCTGGCGGTGCTCGAGCGATTCTCGGCCAGTATCGTTCGCGATCTGCCGGGCAGCGCGTGGAATTGGCACGACTTGCTGGAGTTGAAGCGCAAGGGACTGTTCCTGCGGCCACTCGATGACAACGAAGAGTGGCATCGGCTGCATGGGCTGCTTGCCACATTTCTGCGCCGACAGTTGCGTCGCATGGCGAGTGAGCGGGAGCGCAGCTTGCATCGTTTTGCGGCGGAATGGTTCCAGACCAGCGGCTATCCAACGGAAGCTGTTCGACACGCACATGCCTGCGGCGACCGGGAATTCGCTGCTGCGGTCGTGGAGCGGGCTGGCGCGTTTCGACTGAGCATGCATCAAGGGGTCTCGGTATTGCGCCAGGATGCGGAGCCCCCGGGACGCGCGCACGAATATCCACTGCTCACGCTCGGTCAGATTTATCTCAAGGCTCAGGACGGACGGTTCGAGGAAGCGCGTGCGCAGTTCAATCATCTGCGCGCGGCGACTCACGAGTTCCAGGCCCTGCGCTCGAGCGGCCGGGAGGCCGACGTTGACAGTCTGGTCGATGTGCTCGACATGGTGCTGCGGGTCTACGAGGACCAGTCGATCGATGCTCCCGAGATCGACATCCTCGAACGGCATCTCGAGCATGCGATGGACAACGATCCGGTGATGCTGGCGAGCCTCGCGTCGATACTGTGTGTCGCATATTCCAGCTGCGGGCGCGTGCGGGATGCATATGCGATCTGCGAGCTGGGGCTCGGGTCGCTGCGTCACCATCGCGCCGATCATGTGTTGTTCTATCTACACATGCAGCAGGCCCGAGTGACGCTCATGTTGGGGCGTCCGAAAGAAAGCATGTTGCACATTGAGCACGCTCAGAGCCTGTCGCGTCGCGCATTCGGCGAGCGTGGGCATGGCGAGGCGATCGTGGACGTGATGCGAGGAGTGTTGTACTACGAGAACAACGATCTCGATGCCGCTGCGCGGGTGCTGGCAAGCTCACTACGACATGAGGTCCTGCTCAATGGCTGGTTCGAGCTCTATGCGAACGGTTTCAGCGCCGCGGTCGATCTGGCCGCCTTGCGACAGGGCGAGGCGGCCGTCGCAACTGTACTGAACGAGGCGGAGATCATCGCGCGGCAGAAGCAACTGCAACGCCTGGCCGATTACATTCAGATCCTTCGACTGCGAGAAGCCACTCGCGTTGGCAATCTGCCATACGCTGTCAGCTTGCTCGAGAGTGAGACGATCAGTCAGCTGACGGCGCCGGGCACCACCGGTCCGGCCTGGGGGCTACGTCTGCGGAATGCGGCTTTGATCGAAGGTGCGCGACTGCTCTTGCGCATGAATCGCCTCCGTGAAGCTGCGGACTATTTGCGTCGCATGGAGCGGCGCCACGTGCAGGATGGCGACACGCGATTGCGTTTCTCGTTCGAAGTGCTTGCGATGACGACGGCGTTCAAGCTTCGTCGCCACCAGGAAGCGTTCGATACTTTCGTTCGGGCCGCGGAGCTGGCACTCGAGGCAGGATTCACTCGCCAGCTATTGAACCATCGCGACAGCCTGCTGGAAGTGTTCGAGTGGGCGATGAATACCGGTCGACCGATGTCCTCGCGAATCACCGCCTTTTGCGGCTCGGCGCTTCGGCATGCCGACGCGACTGAATCGGGTCAAACTTTGCAGCGTCGCCTGATCCCCAAGCGTCGCGCGCAAAGTACCTCCGAAGTCGACTTGAGCGCACGGGAAGCGGAGATCCTGTCGCTGGTCGCTGAAGGCCTGTCGACCAAAGAAATCGCTTACCGCCTCGGCGTATCGGTGAGCACGGTCAAGACCCATCGTAAGAAAATCTATCAGAAGCTCGGCGTGAACCGACGCTCGCAGGCGATCGCCCTCGCACGCGCGAAGCTGATCGTCTGATTCATCCATCCCCCTTTTGGTCGAATTGCTCCGAAGCCTCGTTCGGCGGACCTTTAGCGCCCGAGGCGATCACACGAGATCAGGAGCAGGGGTATGGCGAATCAAGCAGTGAGCACGCACACCGTCGCGATCGATCGCATAAGGCGGCGGCACACGAATCCGGTGCCGCACGAGGGCGATAACGGCCTGTTCAGCCAGTCCTGGTTCCCGATCTGCCTATCGAGCGAAGTAGCGCGGGGGCAGGTGATCGGGCGGGATTTCCTCGATGGTCGCGTGGTCGTGTATCGCGGCGAAGATGGTGTGGCGCGAGTAATGAGTGCGTACTGCCCGCACGTCGGGGCGGATCTGTCGGTTGGTGCAGTCGTGGGCAATCGTCTGCAGTGTGCCTTTCATCGCTGGGAGTACGACGCCGAAGGCTGGTGCGCAAAGACGGGCGTCGGTGATCCGCCGCCGCCGACCGCATGCCTGTTCAAATTCCCGGTGATCGAGCGCTTCGGCATCGTTTGGGTCTTCAATGGCGAGCAGCCGCTGTGGGACTTGTTCAATTTCGATGCGCCGGACGAGGAGATCGCATACACCGCTTTCTATGCCGATTTATATACGTGCGACGGCTGGATCTTCGCGGCGAACACACCGGACATTCAGCACATCAAGGCGGTGCACGGCATTCGTTTTCTGACCGAGGACCCGCACGCGATAGTGCAGTGGGAACCGTACGGTTTCCGCATGAAGATCAGCGCGCGTCATCTGAACGATGAGGCCATCGAATGGAACGTCGGCATTCGCGGTTCGAGCACATACATTCAAGAGGGCACAGTGGATGGCTGGTGGCTGGGCGTCTTCGCCGGCTTCTCGCTGCCGCGCCCCGGCACGCATCGCCCGTTCATGGCCATCTGCGTCCGTAAGGGCGATGGCTCGCCGGACAGCGAGAAGCTGATCCAGGAGCGGCTCGAATTCGGCAAACAGCTGCTCAGCCGCACCGCGTTCGAGGACAAGCCGATCCTCGACAACATTCATTACACGGCGGGCACATTGACCCGCGGCGATCTCACATTGGGGCGATACATCGAGATGCTCCGAAAGTATCCGCGTGCGCATCCATCCGCGGATTTCATCAAGTGATAGTTCTGAAAGAGGAGCAATGGCATGACTCAAGCCCCGGACGATGTTCGTCAGGCGATCCGCGTTCGCAGCGATTTGTTCGAGAAGCACTTCGCGGCATCGAACGCAGCGGCGCTGGTTGCGGATTATTACGTCGCCGAACCGATGATGTCGGCCCCGGATTCGTCGCTGCTTCGCGGTCGAGCAGCGATCGCGGCGCTGTTCACTGAGGTAATGAAGGGATTTGTGAGATGTCGCCTCGTGCAGGTTGAGGTGCGTGCCGGCGGCGATCTGGCCTACGAGGTGAGTCGCGCGCTCCTGGAACCACGCGAGCCAGGTGTCGAGCCGACGGAATGCAGATACATGATTGCCTGGCGGCGAACGCCGGATGGCTGGCGGGTTGAGATGGATTTCTTCTCCTGGGGCAAGTTGCTCTGAGTCACGGATCGGCAGCCATGGGGTAGCGAAGATCGAATAAATAGAGGCAGGGGAGAGTTCCATGATACTGCGACAACGATTCCTGACTTATCTGGCGGCGCTGGCAGCGATGACTTCTGCGAATGCACAGCAAGCGATGGACGCGACCGCGAACCTGGAGGAAATTACCGTGACGGCGCGCCGCCGCAGCGAAACGCTACAAGATGTGCCGATCGCGGTAACCGTCATGACGAGCCAGGACATCGCCAGAGCCGGCATTGTCAGCGTGCAGGACTTTGCCAACCTGACACCGAATGTCACGTTCGACAATGCGCTCAATCTCGGCACGAACTATCTGTCGATCCGCGGACAGAGTCAGGCGCAGTATTCGCCGCCGCCCGCTGCAATCGTCGTGGACGGTGTGCTCAACATCTCGCCGATGCAGTTCAACGTCGATGAGTTCGACTTGCAACAGGTCGAGGTACTGAAGGGCCCCCAGGGCGCAATCTACGGACGGAACGCGATCGCAGGGGCGATCAATCTCACGACCGCGAAGCCAGGACCGGAGTTCGGCGCTCATGCGCTCGCAAGCTTCGGCTCGGCGGATGAATGGATCGGCAAGGGTTCGATGAGCGGTCCGGTGATCCCCGATCTGCTGTACGTGCTCGGCGGTGTTTCGTACACGGACCGGCGTGGTCAGGTACGCAATGCCACGACCGGCGGGTATTCCGATAAGTATGAGGATGTGACTTCCCGGCTGCGAGTCGTCCTGACGCCGGCCGACAACGTCGAGGCCGATATCAAATACACGTACTCGGACGCAGAAGGACACGATCCGGCCTACGTCTGGAGCCGCTCCGGCGATCCTGCGATCAGCTCCGATCCGTTCGATGCCAATCGGATCGGCAACAATCCCCGCAAGCTGCACGATCTGTCCGGCAGGTTGACTTGGGATACCAGGCTTGCCACGACGACGTTGACCCTCGCGTACGTCGATGTGACCGAAGGTCTCGCCGAAGACCTGGACATGACCTCGGACGATATTCTGGCGGCGACCCAGCACGAGGAACAAAAGGGCTTCTCTCAGGAGTTGCGCTTTGCCTCGGCGACGGGCAGCAATCTGAGCTGGCTGATCGGCGGCTATCACGTTCGCTCGAATCAGCGCCGGGTCACGAACATCTACGTCGATCCGTTCTTCTTCGGCCTGGCGCCCGTTGCCACGCAGGCCGACGCGCTGTTCTCCGCCAACAGCGATTTGAATCGTTACGAAACCTGGGCGGGTTTCGGGCAGGTGCAGTACGACTTCACCGCCAGGTTGGGTGTCGAGCTCGCGCTGCGCTATGACGACGATGAGCTTCACCAGATGCCGGGCGCAGGCGCCGAGCGCGCAGCGAGCTTCTCCAAGTGGCAGCCCAAGGCCACGGCAATCTACAAGCCATCCACCGATCTGAGCTTCTATGTATCGGTGGGACAAGGCTTTCGCAGCGGTGACTTCAACGCCAGCGGCTCGAGTTTCGGCAACCCGGTGATCCTCGCGGAGACCGCGACCAACTACGAAATCGGAGCGAAAACACGGCTGCTGGACCGCGCGATGACGATCAATGCGGCCATCTTTCAAACCGATCTCGACAACGGTCAATTCAAGCTGTTCGATACGGTGGGCGCCACCAATGTGGGTGTCAACATCGACGAGACCCGGATTCGTGGCTTCGAAATCGAAGGCGCGCTGCGAGCGATGCAGGTGTTGGATATCCGCGCCAGCTTCGGCTACACCGATCCGGAGATTCGGGCTTTCACGCCACCTCCCGGCTTCACGGGCGAGGCGCGCACTTATATCGGCAACCGGCCGCCGCGCATCGCGAAGGTCACTGCCAATCTCGGGTTCGACCTGCATCTGCCGATCTCAAACGGACTGACGCTGTTCTTCCGTCCCGGTTATCGATACGAGAGCGGTCCCTACTGGGATCCGGAGAACGTGTATCGCAGGCCCGATCGCGATCTCATCAATCTTCGCGCCGGCGTGCGCGACAGCGACGAGCGTTGGAGCGTGACGGGGTGGGGTAGAAATGTCTTGAATGAGAAGGTCACGGCCGACTATCAGCCCTACACCAACAGCGGACACCCGTTAGGAAACGATTTGTACTACCCGCCCGTCGGGTCGAGCTACGGCATCGAGTTGACGGTTCGCTACTGATGACAAATGAAGAGCAGTCAGGCGTCGCAGTCCTGGTGGTCGACGATGCGGGAGAGCGGCGGGTACGCCTCGCTCTGGGCGACACAGTGCTGACCACGCTGCAGGATGCGAACGTCGCGGTCGGATCGGTCTGCGGCGGGAACATGAGCTGCGGTACTTGTCACGTTTACATCGAGTTGCCTGGCGTCGATTGTGAGCGCGTACGCAGCCCGGAAGAGACCGCTTTGCTGGAAGACAGTCGTCACTTTCGCCGAGATCGATCTCGACTTGCCTGTCAGGTCGAGGTTACCGCCGCGCTTGCGGCTGCCCGCATCGTCGTGGCGCCCGACGAGTAGGCTGGAGACGTTTGCTTTTTCTTGTGTGGAGGATTCTATGCTGATCGATTTGTCACTGCCGCTCAACATCGCCCAGTTCAGCGGCGGCGAGGACTATGTGAGAAAGATCGTCGAAGCCGGGCACGCCGGAACGCACTTCGATGTCATGGACAAAGTCTTTCCGCTGGAGAGCTTTCGCACCAACGGCAAGGTTGTCGACGTTTCTCACATTCGCGATCGGGAGGTCGAGATCACGGACATTGCTCACGTTCCGGTACAAAGCGGCGACATGCTGATTTTTTATACCGGCTGGGTCGACGAACTGGGCTATGACACGGCACATGACTACGTGAAGAAGAGCGCCGAGCTGGCCGACGCGACCGTGGCGTATCTTGTGGATCAGGGGGTGCGCCTCATCGGCGTGGATGCCGCCGGAGTGCAGAAGCCCAAGAAGCACGCCGCGGTGGATCAGTATTGCGCCGACCGTGGAGTGTTCATCATCGAGAACTTGAACAACGTCAGACAGCTCCTCTCGCTGTCAGCGCCATTCACTGTGTACACGGCTCCGCTGAATCGCACCGACCTCACCGGTTTGCCCTGTCGAGTGATCGCGGAGACGAGAGCGTGACAAGTAGTCGCCCGGCACCCGTCAGGTTTCTTGTTGGGTGAGAATCTTCGTGTAATAAGGGATCAGCTCGAGGCGCTGCTTGCGGGACTCGCGCACGCCCAATGCGTAGTAGCCGACCTGATGATAATAAGTAACACGCGCCCGTACGTGCGCTTCCTTGCCTTTGTAGCCCAGATCTCGAAACACCTGCTCGATGAAACCGACGCGCTGCTCATCGACCGCGTGCACGGTATCGAGCACTTTCGGTGAGGTGCGGGCCCAGTCCCGCACCGCGCCGTCCCACTTCGGGTCGTATTCCTTCTCGCTGATCCACAGGTCCACGAGCGCTTTGAACTTCTGCAGACCGCTCAGCTCCGTCGCGGTGGCGATTTTCTCGAACAGCACGGTACTGGACTGCGCCCAGAAGCCGAGCAGGGCGTCGAGCAGTTGCTCGCGACTTTCAAAAAACCAGTAGAACCCGCCGCGCGTCACTTCCAGCCGCTTGGCCAGCTTGTTGACCTCGACACCGGCGGTTCCTTCTTCGATCAGCGCATCGCGCGCGGCTGCGAGCCAGGCGTCGCGCCCCAAGGGTTGGCGGGTCTGACGCGAGCGATTCGGCGTCGTTCTGGATTTGGTTGCCATGCCGGTATTCTACACAGCTATTGCCATACACATGTGTCTGGAATAACAATAGGCCCATGCAACGGTATTCGCTCCTCAATCTGGCTCGCAATGCGCTCCGGGGAAACAAGGACTGGCGGCCGGCCTGGCGTACGCCGACGCCGAAGCCCGGCTACGAGGTGGTGGTCATCGGCGGCGGCGGGCATGGGCTCGCGACCGCTTACTATCTCGCCAGGGAGCACGGCATTCGCAATGTCGCCGTGCTAGAGAAGGGCTGGATCGGCGGCGGCAACTCGGGTCGCAATACTCAGGTGTGTCGCTCGAATTATTTCTATCCCGCGAGTGCGGCCTTCTACGATCATTCGCTCAAGCTCTACGAGGGTTTGAGCCGCGAGCTCAATTTCAACATCATGCTGAGCCAGCGAGGCGTTCTGTCGCTCGCTCACAGCGAGCATGAGCTCGAGATCAATCGCCGATGGGCCAATGCCACGCTGATGAGTGGCGTGGATTCCGAGATCCTGACGGCGGCCGACATCAAAAAGCTCGTGCCACGCATCAACCTGGAATCAAGGTATCCCGTGCTGGGAGGCTTCATTCAAAGGCGCGGCGGTATCTCCAGGCACGATGCTGTCGTATGGGGTTATGCGCGGGCCGCGAATGCGCTCGGCGTCGACATCATCCAGAACTGCGAAGTGACCGGATTTCAGACACGCGGCGGTCGAGTCAGCGGCGTCAGTACCAGTCAGGGCATCATTGCCGCGGATCGTATCGTCATGTCGGTCGCCGGGCATTCGTCAGTGCTCGCCCAACGGGCCGGACTGCGTGTGCCCATCACGACGATGGCGCTGCAGGCGATGGTGACTGAGCCCATCAAGCCGGCGCTCGATACCATATTGGTGTCGGGAGCGATCCATGCCTACGTGAGTCAGAGCGATCGCGGTGAGATCGTCATCGGCGGTGCCGCCGATGCCTACAACTCTTATGCACAACGCGGCGGTCTGCCAGTGCTGCAGGGGACGATTGCAGCCGTCCTGGAGCTGTTTCCAAGCTTCAGTCGCTTGCGCCTGATGCGACAGTGGGCGGGCATGGTGGATATCACGCCGGATACGACACCCATCATGGGCCTGACGCCTGTCGAGGGTTTGTATATCAACTGTGGCTGGGGCACCGGTGGCTTCAAGGCAATCCCGGGCGGCGGACACACCATGGCGGACACCGTCGCCCACAACCGCCCCCATCCGTTGATTACCCACTTCGGACTGAATCGGTTCGAACGCGGCGCGCTCATCGACGAAGGCGCCGCTGCCGGCGTCGCTCATTAAATTGATAGGTCCTCTCGATGTTGCGACTCGCTTGTCCTTATTGTGGTGTGCGCGATCAGCCGGAGTTCAAGTTCGGCGGACAATCTCACATCGCCCGACCGGCCTTCGAGGTCACCGATGCCGTTTGGGCCGATTATTTGTTCGTTCGAGACAATCCCAAGGGCATGCTCTACGAGCGCTGGCTTCACGAGTATGGATGCGGCCGCTGGTTCAACGTCGCCCGTGACACGGTCACGCACGAGGTCCGCGCCGTGTATCGGATGGGGGACGCCAAGCCAACGCTGGATCGGGGAACGACATGAGCGCTGGACCGTTTCGTCTTCCCGCCGAGCGCGCTGCGGGCAGTGCGCTGAATCGTCAGCAGCGTGTTCGCTTCAGCTTCGACGATAGAACTTACGAAGGATATGGGGGTGATTCGCTTGCATCCGCGCTCCTGGCCAATGGCGTGCGCACAGTCTCGCGCAGTTTCAAGTTTCGTCGCCCCCGGGGTGTTTACTCGAGTGGCATCGAAGAAACGAATGCGTTCGTGCAGCTCGGGACGGGGGCATCGAGCGTCCCATCTGCGCGTGCCACGCTCGTTGAACTGACGGAAGGATTGCGGGCGAGCTCGCTCACACGACGCGGTTTCGATGTGGGGCGCGTGCTCGATTTCACAGCGCCGCTTTGGGCTGCGGGCTTCTACAACAGAACGTTCATCTGGCCGAGCTGGCATTGCTACGAAGGCATCATCCGCCGGATGGCGGGATTCGGACGCGCACCGAATGAACGGGATCCCGATCGCTATGAATCTCGCAACCTGCATTGTGACGTCCTCATCGTCGGCAGCGGCGAACGCGGACTGGCCGCTGCGAGCGAGGCTGCGAGCAGTGGAGCACGGGTGGTGCTGGTCGAGCAGGCGAATCATCTGGGTGGGCGCGACGCGTGGAACGGCGGTGCGCCGCAAGGCCGGTCGCAGGATCACTGGAGTCAGCTGCCGAATGTTCAGATTCTGACCCGAACGACTGCGGTCGGATACTACGACCGCGACATAGTCACGCTGTTGGAAAGCGTCCCAAACACAAAGGCAAACTCCGGGCTACCGCGCGAGCGCTACTGGATCGTGCGCGCCAGGCGGGTGATCTTCGCGACCGGCGCCATCGAGCAGCCGCTCGTGTTCTGCAACAACGATCGTCCTGGCATTCTGCTGGCGGGGGCCGCGCACGAGTATCTGCGTCGATATGCCGTCGCGTGCGGTCGCCGTGTAGTCGTCGCGACCAACAATGATTCTGCTTATGTCGTCGCCCGCGATCTCAAGGCGGCGGGCGTCGATGTCGTTGCCGTGGCCGACAGTCGGGCGGACGTGCCGGCTGCGAAGCGACACGAGCTGCAGGCGTTGTCCATTCCGCTCCTGGACGGCACGATGCCTGTCGATACTCGAGGCTTCAGTGCCTTGCGTGGCGTGACACTTGGCAAGCTGTCGAAGGATGGGCAGCGGATTGAATCGACGCAAGACGTCGCATGTGACGCGCTCGCCGTCTCCGGCGGTTGGAATCCCACGCTGCACTTGTATTCGCAGGCGACCGGCAGACTTTCCTACGATCCTCGGAGCAACGCGCTCGCGCCTGGCAGTCGACATCCCGTCGCCGCGCTTGCGCCTGCGAATGCCGAGGAGCGTCACGGCTCTGAGCTCGGTCCGCGTTTGAGTCCCGTTGGCAACAGGGCGCGGCAATGGATCGATCTGCGTCACGATGTGACGGTTGCTGATCTCGAGCTGGGCCTGCGAGAGAACTACGTTTCGATCGAGCATCAGAAGCGTTACACGACGACGGGAATGGCGCCGGATCAGGGCAAGACATCCAACCTGGTAGCGTTGGAAACGGTGGCGCGCCTGCGAGGTGTGAGTCCTGGCGAGACGGGGCATACCACGTTTCGCCCGCCGTTCGTGCCCGTGACGCTTGGGGCGATCGCGGGTCGCGCCATCGGCAGCCGTTTTGCGCCGGAGCGAACATTGCCGCTGAATGACTGGCACGTCGCTCACGGTGCGCTCATGCAGGACTTTGGCGAGTGGAAACGTCCTTCTGCATATCTTCGTAACGGTGAGTCCCGTCATGACGCTGTCATGCGCGAGGCCCGAACCGTGCGCACCGCGTGCGGCCTGCTGGACTATTCGCCCCTCGGCAAGATCGAGGTGCAGGGTCCGGATGCGCTCGACTTCCTCAATCGGTTCTACATCAACGACCTCACGACCCTGAAGCCCGGTCGGGCCCGCTATTGCCTGATGCTTCGCGAGTCCGGTGTGATCTTCGATGACGGTACTGTCGTGAAGCTCGCGTCGGATCGCTATCTGATTACTACGACATCGGGCAACGCGCAGCGGGTTGCAGCCTGGTTCGAGGAGTGGCATCAGTGCGAATGGCCGCATCTGCGCGTCAGTATCGTGCCTGTGACAGAAAGCTGGGCGTGCTTCTCGCTGGCGGGGCCGAAGTCGCGTGATGTGCTCGCGAGCCTCGATCCAAGCATGGATATTTCGACGCCGAACTTTCCTCATTTGGCCATGGCAGAAGGACGGCTGCACGGGCTCGATGTTCGGCTGTATCGCGTGAGTTTCACCGGTGAGTTGGCTTACGAGATCAACGTTCGTACCGGCGCGGCGCAGGAACTCTGGGATGCGCTGATGGATCGAGGCCAGGCTCACGGCATTCAACCGTTCGGTCTGGATGCCCTGCTACTCATGCGGCTGGAAAAGGGCTTCCTGCACGTCGGTACTGATACCGACGGTACCACCGTGCCGGATGATGTCGGCTGGGGAAAGGTCGCTACCAACAAACGTTCGGACTACATCGGTAAACGCTCGCTGTGGTTGCCCGAGCATCGTCGCGCGGATCGCCTGCAGCTGGTTGGCCTCAAGGGCGAAACGAATTTGGTCATTGGCAGCCATCTGCGCATCGTCGACTCCTCGGAAGTCACCGATGGTTGGGTGACTTCGGCGGGCCGAACCGTCATGGGCGATGAGCCGATCGCGCTTGCGATGCTGCGTGGAGGAAGAGAGCGCATCGGCGCGACGGTGAACGTCTACGACAGCGGCGCGATCACGCAGGCCAAGGTCGTCGCTCCGCCGTTCTACGATTCAGCCGGGGAGCGCATGAATGCTTGATATCCATCGACCCAGGGCAGTGCTGGAGATCAACTCCTGGTTGCCCGAGCTCAAGAACGGCGAGCAGCGTCTGTCTCTGAACGGCTGTGAGCTGCCGAGCGAGGTCGGCGCAACGCTGCCTGGCTCTGTTCGCGCTCTATGTCTGGCCCCTGGCCGATGGCTGCTCGTTTCAGAGGAACAGTCGCCAGCCAACATTGCCGAGCGCTTCGCGGCTGAGGTGACGGCGCAGGGCGCTGTATTGATCGACACGACCGACGGCATCGGAGTGTTGAACGTTCGAGGCGCGCAGGCACGTGACGTGCTGTCGAAAGGTTGCGGTCTGGACTTTCATCCGACTGCGTTTGCCGCCGGTCATTGCGCTCGAACGCGTTTTGCGCAGATGGCCGTGATCGTCGAGCACATCGACGACGCCACGGGTTTTCGATTGTATGTCGCCCGCAGCTACCTGCGATTCCTCACCGATTGGATTGCGGATGCCGCAGTCGAGTTCCAGAGCAGCCCATGATGACGCCCCAACAGCCGAGTTACATTCTCACTCTTTCTTGCCCGGACGGCGTCGGCATCGTCGCCGCTGTCACCAATGACCTGGCACAGCACGGTGCGCTTCTGACGGAGGCACAGCATTTCCGAGAACCTGTGTCGAACAGCTCGATTCTGCGCATCGTGTTCGAGTCGGGGAGCGCGGCACCGTTGGACATCGAGCGGCTGAAGCAAGACTTCGAGGCAGTCGCCGGGCGCTTCCGCATGAGCTGGAGTATTCGTGCCGCCTCGCTCCGGCAGCGGGTACTCGTTGCCGTTTCGAAGCAAGGTCATTGTTTGAAGAGCATGCTGCATCGATGGGAAGTGGGGACGCTGCCGGTGGACATCGTCGGCGTCGTGTCGAATCACGAGACGCAGCGTCGCCTGGTCGAATGGCACGGCTTGCCCTTCCACTATTTGCCCATGGAGCCGGAGGGCAAGGCTGCGCAGGAGCGACGGATGTTGCAACTGTTTCGGGACTCGAGCGCGGACTTGCTCGTGCTTGCCCGCTATATGCAGATCTTGAGTAGCGATCTATGTCGTGAGCTCGCCGGCAAGGCGATCAACATACATCACTCGTTTCTGCCGGGATTCAAAGGTGCACAGCCTTATCACCAGGCGTACGCGCGCGGCGTCAAGCTGATCGGAGCGACCTCGCACTACGTGACCGACGATCTGGACGAAGGTCCGATCATCGAACAGGCGGTCGAGCGCGTCGACCACACCATGACGCCGGAGCAATTGACCACGCTCGGCAACGAGATCGAGAGTGTGGTGTTGAATCGAGCTGTGCAGTGGCATGCCGAGCATCGTATCTTCGAGTTTGGCAATCGCACCGTGATCTTGCGGTGAAGCCAATCTATAAAAGACGAGCGACTCCAGAATCCGTTGCACCTTTGGCAAATAAAGTCGGGCGACTCTAGGCGGTACCCTGCCGAGCGCGTAATGTTCTCGGCTGATGACCCGGATAGATGGCACTGACAGTTCTCTGGACGACTGGTTCGAAGCCGAAATCTTACGGCACGAAGCGTCGTTGACGCTCTATTTGAGACGCGCCTGGCCCAATCAGGATGATGTGGCCGACCTTCGGCAGGAAGTCTACATTCGTGTCTACGAGAGCGCGGCACGTCAGCTGCCGGATTCGCCTCGGGCATTCTTGCTGACCACCGCTCGCAACCTGATCTTCGACCGCTTGCGCCGGGAGCGCATCGTGTCCATCGACCTGACGCAAGATTTCGACTCGCCGAGCGTCTTAGTAGATGGAGTCTCGCCGGAGCAGCGGGTCAATGCGCGTCAGGAATTGCGACGCCTTGCCGATGCAATCGATCAGCTTCCGGCGAATTGTCGAGCGGTCATCTGGTTGCGACGTGTGGACGGGCTGTCTCAGCGAGAAGTGGCTGAGAAGCTCGGTATGCAAGAGGGCACCGTCGCGAGTCACCTGGCGCGCGGATTGAAAGTTCTTACCAAGGTGGTTCTCGGAGGCAACGGCGAACACGATGCGCAGGACGATGCGAAGGGAGGGAGCAGTGAATCTGAGCACGGATAGCAGCTCCAACACTGCCGAAGCTGTGGAAGACATGGCAGCGGCGTGGTTCTGGAAGAAGGATAGCGGTCACTGGACCGAGCAGGACCAGGCCGAGTTCGAGGTGTGGCTGAATGGTTCTACGGCACACCGGATTGCCTATCTGCGCCTGCGGGCCGGTTGGAAAGGTGCTGCCCGCTTGCAAGCGCTCGGTGCCGGGATCCCCCGGGGAGCCGTCCCTCCGCCGGGACGCTGGGGTAACGATCTCTTTCCAGGAGGTAAGAACGCCGCGAAGCAGAATCCTGCGTCGGCGCTCCCGCAAGACTCTGAAGGCCGCGACGCTTCCAAGTTCAAGCCATTACGTTGGGCCGTGGCCATCATGGCGATTCTTGCAGTGGCCGTGACGTTCTACGCTCACAATACGCACCTGCTGTGGGCCAACCAATACTCAACTGCCGTCGGCGAATTGGATACGATCTCTCTGGCCGACGGCTCTCGCGTCACGCTCAACACCGACACTCGAATCGACGTCGACCTTAGTAACAAGGAACGGCGCATCGACCTGCGTAGGGGCGAGGCATTCTTCGTGGTCGCCAAGGATGCCACGCGGCCGTTCGTCGTATATGTGGACGACAAGCGTGTCACTGCCGTAGGAACGCAGTTCTCCGTGCGGCGCGACGCCGACGACATCCAGGTCGTGGTCACCGAAGGACACGTGCAGCTCGAACAAGCGTCTGCGGTTATCACGCTGAGTAAGCTGGCAGGAAGACCAGGCCGACCTGCCACGGCGCTCGCAGCCGGAGCCATAGCGCGTACCGCAAAGTCAGACGTGCTCGTGCAGGGAGGCTCTGCGCCCGAGGCTGAGCAGCTCTTGAGCTGGCGGAACGGATACTTGGTATTCGAAGCCACGCCGCTTGCCGACGCAGTCGCGGAGTTCAACCGTTACAGCGCGCGAAAGATCGTGATCGATGATCCGTCGCTGTCGGCTCTGCGCATCAGTGGAAATTTCCGCTCCAGCAACGCCGACGGTTTTCTGTGGCTGCTGAAGTCCGGTTTTCACGTGAAGATCGAGGAGGGCGACGATCGCGTTCACTTGAACACACGCTGAGCTCGTCGCACTTTTCTTCATCTCTCTGCAACGAATCCCATCCCCGCTCGTCTTTCGTAGACAAACGCACCACCTTTAGAGTGCCTGGGGGATTCCGAATGTCGCATTCGAGAAAGATCAGCGCCGCCGTTCTAATCGCTCTTGGCGTCCTGTCGATGTCGACGCAAGCGGCCGCGGACGAATCGATCAAGAAAGTCGCCGTGCCTGCGGGATCGTTGACGGTCGCACTGAAGATGCTGGCCGAACAATCGGGCGTTGAGTTCTTCTACTCCACCGATCAGCTCAAAGGACTGCGCACCGAAGGCGTGAACGGCGAATTCACCGCGGAGAAAGCGGTCCAGAAGCTCCTCGAGGGAACCAACCTCAAACTGACTCGCCACGAGAGCGGCGCGCTCGTCATCACCGTCGCGGACAAGGCTGCAGCGGCAGATGCAGTACCCGACGCGCTGGAGGAGGTCGTTGTCACCGCACTGAAGTCTGGCGCCGTGGCGCTCGAGAAGGCACCCATCTCCGTGACCGCCCTTGGCGGCGATATGCTGAGGGATGGCGGCTTTCTCGATGTTGCCGACGCCATACGATTCGCGCCGAGCGTCAATGAAGGGGTGAGCAGCGGCAATAGAGCGCAAAAAGTCATCAATATTCGCGGCGTCGGCCAGAACACCAATGTTTCCGGAGGTACGACCGGATATTACGTGGGTGAGGCTGCATTCTTCGAATCCGTCCAGGCCCCAACCTCCCGGCTATACGACATAGAGCGTGTCGAAATACTTCGCGGCCCGCAATCGACGCTTTATGGCAATGGCGCCATGGGCGGCGTGGTTCGTTTCATTCCAAATGCGCCCGATTTGAACGAATTCGAAGGCAATGCGTTTGGCGGCTGGTCGGCGACCCAGGGCGGCTCCGATTCTTATTATGGCTATGGGGCCATGAATTTCCCGCTGCTCCGGGACAAGCTGGCGCTACGCGTTGCGGGCGGTTACGAAAAGCTCGGCGGCTTCGGCGATACGGGTCCGACTGGCTTTCCAGCCACCGGCAAAGATCAAGACGGCGGAACGATTACCAGTCTTCGCAGCAGCCTCAAGTATGCAGCGACGGATCGTCTGTCGATCGACGTCTTGTTCCAGATGAGCGACACGGATTTCGGGGCGTCACAAATGTTCAATCCATTTGACCGCACGCGCCTGACCGGCGGCCCCGATGATAACGATGACACTCGATACAGGATGCTTGCAGGGACGGTGAATTACGACTTTGGCTTCGCCAACCTGACGAGTGTCACGACCGCCATTGACCAGGACATTGACAACATTTCCAACGTCTCTTTTGCCGGGTTGGCCGATTCGAGTTCCATAACGGGTGCCGAGCGATCCTATATCGGCAACGAAACGCGTTTGGCCTCCTCGAGCCAAGGCCCACTGAACTGGATCGTCGGGCTGTTCCTTACCGACGATGACGACGATTCGACATCGGCTGCAACTGCCGAATTCTTTCTTCCCGATGCGACTGGGTCGACGTACATCATGGACTTGACCGGCGCCAGCTCTACCGAGAGAAGCACGCGTGCGGTCTTTGCAGAGCTTTCCTACAAGCTGTTCGATGGCAAGCTGGTTCCTCTGGTCGGGCTTCGGTACTTCGAAGAAGACTTCGAGACGGAATCGCAGAGCTTGACCGAGATGCATCTGACAAGCTCGACGGTCGGCGGGGCAACGACTGTGTTCGATCCGCCCTTGTCTCTGGGCGCGTTCCCGACGGCAGAGAGCTCGGGCAAGCTCAAATTCGACAGCGTCAATCCACGCTTCAACCTGGCTTACTATCCAAACGACACGGCCAGCTACTTCATCAACATTTCCAATGGATTCCGCGGCGGCACGGCCAACACCAACGCTTTATGCGCGGTCACGCCCGGATGCCCGAGATCGGTGCCTTCCGATAAGTTGTGGAACTATGAAATAGGCACCAAACAAAACCTCAACGATCGCCAGATTTTCGTCGATCTCGCACTCTATTACATGGACTGGAAGGGCGTTCGAGAATTCGTCAATCTCGTGGTGCTCAACGCGCAGCTCGCGGCGGGCGATGCTGAGATCTACGGCGTCGATGCCGCAATCACGGCGACGCCGAAGGCAATTCCCGGTCTGACGCTGAGCCTGGTCGGCAATTGGAACAGCTCGGAATTTTCGACCGTCACGCCGGCCGGCACCGTCGCCGGCGCAGCGGTGGGTGACCGGATTTCCTATGTTCCTGATTGGACCGCGACGGTGGGGGTTGATTACAAAAGGCCGATCGGTCGCAACTGGATCGCGCATCTGAACACCTCCTATAACCACATTGAAGAAATGCGCGGCGGTTTTGGCTCTCTTGCCAACCTTTCGGTGCCGCCGAATCCGGGCGGCTTCGGTGGGAAGCGCGACCTGGTCAGTGCCCGGATCGGCGTCCAGAGCGACAAGCTCGGAGTCTATTTCGTCGGCACGAATCTTCTGAACGAACATGATCCGGTCACGATCGGATCGGGCATACAAACGCTGGATTACCCGCGTGCTTTGGGTTTCGAGATCACGTCAGATTTTTGATCCGGCCGATTTTTGATCCGGTAGTACAGGAGAATGCACGATGTCCGGGCGACGAGAATTCCTCATGTCAGGCGTTGGGTTGACGGCTGCGTTGAGTGCGCCTGAGTTGAGCGGAGGGCTGGCACGCGCCGCGGATCTCAGCGGATTTGAAAGTACCGGACAGCCCTGGCCGCTGCGCGATACTGAATCTTTTGAATACCATTCCAAAGCGGTCGGCGACAACATGGCGATCGGCGTCTGGTCGCCGCCCAAAGGGCTGCCCGGCGGTGCCGCGGCGGACGAAAAGCCGCTCGATGTCGTCTATGTCCTGGACGGGTCATGGGCGCTCGGTGTCACCGCGACGATCTGCATGCTGCAATATGTGGATCTCATCCATCCCGGCTTTGCGCCGGTTCTGCTCGTGGGCGTCGATTATCCAGTCGGACGTCCGAATGCGCGGACGCGCGACTATACGATGGCAGATCAGGTGCCGTCCGCAATGAAAGAAAAGTTTTCCACTACGCCCGAAACGACGCCCGGCGGGGCGGACAAGTTTCTGGCGTTCCTCGAAGAGGAGCTCGATCCTTTCATCCGCTCCAGATACAACACGACCGGCAAGCGCGCGGGCATTCTGGGAGATTCGTTTGGCGGCACGTTCACCTTTTACGCATTCTTGAAACAATCGAAATTATTCGATCGCTACTGGCTGGGCAGCCCCGGGATTTTTACCAACACTATCGACTATGTCGCGCAATTTGAAACGCTGCTGAAAGGCAAGCTTGCGCATCCGACCAAGATGTTCGTGACGTGTGGATCGCGGGAGATCAATGGCGGCGTCGCCCTCTATGAAGAGGTGGGACGAAACTACAATCGCCTGGTGAGCGCTCTGAATAGAGTGCCCAACGATCAACTCGCTTGGGCCTCAAAAATTTACGATGGCCACACTCATACATCCGTGGTCGCGCCGGCCTTGAGCGACGCCTTGTTATATCTGTTTCGACCATGACACCTATCATTCTGGAGAATGCGCGCATATTCGACGGCGTGTCCGCCGATTGCGCCGAGGGCATGTCGGTGCTGATCGAAGGTGGCACGATCCGTGAGGTTGCCGATCGCCCGATCAAAGCCGATGACGTTCTCCGGATCGATGTCGCCGGCAAGACGTTGATGCCCGGCCTGATCGATCTGCACATTCATTCCTATTTCTCGGATCTCAACGCAAAGGTAGTCGACAGCCGTGATGCGCCTTACCGGACAGCGCACGCGGTCAAGAAGCTTGGCCATGCGCTGGATTGCGGTTTCACTACGGTGCGCGATATCGGCGGCGGCGACTTTTCTTTGGCCTCAGCAATCGCCGATGGGTTGATCCGCGGTCCTCGCTTTTTTTATGCAGGCAAGGTTCTGTCGATGACCGGCGGGCACGTCGACTGAGGGCTGAGCTTCATTTTGATTATATTGCAGAGAATCGCATGCACGATGCGCCTTCGCTTTCCCGAGTTCCGTTGTCGCCAGAGCTGTCGGCGGCGCTCGCGGAACGCTTCGGTCCCCGCTATTCCACCTCACGAGGGATCCTGCTTCAGCACGGACAAAGTGAGACCTTGTTGCCAGGATCCCGGGTGGATAGGCTCCCGATTTGCCACCAAGATACCCTGGGTGGCAAATCGCTTCAGGTCGTGAAGACCGCCCTCTTACCAAGCAATGCGGAAGCTCAGGTTGCCGTCCTGCTGCTCGTAGTCATCCGCGAATTCGCCGCCGTAGGCGAGCGCCACGGACGCATTCCTGCCCAACGAAACATTGAGCGAGACGCGAGCGATGTAGGCAGTGCGATCAAGGGCAGGTCCCACCGTGTCGAATGCAGGCATATCGCTGAATGGCCGCAGCTCGATTCTCGAACGGTCGTCTTCGAACTGATGCGTCACACCGAGGTCGAGTGCCGGCCGGAGCACCTGTCCATATCCTTCGAAGGCGTGGGCCAGCTGCACACCGAGCGTGCCGCGCAGACCGTCGCGCTCGTGCACGCGGCCGGCGAGATTGCCACTGCCAGCGTTTCGCTCGCTGAAGTCCGTGGCCTCGATGTGATCGTAGAAGGCTTCGATGAACGGGCGAACCAACGGACCGGTTTCGTGGGTCAGTCGATAGCTCGCACGAATGCCCGCACCGTAACTGTCGTTGTCGAAATCGGCACGCGCCTGTTGGCGAGAGGAACCGACCGTCACATTCCGCCGGGTCGAGCTTTCGTTGCCGCTGTAGAACGCCGTCATGCCCACATTCAAACGTCCGGGCGCAAAGCTGGCGTACAGGCCGCCCAGCTTTGTTCGCAACTCGTTGCGGCCTCCCGCCAGATCGCGAATGCCCGTGTCTGCATAGCCGAAGGTGGCGCCGACGGTCCACTGGGAGGATACGTTTCGATCGACGCCGATCTGTCCGCCATCGCTCGTCCAGTCATGGCGTGAGCCACCGCCTGCCTGGCCCCACTGACGTTTCCCCTGGCCCCAGAAGCAATTGAGTGCGTCACTCAATCCAGGCGAAACCTGGCCACACTGCACGGAGTCGCCCAGCGTGAAGCGATCGAATACGGTGCGCACAAAGCCGGCACCAAGGATCGAAACGCTGTTCTGACTCATGCTCGCCACCGGTTCGCCGCGCTCACCGAGCAGCGCCCGAGCGTCCTCGATCGTCGGCTGTTGTAGCAGCGTATCGACATAGTCGGTCATCGTCGGCGACAGAGTGCCTGCATCGATTTCGTTTTCCAGCCACTCGGCAAACCGTCCTTGGCCACTATTCGGGTCGGCGATGCCGGTGATCGGCACTCGCGCAAAGCTGACGGTCAGTGCGTTCGCGCTCAGTTCGCGTGCTGCAGTGATGAGCGCCGATTGATTCATTTCCACCGATGCAAAATTGCCGGTGATGCCGCCATCCGCCTGGATCAGCGTGTGGGTCGTACCGTCGAGATAAAGACCGTACTGCACGTTGATCCGATGCGTACCGGCGAGAGCGGCAGTGCCTGCGACGTCCAGCCGATCCGTGCCGCTCGGCAGGATCTCAGATATCAGCGTGCCACTCGAAGCCTGCACATAGTTGCCGCCAACACGGACGACACCAGGGCTGTGACCGGGCGACAGTACGCCCGCGTTGTGGAAGTTGCCGCCGAACGAGCCCACACCCGTGAGCGTGGTGCCGGACTCGATGCGGAACTCATTTGTTTGCACGGTCGCGGCGTGCAGATTCACGCTGCCTTCGGCAATCGTGATGTTTTCGGCGAAGCCATTCACCGCACTTTCGAGCGTCAGAGCGCCGCTGCCGTGCTTGATCAGGCTCTCAAAGTCGTTGAATGCGTCGGCCGGCAGAGTCAGCGCGCCGGCGTTCGTGAGTTCGACGGCATCGCTGCCCGCGCCGCCGTCGAACGTGCCTTGCGAGAAGTCCGCTCCCGAGTCGATCCGTACTTGATCGTTGCCATCGAGCAAATTCACCGAGCCGATCAACGTGCCCGCGAGCATGAGCGTGTCATCTGTTGCCGTCCCCTCGAACGTGCCCGCATTGCGAAGCATTGCGCCAGCCGCGATCGTGGTCGCATTCACTGACAAGCTCGCGCCATTCGCCAACTCAAGCGAGCCGCTCTGAACATCCAGCGTGCTGACCGTCGAGCCCGCGCCGGTGAGGAGCGTTGAGCCGCTACCCAGCTGGCGCATGACACCGGAACCGGAGATGACGCCATCGTACGAACTCGCATCGGAGCGATCGAAGGCGAGCGTGCCATTGTTTGTGATGTCGCCAATGATGCTGCCGCTCGTGCCACCATCGCCAATTTGCAGCGTGCCTTGCAGGATCTGCCAGGGCGTGGGTGTCGTGCCATTGCCCGTCAGCGTCCAGGTGCTGCCGCCGGTCTTCTCGAAGATGTCGAAGTTCCGATACTGCGATATATCGAAGCTACCGTTCGCCGTTCCGCTCAGTCGCAGCGTGTCGTTCAACGTGCTGCCGGCGATGACGTTGCCTTCGATGTTCGAGCCGGCCAGCAGCTCGAGCGTCAGAACGCCGCTGCCCGTTGTCGTGATGGCGTCGGCCCGATCGCCGTTGGCACTGGCGTTGAGGAGGCCGCCACGAATGTGGCCACTGTTCACGATCGTCTGATTGGGGCTGCCCACGGTGATGCCCACCGAATTGCTGCCGCCCTCGATCGTACCGGCGTTGGTGAGAAGACTGCCGCCAGGCATTTGCATGTGCACGCCGACACCCTGACTTATCGACGTGCTGGAGGTCTGGCCGCCCCGTATCGTGCCGTAATTGGTCAAGGTAGCGCTGCCCGCCGGCGAGGACATCGTGATGCCGCTGCCGCTGCCGCCGGTCCCGCTGTCTCCGCCCTCGATGAGGCCGTGGTTCGTGATATTCGTGCCGATCCAGGCCCTGACGCCAATGCCGCCATTTGAGGCGGCGCCGCCGTCGCCACCCTTCACCGTGCCGCGGTTTTCGAAGTCCGTCGCGAACACGTAAACACCAATGATGCCGTTGCCGGGACCGCCTGTGATCGATCCGTTGTTGACGATGGACGAGCGAATCGAGGTGCTCGAGGTAGCCAGGCCGCGCGCGTTCGCGGCACCGACGATGGTTCCCGACAAGGTCAATGTATGGTCATAGTTGGTCGTGAAGCTGATGCCGCCCAGCGTGAATCCTTGCGTATCGATCTGCATGGACACTGTGGGGCTCGCCAAAGCAGTTGCGACGGTGATGTCAGCCGTCAGCTTGATCACCGCATCGGTATCGTTATTGGTGTTCGCCGTGATGATGGCGTTCTGCAGATCCGTCGTGTTGGCTACAAAGTATTCGGCGGCCCTCGCTTGCGGTATCAAGGCAGCGGCTGAAAGCGCAAGGAGCGCAACGGAGCTAACCCCACCCTTCGGTGATACGCGCTGCGCGGTTCGCAGAACTGTCTTGATAGCGGCGCCAAGCGGCTGCGCCTGAGTGAGGATGGTTTCGCTACGCTTCATAAATACTCCGTGGTCATCGGCGATCAACGCCAGCCAAATGAACGCGGAGGAAGCAGAAAGCCGCTGCGCGCATGCTTTGCGGGCACGCGCGTATCCATAGAGACGCTCTTGGGAGGTGCGATCGCAATTCCGTGAGCGATCATTGGGAGCAGCAGCCTGTCGAACCTCGCAACGCGTCGTCTTGAACGCGCGCAGTCTGCAATACGACACTCCCCGAGGTTGTGAGGTGGGTCACATGGGTTGAAACTACAGTGGGCAGGCCCTTGACGTCGGCGTTGCTCTTTCAACAAGCCGATGCACGGCCTGAAGCATCGTGGCATCACGGACACCGACTGATTAAGACTCAGCCCTCGCCATCGATCTCATCCTCGACGCAACGGCTGACAAGCTCTTCTGTTGCTATACCGACCGATGCAGTGACGCCGGACTTCCAACCGTCCGGCCTGTTCATGATCGCTGAAATCAGCTTCGAGGATCTCGGCAATGGCAAGACGCGGTATCGAGCTTTCTGAAGGATGGTACCGATGAGAGGCGCGCAGAGAGCGAGTGTCGTCTTCATGACGACTGGATTACCACTGGCCGCCTGAGGGATTCCCTGAGCACTGAGGCCGCGGTAACTAGCACAATGTGCGTTTCCAGTTGACATAGCACCCTCGTCTCCGCTTACATCACGCCTGGGTTCGCTTGACACCAAGAACACGACGTTCGGGGCGAGCTCGCTTATCTATTTCACTCAGGGATGACGATGGCTGCGCCAGCAACGGAGCGTGCACACACTCCAGGACACTCGATTGCCATTCGGCAGCAGCACTTCCTGTGGCTCGTCGGCAGCCTGTGTCAGCTGCATAAGGTTCCGTTCAGCGCGGAGTTGTTGAGCGCGCAAATTCCGGGGCCGCATAACGCGTTGAGTCTGGTCGACGCGGCCACCGCCCTCGGTATGAAATGCGACCTGCGCGTCGAGCGCGCTGAGTCCGTCGAGACTTGGGCAATCCCTTGCATCGCTTTCGTGCGCGCCGATTCGAGCGAGGAGCGCTCGAATCCGCAAGCTGTGATGGTCGTGCGTGCGGATGCCGAGCGCGTGCTGTTCTTCCGCCCCGGCGAATCGACGGCAGTAATGGTCACGAGAGCGCAGTTCGCAACCGAATTCGCTGGTCACGTTTTCTTCGCGGCGCCGACGGCAAAAGCCGCGGCAGATGAGGACGCTGCGCCTCCACCGGCATTCGGGTTCCGCTGGTTCGTGCCCGAGTTGCTCAAGCATCGCACGATATGGCGCGATGTGCTGCTCGCGTCGCTGGCGATCCAGCTGATGGCTCTGGCGACGCCGCTGTTCACGCAAGTGGTCGTCGACAAAGTCGTGGTGCACCGGACGTTCAGTACCCTGATCGTCATCGGGGTCGCGATGGCGGTGTTCATGGTCTTCACCGCCCTAATGTCCTGGGTCCGGCAATACCTGGTGCTGCACACGGGCAATCGCATCGACGCCGTACTGGGCTCGCGCGTGTTCGAACATTTGATCAAGTTGCCGTTGCGCTACTACGAGAATCGACCGACCGGTGTGGTGGTGGCGCGCGTCCAGGGCGTGGAGCAGATTCGAGAGTTCCTCGCCAGCGCCGCAGTCACGCTGATTCTCGATTGTCCTTTTCTGCATCGTGGGCCTGTGGCAGCAATTCCAGCAAGCAAACATTGCGGTGAAGCGGCTGGGCGATCTGATGAATGCGCCCGCCGAGCCGTACACGGTGATTCCGCAGCGTGAGTCGACCGGTAACGGCGCGATCGAGATCAAGAACCTGGCGTTCCGCTACGCCGAATCTCTGCCGCTGCTCTATCGCGATTTCAATCTCACGGTGCGTGGCGGCCAATGCGTGGCCTTGATGGGGCCGAGCGGCAGCGGCAAGAGCACGCTCGCGAAGTTGCTGCAGGGATTCTATTGGCCTGCCGACGGACACATTCACATCGACGGCCGCGACACGCGTTATCTGTCCGCGAACGAGTTGCGCCTGCACTTCGGCGTCGTGCCGCAAGAGACCGTGCTGTTCTCCGGCACCGTCTACGAGAACCTGACGCTGGCAAATCCGCAGGCCACCTTCGAGCAGGTCGTGCAGGCCTGTCGCATGGCCGAGATTCACGACGCCATCGAAAAATTGCCCAAAGGCTATCAAACCGCTGTCGGCGAGCGCGGCGTTGGATTGTCCGGCGGTCAACGTCAACGCATCGCCATCGCGCGTGCGTTGCTCAAGCGGCCGAAGATCCTGATCTTCGATGAGGCGATCAGCAGCCTCGATCAGCAAACGGCGGAGCATTTCGCTCGCACCATCAGCGCGCTGAAAGGGCGCGTGACAATTCTTTTCATTACTCACCAGCTCCCGCGTGGCCTGAAGTTCGACGCCGTGTTCGAAATCCGCGGCGCCGGCACGGAAGAGAAGCACTTTGAAGTCATTCAAGGCGGCATCGGAGATGCGCCGGCCGCCGGCTCGAAGAGTGAGGACTCGCGCGCATGAAACTGGACTTCCTCGAGCCGCAAACCGCGGCGCTCGACTTCGCACCGGCGATCCTGGCGATTCAACAACGTCCTCCTTCGCCGATGCCTCGGATGGTGTTGTGGACCTTGCTGATACTGCTGGGAATACTTTTGTTGTGGTCGCTGCTCGGCAAGCTGGACATCGTCGCAAGCGCCGAGGGCAAGCTGGTTCCGCAGACCTACGTGAAGATCGTGCAGCCGGCGGATGCGGGCATCGTGCGTGAGATCCTCGTGACTGAAGGCGATCGCGTGCGTGCCGGCCAAGTGCTGCTGCGGCTCGACACGACGCTATCGGAAGCGGACACCGCGATCGTCGCGAAAGAAGTGGAGCTGCGCAGCTTGCAACTACGACGTATTGAAGCGGAGATGTCCGATCAGAAGATGAGTCGGCGTCCGGAAGATTCCGCTGAGCTGTTCCGCCAGGTCGATGCGCAGGCGCGAGCGCGTCGGCAAGCATATGAAGACATGCTTCAGACCGAAGAGGCCGTTCTCGAGCAAGCCAAGGAAGATTTGCACGGCGCGCAGGCGCAGGTTGTGAAGCTGGAGAAGCTGCTGCCGATCTATCGTGAGGAAGAGGAATCGCTCGCGAGGCTCGCGCAACAGGGCTTGGTACCGAAATTTCAGCTCGCCGAGAAGCAGCGGCAGCGAATCGAGACGGAACAGAACCTGCTGTCACAGCAGCGCACCGTCGCCAGCCTGCAATCTCACATTGCGGAGTCGCAAGGCCGGATCGCGCGTGTCACATCCGAGTATCGGCAGCAACTGTTCAGCGAGCGGGTCGAGTCGCAGACTCAGTTGCAAAAGGCACAACACGAGCTGCTGAAGCAGGAGCATCGCGGTCGCTTGAGCGAGCTGCGCGCTCCCCAGGACGGCATCATCAAGGACGTTGCAACGTACACCGTGGGCGCTGTCGTCAATGCCGGCACCGTGCTGATGAGCCTGGTTCCCATCGACGAAGAGCTGGTCGCCGAAGTGATGATACGGAACGACGACGTCGGCTTTGTGCGCGAAGGCCAGCGCGTGAAGGTCAAGCTCGCCGCTTATCCGTTCCAGGATTACGGAATGATCGAAGGCACGGTGAAGAAAATTTCCGCCGATGCTTCGGAAACCAACAATCCGCAGGATCCCCGACGCGATTCGGAAGATCGCGACGCGCCCGTCTCTCCATACAAGGCGCTGGTCACCCTCGATGAGCAGGCACTCGGCGCGGGTGTCTCGAAGTTACCGCTCGCCCCGGGCATGCAAGTGGTAGCGGACATTCGCAAGGGCGAGCGCACAGTCATGCAGTACCTGCTATCGCCGGTGCAGAAGACGCTTGCGGAGGCTGCGCGTGAGCGGTAAGCCCGGTGTCGGTGACCAAGCCGTACTGTACCCGCTGCTCAGCCGAGGGGCATTTACTGCCATCGTTGTTTTGTCGCTCGCAACGATCGCTGCCGCGGTGTTGTTGTTGCCGACATCGTTAGAGGCTTGTCAACGGTCCTGCGGGCTATGGGAGGGGCTGTCCGCGGCGGCGCGGATATTTCGAGGGGTCGAGGGCATGGCCGACGCTTCTCGATTTCCTCTTGCCGCGGCCATCGGTCATTTCAGCGTGCTGGTACTCGGAGTCGCCGGCGGCGTTTGCCTCGCCATCACCCGATTTGAAAAAGTGAATGTTGCCGCGGGTGTGAATGCAGGTGGATGGGGCGGCAGGATTCTGCGAGTACTCGCCGTTGCATTGGTGGCCGCGCAGTTCTTCGTCGCGCCGCCCGAGATGAACGAGCATCAATTCTCATATGGATTCTTCGAGGCGGTGTCCCATGAGCGGGACACGTTTCTTTTATGGATGGCAGGCATCTATCTCGGAACGCTGGCGGTGGTGCTGTGCCTGGCGGTGGAGCTTTCGGAACTTATCAGCAGGAGGCGGAAATGGCTGCGGTGACAATCACTGTCGGAGAGATGCGGGATATCCAGGAAGCACAGACGGATCTCGCGACTCAGTTGTGGACTGGGCTGACCGAGGCCATAGAAAGGTCGTCGGACATTTTGCAACAAGGGGCCAATATCAACGCCCAGACCGCCTTCAACCTGCTCGATGAGGCGTACGCCAGGATCGATACCTATCAGCGATTGGTTACCGAGCTGCTCGAGCAGCGTGGCTTCGACCCCTCTTTCATTCAGGATCAGCGGGATGCCTGGACGAACAAGATGGCGGAGTACCAGAACGCGGCGGACGACGCAAAAGTGCGAATGGGGCGCGAGCTGGCGGAAGCTGCGAGACAGTCGAGTCTGGGCACGTATGCAAAATGGGGCGGCGGCATCGTTGACGCGGCACAAGTGGCCGCTGCCGTTTATGACTCCGCGCATAGCGGCGATTGGAGCGGGGTGGGCGAGGCGTTTGGCAGTTTGTTGGGTGGAGCGGGAGGCGCCATCCTCGGCGCGGCTGTAGCCGGCCTGTTCGCGGCGGTGTTCGGGCCTTCGGCGCTCCTGGCGTTTGCGTTGATCGGATTGTTCGGCTTCCTCGGCGACAGATACCTCGGACCGATCCTGGGCGAGGGCATCAACGGCATTGCCCAGTGGGTTTCGGATCGTTTCAATCTCGGCATGGCGTGGCAGGCGCGCCGCGATCCTTTGACGCTGGACCTCGATGGCGACGGCATCGAGAGTGTGGGTATCAATCCCAACCATCCCATCCTGTTCGATCACGATGGCGATGGCACCAAGAACGCCACGGGGTGGATCTCCTCGGACGACGGACTGCTCGTGCTCGACCGCAACTCGAACGGCACCATCGATAGTGGCCGTGAGCTGTTCGGCGATTCGACGCTGCTGGCAAATGGCACCGAGGCCGAAGACGGTTTTGCGGCTTTGGCTGCTGAAGACACCAACGGCGACGGTGCTGTAACCAGCGCGGATGCGCGATTCAACGATTTGCGCGTGTGGCGCGATTTGAATCAGGACGGTATCTCACAAAGCGGCGAGCTGTTCACGCTGCAACAACTGGGCATCACATCGATCAATGTCGGGGGCGTGGCTCGCGACCAGGTATTGCCCAATGGCAATCGAATCGCGGACGTGGGCACCTACACTCGCGCCGACGGTAGTGCAGGTACGCTCGGAGAGACTCACGACACCGCTGACGTGGATCTCATCGAGGACACGTTCCATCGCGAGTTCCCCGACCAGATTCCGCTCGCGCCGGGCGTGGAAGACCTACCGAATATGTTCGGTTCCGGTGCGGTGCGCGATCTTCGGGAGGCTGCGAGTCTTTCGACCTCGCTGCGCAGCCAGCTCCAAGCCTTTGCCGATGCGACGACTCGCGGTCAGCAGCGCATGCTGGTGCAGAACCTGCTGTTGGAGTGGGCCGAGACCGGCGGGATGCAGACGATGGAAGCCCGCGCATCCGCAGAAGATATCGGATTGCAGTGGTATCGGCTGGGCGACCTGCAGAGTCCCGGCTCGGGCTTCATCTCGGCCGGCGATCCTTCCGGTGGTGGGCCAAGCGGCGGCAGCGGAGCCACTGCCGTCACGGAAGGAGAGATCGCGCATTACGACGCGTGGGTCGCGAAACTCCAGCGCGTGCGTTTCCTGTTCACCGTTCTCGAAGCCTTCAACGGGCGTTATTTCTTTACGATGCCCAGTGACGAAGGGGAGGGCGCTCGCTCGGGTTCGTCCATGGTGACGTTATCCAGCAGCAACGGCAGCGGCGGTGGTGGCGGTGGCGGCACGCTCAGCCTGCCCGTGATCCGAATCGTTCTATCCGAAGCTCAGATCGACGCGCTCGAAGCCAGCTACGACATGCTGTTCGAGTCTGTATATGACGCACTCGTGATCGAAACGCGCCTGCGGCCGATGCTCGATGACGTACTGATGACGATCGATCCCGAGCAGGGCAATGTCACTTACGACTTTGCGCCGCTGAACGCCGAGCTGCAGAACCGTATCGCAGCCGACGTCATCAACGGCGTCACCGATATGGTGGAGCTGACGCAGCTCATGCACGGCTCGCTGCTGAACAACGGCTGGGACGGCCTGGCAATGGTGGAGCAGACGCTGCGTACCTTGCCCGTCACTGCGCAACTGCAAGCACTGTACGACGAGCTGGGAGTCAAGTTCGACGCCGGTACCGGCGCCACGCTCAACGGAGCCGCGGGCCACGAAATCCTGATCGGCAGCACGACTGGCAGCACGTTGTCTGGTAACGACGGCAGCGACGTGTTGATCGGTGGCGCCGGGACGGACTCGCTGCACGGTGGCGGTGGACACGATGCGCTGGTGGGCAATGCCGGCAACGACGATCTCCGCGGGCATGCCGGAGACGATTACCTCATTGGCGGCGCTGGCAACGATTCGCTCTACGGCGACGAAACCTTTGGCGGCCTCGGCAACATTTCAGGCGACGACGTGCTGGATGGCGGTGCCGGCAACGATCATATGGTCGGCGGTTACGGCCGAGACACGTACTTGTTCGGCCGCGGTGACGGCCAGGACACGATCAACAACGACGGAAACTGGCTGGGCACACCCGATCCGGTGACGACCAAGCTGGATGTGCTCAGGTTCAAGGAAGGTGTCGTTGCCAACGATGTTTCCATCGCGCGCGAAGGCGCGAACCTGGTGCTCAGGATCAACGGCACGACCGACCAGATCACGATCCAGTATTACTTCACCGATGACGGATTGAGCCCGCGCGGCTACGCCGTGGACCAGATTCGTTTTACGGATGGCACGATCTGGACCGTCGAAGAGGTCAAGGCGATGCTGTTGTTGCCGACAGCGGGCAATGACAACCTGCTGGGCTATGCCAGCAACGATACGTTCGGTGGCGGTGCCGGCAACGACACCCTGAAAGGTTCGGGCGGCAACGACGTGCTGGACGGCGGCAACGGCGACGACACACTGGAAGGCAACCTCGGCGACGACCACCTGATCGGCGGCGCGGGCAACGACTACTTGTATGGTGAAGAAGCCGAAGGTGGCATTCACCCGAGCCGCATCGGCAACGACATCCTCGATGGCGGCGCCGGCAACGACGTGCTGGTCGGTGGCTTCGGCAGCGACACGTATCTGTTCGGTCGCGGCGATGGCCAGGACACGCTTTACAACGAGGGCGATCGCTACGGCAGCAACATCGATCCGACAGAAAACAAGTTGGATGTGTTGCAGTTCAAGGAAGGCATCGTCGCGAGCGATGTGAGCGTGACACGCACGGGCAACGATTTGATCGTGCGTATCAATGGCACGACGGATCAAGTGACGCTCGTGAGTTACTTCGTGGGCGACGGCACGCATGCGGAAGGCCAGGCGGTCAATCAGATTCGCTTTGCCGACGGCACGATCTGGGATGTGCCGACGATCAAGACCATGGTGCTGCAGCCAACGTCGGGTGACGACATCATCCTGGGCTACGCCAGCAATGACACGTTCAGCGGTGCCGCGGGTAACGATACGCTTCGAGGTGCGGCGGGTAACGACACGCTCGATGGCGAACTGGGCAACGATACGGTCAAGGGCGAAGACGGCAACGACACCCTCTACGGCAGTGACGGCAACGACACGCTGGAAGGAAACATCGGTGACGACCACCTGATCGGCGGCGCAGGCAACGACTACTTGTATGGCGAGGAGGCCGAAGGCGGCATTCACCCGAGCCGCATCGGTAACGACATCCTCGACGGCGGCGCCGGCAACGACGTGCTGGTCGGTGGCTTCGGCAGCGACACGTATTTGTTCGGTCGTGGCGATGGTCAGGACACGCTGTACAACGAAGGTGACCGTTATGGCAGCAACATCGACCCGACCGTGAACAAGCTGGACGTGTTGCAGTTCAAGGACGGTGTGCTGCCGAGCGAAGTGACCGTGCAGCGAGTGAACAGCGACCTGATCGTTCGCATCGCAGGGACGACGGATCAAGTCACGTTGATCGGCTACTTCGTGGGCGACGGTACACATGCCGAAGGCCAGGCAGTAAATCAGATCCGCTTTGCCGATGGCACGATCTGGGACGTGCCGACCATCAAGACGATGGTGCTGCAACCCACTTCCGGCGACGACATCATCCTGGGCTATGCCAGTAACGACATCTTGAACGGTGCCGCCGGCAACGACACCTTGAAGGGCGCGGCGGGTAACGACACGCTCGATGGCGACGTGGGCAACGACACGTTGCAAGGTGAAGATGGTAATGACGCGCTGAGCGGCGGCGACGGCATAGACACGCTGGAAGGAAACGTCGGCAACGACCACCTGATCGGCGGCGCGGGCAACGACTACTTGTATGGTGAAGAAGCCGAAGGCGGAATTCACCCGAGCCGCATCGGTAACGACATCCTCGACGGCGGCGCCGGCAACGACGTGCTGGTCGGTGGCTTCGGCAGCGACACGTATCTGTTCGGTCGCGGCGATGGTCAGGACACGCTGTACAACGAAGGTGACCGTTATGGCAGCAACATCGATCCGACGGCGAATCGTCTCGACGTGTTGCAATTCAAGGACGGTGTCGTCGCGAGCGATGTGAGCGTCGCGCGCAGCGGTAACGACTTGATCGTGCGCATCAACGGCACGACCGACCAGGTAACCCTCGTGGGTTACTTCATTGGCGATGGCCTGCATGCGGAAGGCTATGCGGTGAACCAGATCCGCTTCGCCGACGGCACGATCTGGGATGTCGCATACATCACGCAAAGAGTCCGGCAGGGCACGGAGGGCAACGATACGCTCACCGCGCCCGCCACTGGCGCGACCATCTACGGTCTCGGCGGCAACGACACGCTCAATGGCAACGTTGGCAATGACATTCTGGACGGCGGCACCGGCAACGACAACCTGTTCGGCAACAACGGCAACGACGTGCTGGATGGCGGTGAGGGCATCGACACGCTGGAAGGAAACATCGGCGACGATCACCTGATCGGCGGTACCGGCAATGACAACCTGTACGGCGAAGATATTTACGGTGGCATCAATCTCAGCCGCATCGGCAACGACATTCTCGACGGCGGCGCGGGCAACGACGTGCTCGTCGGTGGCTTCGGCAGCGACACGTATCTGTTCGGTCGCGGCGATGGCCAGGACACGCTGTACAACGAAGGTGACCGTTATGGCAGCAACATCGATCCGACGGTGAATCGTCTC